>JBCCUK010000018.1:0-84560 GCA_039196965.1 Pseudomonadota bacterium | reverse complement strand
GTGGGATAGTTCCTGATCTATCCTCATATTCTATTGTCTCCGTATCGCGCCTTCGGCGCTCACATGAGACGTGCTCAGGGCTGCGGATATAGGCTTCGAAGTTCGCTTTGGAGTGCCCGCAGCCTTGAGCGCGGCCTCATGGGCCGCGAAGCGGACCGGAGGTAAAACCAAAGTGTCATCCCGGACGCCGGAGGCGATCCGGGATCCAGAAGGATCGGAGATGCTTGAAATGATCTGGCTCTCCGAACATGTCCGCATTCGCGAACATTCCGGGATGATAATTGAAGAAAGATCAGCAGCCCTGAGCGCGTTCCGTCGCGAAGCCGCAGGCCGACGCGGGGGGCAAATGTATGCACTGTGTTCAGTGCTGTATTGACTGCTACTGAGCAGACAAAACCACTAGGAACAAACAAGAAGAGCCTACCTCCCATCCTCCACGTAAAGTGCGTTCGTCCATTGCGCCCATGGGAGCAATGGGCAAAAAAGCTAAGTGAAGTTGGGTCATATCGAAAGAGGTCAGCATGGCAGGGGCATATACAGATCAGTCTGGTGGATGGCGTGGAAAAGTTGCGCTCGGCGCGCTGGTCTTTTCCATCTTTGCTGTGCTTTGGTTTGTCGCAGCCGCCCTCGGCACGAAGTTCGGTCTGTGGAGTTGGCAGTTCGGACTGCTAACTATGATTATTGGCCTCGGCCGTATCGTTGTTTTTGGCAGCCTTGGAGTTGCGGTGATCGGCCTGATTGTCGGTCTGATCAGCTCACCGAGGAAGCGGCCTGTCATGCTTGCCATGGGGGCACTGCTGATTTCGGGATTGCTTGCCGGTCGCTTGGCCGGGCTTGGGGCCGGGGCGCAGTCGGTGCCGCCGATCCACGACATTCAGACCGACTGGTCTGACCCTGTTGTGCTCAGCAATGCCATGATGACGGCGCGTGGCGAAGAGGCGAATCCTGTGCGTTATGGCGAGGAGGCCATCTTCGCCTATGACAGCGATAGCCCGTTTGAGGGCCGCCTGATCGCCGACATTCAGGAAGAGGCCGAGTGCGAGAGCGACGATCCGGACGTCTGCGAGGATGCAGAAGCGCCGAAGCCTTACAGGCCTATTCGCTCGCTCATCGTTGCAGCAGCGCCAGCCGATGTCTATGCGGCGAGTGAGCGTCTCGCCCGGAAGCGTGGCTGGACGATCGTCAACAAGAATGAAGACGAGGGTCTGCTTGAGGCGACCCATACGTCCACCTGGTTCGGTTTCAAGGATGATGTCGCAATCCGCGTCCGCCCGGAAGGAGACGGTGCGCGGGTTGATATGAGATCGATCAGCCGGGTCGGCCGCTCAGATCTCGGCGCGAATGCGCGGCGGATTTCCGATTTTCTCTATGACCTTGACGGTCAGCGTTACTGATCTGCCTCACCATAGGCGGCAAATGCTTTGATCGTCGCTGCAACCATGGCATCGACGCCAATGGGCACAGCGGTATCCGCATCCGGTGCGAAGAGGGAGGAATGAAGACTCGGGAGGGGCTTGCCGCTTGCGGCAAATTCAGCATCAAGCCCGCCAAGCCAGAAGATAAAGCTCGGAATTTTGTCCTTGGTTCGGCTGTAATGGGCAAAATCCTCACCGCCCATGACGGCAGGAATTGTATAGACCTTATCCTCGCCGATGGCCGCCGAGATCGCGGCAGCCGATTGCTGGCTTAGTTCAGGGTCATTGTATGTCGACGGAATATAGTCCGTTTCAAATTCCACTTCAGGCTCCGGGGCACCAAATGTGGCAGCTTGCCCATTCGCAACACGGACAATCCCGTCAAGGAGGATCTGTCGGACCTCGTCGGAATAGGTCCGCACAGTGAGCTTCATGATCGCCTCGTCGGAGATGATATTGTGCTTTGCACCTGCCTGAATTGATCCCACGGTCACAACAGCGGGCTCTTGCGGATCGACATTGCGCGAGACAAGCGTTTGCAGCGCCGTCACAATATGGGACGCAATGACAACCGGGTCCTTCGTTGTGTGCGGATAAGCACCGTGGCCGCCGGAGCCGAAGACCCTGATATCGACTGTATCGACGGCAGCGAGCGCATAACCTTCCGCATAGCCAACTTCGCCAGCCGGGATGGTTGGTGAGACGTGCAGGGCAAGGTTTGCGTGGGGTTTGGGGAAGCGTTCAAACAGTCCATCGGCCAGCATGGCGGGTGCGCCGAGCCCAAGTTCTTCTGCTGGCTGGGCAATCATGATTAGAGTGCCTGACCATTCGTCTTTTCGTGCGCTCAGTTCCCGCGCGGCTCCGACCCAACTCGTCATGTGGACATCGTGGCCGCAGGCATGCATCACCGGGCTGTCAACGCCGGTCCATCCGATGCTGGAGACTTTGGACGCGTAAGGTTTGCCGGTTTGTTCGGGAACCGGAAGCGCATCCATATCGGTGCGCACAAGGATTGATGGACCAACGCCATTTTCCATGACACCGACGACGCCGTAACCGCCAACATTCTCGTAAAGCTGGCCCGCTGCAATCATGGCCTTGGCCCTGACCCAATCGGCACCCACACCTGTGGTGACTTCAAATCCGAGTGTTTCCAACTCGGCGCTCAACAAGGCGGAGGTTTCCACTTCCTGAAATGAGAGTTCCGGATTCGCGTGGAGAAAGCGATAAATCTCCCCGAGATCAGCACCCGGTTCAGGAATATGGCTCAGATCATGGTCTGCATTTGCCGGGGTAATCAGGAAGGCTGCGAGGGCAGCAGCGGACAAAAAGCGGCGCATTTCAAATCCTTCGAGCAAGTCTAATTTGCGCGGAGGCTAGTCTGTGCCGCTCCATCTGTCAGGGCATCTCTTGCAAAAAACTCAGTTAGAAGCGGGTTTACCCGATTTGCCAGCTTGTAGTTGAGGCCATGATCGCCTTCGCCGATCATATGGACTTCAGCGTCTGGAATAGCCGTCTTCAAGCGATCTGCGCTTTCCGGCAAAACGGTTGTATCCGCCTCACCGAAGATGGCGAGAACCGGAATATCGGTGTTGCCTACACGGCGAAATACGTCATCGCGATTCGCCATTGGGTTATGACGGTAGGAGGAAAGGAGGGCCGGTAGGTATCCGGCATAGGTCATTTGAACACTGACATCGCCAGACAGCTTTTGATGTGACTGGAGCGTACTTTCGTCATACTGGCTATCACCCAGCAGAATTTGCTCGCCAAAAACGGTCCAGATCCAATCTCCAAGAACGGGGGTCATCATTAGCCGGTCGGTGGTGCTGCCTGTTTCTGTGCCAAGCTTCAGGCCGGCCGGTACGAGCAGCCCGAGTTTCGCGATGCGCTCCGGATGGCGTGCGGCGAATTCCGCTACGATGACACCGCCCATGGAAAGGCCGACAAGGCCGAACGGCTCATCGAGCTCGAAGGCGTCAACAAGTTCAAGGAGTTCGCGGTCATAGAAATCGATCGAGTAGGGACCGGCTGGACGATCCGACCAGCCGCGGCCGAAATGGTCGAAGGTCAGAACGCGAAAGCCGGCCTTTGAGAGCGCTTCGGCGTTCTGCTCGAAGATAAAGTTCGGCGTCGAGTACCCATGAGTCATGACTATGACGGGCGCATCATCAGCGCCGTTTTCCGGTTCAAACCAGCGATAATGTATCTCGCCATCGGTGAGCGTAACGAAGTCGCCAGAAGCATTGGTGCGGGCAACGTCATCAAGTGGCAGTTTGTCCTGTACTTTCAGCCAGTAGGCGACGCCTCCGAGCCCCGCGAGCAAGATCAGAACGAAAACTAGAGATTTTATGACAATGCCCACGACATAATCCTCCCAATCTGCCCAGCCTGAAATCTATCCTCGCCCAACCTTGTGGAATATTGCAACCAATTGTCTGCGAACAAGAGTGCCAAGGGGCGGGCAAACGTCCATTAGCCAATAGGCGAAGGCCTGATGACGAGGAAAGATGATTCTGGGGTGTCTGCCCGCGAGCCCCTTCAAAGTGGCGCTGGCTGCCTTTGTCAGCGGATAGGTTTTGCCGGGCAGAGCGGCGAGCCAGGTCCGGCGGTCCACCCCCGACTGGCTGTCGGACTTATCGGCAAGTCCGCCCGCGAGCAGGGGCAATATGGCGATGCGGACATCCACATTGTGCGAGATTGCTTCGGCGCGAAGACCGGCGGCGAGGCCATTCAGAGCCGACTTGGACGTTGTATAGGGCAGACCGAAGGGGAAACCGATGCGCCCGGAGCCGGAGGAAATAAATAGTATCTGGCCCGCCTGGCGCTCCACCATTTTCGGATAGACTGCAGCGATGAAATTTGTCGTGCCCCTAAGGTTCACATCGAGAATGCGTGACCAGTCGTCCGCGCTGTAAAGATGTGCTTCACCGGAAATGTCGATAGCGGCATTCGCAATGGCGATATCGATGGGGCCGTGGGCCGCTTCGATCTGCGTGCAGATTTTAGCGAGAGCAGCAGCGTCAGTCACGTCGCAGATATATCCGGTGATGTTTGTGAGCTGGCCGACAGCCTCTGCGTCTATATCCAGTATAATTGGCCTCGCGCCTGCGTATTGCAGCTGGCGAGCGAGCTCCAGCCCGAAGCCCGATGCGCCGCCTGTGATGAGGGCTATTTTTCCGGCAAAGGCAGCTTGATTGATCATCTAGGAAGTCTCTCTCCCTGGAATACTCCGTCGATGATCCGCGTGCATCGCCAACCTAAAGCTCGGCGAGATGCGTACAGTCGTTGAAACCACGTACAATCATCGCATCGTTGGTGATGACCAGATGTGTGATCGAACCGTTTTCCGCTCCAAGGAAGGCAAAGGGTGCCGCCCCGGTTGCAATCGACATCGCTGCGCCGATGACGCCGCCATGGACGAAAGCTGCAACATGCTCGTCCGGGTGAGTCCCGGCGAGCCTCAAGATTGCGGACTTGACCCGGGTGTGGAGGCACTCTGTCGTTTCTGCGCCGGGCACATGTCCCCATTCCTGTTCGGCAAAGACCTTGTGGAAGATAGGATCGCCTTCAGCCATCTTGATCCGATACAGCCCGCCATCCCACTCACCGAGACAGATTTCTCTAAGGTCTCGCTCGACCGTTGTCTTTATGCCAAGGCGGGCAGCTAAAGGGGCCGCGGTCTGATGTGTGCGGCGCAGCGTGGTGACGTAAACCGCGTCCAAACCGTCGTGCTCCAGCCTTTCCGCCACAGCCTCAGCTTGCTCATGTCCTTTCGGGTGCAGGGCTGGGTCACCATGCCCGTCGACCAAAGGGAATGACTTTCCCGGGATCGCTGCTTCTGACTCGCCATGTCTCACGAGCAGAAGACTAAGTGCGCCTGGCGGTGCCTGAAAACTCTTCTGGCGATACTCTTTTTGCATTGGGGAAGTGGTCCTTTGAGGCGTTATTGCGCGCTAACTTATTGGTCCTCGCCGCCAAACCGTTCGGTCCATTCTGCGACTTGAGCGTCCTCAATCTTGTTGAATAAGACGGGCGGCGCGGCGATGGGCATGCCGATAGGAAGGGCCGTCAGCAGGCCGTCATCATCCGGGTGCGGCCACTTCCGATTCTCTTCGGGAATCGCAAGAGCGTCGAGGATCTTCGCTGCGGTGACGGGAACAATAGGTTGGGCGAGGATGCCGAACAGAGCGACAAGGTTCAGGCCTGTCCGTACACCAACCGCCGCCGCATCGACATCTGTCTTATACTTCGACCATGGCGCTGCCCGGGTGAGATATTCGTTCCCGGCAGCCCAGATAGCGCGGGTCTCCGCTGCGGCCTTGCGGAACTCCATCTGCTCGTAGTGGTCGGCGAGGTCGGCGAGGCGCGTTCTCAGTTCGGTCGCGATCCAGGCTTCGTCTTCGCCCGGTGTTCCGCCATCGGGGAGCTCGCCGTCGAACTTGGAAACGCAGTACTTGGTGATCCGATTGACGAAGTTGCCAAGGACATTGGCAAGGTCCGAGTTCACCGCTGCCTGAAAACCTTCCCAGGTGAAAGCTGCATCAGATCCTTCGGGAGCGTTGGCGATGAGATACCAGCGCCAATAGTCAGCAGGCAGAAGATCCAGGGCCTGATCCATGAAGACGCCGCGATTCTGGCTGGTGGAGAATTTCCCGCCATACCAGGTGACCCAGTTGAAGGCTTTCAGCCGGTCGACAGTTTTCCAGGGCTCGCCGGACCCGAAGATCGTGACCGGGAATGACACTGTGTGGAAAGCCACATTGTCTTTGCCCATGAACTCGACATATTCGACATCGTCAGCCCCCTGATCTTTCCGCCACCAGCGCGCCCAGGCATCCACGTCGCCGCCAGCCTTCGCCCAGCCCTGCGTCGCTGCGATGTATTCGATCGGTGCATCGAACCAGACATAGAAGACCTTCTCCTCAAAGCCGGGCCGGATGGAACCATCGGGCAGTGTAACCGGCACCCCCCAGCTGAGGTCGCGGGTGATCGCCCGGTCGCGGAGGCCCTCATCGAGCCACTTCAAAGCGATGGAGCGGGCAAGTTGCGGCCAGTCTTTCGAGGCTTCTACCCACTCTCTGATCGTGTCCTGCATCTCGGATTGCAGGAGATAGAGATGGGCCGTTTCGCGGATTTCAATATTCCGTCCGCCAGAGACTGCCGAATAGGGGTCAATCAGGTCAATCGGGTCGAGCAGCCGTCCGCAATTGTCACACTGATCCCCGCGGGCTTTTTCATATCCGCAATGGGGGCAGGTTCCCTCTACATATCTGTCGGGCAGGAAGCGGCCATCATCGACGGAATAGACCTGTTTCGAAGTGCGTTCCTCGATCAGGCCCTTTTCTTCCAGAACATGAGCAAAGTGCTGTGTGAGACGGTGGTTCTCTTCCCATGAAGACCGGCCGAAATGATCATAGGAGAGTGAGAAGCCTTCACCGGCGGCGCGCTGAATTTCGTGTTGCTCGTCACAATACTGCTGAACCGAAATTCCGGCAGCCTGGGCAGCAAGCTCGGCCGGTGTGCCATGCTCGTCCGTTGCGCAGATATAGAGCACATCATTCCCGGCAAGCCGCTGATACCGGGCAAACACATCGGCGGGCAGCATCGATCCGGCAAGATTGCCCAGGTGCTTGATGCCATTGATATAGGGCAAGGCTGACGTGATCAGAATGCGCCGATTGCTGCCGGTGTCGCTCATGAATTGACCTTCTAGATGTTTTGAGGCGGCAGGGTTGCCTCGAACGCGGTCTCTTAGCCCAGGGAGCCGCCACGAAACAATGGTGCAATATGTTTTGAAAAACCCCGGACGAGATACGTTTCTCGTCCGGGGCAGGGAATTGGTCGCAGAGCTGGGTGAAGGCCTTTGCGACCAGGGAGAGCTGTTGGTTTAGCTGCTCAGTGCAGCGACGGGCACGATTTGGACGTCAACGCGGCGCGCGAGCGGAACGGCTGCTTCATCTGATGCATCACCCAACGAAATCACATTTACGGGAATCATATGATCCGGGCTGGCAAGTTCGGCGCTCATCAGAGCAGAAAGAACCGTGGTCGCTCTGGCGGCAGAGAGTGCGTCCGCTTCGTAGGTGTCTTTCCCATCAGCTGAAATGACGGTCGCAGAGATTTGCGCGATGCGACAGGTTCCGATTTCTTCTGCTTCAGCGAGGAAGGCGCGCTCGGCTGCGTCTGTTAATTCTGTTTCCTGATGGGGAAAGTAGACCGACAATTCCGCCACGTCGCAGGGTGCGCCGGAATCGGTCGTCTCTGCCATGGCTGCCGTAGCGATGGTGGCGATTGATGCGATAGCGCTGATAAATAGCCTGTTCATTTATCCACTCCCAACTTTCTTTCTAATTGGTAAGGTGGCGTTCGAATTGGGCGAAAAGGTGCGGTTATCAGGATGATTGGGGCGATGACGGGGTGTTCTTGGGAATTCTCTGCTGCCGATTGGCGATGCAATACATAAGCAGCCATCGACCTTTGGCCCGCATTCAGATAAAGCGCCTGTCGATCGGTTTATGAGCAGCACCGGGGCGAGAGGTCATGGCGCAGGATATCTTTATCGTCGGGGTCGGTGGAACCCTCCGGGCGGGATCGTCGACTGAGAAAGCCGTGGCCGATGTTCTCGAACACGCCAAGGCGCTTGGCGCGAGCACGACTTTGATTTCCGGCCCATCGCTCGCCATGCCTTTCTACTCAACCGAGACCGATGACCGGACTGATGAGGCCAAGACTCTGGTGGAGGCGCTCCGCCGGGCCGATGGTGTGGTGATCGGATCGCCGGGCTACCATGGCGGCGTATCCGGGCTGATAAAGAACGCCCTCGACTATGTTGAGGATCTGAAAGCTGATGAACGCCCATATCTTGATGGCAGGGCTGTAGGGCTAATCGCCTCTGCTTGGGGTGAGCAGGCGGCCATGACAACGCTTGGCATGCTGAGAGATATCACCCATGCACTTCGCGGGGTACCGACGCCCTACGGCTGTATTTTCAATAGTGCGGACAAGTCCGAAGAGCGTGTGACCGATACTGCGAATAAACTCCAGCTTGTTGCTAAACAGGTTGTCACCATCGCATCGGCCATGCGGGGTTGATCCCGCTCTGGTCGCTGATTTCGGTGCATGTACCCCAAAATGTGTGGTATTCAATGTATTGGTTTGAGAGAGCATTAGAGGCCGTTTCGCTCGAATATCTGCACCGCGTCATCGCCTAGCATCGTTTGATAGGCGAAAACAAAACCATTCTTCTCAGCAACGCGTACCGAAGCCTCGTGGCTTGTTTCGATCATGCAAACAGTGCGTTTGTCTGGGAAAACGCCATCTGCCCATTTAACTATGGTTGCGAGGGCCTCGCTCGCGTAGCCCTTTCCCCATTGGTTAGGCACAATGCCCCAACCCGCCTCGGGCGTGCCGACGTGATCTGGCTCAACGGGTCTAACGCTTTCCAGAAAGCCGGTCTCGCCAACGAATTCGCCATGCTCCCGCGTTTCGATCACCCAGTAGCCATAGCCAAGCAGCGCCCAGCTTCCAATGGTCGACTGAATGGCCTTCCAGACTTCTGCTTTGGATCTCGTCAGGTTGCCGATATAGCGGACATAATCGGGGTTGGTCCACATTTCCGCCAGCTGATCGAGATCCGATATGGCGTGGGGCCTAAGCCGCAGGCGATCGTTTTCCAGGATCGGAATGTCTGACAGCTGCGTTTGGCCTAAAGAAGTGATTCCGGTCATTCAGATCGGCTCCGTTTGAGCTGCACGATCTCTGTATCGAGAGCCTGCAAAAAGCTGGAGCGATCAGCCTTGGTGAAAGGCTTTGGGCCGCCGACTTGTTCGCTTCCAATGCCTGCCCTGAGATCCGCCATAATGGCCCTGGTTGCGACGGCTGCACCAATCGAATTCTCTGTAAAGGGTTTTCCCGTGTGGCCGATGACTCGGGCCTTCTCCTTGAGGCACCGTTCGGCAAGTAGTATGTCGGCGGTTACGACAATTGTTGCGGCATCTGTTGTCTCTGCGATGTGGTCATCCGCGGCGTCAAACCCATTGCTAACAAGCTTGAATTCAAAGAGCGGGTGATCCGGCATCCGGATCCAGCTATTCGAGACCAAACATACGGGGACGGAGTGGCGGACGGCGACCTTGTAGATCTCGTCCTTTACGGGGCAAGCGTCTCCATCGACGAGTATTTTTGCCACGATTTGACCCCTCTCAGGATGTGAAGTGTTGTCGGCTGATCTATCCATGCCGCAGATAGGCTCTCGCTAGGTCACCGATTGGCGGCGACATGAGCACATGCCATACCCCTGCCATGGATGCCCCGAAAAGCAAGACAGAAGGCCGGTCCCGCCCCGTATATCCCTTTGGCAGCGACGTACCGGAGCCCGGCACAACACTTGAGGTGTCACCGGGCATTCACTGGGCGGCCATGGAGGTACCCTTCGCTCTGAAATGGGTCAATGTGTGGCTGATTGACGATGGCGATGGCTGGACGGTGGTGGATACCGGCATGCCCATGGACGATACGAAGTCCGCATGGCGCAGTATTCTCCAAAGTGTCGTGGGTGATGCGCCTGTGAAGCGCGTGATCGCAACACATATGCATCCGGATCATATTGGTCTTGCCGGGTGGCTTTATCGAAAGACGGGTGCCGAGCTCTGGATCAGCCGGCTGGAATATGTCACCTGCCGCATGCTTTGCGCAGATACCGGACGGGAAGCGCCAGAGGTGGCGATCCGTTTCTTTGAAAGAGCTGGTTGGCAGCCCCACCATATCGCCGCTTACAAGGAACGGTTTGGGCGCTTTGGCATGGGTGTAAGCCAGCTGCCTGACAATTTTACACGGATTTCCGGCGGTGACACGATCGAGCTTGGCGGCTCGCCCTGGCAGGTGATTCATGGCAATGGCCATTCGCCAGAGCATGCATGTCTCTATTCGCCTGAGCGCAATATCCTGATTTCTGGTGATCAACTCCTGCCGCGTATATCTTCCAATGTGTCGGTTCACCCGACCGAGCCGGAGGCGGATCCCTTGTCGGATTGGCTTAGAAGCTGTGCCCATCTGAAGGCCAGTACAAATCCCGATGTCCTGGTTTTACCCGGCCATAATGAGCCGTTTACGGGCGGTCACGATCGTTTGCAGGCGTTGATTGATGGCCATGAAAAGGCGCTCGAACGGCTAAAAAGGCGATTGAATGAAGCACCGCGGCGGGTGGTGGATGTGTTTCCGGCAATATTTGCGCGGAAAATCGGTGATGATCTGATCGGGCTGGCAACTGGGGAAGCACTTGCGCACCTCAATTGTTTAATACGCCGGGGCGATGTCCATAGGGTTAGCGAACCTGGCGGCGCAGATATGTATCATTTGACCGGCTGAACAAATGAGTTAGAGCAGCATTTCATGCGCGGGGGGCTACCCAGTGCCCTTAAATCTTCACATATGATGTTGAGGTTGCGCGTTGAGTCTTGTCGGGCTTGTCCGAGAAGGGGTAAGGCAGGGGCCGTCTGGATAATCGTGTTGGCCAAAAGGGTAGAAGTTCAAAGCGCATGACCGAGACCACACCAGAGTCCCAACAAACCACGTCTATGACCTTTATGGACAAGGTGAAGGCCGAGATTATGGAATGGGCCCGTTTGCTGGTTGTTTTCATTCCGGCTCTGTTTGTGTTTTCGATGGTGCTTTACGAGCAAAGGGTGATCCCGTCGGAGAGCATGGTTCCGTCGTTGCAGGTGGGTGACCGCGTGGTCGTGAACAAATTCGCCTATGGTTATTCTCGCTATTCCGTGCCGTGGGGCGTTGGCCGAATCCTGCCTCTCGGGGATGGCAGACTGTTCGCACGGATGCCCGAGGCGGGCGATGTGGCCGTGTTCATGCATCCCCATACCAATCGTGTCATGATCAAGCGGTTGATCGGTATGCCAGGCGATCGGATAGAGGTGCGTGGGCAAGACATCTACGTCAATGGACAGAATATCCGTCAGGATCTGACGCGGGACTTCCGGTACCGGCCGAATGGGAATTCAGGTGCCGTTTACACGCGCGAGTATCGAAACGTGGTCGGCGATACCGAGTTCCTAAGCCATGAGTGGAACAGCAGTTCCAGCAATGATACTGGAAAAGTATTCAGTGTGCCCGAAGGACATTTCTTCTTCGCTGGCGACAATCGCGATAATTCTCTTGATTCGCGCTATACTGATTTCCGCTCAACGCCAGATCTCGAAGCTTTGCGTCAGCGTTCCAAACGCAGCGCACGCGCAATACGGAGTTCGTCAGGCCACTGTCCACCGATTGACGGTGTCTATTCCAGCGTCGATTGCGAACCGACCGAGAACTGGGTCGACAGCCATGTATCTGTCGGTTTTATTCCGTTCGATAATCTTATTGGGCGGGCGGAGACTGTGCTCTGGACCACGAAACGCTGTGCAAGCGACCCGCGTCTCGAATGCGCGAAGCCTCGCGTCTGGCGTGGGTTGTAGCGTATACCGCTTTGTCACCTTGCCGATAATGGCCAACAAGTTTACGCCCATCAATGTGGAGTCGGCGAGTGCTCCAGCAAGCGAGAAGAGGCCTAAACTACGATGAGTCGATCCGGCGGATCTCTCTCCGAGACTGTTCGTAGTCCCATAATCATTGCACGGCATGGCAAGCCAGCACTTGATCGTACAAAAGGGCCACGGCTCGATTGGCGGTCTTATGTGAAGTGGTGGGCGGATTATGAGGCTGGTGGGCTTCAACCCGGACAAGAGGCTCCGGATCATCTAAAGACGGCTGTTTTAGATGCAGATATCTTCGTAACGTCCGGTCGGCTAAGGGCTCAAGAGACGATGACCCTGGCTGCCCCGGATCAACCTGCAAGAGCTGATCCCTTGTTCAATGAGGCACCTCTGCCGCCGCCCCGGTTCAAACTGCTCCGCTTTCTGCCCAAAACATGGAATGTGATCGCACGGATTGCATGGCTGTTTGGCCACTCGCTGGATGGTGAGTCGGTTTCAGAATCCCGGCGCAGGGCGCGCGAGGCGGCCATCTCGCTGCACGAAGCCTCGGCTGAGGGTAAGGTATTTCTGACAGCCCACGGTTGGTTCAACCGTATGATCCGCAAGGAGCTGCGCAAGCTTGGCTGGCGTTGTTCTTACAACGGCGGCGATCGCTACTGGGCCTGGCGTCAATATAACTTCAGAAAGTAGCGGTGTTTAACAGCTGTTCATCCGCTAATTGTGAACTGGCCATTGTGACAGCGCAGACTGTTAACTATGGTCGCGGCAATCAGGAGATGCGACATGGCAGGCAACAAAGCTAAACCTGTAGAGGACATGAGCTTCGAGGAAGCGCTCAAGGAACTTGAGGTCATCGTTGGCAAGCTTGAGAGCGGCGATGTCGAACTTGAGCAATCGATTGCCATCTATGAGCGCGGGGCGGCTCTGAAGAGTCATTGTGAGACAAAGCTCAAATCTGCAGAGCTAAAGGTAGAGCAAATCGTTCAGGGGGCGGGTGGCAAAGTGACGACCGAGTCCGCCGCATTTGACTGAGGCTGGATTGGGCGGGCAAGCATGGACTTTGACATCCGGCTTAAAGAGATTGCTGACAAGGTAACGGTCGCCCTTGACCAACTGATCCCTCCGGCGAGCGGCCCCGAGGCCGACCTTATGCGCGCCATGCGCCATGCGGCGCTCGCCAATGGAAAACGCATGCGGCCTTTCTTTGTGCTCGAATGCGGGAACATGTTCGATGCCAATGAAAAGTGGCTCCTGCGCACGGCGGCCGCCCTCGAATGTGTCCATACTTATTCGCTCGTCCACGATGATCTGCCCTGTATGGACGATGATGATTTCCGCCGTGGGCAGCCGACGGTGCACAAGGCCTATGATGAGGCCACGGCGGTGCTTGCAGGCGATGCTCTGCTGACCCTGGCTTTCAAGATCCTTTGTGATGAAGATACCCATCGGGATGCGGCTACACGTATTCGTCTAATGGACCGCCTTGCCGAGGCAGCTGGTGCCCGCGGCATGGTGGGAGGTCAGATGATCGATATGCTGGGTGTAGAACATACGAGGGACATCAATACGATCACTCGGATGCAGCGCATGAAGACCGGTGCCTTGATTTCCTATGCCGTGGAAGCCGGCGGAATTGTTGGTGGCGCTTCTGAGGCGGAACTCCACGCTCTTGCCGGTTTTGCAAATGATCTCGGTCTTGCCTACCAAATCGCAGATGATCTGCTGGATGTAACCGCAGACGCCGAGACAGTCGGCAAGGCGACGGGCAAGGATGAGGCCGCTGGCAAAGCAAATTTCGTCACATTGCTCGGTGTTGACGGAGCCAGCCAGCGCGTGCGGCTGCTTGCCGCTCAGGCGAAAGAACATTTGGTGATTTTTCGTAATCGCGCCAATATCTTGCTTCAATCGGTAGATTATGTACTAGAAAGAGGGCATTAATCTGCCGAATAGAGAACATAGCGCCCGGAGGCGCGAACATATGGCCGTAGACACCCCAAATCTCGATAGCGTGAAAACGCCGAATGATCTCAAAGGCCTAGACAAAGAAAAATTGACGACGATAGCGGATGAAGTCCGCGCTGAAGTGATTGACACCGTCTCTGTCACGGGTGGCCATCTCGGCTCAGCACTTGGCGTTGTTGAATTGACTGTGGCGATCCACGCCGTGTTCGATACGCCGGATGACAAGCTGATCTTCGATGTCGGACATCAGTGCTATCCGCACAAAATCCTGACGGGCCGGCGTGACCGTATTCGCACACTTCGCCAGGGTGGTGGCCTGTCCGGTTTCACAAAAAGGGCAGAAAGCGAGTATGATCCTTTTGGTGCGGCCCATGCGGCGACGTCTATTTCTGCCGGACTAGGCTTTGCGAAATCTCGCGATCTTCAGGGTGGTGACAATCACGTAGTTTGCGTTATCGGCGACGGATCCATGTCAGCGGGCATGGCTTATGAGGCGATGAACAATGCAGGCTCTGACGGATCGCGGATGATCGTGATCCTGAACGATAATGACATGTCGATTGCGCCACCTGTAGGCGCGATGAGCCATTATCTCTCGCAGCTAGTATCGTCACGGTCCTATCGCGGCCTTCGAAATCTTGCGAAGCGCGTGGTAGAGCCGATCGGGCTGAAAATTCCGGCAAAGCGGGCCGAAGAGTATCTTCGCGGCTTTGCCATGGGTGGCACTCTGTTTGAGGAGCTTGGCTTCTACTATGTCGGTCCGATCGATGGGCACGATATGGATGTGCTGATCCCCATCCTTGAGAACTGCAAGTCGATGGCGAACGGTCCTATCCTGATCCATGCGGTCACTCAGAAAGGCAAGGGTTATGAGCCTGCTGAGAATTCGGCTGACAAGTATCACGGTGTTGCCAAATTTGACGTGGTCACAGGACAGCAGAAGAAGAGCCAGCCCAATGCGCCAACCTATACCAAGGTCTTCGGCGCAAGCCTTGTGAAAGAGGCTGAAAAGGATGACAAAATCTGCGCGATTACTGCGGCTATGCCATCCGGCACAGGCGTAAACATCTTTGGTGAGGCGTTTCCGGACCGCACATTCGATGTCGGCATTGCTGAGCAGCATGCCGTTACATTTTCAGCCGGACTTGCCGCTGACGGGATGAAGCCGTTTTGCGCCATCTACTCCACATTCCTGCAGCGCGGCTATGATCAGGTTGTGCATGACGTAGCCATTCAGCGCTTGCCCGTTCGCTTCGCGATTGACCGCGCAGGCCTAGTTGGTGCCGACGGGCCGACCCATGCAGGTAGCTTCGATATCGGCTATCTTGGCGCTCTGCCCGGGGTTGTTTCTATGGCCGCAGCTGACGAGGCCGAACTCGTTCACATGGTTGCCACGGCAGCGCAAATCGATGACCGGCCTTCTGCCTTCCGCTATCCGCGCGGCGAGGGTGTTGGGGTTGAAATGCCTGAAGTCGGCGTACCTCTTGAGATCGGGAAAGGACGCATTGTCAAAGAAGGCACGACAATCGCCCTTCTATCCTTTGGCACGCGTCTCGCTGAAGCCTCGCAGGCCGCCGAGATGCTGGCAGCCCAGGGTCTATCAACGACAGTCGCTGATGCTCGCTTTGCCAAACCTCTGGATACGGAGCTTGTTGAGCGGCTGGCAAAGAACCACGAAGTGCTTATCACGGTGGAAGAGGGCGCGATTGGTGGCTTCGGGGCATTTGTCCTGCAACACCTTGCCAGTGTGGGCGCGCTTGATGAGGGCGTTAAGATCCGTACGATGACCCTGCCGGACAAATTCCAGGATCAGGATGCACCGGCGAGCATGTATGTTGATGCCGGTCTTACGGCACGGGATATTGCAGCCTGTGCGATAGCGGCGCTTGGCCGGGGCAACGTAGCCGAGATCGAACCGGCAAGCGCGGGCTGAGACTACTCGCCAAAATCCTTGAATTGTCACAGTGTTGCCCCTTGAGCGCGCGGTGTACGGGGATAGTGTCTTGCCAATGAAGTTCTAAATGGAGACACGGCATAATGTTTCGGACAGTGACTTTCAGCTTGGCCATGACCGCGCTGGCGACGGGGTGTGCCACCACAGTATCCGATAGCGATACGGCCACGACGGATGCCGCGTCGATAAGCACCAGCGATATCACCGAATTCGATCGTGCGCTGTCTACAGCCGACGCGCTCGTTGAAGCTGGTAATACACCGACGGCCATCGACCGGTTAACCCAGTTGCTGGGAGATCCGAGCCTGACGGACGCTCAGCGCGCAGTTCTCTATTTTGAGCGTGGCAAGCTTCGGATGTCGGAGAGCGGTTTCGATGTCTGGGGTGCAATTGCAGACTTTGAGAAAGTGGTCGACGATTATCCCGAAAGCGTTGTTGTGACAGAGACCCAGGACCTTCTTGGTCTTGCCAGGGGAGAAGCAACATCATTGAATTTCCTGCTGGACCAACCGGAATCGACGCGCTCTCAGCGCTTTAGCGCGCTCTTGCGCCTCGGTGAGCATGATGATGCCATCGACCTTATGCTCTCTTCTAATCTTCGCCCCGAAAACAGAGAGCTCGTAGCGATGTACCAGATCGGTTATCTCTGTGATGGAGAGGATCAGACAGGTCCGTCCTACAGTGCCACTGAGCCTGATGGAACACGGCGCGAACTTCGCTTTTGCGATTTTGGTAAGTGACGGTTGATGCGGATCGCTTGTTTCGTCTTCCCGATCCAAAAGGCGTATCTGGATATATTGACTGGCGGCTGACTCCCACGGGTCTCGAATGGGATGGCAGAGTGTTTCGTGCGCCCTGGATGCCATTTGCCTGTATGCG
This sequence comes from Pseudomonadota bacterium, assembly GCA_039196965.1. GTDB lineage: Bacteria > Pseudomonadota > Alphaproteobacteria > Caulobacterales > Hyphomonadaceae > CALLCD01. The sequence continues at coordinate 67,863 of JBCCUK010000018.1, read as the reverse complement.
GCGGATATGCCTTGGACACGTCCCAACTCTCGGAGGGTGGCGTCTCGGTATAAGTGGTCCGCCGGGGCGTATCACCATCGCGGCTGGCCATCGCGAACGACCCGAAACTGCTGAGACAGTGACGGAGTTTCGCACGCTTGCGCATACCGTTTTAGAGAACGCTGCCTTAGCTGGTTGCGGAACAGTACTCCGCCGGAACTTTTCACGGGTACGCCCTGATTTTCTATGGATTCGCCTCGGCCAAAGAGTTCATTCAGCGAAAGAACTTGCCGACTTATTGTAAGCTTACCCAGCGTTACCCCTTTTCTCACCATGCCGGAGCGTGTTTCTTCTGCGCAACAGGATAAAATAAGCTCTAAGGGAAGAAACGCATGACCCGACATCTGCCGGAAGGCTGGCCAGCCATGGCCACTGTTGACGCCAATGCAGCACTTGCTGCGCCAGGATCACCGCTGGCAATCTCAGATACTGAAATCGATGGGGTGTCACTCAAGACCTATGCCGAAGCGCCGCCGACTTTGGCTGACCTCTTCAATGCGGGTCGGGCATGGGGCGAGCGGGATTTTGTCGTCTATGAAGATGAGCGGGTGACATTTGCGGCGAATGCAAAGGCTGTGGATCACTTTGCGCGCGTTCTTGTTGAGACCTATGGGATCAAGAAGGGGGACCGTATTGGCATTATCATGCGGAACTACCCGCAGTGGCCTGTTGCTTTCTGGGCTGGCCTCCTTGTCGGCGCAATCGTCACACCCATGAATTCCTGGTGGACGGGCGCGGAGCTGGAGTATGGCATCAATGATTCCGGATGCCGGCTTGTTGTGGTCGACCCCCAGATTTTTGAGCGCATTCGGGAGCACTGGCCGAATATGCCGGCTCTGGAGGCCATGATCGTGGCCCGTGATGATGAGGAGCGCGGTGATCCACGTCTTCAATCCATGGAAGCGCTGATCGGGACCGCCGACACTTGGGCGTCCTTGGAAGAAATTGCTCCTCCTGCTGTGGATATCGCGCCGGAAGACGATGCGACCATCATGTATACCTCTGGCACAACCGGCAAACCTAAGGGCGCTCTGGCGAGCCACCGAGCCATCATATCAAACATGTTCAATGCGCTGACATGCCGAGCGCGGCGCTACTTGCGAGCCGGCGAGCCAATTCCAGAGGCGAGCGATGATCCGGCGGATGCGACATCTACATTGCTTTCGGTTCCATTCTTCCACGCAACGGGAGCATTTGCGGTCCTTGTTCCGATCTGGGCGACCGGCGGAAAAATCGTGCTCATGTACAAGTGGGATGCTGGAAAGGCGCTGCCGATAATTGAGCGTGAGCGGATCAAATCTGTTGGCGGTGTGCCGGCCATTGCCTGGCAGATTCTCGAACATCCAGATCGGGATAAATATGATCTCTCGTCGATCGAAGCAGTTGCCTATGGCGGCGCGCCTTCCGCGCCCGAACTTGTCTCAACGATTAAATCCTCTTTCAAGAATGCTCAGCCATCGAATGGCTGGGGTATGACGGAGACCTGCGCTACGGCGACCCAAAATTTTGGCGAGGATTATATCAATCGTCCGGACAGCGCCGGGTGTCCATCGCTGGCTGTTGAACTGAAGGTGGTCGGTCCTGACGGCGAGACCCTGCCGCCGGGCGAAGTTGGCGAGCTTTGGTGCAAGGGCCCGATGAATTGCAAAGCCTATTGGAACAAGCCGGAGGCCACAGCAAAGACCTTCATCGATGGATGGGTCGTCACAGGCGATCTTGCCCGTCTCGATGACGAAGGCTTTGTCTACATCGTCGATCGGGCGAAGGACATGCTCATCCGAGGTGGTGAGAATGTTTACTGTATTGAGGTGGAAAGCGCGCTTTACGATCATCCGGCGATTATGGATGCGTCCGTAGTCGGAATACCCCATAAAGTTCTGGGCGAAGAGGTTGGTGCTGTAGTGCAGGTGAAGCCTGGCCAGTCGGTCTCCGCAGACGATCTGCGAGCCCATGTAGCCAGCCAGCTTGCGGCGTTTAAAGTGCCGGTAGAGATCCAGTTGGAAACCGAGCCGCTACCACGCAATGCAAATGGCAAGATTCTGAAGACGGTCCTGCGCGATCGTTTTCAGCCGCGCGGCTAACAGAGCCTAGAACTCAGGCTCGAGCATGGCTTGAAGGGTTTCGAGCCGATCCGCTTCATGGGTCGGCTTGTCCCACCTTATGCGGTGGATGCGGGGAAACCGCATGGCGAGGCCGGATTTGTGCCGGGGTGAGCGCTGAAGTCCCTCAAAAGCGACCTCCAGTACGAGGCCATCCTCGGGTGTGGCTGTAACGGCGCGGACAGGGCCAAATCGATCCACTGTGTTCTCCCGCACAAATTTGTCGAGCCGTTTTAACTCTTCGTCTGTGAAGCCGAAATAGGCCTTGCCAACTGGGGAGAGCTGGTCCTCGCCATCGATGTTGCGCCAAACACCAAATGTAAAATCGGAGTACATGGACGAGCGTTTGCCGTGGCCGCGCTGGGCGTACATCATGACAGCGTCGATGAGGAACGGATCGCGCTTCCATTTAAACCAAGGTCCTTTGGGACGACCGACTTCATAGACGGAATCCCATCGTTTCAGCATCAAGCCTTCAATCTCAGAAGCCGGAGGATTGTTCCTCGCAACCTCCAGAGCATCCAGATTTTCAAATGGTACGAGATCGGAGATATCGATGCGGTCCGTTTCGATGTGTGAGATAAATTCCTCCAGCCTCATTCTGCGTTCCTGAAATGTCAGGGGACGGAGATCTATGTCATCATGCTGCAAAAGATCATAGGCACGAACAAAGGCGGGCCGGTCTTCAATAAGCCTTTTCGATACAGTTTTTCGATTGAGCCGTTGCTGCAAGTCGTTGAACGGCGCGGCACTGCCATCAGCCCTGCGAACAAGCAGTTCACCATCTAATGCAGCATCAAATTCCAGCGCTGCAATTACATCGGGGAAGGTATGGGAGATATCGTCTCCGGTTCGTGTGTATAGTCGTCGTTCGCCCCGTTCCGAGACAGCCTGAACACGGATGCCGTCCCATTTCCACTCGGCGGCAAATGTTTCACTTGTGATCAGTTCCGGGTCGACCGCATCCGGATTATCGCGGTCTGATTTTGGCACGAGGGGATGAGCCAGCATGACTGGTCGAAAAGGAGCGGCAATGTCGGGGTTGGGCTTATCTGCGTCGCCTGCAAGCCAGGCGAACAGTGGCTCATAGGGCGGAGCAAGCCCATGCCAGATATCTTCTATATCCGTTACATCTACGTCGCCGAGTTGGGCTAAAGCTATTTTTGCAAGTCGCGCCGACACGCCAATTCGAAGGCCACCGGTGACAAGCTTTAATAACGCCCATCGCCCGGTGGGATCGAGATCGCTCAGCCAGGTCTCTACCAAGCGCTCCCCCTCGACTCTGGTTGCTTCCTGAAGGGTTTCAACGACTTCCTCGAGAGCGGGGGGGCGGTTGGCCCTGCGCGCGTCATCGACTGGCCAGATCAGGCTAACCGTTTCAGCCATATCGCCAACATAGTCATAGGACAGACGAAAGAGCTCAGCGTCGACACGTTCTTCGATCAGCTTGCGGATTGTACCAGCTTTGACGGCTCGAATATCGAGATCGCGGGTGATGGCGGCAAGAGCCCAGCCGCGGGCGGGGTCTGGCGTCTCTGCAAAATAATCGACCATGAGCCTGATTTTGGCATTGCGCGATGGCGTCAGGATGAGGCGGTCCAGAAGCTCGGCGAAGGCTTGCATGGTAATAGTCAGATCCATCCATAGGAGTTTAGAGTGCCCTGAGCCAGGCTGTCTTGACGTCTGCGGCAAGCATCAGTGTTTGGGCAATGCGTTTTTGTTCGGTTCATCTATGCAAAGTAGGTGTGCGCATACAAGCGTTCGCTGAGCGACATGTGGCGGATCGGCGAACAAGCGCGCCTTTCAATTAAAGTAAGACTTGCGACTCATGCAGCCGTTTCACATCTTGTCCCAATGACTGACCGCCCACCGCCTGAGCATTTCGAACTCCACACGCGCGTCTCGCCGATGACAAAGCCATGGTCTCCGATTTATCGGTGGGATCAGGCCGACCGGGTTCATCTCGGCGTCTGGTTAAGAGAAGAGCACTGCAATTCGCGCGGTCTCGTTCATGGCGGTTTCATCGCGGCGCTTGCGGATAATTGCATGGGTTATACGTGCGGGCAGGCCATGGTCGCTGAAGGGCGGAAGATTGGTGGCCTCGTTACCATCAATCTCGCTGTTGACTATCTCGGCGCGGCGAAACTCGGGCAGTGGATGAGTTGGGAGCCTGAACTCATCAAGGCAACAAGATCTCTTGCCTTTGTTCAGGCGCTGATAAATGCTGATGGTGCGCCTGTGGCGCGGGCGAACGCGACATTCAAGATCGTCGATTAGTACTGACTCTGATCAGATCCCGCGATCGTCTTCGCTAGTGAGAGCATCTTCCAGCTGTCTTTGCAGATCATCGTGCAAAGTTTGGGAGTCGCCGCCACCGAAAGTGAATACACCAGAGGTAAAAGTCGTTCCGAAAGTATCCACCGCGATCACAGTCTGGGCGACCCCTGAGAGGAATTGCTCATCTGTGAGCGTTGACAGCGGATGGATAAATACCGACCAGACTTGCCCGTTGGCGATCGCATAGCGCGTATCCAGCACGGCATCGTAGTTCGCTTGCAGCATGCGCTCCAGTAGTTCTGGCGGCAACCCCTCTGCCGGTAGGATGGGTGAGATCACTCGCATACGGTCGGCGTTTTCATCGAAAACGGTCATCATGTCCCGGTCACCAATGCGAAAAACATAGCTGTTCCCCTGGGCCGCTGCATTTTCATCGATCTGTTGAATGAGAAATCCGAGACGCTCGCCTGTCATGGCGAATTGGTCAGGAGGGGGAGCCTCTATCGAGGGAGGAATATCTTCTGGATACGGCGCGATGTCCTCCTGCGGGAGAGCTGAATTTACGGCCAGAAATGGAAGGGCCAAGAGGATAAGCGATCGAAACATGGCGGGAAGCCTTCTTTGTGATCCTGAAGAAGTGCAGCGTTTCCAGGGCTTGTCGAGTGTCGCATCCCGCATATCGCGATGATGTGACCTAGCGTGCGCAGAGATCCGGATTGCTATCGCAAGTGGCAATCACATCCTCAATCCAGCCGATATAGCCCTGCACATTGGTGTAGCGCGCGCGGTACTCCCCGGAACAAAACTCGCCGGTAGTGCGGTTCTGCTCGACCACGGATAGAACGCCAACAACTGTCGGACTACCGTCCGGCTCATCCACTATCAGCGGTCCGCCACTGTCGCCGATGCAGGGGCCTGCACCCTCTCGGCTCGCAACCGTTATTGCAGCTGGCCCGGTCGCAACAAGATCCACCTCTGCGGCAAGAAGCGTATCGGAGAGATTCCCGCCAAAGCTGGTCAAACCCCAACCGGCCATGCGGGCGCTGGGATAGGCCGATTTGTTGAGCGATGATTGGGTGTTTTCAAAGCGGGCGATCGGCGTGTTCACTAATTTATCTGCATCGGTATCTGATATCGCGACGAGAGCGATGTCATTCGCATAATTGCCGCCGGTTCCGCCATAGGCAGCATGGCAGATGGAAGCTGTGGCGCTGAGGCGTTCGGCAAAGGGGTTGCGCAGATTGCTCTCGGTCGCGATCAGCAGGATGTCATCATAGGTGTTGTCGAGGCAGTGAGCGGCGGTGACAAACCAGTTGTTCGAGATCCGCGTCGCGCCGCAATGCCCGCTGGAAATACCTTCCGCGATTTGCCGGCGCGGCTCCATTTTCACGATCCCCGGAAAGTCTGCCGCTGTAACAATCGTGCCATTCACCGTCTTTGTTGAGAACACCGCCTCTGCCGGCCGCGCGTCTGTCGCTTCGGCGACTGTTCTTGTCTCTTCCGTGGAGGGTGCACATCGAAGCGCGTTCACACCGGCGAGATCCGTTGGGATAGAAGCCCAGTTCGGGCTAGATTCGTTTATGGGGCTGGTATCAATCGGTGCCTCAATCAAAGTATCAGGACTGTCGTCGAAACTGGCATCATCAAGCACACCATCCGACAAGGGAATCGGGTTGATTTCCGTTGTTGGTGGGGGCGGGGGAACGGGCCGTGCTTCCACATCCTGACGTGCGCCGCCGCCAGGAAACTGCACCACATCGCATGCGCCAACGGATATTGCGACCAGCAAGACCATCGGCGACAAGAACGGCTTGTATCCCGGCATTTTACGTCTCCATATCCACCCGGCCCGATTTTGCGGCGATGTGTTCTGGGAGGTCAATGCCAATAACAGCTATTCCTCGTCATATCCGACAAGACGAAGAGGCCTTGCCCTACGGCCTTCGAGCTCTGCCCAACGGCAAAGCGCGTCTTCGCGGCCGTGGGTGACCCAGAGTTCCTCCGGATTGACGTCCTTTACGGTTTCAGTGAGTTCTTTCCAGTCGGCATGGTCCGACAATATAAGCGGAAGCTCCACGCCTCCCTGTTTTGCTCGCTGGCGGATATTCATCCAGCCCGAGGCGAAGGCGTAGATCGGGTCCTTGAAGCGCGTGCCCCATTTCGCGGCAAAGGCGGAGGGTGGCGCGAGCACAATATGGCCGCGGAACACGGCACCGTTTTTGTGCTCCGGGGTATCGAGTGTGGCGGCTCTTAGGTCACCCAGATCGATACTCTTAGCTTGATAAAGTGTGCAGAGCTTTTCCAGAGCTCCGTGAATGTAAATCGGCTGATCGTGACCGGCTTGGCGGAGCAATTTGATGACGCGCTGGGCTTTTCCTAGGGCGTACACGCCGACCAGATGGGTGGCATCAGGAAATGCTCCGGCGCTTTTGAGGAGTTTGCCGATTTCGCCCTCGCTTTCGGGATGATGGAAAACCGGCAGACCGAAGGTTGCTTCCGAGATAAACACATGTGTCTTGGACACGACTTCAAACTGTCTGCAGGTTGGATCGGAGCGGCGTTTGTAGTCGCCGGTGCAGACCATGCGCATGCCTCGATAGTCGACAATGGCTTGCGCTGAACCGAGAATATGGCCAGCGGGAGCAAAAGACACGGTTACGCCGTTAATCTCGACTGTGTCTCCAAATTCGAGTGACTGGCGGGATCTGGCAAAATTCTCGCCGTAGCGGGCTGCCATGATGTCCAGCGTATCTGGTGTCGCGAGAACGCTTCCATGGCCTGACCTCGCATGATCAGCGTGGCCGTGGGTGACGACCGCGCGATCAACGGTACCGCGGACGGGATCGATGTAGAAATCGCCGGGTGGACAATAGAGGCCCTTGGGGGTTGGCTGCAAAAGATGATCTGGTCGGAGCATTACCGAACATGTAGCGCCGTGCACCGCCGAGCCAAAGCTATCCGTCTCAGGCGGTGGTATCATCGCTCTTTATAGATGGCGTCCGCGATATCAACCCTTGAAGCGGACTGAGCGTTTGGGACTGTCAGCCTATCTCGACAGTCTTTAAAAACTGGTATCAGTAAGTACCAAGCGCGATGCCAGCAATTTGTGGATCAAAGTTTACAAATCGGGCATTGTTGAAAGTCTTTAAGACCCTAGAGGACGATCATGTATCGAATGATGTCAGCACTGCCAGCTCTGTCGGCTCTTGTAATTGCTTTTGGGATCGGGTCTGCCGGAGCCCAGGAAGGCGGAAACTCGCTGGAGATGGATCTCGCGCTCGCCGCTGGTCTGAAGGCTGCTTTCACGTGTTCAGCGACCTTCAATGCCGGGCAAAGTCAGACAGAAATTGCCGAGAACGAACTCGATGGGATATATACCGACGCCGAAGAGGGCTTTAACGCCGTTGGCGAGGCCAAAATCGATCTGACCGAACGCAGGGTATCCGTTGCGTGGTCCGATACGTTACCACCCCGCTATGCAGTCTGGCGGAAGGGGTTTGGGTGCACGCAACTGCCTATTGGTGCGGAGATCGGTACAGCCGCATATCTGCCCGACTTTACTGAGTGGCCGGAAGTTGGATCGACTGATGCATCAAGCGCGATTGGCTCTGACGTAAAGCTGACGGACAAATCGTCTTTTTATGATGGCCTTGATGCGCCGGTATCCTTTGCATTTGACAGTTATACATATGGTGATGGCACACGGACGAGCGCGGTGGTTGTTCTTGCTCACGGTGAAGTTGTTGCCGAGCGCTATGATCGCGGTATTGATGCAACGACGCCGCAGCGCACCTGGTCTGTCGCGAAGAGCATTTCAGCAACAATTATTGGAGCTGCGAACTATGCAGGGCTTTTCGATTACAAAGGGCGAACGGCACTGAAAGCATGGGAGACACCGGGCGATCCGCGTCAGGGGATCACAACGGAAAACCTGCTTCATATGTCGAGCGGTCTCGATTCAGGAGCGCGGGGCAATCGTACGGACAGGATTTATTTCGGTGGTGCGCGCATGGTTGATCGTGCAGTCTCGAGTTCCCTTGAAGCAGCGCCGGGGTGGCGCTGGAAGTACGCCAACAATGACACACTTCTGGCGATGCGAGCCTTGCGTGAACGTCTCGACGACGACCCACTTTACCATCGTTTCCCCTATGAGAGCCTTCTCTGGAAGATTGGGGCCTACCGGACCACGCTGGAAACTGACTGGAATGGTGACTTCATTTCATCCAGCCAGGTTTGGACGACGGCGCGGGATCTCGCCAGGCTGGGGCAGCTCTATCTTCAGGACGGCGTATGGGGAGGAGAGCGCATACTTCCAGAAGGCTGGCGGCATTATGTTTCAACGCCTGCTCCTGTCCAGCCGGATCGAAGCGATCGCCTCGGTTACGGCGCGCAGTTCTGGCTGCTAAACAATTCGGACGGGGTGCCTGCGGACACATTCGCGGCGCTCGGAAATCGCGGGCAGTATGTCATCATCGTGCCATCGCGCGATGTCGTGATCGTGCGTCGAGGATATGATGTGAGCGGCGGTAATCCGTTTAATTTCGCCGGTTTTACTCGGGATGTGCTGGCAGCTTTGGAGACCGCCGAGGCTGCGAAACTGCAGGCTCAGATAAGGGCTTCTGCGGAAGAAAATGGCGAGCTTGAAACTGCAGATTAATTCAGGCTCGCAAGGAGTGCCGGTTAGTAAATCGATAAATGACCTAGAAGCGTTCGGCGCTTTTGCTCCCACCGGATCTACACGTGCGCTCGTCCTGATGGCTCAGCACACGCCACTGGGGCGGGGCAAGTTGCGGAAGTATGCCGCCGACGTTTTGAGAGACCGACACCAAGGGCCTCTGGATACTCGGTTGTTCGGATTGAATGCGCGTTTGCAGCTTCAGAATAACAGTTCTGAAACCAAGGCGCTTCTCAAGCCATCCCTTTACTCTAAAACCGCCACAAAGCTCTTTCGCGCAATGCTTCCATCTGCAGGCGCGGTGATCGTGGATGTCGGCGCGAATGCGGGTTTGTTCTCGCTGCTTGCGGCCTCGAAATTTGAAACTGGGCACCTGATTGCAATAGAGCCCCAACCCGTTTTGTTCGCGCGACTGTCGGATCATATGAAGAGCCTCAACCCTTCTTTAAGTGACCGTCTCGAGATTTCGCTGTTCAATTGCGCAGTCGGCTCAGCCACTGGCGCTCAGATCCTGAGCGTTCCAAGGCAGCTCGGCCAGGCAAGCCTCCGTACGCTTCCGGACGCTGCCGAGCTGGAGGTTTCGGTAAGACCGCTCGCTGACATCCTTATGAGCTCAGAAATCCAGCATATTGATGTCCTCAAGGTCGATGTTGAAGGGTTTGAGGATGAGGTCATGATACCCTTCTTGGAGACAGCCAGGCGCGCGCTGTGGCCGCGTGCGATCCTGTTGGAGCATTGTCATGCAGACCGCTGGCAGCGGGATTGCCGGGCATATCTTCTGGAGAGGGGATATGTCATAAGATCAGCAGATCGAACCGATACCGCTCTGATCAGGAGCGCCGAATGATCAGGATACCCTGGCGAAACCTCTTTCCTAAGGGGCTCTATGCCCGAAGCGTTTTGATGACGCTGCTTCCTGTATTGATCATTCTGAGCCTGATGACCGTGTACTACTACAATGGCCATCTGCGTTCGGTGAATTTAAAGCTATCTCAGGCAGTGGCCAGGGAAATTGTTCTTATCGATCAAACCTGCGCTGCGGAGCCTGGCAATCTGACGTCCCAAGCCTTTATAAGCTCCACGCTGGGTTTACGCTTTCAGTGCGATGCGGAGCCCGACGGCGAGATCCTGAAATCGCGGTTCTTCTACGTCTCACTCGTTCGACAGGCAATTGAATCGCGATTGGGCCGGACGATTGATCTTGCCCTTGAGCCGGAAACTGACCTTCTCAAAATCAGGTTCGAAACTCCGACGGGTTTCCGCTTGATCGAACTCGACAGAAAGCGCGCGATTGCCATCAATGGTCATGTGTTTCTGGTTTGGGTGATCCTGTTTTCATTGTTCATGGTGTTTGCAGCGCTCGCGTTCTTGCGGAACCATGTCCGTTCAATCCTGAGGCTGACTGAGGCTGCTCAGGCTTTCGGCACAGGGGCCGATGCGCAGGGTTACCGTCCGTCTGGCGCGCGGGAGATCAGAGCAGCAGCCCGGGCAATGATACAGATGCGCCGCCGGCTCGTTCGGTTCGCAGAACAACGTACAAAGATGCTCGCTGGTATCAGCCATGATTTAAGGACGCCTCTCACCCGCCTGAAACTGCAACTCGCTATGGTCGAGCAGTCCGATGATATCAAAGCCGCTCAGGCGGATATCGCCGATATGGAAGAGATGCTCGACGAATATCTTGCCTTTGTTCGAGGGGAGGGTGAGGAGCTTGCTCGCATTGTCGATGTTGTCGATATGCTTGGGGAGATCAGGAACGGGTACCCTGAAGCAGACATTGTCTTTGAGCCCGCCGAGCCCATTCCACTGCGGGCCAAGCCAATGTCACTGAAGCGGGCACTATCGAATCTTGTGAACAATGCTGTGAACTATGCCGATAGGACTGAAATCAGTGTCCAAAATTACCAGGGCGGCGTAACGATCAGGGTTGATGATAACGGGCCCGGCATACCTAAGGAGCACTATGACGAGGCGCTAAAACCATTCACGCGGCTTGAGGATGCACGTACGCAAAATACGCCAGGGACGGGCCTTGGGCTGGCTTTAGCAAACGATACGACGCGGCGTGCGGGCGGTCGGCTTACGCTTCACCGGTCTCCGCTTGGGGGGCTTCGGGTTGAGATGAAGCTGCCCCACTAGATCGGAACCTGGAGCGGAACCTGGAGAACTGTCCAAGTCGTTCCTCAATCTCAATGAGCTCCGCGTCCAGCGTCGCCATTGTTCGTGCAAAATCGCCTGCTTCGTCGCTTTTCCAAGCTCTTTCTGTCTTTGCTATTGTGCGGACAAGCGCCAGGCGTTGGACGGCAAGGCGCGCCGGATCTCCAGTATCAAGGCTTGCTGCCGTAACAGCCCAATCGGCAGTCTTCCTACGTGCTTTCAGAAGCTTGGCCAAGCCGGCCGGTGTCTGCTCACGCCCTTTGAGCATTGAGAGAACGCCTGCCCGCTCTGTCTCCATATGCTCGAACCGGCGCATAATAGCATCGAAAAGCCGTTCGCGGGGCGTTTCGCTCAGATCTGCTTTTTCCTCGGACATTGCGCGATCCGCCCAGGGTTCGACCGCTGCAACAAGGGATGATTTATCGGTTACGCCGTAAAGATCGGTCAGATCTATTTCTGCTTCATCGGCAATATCCCGCAGTGATATGTCTTTCCAAGGCTGATTGGCGGCGAGCTTGAAGGCGGCCGCCTGCGCGACCTCTAGGGGGTGTTTGGCGTTCTTCGCTTTGCTCATCGACTAATTTCCCGATGCCAGATTACGCTCACGCTCGGCTGCCGCGCGAACAGCTTCTCTCAATAGAGATGGCATTCCATCTCCACGCATCAAGACGTCAAGCGCGGCTTCTGTCGTCCCGCCCTTCGAAGTCACCGCTTTACGTAGCTCTTCGGCGGGCTCTCCGGTTGACTCCAGCAGGCGGGCAGACCCCACAAGCGTTTCTCGGGCGAGCGTGCGGGCAAGTTCCTTAGACAGGCCCGCGGCTTCACCTGCTTCAGCCAGGGCCTCCACGAGGAGAAAGACATAGGCCGGGCCTGATCCGGAGACGCCGGTGACCGCCGATATTGATGGCTCAGCCACTGGTCCCTCAACCTTGCCAAGTGGACGCAGAAGCCGGGTTGCCAGAGTAACATCTTTCTTTGCCGTTGCGTCCGACGCTGACAGGACGCTAACGCCTTTGCCGATCGCACCAGGTGTGTTGGGCATGGCCCGTATGACCCGCTCCGTTCCAAAGGTCGATGCGAGTTGGTTCAAGCGGATGCCCGCCATGATCGACAGAACGAGAGTGTCGGGACCGACCCACCCCGTCATATCGCTGGCGGCCATATTGAATATCTGCGGCTTAACCGCGAGAACAGCGATATCGACTGGAGTGGGTGCAGGATTGATCGGTAGGCCTTCTTCCTCAGCCATGGCCTCGGCGAGGGGGCTGGGTGAGGGATCTACAAGGATCAGATTCGGGCGCGACCGGCCGCGTAACCAGCCTGTTGCTAGCGCCTGGCCCATACGACCGACACCGATGAGAGCAATTGTTTGAACGGCCATGGGAGCTTGCTTTACGCTTCGCCGTCCGTTTCGAACATGACAGCAGCCAGAGCCTCTTCAGGCGATTTTCCCGCCCAGATGACAAAATTGAAGGCCGGTACGAAACGCTCAACAGCTTCCAGCCCAGCTGTTATGACGGCATGAATTTCGCCAGCTGTGGGTGCAACCCGTCCGCCCATTGGTATGGTGTGACGGAACAAGATGACGTGATCCTCTATCCAGTAATCGAAGTGACCCAGCCAGAGACGTTCGTTAATGGCTAGAATAAGCTGGCCGATGACGGACTGTCTCGCGGCCTGCGGTTTCACATCAAGTGTCATGGAGAAATGCAGGGCAGAGGGCTCCTGGCGCGCCGCAAAGAGGGCACCGATCTCGCCCCACCTTGTGCTCGCGATACATTGTACACCGCCACTCTCGTCCCGATCATAGTCCCAGTCGGTGTGGGCAAGGGCTTGCTCGATCGCCTCGAGCACTTCATCCTCATTATCTTCAATAGTCAGCGTTGTGAGACTCATAAACGCACACCTCTTCTCAAACACGACTCGGACGCTCAACGCTATCACGGCAATCTGCCGTGGCAACTCTCCGGAACAGCCATAGCCCTTTGCAACTTAGGGCTTCGATATGTAAAAACCCGGCGCTTTTGGCGCAAATTTGGGCATCTAACAAGAAGTTTAGTGTTGGCAGGTGAGATCAGACCATACACATGCAGCATATGTGGCGTGAGTGGCTAGAACGACAAGACGTGGACTGGCGAGCAGTTTTCGGCACGCTGACGCTACATATTGCTGTGTTTTCGATTATCCTTGGCACGCCTGTAAAACTTGAGGCTCGGCAAAGTTCTATTATCCCGGTTGTGCTCGTCGAGAGCGCGCGCGAAGAGGAAGATGAGCCGGTAATTGTCCCGGAGCTGGTGGAAGAATCTGACACAGATTCAGGGGATCTGGACCTCAAGCCAATCCCGGACGAGATCGTTCTGGAGGAGCCTGAGCCACCGACGCCAAAGCCACTCCCGCCTGCACCGCTCATTGAGGCGTTGCCGACGCGGCCACTTGCGCCCACCGTGGAACAGAGCGTGATAGATACAGATGAGCCCGAAGCGGCTGAGGCGATTGTTATCGATCCCCGTTATAAGATTCCCTTCGATCCCTTTGCTGAAACGGCACCTACGGCGATTTCGCGCTTTACTGTTGCCACGATGTGCGCGCGATCCAGCCGTGCCACCCGCCCTGAATTCTGCCCGGATATTTCTACAGAAGATCGCTACTACTCAATGCTCGACAGACCCACTGAATGGAGCAGGTCCACTTATGATCCGGTTTTCGATATCGTTGCCACGCAATCGATTATTGAGAAGTTTGCGGCGAAACAGTCACGCCATAGTACGCGCAGCGGCAGCGCCGAGCTGGAACCCCTTTCACAGGTGCCCCGCCATCCCGAAGCGCTTCCCTGCACGCCGGTTCAAACCGGTCTTCAAGGCCCGTCTGGCATTGCGTCTGGACTGGAGCTTCCCCTTGGCAGCACCGACGGCATTCAGTGCCGCTAGTCGACTTTAGCGGCTTTCACGTCTTCATAGGCCGCGAGGGCGCGTTCTCTTCCGGCCTTGTGGGCGACGATAGGCTTCGGATAGGTCTCTCCGAGCACAATGCCAGCCTGCGCAAGGGTAGCGGTATCTGCTTCCCATGGCGAGTAAAGGTATTTTCCAGGGAGTTTCGCGATTTCTGGGCACCATTTGCGGACATAGTCGCCGGTTTCATCGAATTTCTGCCCCTGTGTGATGGGATTGAAGACGCGGAAATAGGGCGCAGCATCCGCACCTGTACCTGCTGTCCATTGCCAACTCGCTGAGTTCGATGCGGGGTCGGCATCGACGAGCGTATCCCAAAACCAGTCCTCACCGAGACGCCAGTCCAATAAAAGGTGTTTGGTGAGAAAGGAGGCAACGATCATACGAACGCGATTATGCATCCAGCCAGTGGTCCATAACTGCCGCATACCGGCATCGACGATCGGGTAACCTGTCTCGCCTTTGCACCAGGCGGCATGGGCATCGCTATCTTCGCGCCAAGGCATCACATCGAATTTTCGATTATAGTTCTCCCGGGCAAGATCCGGGTAGTGATAGAGAAGGACGTAAGAGAATTCGCGCCAGACGATTTCAGACAGAAACACCATGGCGCTATCCTCATTGATCTCTCCAGCAGCAATGCGAGATTGGGTTGCTCGCCAAATCTGGGTCGGCGCAATCTCTCCGAAGGCGAGGTGAGGCGAAAGGCCGGATGTGCCGCCGTCAAGGTCCGGTCGGTTCCTGTCCGTACCGTATCGGCTGACGGGACCGCTCAGAAAATCCTCCAAGCGCTGACAAGCACCATCTTCGCCGGGCTTCCAATCGTCTTGAAACCCTTCTGACCAGTCCGGCTTGGATGGGTGCAGAGCCCAATCCTCAATGCACTCGCCGGTGAGCGAAACACAACTGATTTTATCAGGACTGTTTAGGTGGCCCGGTACTTTATAGTTCGCGCGAACCGCCTTCCAGTAAGGTGTGAATACCCTGAAATGAGCGCCCGAACCGGTTTTTACCGTCCACGGTTCGGTCAGCAAACCGCCATTATGGCTTTCAACGCTTACGTCCCGGTCTGCCAACTTCTTTTTAAGATCGCCGTCGCTCTCGCGCTCCGCAAGGCCGTAGCGTCGGTTCCAGAAGACTGACTTCGCTCCGGTCTCGCCTATGATGTCGCTTATGATCTCTCTCGGTTCGCCGGCGCGGAGCAGAAGCTCGCCGCCGCGCGCTTCAATCGACGCTACTAGTGATCGCAGTGATTTATCGAGCCACCACTTCGAAGCGCCGCCAAGCGCCCGTTTGCCGCCGGATGGTGTTTCTAGAATGTATACAAGGATTAACGGCAAACCGGTTTGGATAGCTGCGTGCAAAGCCGGGTTATCGTCCAGTCTTAGATCCCTGCGAAACCAAACAATTGCGGGAGCTGCGGCCATGTCTCATTATCCCTTCCATGTGCTGGAACGGGATGTAGCGGAGCTGACGCTATCGGCCAGAGATTCGAGATCTGTTCCTGCATCTTTGATGCAGCTGGGAATAGGCGCTTGGTCGTGACTATGCAGCTTGCCCGCTCGAGACGAGGCCGGAACTATCAATTTCTGCCAAAACGGAACGATTGCGGCCCTCGCGCTTGGCCGCGTAGAGCGCTCGGTCAGCCCGCCGCATGGCATCCTCTAGATTGCAATCGGACGTCAGTAGAGTGATGCCGAAGCTTGCAGTAACCATTAGCTTTGTGTCGGCTATCTCTAGCTGAAGCATCTCGATAGCAAGCCGAAGACGCTCGGCGGCGCGGTCTGCAAGTTCAAGATCAACACCGTTGAGGAAAATCGCAAATTCCTCCCCACCCCAGCGAGCGAGATAATCCAGTGGGTTGCGAAGCTCCGCCCAGGCGACCTTAGCCACCGATATTAGGATTTTGTCGCCTGCATCGTGCCCATAGCTGTCATTTATACGTTTAAACCAATCCAGATCAAAAAGGATCAGCGCTGCTGTGTCACCGCTACGTATCATTCTGGCTTGTTCTGTACGCACAGCGCTGCTGAAGGAGCGTCGGTTCATTATGCCCGTCAGTGAATCGGTGGAGGCAAGCCCGTGCAGGGCGGTTTTCTGAGCCTCGTAGACCTTTTCTCGAGAGTACTGGATGTAGCCAGCAGGGACGGCAAGAACGATCGAGATAACCGCTGCGAAGCCAATCACCATCGCTCCATCTTGGTGCAACCCGGAAGCGACCACCATAGATGCGAAAAGTATAGCGAGAACCACCGCTGCCACAGCGACGACAACAGGAACAAGGGTGGGACTTCTGTGAAACAGATCCACCATGTATACTTTTACCCAGCGCATTATCGAAGGTCGCAAAAACAACCTTCGATACTTTCTCCAGGATCGATCAAATTTTACATATTCGGGGCGAAAAACCTAAAAAAGGAGGCTCCATGACGAGTTGGTCAGAGCCGTTCCATTTTGTGCCCTGATGCGGTCCATCTGAGAAAGGGTGGTTTTTGCTGTTTGCGAGGGTTTTCAGCTCGTTCTGCAACCTCTCCGAGCATGAATCGCGTAACCGAGGGTAGATCGAGGCTCATGGCGTCATCAAGGGATATCCATTGCAGATCTGACAGTTCTGCCCCATCCACCGGCGGGCGGTCATCGATTAGGGCCTCGCGGGCATCTGCCATGAAAAACCGGGCATCGAAACGCTTCGGTCTGTAGGGTGGCGTTACAGCCCTGCCAACAAACCGTAATCCTGACAGACTCGGCTGTGCGCCCTGCTGAAAAAACGCCGTCCAGTCGTTCGGCGTTTTCGGTTGTTCAGCGCAGGGTGCGCCGACGATCAGCCCGGTCTCCTCAAAGGTCTCGCGAATGGCCGTTAAGGCGAAGGCGCGAGGCTTCCGTCGGGCATACTTCAGCAGCTGCTCCGTACTTCGGGGATGTAGCTCTGAGGCGGCTGGTACACGGCCATCCGGTGCATCGACCCGACCACCGGGAAATACATATTTGTCTGGCATGAAAACGTGGCCGCGCGACCGTTTTCCCATCAGCACTTCTACAGTCTTCTGGTCTTTTGATGGGCGGACGAGAATCAGTGTGGCGGCATCTTTCGGCCGGGGCGACCGTTCATTCTTCAGAACAACGTCGCCATCATCTTCTTTGTCATAGGCTGATTTAAAGCCTGGAAGGTTTTCCGGCTTGCTCAAGAGACCGGCACCCAGCTTTCCGGCACAGCACCATATGACTGGCCGCAGGAACGGGTGGCTTTTCTCATCATTTGTTCGCCTTCCTTTGCCGGAACTTTTCCGCCTTACCCATTTTTCTCGAGCTGCTCTTGTGTGCTGTGCGCATCGCTGGCGCTTTCTGTCCTGCAACGCGTTTCAAGGGTTTGGTCAGCATCTCAAGCAAAAGGCCCCCGGTCAAAGGGGTCGCCTCCTCAAGCCGGACAATTACATCTTGACCCATGACATAGCGCTTGCCTGAGCCGCGAGCGACGAGCGCCTGGGATTTTTCATCATGGACCCAATAATCATCAGGCAATCTGGACATGGGCACCAGACCATCAGCACCGGACTCGTCGAGCCTTACAAACAGGCCAGCCTTGTTTAGGCCTGTGACGCGGCCCTCGAATTCTGCGCCGACGCGATCTGCCATGAAGTGGGCGAGATACCGGTCAGTGGCATCGCGTTCAGCCGCCATGGATCGCCGCTCGGTAGTGGATAGATGCTCTGCCGTTTCCTCCATTCTTGATATTGCCGAGTCGGAGAGTCCATCAGGACCGAGTCTCAAGGCCCGGATCAGAGCCCGATGTACAACGAGGTCGGAATAGCGGCGAATAGGAGATGTGAAATGCGCGTATTTGGCCAGATGCAGGCCGAAATGACCAATATTTTCCGGGTCGTAAACCGCTTGTGCCTGAGTGCGCAGAACCATTTCGGTAATAACGTCCTTGGAGTCGCCGCCGGCTGCTTCGCCGAGCAGTTTGTTGAACCGGCTCGTCTGGGGTTTTTCGCCCCTCGGCCACTTGATGTTCAGCGTTTGAAGGAAATCTGCAAGAGCGGTGAGTTTCGCATCTGAGGGTTGATCATGGACGCGATAGATTAGGGGAACTTTCTTCTGTTCGAGTGTTTCGGCGGCGCAGACATTCGCCTGGATCATAAACTCTTCAATCAAGCGGTGGGCATCGAACCGTTCCCGCTGAGTGATGGCTTTTACCCGGCCATCCTCGCCTAGTTCAACGCGTTTTTCCGGCAGATCCAGATCAAGCGGCTGGCGTCGCTCGCGGGCTTCACAGAGCGCGTTGTATGATCCCCAAAGTGGTTTCAGAACGTTTTCCAGAAATGCTTCTCCGGGACCACCGCCGCCATCGATCGCTGTTTGCGCCTCAGTATATGAAAGCTTTGCAGCGGAACGCATCTTGGCGCGAAAGAAGCGGTGCTTGCGCTTAGTGCCCGTCTTATCGAACTCCATCTCCACGGCGAAGCAAGCGCGCGGCTCATTCTCCCGCAACGAACATTGGTCCGCTGAAAGCTCTTCGGGAAGCATAGGTACGACCCTGTCGGGGAAGTAGGTAGAGTTGCCGCGTTTGATTGCTTCGCGGTCAAGATCAGACCCTTCAGTGACAAAGGCGGCGACATCCGCGATGGCAACGATCACCCGCCAGCCAGTTTCCAGCTGCTCGGCGTAAACCGCATCGTCATGGTCGCGCGCATCGGCGGGGTCGATGGTGATTAGCGGAATGCGAGTGAGGTCCTCGCGTTCGACTTTCTGCGGCTCGGCATTGCGCGCGGCCTCCAGAACCTCTTCCGGAAACTCTGTCGGGATACCATGGGCGTGGATTGCAAGAAGGCTGGCGGCTTTGGGGTCGGTCGACTTACCGATGATTTCGGTGACCTCAGCCAGTTTTGGACCGTAGGTTCGCCCGCGCGGGGCTGGTTTCAGCTTGGCAACGACAAGATCACCATCCTCAGCCCCGGAGGTTTCGCCCCCATTGATGACAATTTCGCGTCGGTCTTTTTTATCGGCGGGCTCGACGCGACCACCGCCGCCCCGCATGGAGGAGAAAAGACCGGTGACGGATCGGGCCTCACCGCGGCCAAGCTTTTTAATCAGCTTGGCCCGCCAGCCATCTTTCGTTTCAAAGATGGCGCAAAGACCCCGGTCGCCAATGCCGGGCTCAGGCTCACGGCGTTTTCCCTGAACGCCAGCATAGACAATGTCTGGTCCGAAGGCACCGTCCCGACCATGCATTCGGCCAACAAGATCGCCATGTTCATCGAGCTTCTCGAAGATGACAACGCCCTTCGGCGGTAGACGGTCTGCCTGTGCCCAGGCCCGCTTGCCCGTTCGGCGGAGGCGGCCCTCATCTTCGAGGTCTTTCAGGATTGCGCGCAGGGCCTGACGCTCACGACCTTTTACTTTCAGGCCGCGGGCAATTTCCTGCTTGGTTGTTGCGCTCGGATTTTCTTCCAGGAAGTCCAGCACTGTTTGTCGATCAGGGAAACTCATGAACGCCCATATAGGGGGACTCGGAGAAATGTCAGAACCTATATCCAATGAATGCGCGGATCGTCGTGTCTGTGGCAGCATCGGAGATTCCGAAGAGTGCGCTGGTTTGAAGGGCCCAATGCTCTGAGATTTTGAAGGATAATGCTGGTCCAATTGCATGATTTTGCTCATCAAAATCGGCAAAATTTGCTGTCGTGCCATATTGATTGAAGGACTGGAACTGGAGGCTATGGCCTTTACCGAATTGCCGGATAAAGGCTGCGCGTGTCTCAATAAACATGCCGGATTGACGATTGTCGCCGACCTGAAACGAACCGAACGCCACAGTACGGAACCGCCACATCTTTGATATTGGCCAGTCGGCAGTCCAGCCGAATCGCACGGCATCGGGAATATCGTTCCCATTGGTCAGAAGATAGTCGAAGCGAACGGCTGAGTTTATGCCGCCATCGGCAGCTTTGGCAAATTGATAGAAAGACTGAATCTGGGTTTGCGTAAGGTCGAACCCTCCGGGTCCGCTATCCGATCCCGTAACGATGCCGCGCAACCGATACCGATCGCCAAAAGCCCGCTGGTAATGCAGCCTAAGAGCGGTGCGCGCCTCTCCGGTTCCACCGCCCGGATCGACTGAAATGCGTAATTCGGTCTGGCGGTCATTGGGCAGGACAACCGGGCTGGTAACGCCGCTTGTGCTTTGAGCATGGCATTCAGGAAGTAACCCCGCGCCAGCAAGAAATGCGATTGGCCATGAAACGTGATTATGGTTCATAGGGTGAGACCAGCCTCCCATCCGCATTCAAGCAGATGTCTTGCGACATCGCCAAACTTCGCTCCGCACGACGTTTCTATTCAAAGATTGGGCGACGACACCAGTACTCGAAGATAATCTGATACATTGGGCGGAGGAATTACTCTTCCAGGTTCAGCCGCATATCGATTGTGTAGGGCTTGAAGCCAGCTTTTTCGTATGCTCGTAAGGCAGCGTCATTGCCCGAGTAGACGGTTAGGTGGATCTCCGAAAGGCCTTGCTCTGTCGCCCAACCGAACAAATGATCTAGGACAAGATTGTTGACGCCTTTACCCCTATGCTGGGGGACAACATACAAAAACCCAATAAAGGCGTGGAACTCCGGAGACACATAAGATTTAGAACGTCTCTTCTTGGCGTAGCCGGATGCAACGAGTTCGCCATCAAGCTCAGCCACGGCAACCTCGGCGTCTTGTGACTCAATCAGTTCGCCAAGATCGTAGTAACTTATAGGATCAGGCTTCAGAGTGTGATCATAGGGTCGTTCGGCGACGATAATACCCTGCTCGAAAGCCTTTAAAATTGGAAGCTCTTCGCGTTTCGCGGCGCGGACAATAGGTGGCATGGATCGGGCTCACTTCACTCTTTCGCAGCGGCCTTCTTCTTTGCAGTGGCTTTCTTTTTTGCTGGAGCCTTCTTCTTTTTCGCACCTTTCTTAGCGGCTTTTTCGGCGATCAGCTCAAGCGCCTGATCAACATTTACGTCTGCCGGATCCCAGTCTTTCGGTATCGTCGCGTTGATCTTTCCGTGCTTCACATAAGGTCCGTACCGCCCCTCCAATACCTGTATTGGACCGCCATCACTAGGATGTTCGCCAAGGTCTTTGAGAACTTTTGCTGTGGAGGCACCGCGTCCTCTAGGATTGGCTCGTTTCTCAGCAATGAGTGTTACGGCGCGGTTCAGTCCTACGTCGAAAAGATCATTGAAGTCTGAGAGATTGGCGTAGGTTTTCTGGTGCTGCACATAGGGACCATAGCGACCGAGATTGGCGACGATAGGCTCACCGTCTTCGGGATGTGTGCCCACGGTGCGAGGTAGGGACAAGAGCTTCGCCGCCAGCTCGGCACCGACAGATTTCGGATCGACGCCTTTGGGTATCGAAGACCGTTTCGGCTTTTCTTCGCCGTTCTCAGTCATCTCAACATAAGGTCCGAAGCGACCAGATTTCAGGAACATGGGCACACCGGCATCCGGGTGAATACCAAGTTCTTCCCCATCGGGATTGATTACACTGTCTTGATCAGCGCTGGCTGAGAAGGACCGGGTGAACTTACAGTCCGGATAACGACCACAGCCGACAAAGGCACCGCCTCGACCGAGCTTCAAGGATAGCTCGCCTTCATTGCAGAGTGGACAGAGGCGAGGGTTTTCCTTGGTGTTGCCTTCACTGTCGACCGCGGGGAACACATAGGTGCCCAAAGTCTCATTAAGGGCATCCAGGACCTGACTGACGCGAAGATCCTTCGTTTCGCCAACATGGGATTCAAACTGGACCCAGAACTCGCGAAGGAAGGATTTCCAGTCGAGCTTCCCGTCAGAAATAACGTCGAGCTTCTCCTCTAGATCAGCTGTGAAGTCGTACTCCACATAGCGGGAGAAGAAATTCTCGAGGAACGCGGTGACAAGGCGACCCTTGTCTTCAGGGATAAGGCGTTTCTGATCAATCCGAACATAACCGCGGTCTTCGAGGGTCGACAGGGTCGATGCATAGGTCGAAGGGCGGCCAATGCCGAGTTCTTCCAGGCGCTTCACAAGGGAAGCCTCTGAGTATCGAGGTGGAGGCTCGGTGAAGTGTTGTGAGCTTACGGCTTGAATCAGATCGCAATGCTGACCTTCTGCGAGTTTTGGCAGGCGCGCTTCTTCATTTTCATTGTCCGCATCGTCTCGCCCTTCGGTGTAGAGGCGAATAAACCCGTCAAAGGTCACGACCTGCCCGGTAGCACGAAGGGTTACTCGCTTGTCAGCCGAGGCAAGATCAATGGTTGTGCGCTCCAGTCTCGCATCTTCCATTTGTGACGCCACAGCGCGCCGCCAGATTAGCGTGTAGAGCTTTTTCAGATCGCCGTCGTTTTCATGGTACTTTTCAGGGTGGAGTGAAAAGTCTGTCGGCCTGATGGCTTCGTGCGCCTCTTGGGCGTTCTTTGCCTTGGAGGAATAGCGGCGGGTTTTTTCGGGGAGATACTGCGCGCCATATAGCGACTGGATGGATGAACGCGCGGCAGCATAGGCTTCCTCCGCCATGTTCACACCGTCTGTCCGCATATAAGTGATGCGCCCGGCCTCGTATAGTTTCTGAGCCGCCTGCATGGTGCGCTTCGCGTTGAATCCGATTTTCCGCGAGGCTTCCTGTTGCAGGGTCGAGGTGATGAAGGGCGGTGGCGGGCGGCGTTTGACCGGCTTTGCCTCCACGCTGGCGACGGAATAGCCACCAACCTTCACAGCTGCGAGTGCTTCTGAAGCGGCAGCTTCGTTGGGAAGGTCAAATTTCTTCAGCGTTTTGCCGTCAAGGGCATAGAGCCTTGTGTTGAAATTTGTTCCATCTGGCGCACGAAGCTCGGCTTTGATCTGCCAGTACTCTTCCGGCTTGAAGGTCTCGATCTCCAATTCGCGCTGGCAGATGATTCGCAGCGCGACGGACTGGACGCGTCCTGCTGACCTTGAACCTGGTAGCTTTCGCCAAAGGACCGGCGATAGATTGAAGCCAACAAGGTAGTCTAGGGCGCGTCGGGCAAGGTAGGCATCTACAAGTTCTGAATCTATGTCGCGCGGGGCAGCCATGGCCTCCGTTACCGCAGTCTTGGTGATCGCATTGAAGACAACGCGTTCAATATCCACGTCTTTCAGAACCCGCCGATTCTTCAAAGCTTCGAGCAAATGCCAAGAAATCGCTTCGCCCTCGCGATCGGGGTCGGTCGCAAGAACGAGCTTCTCTGCGCCTTTCACCGCTTCAGCGATCTCTCTTATCCGGGCTGTTGATTTGGAATCGGCTTGCCAGACCATGGCAAAGTCATTCTCAGGATCTACTGATCCATCCTTTGACGGTAGGTCACGTATGTGACCGTAGGAGGCAAGCACCTTGTAGCCAGAGCCAAGATATTTGTTGATCGTTTTGGCCTTGGCGGGCGACTCGACGACGACAACTTTCATTGGGAGGACCTTTCGCGGGCCGGAAACTGGTGTCTCGGTCTGGCCCTGTCAAGGAGACTCTCAGCCATCTTCGCGATAGGCGACAATGGCTAGACAGGCGAAGATTGCGAATAATGAAGGGGTCCAGGCAACGACGATAGGCGGTGCAAGGCCAATAGAACCTAGGCCGAAAGCAAGGCGATTTACAAAGAACAGACCAAGCGCGCCAGCTGTCGCAATAGCAGCGAGCGGAGCAGTACCACCAAGGCGTGCGAGCTTTAGACATGCCAACGCGCCAATGAGCGCCATAGCTACCATCAGGGCGGGGGACGCAAGCAAGGAATGCCAACGAACAAGGTATCGTGCCGGGTTAAGCCCCGCTGCCTTGGTTTCTTCAATATGCTCAGGTAATTGCCAGAAGCTGATCGTCCCTGGAGCAGCGAACCGATCAATAAGATCGCTCTGAGAGATTTCCGTCGGCAAGGCCAGTTTATCAAATGGGCGCGCAGGAGCCCCTGGAACATTTTCGATCAGATCTTCGAGCTGCCAGAATCCATCTCTCAGAATAGCCCGCTTCGCGTCTATACGCCGGCGAAAAACCATGGGTTCGGCGTCGGCGGTCAAATCGCGTTCCTGTTCGATAAACTTCACATTCTGAAAGCGTGTTCCGGTGTCATCGACAGACCCCGCTTTGATGATCGTCTCCGACATATCATCTCCTAGGCGGAGCCAGATGCCCGTATCAAAAACGCTCAAGCTCGGATCCTGTCGATCCAGCAGTTCGGCCCGGCGGTTTTCAAAAGCAGATGTTGCTTTGGCTCCCAGGGATGAAAGCCCCGTTGTTGATACAATACCAATAAGCAGGGCTAGCAGTGCTGATGGGAATAGAAATCGCCAGGCAGATAAGCCACTTGCCCGGATTACGGGTAACTCGGCGCTGCGGCTCAATCTCCTAAAGGTCAACATTGATGCGACAAGCACAGCAAATGGCAGTGATTGCTCAATCAGTTGAGGCAGTTTTAAACTGGACAAATAGAGCGCGCTGAAAAGGCCAAGCTCGATACGGGTTCCGACGGTCCGCATTTGCTCGACGAGGTCCACAACAATAACAGCGGCCATAATTATGCTCAGAACGAGCATGAGGGCTCTCAGGCACTCTACGAAAATATATCTTTCGATGCGCCCGAAACCTATCATACTGGAGCTGGCTCTATGTTTGCGTTGCTTGAAGCAAAGTGCGCATAAGCCGCGCCGATAATACATGTCATCGGCACGAGCCATTGGAGCAGATTTGCCCAGCTGTTTTCGACGGAAACGGCGTTGGCCGCCAGATGAAGGAATAGCGCCGTCAATGAGATCAGACCGAGCTTGCCAATGCGTTTGAGGTATCCGGACCGTCTGTAATCACCACCCAAAACGGCTGAGATAGCAAACAGCGCCATGGCGGCGGTCAATAGCGGTGACGTTATGCGATAGTTTGCTTCAGCAACGAAACGGACGGCATTTGCAGCTTCATAATGGTTGGTAGGATCAATATTGGTAAGTTCATTCAGATATCTGTCGGATGCCTTGAAGTAGATTTCAGACTCCTCCTGCACGAAAGGCGCAAGATCAAACATGTATTGATCGAATTTGAGAACAGATAACCCTCCTGTTTCTTCGATCTGATGAATTTCTCCATCTTGCAAAACAAGCACGGGCTGCTCATCGATCTTCGTAATTCGGCCAGTCGTTGAAAGGTAGTCTGCTGCCTCGCTGCCCTCATCAGAAATAATTAAACCAACGAGGGTGCCGCCGAGATTGTCTCTTGCGTAAAATGTTAGATCGGGTCCTGCTGTTGTGAACTCTCCGGGTCTTATAAGGGTACTTGCAAGATCTACTTTGGCCTCGTGGAGCGTTTCGCGCATTTCCCGTTGCGCCGCCGGCTGAAGCCAAAGGTTTGTGACGAGTTGGAGAATGGCGACCAATGCTGCCAGCCGCAGAACAGGGGATGCGACTTGCCATGTTGTCATTCCTGACGCTTGGGCAACAACGATCTCGGAATCCCTATGAATCCTGTTCAACGACCAAGATACAGCGACAAACATTCCCAAGGGGATGAGAAGACCAAGAATTTTCGGCGTTCCCAGAAAAACCACTTTTAAATAGATCGCGGCAGATTGGCCGTTTTCGAGCAGCAGCTCACTTTGGCTCAAGCCTTGAGTAAGCAAGGCCATAATAATCAGCCCTGACAGGATAACGGCCAGTGAGCGCAAGCTATCAATAAAGATATATTGCTGGATTTGCGTCATATTTGTCCCGTCACAGGCGTTGCCGGTTCCATTTTCCCCTATCGGCTGTTAGCGAGTTGCGCAAAGCTGCGGCGAAGCTAGTTTGCCGAAAACTGGAGTTAGCACATGAAAATCAAGTTCGCCGATGCAGCAACAGCTGATATTGCTGCTTTCATTGTCGATGAGAGCGGGAAATTACCAAAATCAGCTACCGAGCTGAATGAGGCGAGCAGCGGTTTGCTGGAGACGGCGTTAAAGGGCGGTCGTTTTTCCGGAAAACTCGGCCAGCAGGTTTCGGTGGTCTTGCCAGACGGTCTTCCGGCGAAGCGCTGTATCCTTATCGGTGGTGGTCAATCGGCAGATCGTGAGGCACTGACGCACCAGCGCATTGGCGCGGAACTGGTGAAGAGCCAGTCAATGGTGGGCTTCAAGTCGCTGTCGCTGAATGTCGACGATCCCGATGGGGCTGCCAATGCAGCTGCGGGTGCCAGGCTCGCAGCCTATCGATACGATGAGTTCTTCACGAAGTTGACCAGTGACGCCAAGCCCAGCTTGAACACTGTTACGCTTGTCACCGAGGATCCAAAGGATGCGCGCGCGGCATTCAAACCGCTGAATGCCGAAGTGGATGGTACCTACTTTGCTCGCGACCTCGTGAATGCTCCGCCGAGCCATCTTTATCCGGCAACTTTTGCCGATGAGCTCAAGAAGCTCGAAGAACTCGGGGTAGAGGTCGAAATCCTCGGCGAAAAAGAGCTGACCAAGCTGAAAATGGGCTCAATGCTCGGTGTGGGGCAGGGCTCGGTTAAGGAATCGAAGCTCGGTATCATGCGCTGGAAGGGTGGTAAGGCGACCGAAAAGCCCGTCGCTCTTATTGGCAAAGGTGTCTGCTTTGACACCGGTGGTATTTCACTTAAACCCGGTGCTGGCATGGAAGATATGCGCGGAGATATGGGCGGTGCAGCAGCCGTAGCCGGAACCATCAAGGCACTTGCAGCCAGAAAAGCTAAAGCCAATGTCGTTGGCCTGGTGGGGCTTGTGGAGAATATGCCCGATGGGGATGCGATCCGGCCTGGCGATATTCTGCACTCTGCGTCCGGTCAAACCATCGAAGTTCAGAATACCGACGCCGAAGGCCGCCTCGTTCTCGCCGATGTGCTCTGGTACGCGCAGGAATACGAGAAGCCTAAATGCATGGTCGATCTCGCAACGTTAACAGGCGCAATCATCATCTCTCTCGGACACCACCATGCGGGTATGTTTTCATCCGATGACGAAATGTGTGAACAGTTGAGCGCGGCCGGTGAGGCGTCCGGAGAGCGGGTGTGGCGGCTTCCCATGGGGCCAGAATACGACCGGCTTCTTAAGTCGAAGTTTGCCGACATGCGGAATATCGGTGGGCGGACAGCCGGATCGATTACGGCGGCGCAATTCCTGAAGCGCTTCGTAAATGACGGTATGCCCTGGAGCCATCTTGATATCGCCGGTGTGGCGTGGGTGAACGATCAGAAGCCTGCAACGGATCCGAGTTGGGCATCCGGTTTCGGGCCACGCCTCCTCAGCCGATGGATTCAGGACAATTATGAAGGGTAGATGACCGCTGCACCATGAGCGAGGAACTTCTTCCAGAGTGGTGGTTTTACCATCTTGAACGAACGACGCTTGAACAGGCCATTGGCCCACTTATGGAAAAATGCCTGGAGCGTGGATGGCGGGTGCTGGCGGTAAGTGAGCGGCCAGAGCGCCGCGCCGCACTGGATGAGGCGCTTTGGACTTATGCCGACGGCAGCTTTCTGCCCCATGGCCGGCTGGAAGCGGAGGGGCTCGATCCCGCTGCTCAACCGGTGTTGATCTCAGAAAACGTTGAGAACCTGAACCAAGCGTCCGTCTGCTTGCTGATGGATGGTGTCGACCTCGCCATAGATGCACCCTTTGAGCGCTGTATGGTGATGTTCGATGGAGGCGATCAGGCCACACGCGATCTTGCTCGAACGCAATTTAAGAGTGCCAAGGATGCCGGACAAACGGTACGCTACTTCCAACAGATGGGGCGTGGCGGATGGAAAGAGGCGGGAAAGTGATCCTAGCTCTTTTTTGAGCGTCTCGGTCCAATCATACCTCTGAGAATAAACAGCGCCAATGAGGCGATGAGGAGCGTGACGAGTGCCTTACCCAGCGTAGGCGGTATAGGCTGATCCCAGACGAACAGGCCTGCCATCATTAGTATCAGCAGCGTCGCGCCGGCAAAAAGCAATTTCCAGATCGCAATCATGTTTAAAATGTCCTCTCGAAGATTTTGGCACAAAGACATCTGCCACTTGCACCAATAGAGCCCCCCGGCTATAGGCCGCGCCAAGACAGCTTCCCCATAAATACAGGACCTTCTTATAATGGCCATCCAGCGTACATTCTCCATTATCAAACCCGATGCAACGGAAAGAAACCTTACCGGCGCAATCAACAAGGTCATCGAGGATGGAGGGCTAAGAATTATCGCCCAGCGCCGTATACGAATGACAAGAGCACAGGCAGAACGGTTTTACGATATCCACAAGGAACGCCCTTTTTTCGGGGAACTCGTCGATTTCATGACGTCGGCACCAGTCGTCGTGCAGGTCCTGGAAGGCGAAGATGCCGTTGCGCGGTATCGTAAGGTGATGGGTGCGACCAACCCGGAGGAAGCCGACGATGGAACGATCCGGAAGCTGTTCGCGAATTCCATCGGCGAAAATTCCGCTCACGGATCAGACAGTGTCGAGAATGCCGCTATTGAGATCGGACAGTTCTTCTCCGAGGCTGACATTATCGGCTGATTTGCAGTTCAGGCTGCAAACTCACGAGTTTCGTTAAGCTGTTTTTTATTGCCTTCCGTGTAAGAAACCCACTCTGCACGATCGAGGGGTGTCGGTTGGCAATGCACAGGCTTGTCTATATCAGTTCCGCAAAGTGGTACTTGGAGCCGCAAGTGCTCGAAAGCATACTTTTTGCTGCGAAGCGGAATAATGCCCGGGACGGCATTACAGGCATGCTGATTTACCACGATGGCTGCTTTTTTCAGGTGCTGGAGGGGGCTGAAAGCGCGGTTCGCTCATGCTTTGAGCGTATCTCGAAAGATGAACGCCATATGCGGGCCATCGTGCTTGCCGATGAAACGGTTGCGGATCGTCAGTTTGGTGCATGGCAAATGGCTTGTCGGAGTTTTGAGGGGCTTACCAAGGTTCAGAAACGGCAGTTCATCGATCTGAACATGCTGGCGAGCGCGATCGGTCAGGGTGTTGCCATGGACGATGCACCGAAGCTGAAAGTCATGCTGATGTCTTTTCTATCGGCATTCCGTGATCTGGATGTGTATGCAGCTTAGGCGGTGACCAAAGATCGGCAAGCTTTTGCCAGAGCTTTAGGGTATAGCGCGTGCTCGACGGGAAGCAGACGTTCGGCAAGGCTTTCCGGGGTATCTGTTGGCAGAATGTTTATTCGCACCTGATCGATGACGTCGCCTGTATCGACGCCAATTGTCACCCAATGAACACTGCATCCATGTTCCGCGTCACCGGCTTCCAAGGCTCGGGCATGGGTATAGAGACCGGGATACTTGGGTAAAAGTGATGGATGAATATTGATGAGCCTGCCTTCCCATCGGTCGACAAACCAGGGCGTCAGGACGCGCATGAAGCCGGCAAGCGCAACGATCTCGGCTCCGGCCCGGCTAAGAGCCGTATCTATTTCTCTTTCGAAGGCTTCACGATCCTCGCCGAAAGGCTTGTGATCGACCGTCGCAGTCCGCACATTAAGATTATGCGCAATATCGAGGCCAGCAGCTTTCGGGCGGTTGGAAAGGACGAGAACGGGCTCAGCTGGATAATCTGGAGCTGAGCAGGCCTTCAGGATCGCCTCCATATTTGAGCCGCGACCGGAAATCAGAATAGCAAGCTTCAGGCGTTTCACGTTGGGGCAAGCTCACCGATAACGAAACCTGTTTCTCTAACCTCGTTCAGAAGTCCCAAAGCTGCATCGGCACGATCCGCCGGTACGGCGATGATCATCCCGATGCCCATATTGAAGGTGCGCTTCATTTCCTGCGGCTCGATGGCTCCAACGCTTTGGATCCAGTCGAACACCGGTGGAGGCGTCCATGATCCATAGTCAATCATCGGCTGAAGCTTGTCCGGACACATGCGTGGTGGATTCTCAACCAGACCTCCACCGGTGATATGCGCAAGGCCGGTTGCCAGACCCTCTTTGATGAGTGGCAGGCAGGCCTCAGAGTATAGCCGGGTTGGTGTCAGCAGCGCTTCTCCCAAACTTGCGTCAGACGCGAACGGTGCTGGCTCGTCGAGGCCCACGGGAGAACGCTCAAGGCAGGCACGTATGAGTGAGTATCCATTCGAATGGGGGCCGGAAGAGGGAAGGCCGATGAGGACATCGCCTGCCGTCATCCTGTTGAAATCCGGCAAAATAGCGTCCCGCTCAACCGCCCCCACCACGAACCCAGCAAGGTCGTAATGCTCTTCAGGGTACATACCGGGCATCTCGGCAGTCTCACCCCCAAGGAGCGCACAACCTGCTTGGCGGCACCCTTCGGAAATGCCCGCAATTATCTTCTCTGCCGTTCCCTGCTCAAGTTTCCCGGTCGCGAAATAATCAAGAAAAAACAGTGGTTCTGCGCCTTGAGCAAGCACATCATTCGCGCACATCGCGACGAGGTCTATACCTATGGTGGCGTGGTTGCCTGTCTCGAATGCGAGCATTAGCTTTGTGCCCACACCATCCGTGCCTGAAACGAGTACGGGGTCCTTCCAACCTTCCGCTTTGAGGTCGAAAAGGCCGCCAAAGCCGCCAAGCCCCCCCATCACGCCTTTGCGTTTCGTTGCTGCGGCCAACGGCTTTATGGCGTCGACAAGGGCATCACCTGCCTCAATGTCGACACCTGCGTCACTGTAGGATAGCGGTTTCTGGTTCGAAATTGTCATCATCCCGGCGTTTACATGTGGAACACTCGGTCGGCTAGTCACCGAAGTGGTTTCGGCTGAGATCGCAGACTGCTAGTAAAGGCATACAAGTTCGGAGGTTCGTCGATGATTCGACCTGTTCTAATGATGCTTTTGGTCATTCAGTTGGCCTGTTTCGCGGCGATGGCAGACACGCGAAGCCTCTACACGGTGAAAGACATTGCGGTTGATGAAACAGCCGCCAGTGTCATTGAGGCCCAGCAGAACGCCTTTGCCTACGCCCGTCTGGAGGGGACACGGCGCATGATCGAGCGAATCACAGTGGAGGAAGACCGTCTTCAAAGTAGCAGCTTGACCGTCGATCAATTGCTGGCAGACCGCTTGGCGGCGGCTGTCGATGTGCAGGAAGAGACGCGGGGCGGGGGACGCTACATTGCCAAATTATCTGCGGTCCTGAACCCGCAGGCGGTTCGGACATACCTTCAGCAGCTGAATGTTCCGTTCATTGATACCCAGGCACCAACCGGGCTTCTGGTTCCGGTGGCGCGCGACCGCTTGATCGGAGAGTGGCAGTTGGCCTGGGGCGAGCAAAACGTCGGCGCGCTCGCGCCCTGGGTCACCGCAACGCTGCCATACTCCCGCGATCTGACTTGGGAAGAGGTTCTGGGCGAGGTCGGAAGCGCTCGTGCAAGGCGCGCGATCGTCGCTGAACTCAGCGGTGCGGAAGGCGCATTTGCCGCAACACTCTCTATCCTGACGGCTGCCGGGACTGTTCCGGTCGGAACCACTCGACGTGTTGCCACAATGGAGGAGGCCGTTGAGGCTGCCTCAGCTCTGCTCGACGAAACCTGGAAGCGGCAGTCCATTATACGGTCCGGCGCACGTACGCTCTCTGAAGCGACGGTGCTCTACACGTCACTGCCGGAGTGGAACAGTTTGCGCAGTGCATTGGCTCGGTCGCCGCTCGTTTCGGATTTTCAGATAAAGGCGATCTCTTCAGATGGCGCTGTTGTGAACTTCGCTTTCGCTGGTGATACGGATCGCCTACAAATCGATTTGAGGCAGCGCGGTGTGGAACTTGATGCCGATCCTGCGGGTTGGGTCATGACATCAGCGGTCGCCGCGATACGCTAGGGGCGGGCGATCCCATGGTTGAGCCTACACAGCTCAGACTGGCCTTTCCAGAGAACAAGCCGTCGCGCGAAGATCTGATCGTTACGGCGTCCAATGAAGCCGCTGTGACGGCAGCAATGGCGTGGCAAGACTGGCCGTCCAATCTGTTTTGTGTTTTTGGTCCGCCTATGTGTGGTCTGGGTTTGATTGCACATGTCTGGGCAGGTGAGGCCGATGGGCGCGTCGTCGACTGTCAGGAGGTCGATGCTGCCGGTGCAGAGACGATTGGTGACATGGCTACCGCCAACCTTGTTATTGATCTGGCTGATCAAGTGACAAACGAAGCCAACTTGCTCGCCTTGATCAATCTCGCATCGAACCATGGCAATCGATTGTTGATGACGGCACGCGCTCACCCGGCGAATTGGGTAAGCTCGTCTCCAGACCTTTCATCCCGACTGGCCAATGTCACGGCGGTAGAGATTACGGGTCCCGATGATGAGATGATCCTACTCCGGCTTGAGGCAGCGTGCAGGCGACGATTTATTCGCCTGCAGCCAAAGGAAGCACGGTATATCGCCATACGCATTCACAAATCATATGAAGCCATTGAAGATTATGTTCGCAGACTGGACGAAGCGATCACGGTTTCAGGCCGGGCACCGAGTGTTCATTTGGCAAGGAGTGTGCTTGAAGAGGGGGCTGATACACGCACTCTTTTTGACGACACGTAAGGGCAGTGACCTCCATGGCCGATATGGATCCGATTAACCGTTCGCCTGAACGCTTTATAAATCGGGAGTTATCATGGTTAAACTTCAACGCGCGCGTACTTGAGGAGGCCGCCAATACGGATCATCCGATACTCGAACGCCTGCGGTTCCTGTCGATCTCGGCGAACAATCTCGATGAATTCTATATGGTGCGATATGCGGGGCTTCGTGAGCAGAAGCGCGCTGGGATAAAGACGCGTAGCCAGGATGGCCTCTCCCCAGACGAACAGGTTCGGAAGATCGAGACCATGGCTGAAGCCCTGATGGCTGAGCAGCAGGTTCGGTTGAAGGAGATTCGTCAGTCCCTCTCCGAAGCGGGCATTAAACTGATCCTGCCAGACAAGCTGCGTAAGAGCGATATGGCATGGTTGGAGAAGACGTTTGACGACTCAATCCTTCCCATACTCACACCCTGGGCTGTCGATCCGGCCCAACCCTTTCCATTTGTCCCGAACCGCGGATTTGCCCTAGCGCTGAAACTTACGTCGGAGTCCACCAATGAAACGGAAACGGCACTGATTTCGTTGCCGCCATTTGCCAAACGGTTCATTCGCCTGCCAGACAAAGCGCCCACGACTATTCGATACATCGCACTGGAACAGGTGATACCGCTTTTTCTGGACCGGCTGTATCCAGGCTTTAAGGAAGAAGGCCGATGCCTTTTCCGCATACTGAGAGACTCAGACATTGAAATCGATGATGAAGCTGAGGATCTGATCAGAGAGTTCGAAATTTTGCTGCGCCAACGCCGTCGAGGACGGATTGTACGTATTCAGATCAACCATGATGCGCCTCCGGATCTTCGCGACTTTATTCTGCAGGAAATAGAAGCGGAACCTAACGATATCGTGACGATTGACGGTATGATTGGCCTTGCTCAACTCGATGAGCTTATCACCTCAGAACGCCGCGATCTCCAATTCCTGCCGTATGAGCCGCGGTACCCTGAGCGGATAAGGGAGCATGGCGGGGACTGCTTTGCCGCTATTCGCAAGAAAGATATTCTCGTCCACCATCCTTATGAATCTTTTGACGTGGTGGCGGAGTTTCTGAGGCAGGCCGCTGGTGATCCGGATGTGGTTGCCATTAAACAGACGCTGTACCGAACGGTTGTGAATTCTCCCATCGTGAATGCGCTTATAGAGGCCGCCGAGGCTGGTAAGGCGGTGACCGCTCTTGTCGAGATTAAAGCGCGATTTGACGAAGAGACAAACCTGCGGCTCGCCAGAGATCTAGAGCGCGCTGGTGTTCAGGTCGTCTATGGTTTCATCGATTATAAAACCCATGCGAAAGTAAGCCTTGTCATTCGGCGGGAAGACGGCGCTTTGCGATCATATACGCACTTTGGCACCGGCAACTATCATCCTATTACGGCCCGTATCTATACGGACCTTTCGCTGTTCACCGCCGATCCTGTGCTAGGTCGCGATGCTGGTCGATTGTTCAATTATGTGACTGCCTTCCGTGAACCTCCGGCCCGCGATCCGGGCATGGAAGAAATTACTATGTCGCCTGTCACGCTGGCACCGTCATTGATCGACATGGTCAAGGCCGAAGCAAAAAATGCCAAGGCCGGGAAGCCTTCGGGCATCTGGGCAAAAATGAATTCGCTTGTGGATGGCGATCTCATTGATGCACTCTACGAGGCAAGCCAAGCCAATGTGCCCATCCGGCTTGTGATACGAGGTATATGTTGTCTTCGGCCGGGTGTGAAAGGTCTTTCTGAAACTATCGAAGTCAGGAGCATTGTCGGTCGTTTCCTGGAGCACTCACGAATTGTCGCATTTGCAAATGGCCATGACCTGCCATCGGGCAAGGCCAAGGTATTTATCAGTTCAGCCGATTGGATGCCGCGTAATCTGAAGCGCCGGGTCGAAGCGATGGTCCCGATCAAGAATGCCACAGTACATCGTCAGATCCTCAATCAGATCATGGTGGCGAATTTGAACGACAATGAGCAAACCTGGTTGCTCAACAGTGACGGGGCATACCAGCGGGTGGTGCGCGGGGCAGATGAAAGGGGCTTCTGTGCACACCATTACTTCATGGAACATCCGAGCTTTTCAGGCCGTGGCAGCGCTCCGGAGCTTCAGGAGCCTCCTCGACTGAAACCAGCCCAGCCGGCCCTTAAGTGAAACCGCTCCATCTCTCCAAGACTCAGATTGCTGTCGTCGATATCGGGTCAAACTCGGTGCGCATGGTAATCTACAATGTGTCGGGCCGTGCGTTCCTCCCGCATTATAATGAGCGCGTCATGGCGGGCCTCGGCTTGGGAGTCGCCGAGACAAAACGCCTTTCCGTAACCGGCAAAGAGAATGCGTTGAGGGTCTTAAGGCGCTTCAGCGCGATCTTGCAGGGGCTCTCTGTCGAGCAGGTGAAGGCGGTGGCAACCGCCGCTGTTCGTACAGCAGAGGACGGGCCGGAATTCCTCGCCGATGCAATTGCTGCACTTAGCCATCCGATCGAAGTTCTTACGGGTAGCGATGAAGCTCTTCTATCTGCGAAAGGGGTCGCCGAAGGCCTACACGAGGCTGCCGGAATCGTTGGTGATTTGGGCGGCTCCAGTCTGGAATTCGCGACAATCGAAAACGGACAGGTGGCATCGGCGGAATCACACCTTCTTGGACCGCTCGCTATGTTGCGTGCAGGAGAGGGTAGTACAGAGCTTCGTAAGCGCGTTCGTCGGAAGCTTGAGAAATCGAGTTTGCTGTCCGAGCAAGGACGGAAGCTCTATATCGTCGGCGGTGCCTGGCGTGCCCTTGCGAAGCTACATATGGGACTGACGAAGTACCCCTTGCAGCAGCTCCACGCCTACCGAATGAATGCAAGTGCGATCTCACTTATTCACGAGGCAACCCAGTCGGATGATCCGGTCATCAGACAGCGCATGGCAAAGGCTAGCCAGAAGCGTCTCGACGTTTTGCCATATGCCGGGATTATTCTGTCTGAGACCTTTCACATCGGTGGATTTGAAGAAGTTGTCGTGTCGTCCCACGGTCTGAGGGAGGGCGTTGTTTTCGACGCGCTTGAACACATCACTAATGGCCGTGACGCCCTGCTCGATTCGATATGCCTCTATCTCGATCTTAATGACAGTCAGCAGCGCTTTGCCAATGAACTGTTCCATTGGATGCTACCGGTTATTCGCCCGCCGGAAGATCTTTTTGGTGAGCGTTTGATAGAAACGCGGATCCTCGCGGCAGCGTGTATGTTTGCCGATACAGGTGCCCGTTTTCATCCCGATCACCGAGCTGACATGGCGTATGACCATGCTCTGCGCGGGCCTTATGCCAACATCGATCATTTGGAACGCGCGTTTGTTGCTCTAGCGACGGGCACTCGTTACGCCCGAAACTTTGAGCCACGGTCGGCGCTGACTGAGTTGCTGGACAAACAATATGTTAAACTGGCCCGGCAAGTTGGCGCAGTTATGCGCCTGGGCGCAGTCTATTCGGGGCGGTCGGCCGATGTGCTGAAGACGTCGAAGCTCGAGATTTCCCAAGGCGCGCTTGTATTAAGGGTGCATACCCAAAACGCAGATATGCTATCGAGCGATGTTGAGCGCCGGCTTGGTAATGCCGCCGACCTGTTCGATCTGAAATCCCATATTACCGATTGGAGCTAGTTTCAAAAAGGCGAATTTGGCCATCTTCGAATGAGAGCGCCAGTTTTCCTGATAACAAGTCCCGTGCGCGCTGTCCGAAGACGTCTTCTCGCCAGCCTTTGAACGCCGCAATATTCTCGTTGTCGCCCCGGGCAATGCGTTCGATATCCGCTGCATTCGCGATGAGGCGAGGAACCACCTGAGCTTCATCGCTTACATGTTTCAACAGGACTTTCAGCATTTCCGGTGCGCCGGCCGGAATTTGCGCATTCTGCTTCCGCTTTGGAAGCTCCGGCGCATGCGTTTCAGGATCGTCTATCGCTTCCTGGATGGTAACCAGCAATCCCTCTGCATGGCGCGAATTGGCAAAGCCCTTGGGCACCGATCGTAATCTGTCAAAGGCGTCTGCGGAGCGAGGCTTCTGCTCGGCAATTTCATAGATTGCATCATCCTTGAGTATCCGCCGCCGTGGCCGATCCAGCTCCTGTGCCCGGGCCTCCCGCCAACCGGCAACGGCAGCCAGCAGGGCGGTATACTCCTTCTTGGGTTTGCGGATTTTCAGGCGCTGCCAAGCGTTTTCCGGAGATGTGTCGTACAGCTCCGCATCTTCTAGTACGGCCATTTCCTCAATGACCCAATGTAGCCGGCCCAGCCCTTCCAACTGAACGCGCATCTTCACATATGCGTCTCTGAGATGGGTGACATCGCCCATGGCATAGTTCAGCTGCTTCGGGCTTAGAGGACGGCGCATCCAGTCCGTAAACTGGCTTGATTTGTCTATCGAGACGCGGAGCATGCGCTGGATAAGATTGTCGTAAGAAATCGAATCGCCGAGCCCTAGAGCCATGGCGGCAATCTGCGTATCGAAGATCGGGCCCGGCGGATAGCCAATCAGCCGATTGAAGATTTCCAGATCCTGCCGCGCCGCATGGAACACTTTCACACGTGATTCTTCAGAGATAAGCTGCAGGAATGGGCCAATATCGAGATTATCATAGAGCGGATCTATCAGCCCCTCTACACCGGGTGCCGAGGCCTGTATCAGGCAGAGCTGCGGCCAATACGTCGTTTCCCGGTGGAATTCCGTATCAACACAGATAAAATCGTGCTCCGAAAGCGCATCGCAGAACGCTTCAAGCTCATCCTGATCGGTGATCGGGGTTAAAACTGTATCCGACATTCGCTGACGGGTAGCCGATAGCCTTGACAAAGGCTAGAAGCGCTGCGCGTTTGCGCGCCACGAATTGCAGTGCCGAGAAAAGGACCGGATTATCCCATGCACGCATACAGAACCCATACCTGCGGAGCCCTCCGCAAGGCCGATGTTGGCCAATCCGTGAAATTGTCTGGCTGGCTGCATCGCCGCCGCGACCATGGCGGGGTGATGTTTATTGATCTGCGGGATCATTACGGGCTCACACAGTGCGTTTTCGATCCTGATTTTCCGGCGTTTGCAGTCGTTGAACGTTTGCGCGCAGAGAGCGTTATCACAATTGAAGGT
This sequence comes from Pseudomonadota bacterium, assembly GCA_039196965.1. GTDB lineage: Bacteria > Pseudomonadota > Alphaproteobacteria > Caulobacterales > Hyphomonadaceae > CALLCD01. The sequence goes on along the minus strand of JBCCUK010000018.1, from coordinate 30,037 downwards.
GAGGTCATCTCTCGTGATCCCGAGCTGGTGAATGAGAACCTCGCGACAGGCGAGATCGAAGTGCGCGTAAAGGAAGCGTCTATCCAGTCTGAAGCGTCAGAGCTGCCGCTCCCCGTATTCGGTGAGCCGGACTATCCGGAAGATATTCGCCTGACGCACCGCTATCTCGACCTTCGCCGCGAGACTCTGCACAAGAACATTATTCTTCGGTCCGAGGTGATCGCATCGATCCGAAGCCGCATGGTCGAGCAGGGCTTCAGAGAGTATCAAACGCCGATCCTGACAGCATCGAGCCCTGAAGGCGCTCGGGACTTTCTGGTTCCCTCCCGGCTACACCATGGTGAATTCTACGCGCTGCCCCAGGCACCACAGCAATTCAAACAGCTGATTATGGTGTCGGGGTTTGACCGCTATTTCCAGATCGCGCCATGTTTCCGCGACGAAGATGCAAGGGCTGACCGCTCACCCGGCGAATTCTACCAACTCGATGTTGAAATGAGCTTCGTCACCCAGGAAGACGTTTTCCAGGCCATCGAGCCGGTTATGCGAGGCGTCTTCGAGGACTTCATTGACTGGGATGACAAGAAAAGAACGGTGCCTGAGGGGCCTTTCCCCCGGATTCCCTTTGCCGAGGCGATGGCGAAGTATGGATCGGACAAGCCCGACCTCCGTATTCCAATCGAATTGGTCGATGTAACAGACTTCTTCAAAGACGATTCCAAAACCGGCTTTTCGATCTTTGCAAAGATCATCAAGGGTGGCGGAAAAGTCATAGCGATTCCGGCACCAAAATCTGCCGCTGAGAAGTCTCGGAAATTCTTTGACGATCTCGACAGCTGGGCGAAAAAGGAGATGCAGGCCCCGGGGCTTGGATATGCGCGCCTGAAGGACGCGGAAGGCGGCGGTGTCGACAGTCAGGACCCTGTTCTGAAGAATTTCGATGCCGAGCATCTTGCAGCATTTCTGGACCATGTCGGTCTGGGAAGCGGGGACGGGATCTTCTTTTCTGCGGGCAAGGCGGCAGATGCCTACAAGCTCGCCGGTGCTGCGCGCCTGAAAGTCGGCGACGACCTCGACCTTGTTGAAAAGGATGTCTTCCGTTTTTGCTGGATTGTCGATTTTCCCATGTATGAATGGGACGAGGACAATAAGCGGATCGACTTCTCCCACAATCCGTTCTCCATGCCGCAAGGCGGCTTAGACGCGCTTGAAGGTGCGTCTTCCAATGAAGAGATCCTCGATCTCAAAGCCTACCAGTACGACATCGTATGTAACGGCGTGGAGCTGTCGTCCGGTGCGATTCGGAACCACCGGCCGGATATCATGCTGAAGGCGTTCGAGATCGCAGGCTATGGACCCGATGTCGTTGAGGCTGAGTTTGGCGGCATGCTGAACGCATTCCAGTATGGCGCGCCACCCCATGGCGGCATTGCGCCGGGTGTGGATCGGATCGTGATGCTAATTGCTGGTACAGATAATATCCGTGACGTGACGATGTTCCCAATGAACCAGCAGGCGAGGGATCTGATGATGGCTGCTCCAAGCCCTGTCCGGGAGGAACAGCTAAAAGAGCTCAACATCCGGATTGCGCCCCAGATAAAGTCCTAGTTGGCTGTGACGACCGAGCCAGCTGAGCATCAAAAAGACAGGATCAGGGGGCCTCAATAAGCCTTGGCTCTGCGCCGATGTCTTCACACAGCGGCAGAACAAGCCCGGGGGGCATTTGCGTTGTTTCCGATCGGCACGCACCGGAAAAGTCTGCAAGCGAGAAGTTGATAACCCGAGCAAGATTGCTTCCAGGCAGCCGCGCACCGCGGAAGCTTGCACCTGCGATGTCTGCCTCAACGAAGCTGGCACCGCGCAGGACAGAGCCATCAAATATAGCACCTCTGAGTGTGGCAGAATCGAATATAGCGCCTGTCCCGTTTACAGCTGAGAAATCCGTTCCCGGACATAGCGAGTGGATGACTGATGCACCTGCCAGACTGGCTCCGATCATTTTGGTTTCTCTCAAGTCCGCGCGATCGAGCGTAGCATCTGAAAAGTCAGCTCCATTGGCATCGACACCGATCAGCTGGGCCGCATCCAGGTTTGCGCCTGAGAATTGCGCATTGCGCAGCTTCGCCCGGTTGAACTGCGTCTTGTAGGCGGTAATGCCGCGGAAAAATGCACCATCGGCTGTTACACCGTGCAAAGATGCGTAGGACAGATCAGAGCCATCATATTGGGCCCCTGTGAGGTTCCAGGACGGCATTTGCTGGCCCACCAGATTGCAGTTTTTGCAAGCGCCGGAATAGGAGGGCTGCCATGTCACGCGGCTCTCACTTACCCCGCGCTGTGCGAAGGCCAATGACGATAGCACTGTAATCGCTGCAATTATTATGGCCAGGCGAAACATCATGGGGTTCCATTAGCTGGCATCGCAAGTGTCACAAACTGAAGTTCCTGTAATGACGATCATCGATTGCCAAGTGTTGCAAAATCTCACCACAATTTACGATAGACCCCCCTAAAATTAGGAGATTACGGGTCAAGATTGCAGACTTACGGCTTGTCCGCAGGCGTCGCAGCGCGTCTCGCCCTGATCCTCTTCAGAGTGGTAGAGCGTAAAACTTCCGCAACTGGGGCATGGCTCACCGAGATAGGATGGCGTTGACATGGCGGATTCGGTGGGCTCGTCTTCGGCGCTTTCAATGCCATCACGGCGACGATCAAGAACAACGATATTGTCCGGCAGTTGGCCGCGAGAGAAGCCGCGTGAGATGACCCTTGCAGCTTCTCCCGTAAGCTCTGCCGCTGACGATCTCGTGCCATCGGCAACGCCCCGGCCAAGCCCGTCATGGCTCACGGTATCGTCTATTTCCGCCAGATCTTCTCTGTTGAGATAAGAGACGGCGAGCTCGCGGAAGATATAGTCCAGTATCGATGTCGCCTTCGTAATGCGGTCATTTCCCGTGACATCGCCAGCTGGCTCGAACCGTGTGAAAACGAACGCGTCCACATATTCATCCAGCGGGACACCATATTGGAGCCCAAGTGAGACGGATATGGCGAAATTGTTCATAAGAGAGCGGAAGGCAGCACCTTCCTTGTGCATATCGATGAAGATCTCTCCCAGCGCGCCGTCATCAAACTCCCCGGTGTGGAGATAGACCTTGTGTCCGCCAACGGTGGCTTTCTGGATATAACCTTTGCGTCGATCAGGTAGTCTGGTTCGTGCGGTAGGTTGGGCGGCGTCTATCTCGGGCACCACCTTATTGAATGGAGGCGGCGGCGTATCGGAGGTGTTGGTCAGTTCGTAGGTTAGGTCGATGGCGTGGCGCAGACGATCTCTAAGCGCGCTATCAAGCGGTTTCCGCTCGCCTTTGACCAGGAGAAGAAAGGGCGTCCCGTCGCCAATACCATTGAGAGACTCATCAGCTTGTGAGGCATTGATCTCAATGACAGGCGGCACTGTTAGGAGAGGCGCAATCGCTTTTGCGATGTCCCCCTCAGAACGGAAGTTCCGCTGAGCGCCAATTCCCGTTACGCCAAGCAAATCGACTGATTCAATTTGAGTGCTTGCTGCAAGCGCGTCCTCGGCAGCCGAGATCTCCTTCTTTGATAGCCCAATAGCTGAGAGTAGGGCGAGGCCATCCGTATCATAGTTCTCCGGCGATAAACTGAGCTGTTCGCGGATGAAAACGTCTCCGAGGACCCAACGCGAAAACGCCCCACTCAAGGATAAGCCGTCCGCTATTGCAGATTCAGCCTTCGCGAGCGCTTCCGATGTAAACCCTCGATCCTTCAGTCGATCCGGGGCAATGCCAGGAATAACCGCCTCTGCCTGTTCTTTCCGTTCGTCTCTTTTCAGATCTGTCAGAGCGTCAGGATTTCGTTTCGCCAGTCCAAGCTGAACAGATGTGAGAATACTGCTGTTTTCACCAAATACTTCCGTAAGCGGGGCGATCCCCTGACTCTCCGGACCAATCTCATCAATGGCCTTGGAGGTCAGCGGGAGTATTGCAATTGCGACATCCTCTTTCTCGCCAGCTTTAACGACATCAATGCCCAGGCACTTTGCATGTTTGGCAGTCAAAGCAGAGCCAGTGAGATGAGCCTTCACAAAAGCGATGAGTGACGCTGCAACCTCAGGCGTATCCTTGTCGTCGTAATTGTTCCCAAGGGCGAAAATCGCGGCACCAAGGCCCGTCACAAGTATGGTGCCATCGGCCAGCACACCTCTAAGCGCAAGCAGCAACGCCGCTAAATCATCAGCGAGAAGCCCGGAATCGCCAATGAAAGAGCCCATATTGAGTGCGCAAGCGAGCCCATTTCCTTTGACAGCGGAAGCGTTGCCAAAGGCGAGCGTCGCACCCTCATCAAAGGCTGGTTGGCAGTCTTGAAGTGCACCGCGCAACTGGTTAGTGCTCAGCGTCGGTATCTGCTCTGGGCCCGGGGTGGATGCCTTCTCACGTAGTAGCGTCGCCGCTTTCATTGGCCCGCCGCTATGGCGAAGCGTTTCTTCTGCTATTTCCTCCGGCAGTCCGCGACTCATTGCGTCTGCCAAATCCTGATTGATAGGCGCATCACCCAGACGCTCGAGCATCTCGGCCAGCGCAAGCTGACCAGCCGTTTCCAGGTAGCGCTCGGCTGAGTTTCGTGCCAGCGCCGCGATTGTGCCCGAATTCACTTTGGCAGGCCGAGATAGGCTTAAAGGTGTCAATTGATCCAGAGCCGAGATTGCAGAGATTTGTCCTGCCGATTGGGCGCTCTTGATGATTTCAAGCGCTTGGCCTGAGGCAAGATCGTCTAGAGTTGGAGAGAGAAACATGGCGTGTATGATTCGGTTGATTGGCAGACAAAACTGAGCGTGAACTGATTGGCCACAGTCTTCAACCGGCATTTGCGATTGGATAATGCTGTTACTATTGTCTGGGTGCGGGTGCTGGCTTATGCCCTTGGCCCGGCCACATTATCGCCAAAGGCATCGGCCACTGGAGACCCACTATGCGAGAATCTGTTTTCGAGACTTTGATCGGAGCCATCGTTCTGGCCGCCGCCGGCGCATTCATGTGGTTTGCCGTAGAAGAGGGAGGCGATCGAGCGACGGGTGGTGATCGCTATGTGGTGCTGGCGAAATTCAACAATGTCTCAGGCATCAATACGGGCTCCGATGTTCGCCTTGCCGGGTTGAAAGTCGGGGTCGTGGAAGATATGAAATTAAATACAGACTCCTACGAAGCCAATATCGTGCTCTCAATCGATGGCATTGTGGACCTGCCAGATGACAGCGATGCGCGCATTTCTTCCGATGGTTTACTGGGTGGCGCTTATATTGCGCTCGAACCCGGCGGCGGGTTTGATTACATCCCAAAGGATGGGACTGGCGAGATCCTCTATACAAGGGGCAGTGTGGATCTGTTGACGCTTGTCGGCTCATTCGCTTCATCGTTTGGGGATGACGGCGATACCGAGGATGGATCAGCTCCATGAAACGATCCATCCTAATCCTGACAACTATGTTGACCGCTTCAATGAGCGGCGTTGCCCAGACCGATGTTCTCGACGAACTCACTTTTGATGAAAGCAGGACCCCCAACGAGCGTTCGATTGCCGAAGAGGCCAGTCAAGCCGATGCCGATGACAGTGAAGATCAACCCAAAGTCTACTATAACGAATTCAATACAGCGACCTTGCGCGCGCTTGATAAGATTACAGGAAGATCAACGGACATAGCCGTTGTTGCTAATGACGCGGTTGTTTTTGGGTCGTTGGCAGTTGAGCTGCAGGCTTGCTTCCAAACACCGCCCGAACTCCCGCCGGAATCCGCTGCGTTTCTAACAATTACCTCGACCCAGGCCGTTCAAGTCGACGATATGGACACTGCGGTGGACGCCGAAAGTGTGGATACGGTCAGCGAAGACAATCCAACGCTCTTTTCCGGTTGGATGTTCGCGTCCTCACCGGGGCTCAGCGCCCTCGAGCATCCAGTTTACGACATCTGGGTGATCAGATGCACGGCCTCACTGCCTGTTGAAGGCGCAGAATCTGAGTAAAAATCCGCTGTTTCGTCAATTGATGCTTCCAGTAGCGATTTGAATTCGTTCCGCAAAACTCGCTTCAGACCGAATTGTTCAAGATGCGGGTTATGAAACTGCGCGTCGAGAAGTTGATAGCCACCCGCTATAAGCCGGCCGACAAGGTGCACCAGCGCGATCTTTGAGGCGTCCCGCTTGCGGGAAAACATGCTCTCGCCGAAAAACACCGCACCAATTGCAACGCCGTAAAGACCGCCGACCAATTGGTCATCATCCCAGCACTCCACGCTGTGAGCAAAGCCTCGACGGTGAAGCGATCCATATAGATTGATGATGGCGGAATTGATCCAGGTGGTTTCGCGCCCGTCGGCGGCTTCAGCGCAGCCATCCATGACGCGTGAGAACGCTTCATCAAATGTCACCCTATACAGATCCTGTTTCACCGTTCGGGTGAGACGCTTCGGTATGTGAAAGCCCCTCAGTGGAAGCACGCCTCTTTCATCCGGATCTATAAGAAAGAGGTAGGGATCATCGCGGGAATCGGCCATCGGAAAGACGCCGCGGCGATAAGCGTTCAGAAGTTCGCGAATACCAAACTCTGACGACATCTATATTCAGTTACTCATTCCTGCTGCTCACGGCTTCACCCGTCTCCGGACTCCTCACCGGCCAGAAAACGCTCCAGCCAGTGGATATCATATTGTCCTTCTATGACATCTTCAGCCTCAACGAGCCGTCTATGCAAGTCTAGTGTGGTGTGAATGCCGCCAATCACGGTTTCCTCAAGGGCGCGGCGCAGTCTTAATACGCATTCCCGCCGGGTTCTGCCATGGACGATCAGCTTCCCAATCATGCTGTCATAATGTGGCGGTATGCGATATCCGGCATAAGCGGCGCTATCGAGGCGAACACCCGGGCCACCCGGTGCATGGAAGTCGGTAATCGTGCCGGGGGAAGGCATGAAGGTTTCAGGATGCTCGGCATTTAACCGGCACTCAATCGAATGGCCGACGAGCAATATATCTTCCTGAGCGAAGGATAGCGGTGACCCTGCGGCAATCCGGATCTGCTCGCGGATCAGATCGATGCCGGTAATCATCTCCGTTACCGGGTGTTCAACCTGAATACGGGTATTCATCTCGATGAAGTAGAATTGGCCGTCCTCATAGAGGAACTCCATGGTTCCAGCCCCGAGATAGCCGAACTTCTTCACGGCGCGAGCGACGATCATGCCAATGTCTTCGCGCTGGGCCTGATTCAGGGCCGGTGAGGGCGCTTCTTCGAACACTTTCTGATGCCGTCTTTGGAGTGAGCAATCCCGCTCCCAAAGGTGGCAAACATTGCCGTGACTGTCGGCAATCACCTGAATTTCAATGTGGCGTGGCTTTTTGAGATACTTCTCGATGTAAACAGCATCGTCGCCAAAAGCGGCTTTGGCTTCTGTCTTCGCTGTCTTGATGGCATTATCGAGTTGTTTTTCGCTCTCGGCGACCTTCATGCCACGGCCGCCACCGCCTGCAGCAGCTTTGACCAGAACCGGGAACCCGCATTTTTTTGCAACCTTCTTCGCTTCTGAAAGCGAAGAGATGCCTCCATCGGAGCCCGGCACCACGGGCACGCCCGCTTCGATCATGGCTTTCTTTGCGGCGATCTTGTCGCCCATGGTTCGAATGTGATCCGCTTTTGGACCGATAAAGGTGAGGCTATGGGCCTCCACCATATCTGCAAACTGGGCGTTCTCGGACAGGAATCCATAGCCCGGATGGATGGCGTCTGCCCCGGTAATTTCGGCAGCAGTCAGAATTGCGGACTTCTTGAGATAGGAGTCAGAGGAGGGGGGCGGACCGATGCAGACGCTTTCGTCTGCCAACCGAACAGCCATCGAATCCCGGTCGGCCTCGGAGTGCACCACGACCGTCGCGATGCCCATCTCTTTGCAGGCGCGGTGAATACGGAGGGCGATTTCGCCCCGGTTCGCTATGAGGACCTTTTCAAACATGTCGAGGTCTTTCTATGCCACGACGATCAATGCTTCACCGAATTCCACCGGCTGGGCATCCTCGACAAGGATGGCAGTGACCGTTCCGTCCCGCGGAGAATCGACGGGGTTAAATGTTTTCATGGCCTCAACAAGCATTAGCGTGTCTCCCGCCTTCACCTTGTCGCCAACCGCGACGAACGGCTTCGATCCTGGCTCTGAAGACAGATAGGCTGTTCCGACCATCGGAGAGGTCACAGCATTGTCCGGTGTGCTGCCCGCATCCTCTTTCGCCGCGGGGGCTGTCTCGGTGGTCATCGCGCCGGGGGCTGCTGCTGGCGCTGGTGCCGCAGTGGCCACTGGCGCAACTGCAGGAGCGACAGTTGCGGCGACCGCCACCGATGGTTTGGAAACGCGTATGCGTAAGCCGTCATGCTCCACTTCGATCTCGCCGAGATCGGCATCCCTGAGGATGGAGGCAAGTTCCCTGACAAGCCCGGTATCCAGTTTCGATTTGGCGTTGCTCATGCGCCCTCGCTTTCTTTGTCTATGAGGTGCAATGCGGATTGAACCGCTAAGTCATATCCGTGGGCACCGAAGCCAGCAATCGTACCTGTCGCAACCGACCCAACGAAGCTTTGATGCCGAAAAGTCTCTCGCGCCGCGGGATTGGAAAGGTGAACTTCGATGATCGGGCATTTGCATGCGCGGAGTGCATCATGGATTGCGATCGAGGTATGAGTGTACGCGCCCGCATTCAGGATAATCGCGGACGCGGTTTGCGAGGCGTCCTGTATCCAATCCACCAATTCACCTTCATGATTCGACTGCCGCAAGACCATTTCGGTGTCGCCGAACCGTTGCTTCAAATGGTTTTCAATGTCCTGGAGGCTGTTCGACCCATAGATCTCCGGCTCCCGCGTGCCGAGCAGGTTCAGGTTGGGACCATTGAGGATGTGGATTGGTTTTGCCATACTGAAGCCGTCTTGCGTCGTAATGGGCGCAAAGGCAAGCCCATGCTGTCGAAGAGGCTATTCTGGCAATGCAAATCCAAATAAACGGCGAAGAGCGCACGGTAGAACAGGGGATGACGTTACAGGCGCTGGTCCTGTCCCTTGGACCAGACCCGCGTGGCATCGCCATTGAGCGTAATCTCGAAATCGTGCCGAAATCAGAGCACGCCACGACGCTGCTTGAGGATGGAGACCGCCTTGAGGTCGTGCAATTCGTCGGCGGCGGCTAGGCGGTTGCCCCTCGGTTAGGCAATCGGCCAACCCAAAGCAATGACCACAGCATCACCAGCGCCGATGGAATTGCCCAGAATACAATTGACGTCTGCAAACCTGTCTTGAAGGCGTGACCCCGTTCGCTTTCCTGACTGAGATCAATGTCCGGCAAATGCCCGCGCCAGCTGTTGGCGACGGATTGCTCATAACCATTGATACTTCGCCGATCTGATTCCGAGAGGAAACCGTCAAAGCCACCGAAGAAAGATGAGCGTGAGTTGATCCTGCGTTGGAGCGAACGATCCAGCTTGCCGCGCCGTTCTGCTGTGAGCTCTATACCCTCTTCGCTCAGAAGCTCACTCACGGCCGTGGGATTCGCCGCAGATCGATAGGCTGCATCGACGGCGACATCCCCCTCGCGACCTTCAGCCATTTCCTGCCGTACAAAACGCAGGACAACGTCCTTGGACAGCGTTGCGAAAACGTTGCGACGATCGAAATCAATTGCCATCTGGCGGGTGCTGACGCCCTGCGCCCGCAATTGTTTAACCTCGACAGCTACGCCATAGTCCTTTGTTCCTTGGCCGGCACCAGCCATGAATCCCAAAAAGCCAAAGATCAAAGGAATCAAAACAATGGCCGCCAACAGGGCGGACTTTCGAGCATTGGTAAGTCGCCTGCGGTGAAGGACATACGACATCAGGCATGTGACAACCACCACAAGCGGAAACGCCCAGGGTGGTAAACCTGCTGAGCCAGGATCCTCCGCTCCCGAAACACCGAAGATCAGAACGATCAGGGGTGGAACGAAGAAAAATACAAACCTGGTGAAAAAGAGAAACGTCCAAACACGCGTAAAGTGCAGCCGTGATGTCTCACCGACCGGATCCAGAAGGGACCTGAACCAGTCCAGCCGGGACGGCAAATCGTCGGGATCGCTGATCCAGGGTCTCTTTGGATCTATCGGTCGCATGCCGTTACCTCGGTAATTTGGGCAATGGTAGACTATCGCCCGTTTTGCTCAGGCGAGGAAATAGAGGATTGACTATCAATTGCAATTCCATTCCCCCGTTGCCCGAGGTGTTTGTCACATGACAATTGAAGAGCGACTTACCAATGTACCATCGATGCGCTGACAACAGGTCTAATTCTGCCTATAGCGGCGCTTTTAAAGAGTTGAGGCTTCAGCCATGATTGACGACCCCCTGATAATCGCAGGCCGACAATACCAGTCGCGGCTCATCATAGGCACGGGGAAGTACGAAACCTACAAGCAAAATGCAGATGCTGCTGAAGCTGCTGAGGCAGAAATCGTCACTGTCGCGCTTCGGCGAGTGAATCTCTCCAATCCAGACGAAGACCGTTTGACCGATCATCTGTCGCAGGAAAAATACACTTACCTCCCCAACACAGCCGGCTGTTTTACCGCTGAAGACGCCGTGCGAACCCTGAAGCTTGCCCGTGAAGCCGGCGGTTGGGATCTCGTTAAACTGGAAGTGCTAGCCGATCAGAAGACCCTCTATCCAGATATGCCGGAAACGCTTAAAGCGGCAGAGGCACTTATTGCTGAGGGGTTCGAGGTGATGGTCTATTGCTCCGATGACCCGGTCTATGCGCGCAGGCTCGAAGAGGCAGGCTGCTGTGCGATCATGCCCCTCGGAAGCCTGATCGGGTCCGGCCTTGGCATTCAGAATCCCGTTAACATTCGCTTGATTGTGGAGCAATCGAAGGTGCCTGTCATCGTCGATGCCGGTGTTGGCACAGCATCCGACGCGGCCATCGCTATGGAGCTTGGGTGCGATGGCGTACTCATGAACACCGCAATCGCCGAAGCACGCGATCCAATTACCATGGCCAAGGCTATGAAGCATGCGGTGATTGCTGGTCGCCAATCTTATCTGGCGGGGCGCATGGGTAAGAAGCGTTATGCGGACCCATCCTCACCTTTGGCGGGACTGATCTAGGCGGGTACCCCATGTTCCGCCAGTCTCTTACCGAACAGCTTGACCATGACCCGGATTTTAACTGGCGCGGGTCACAGGTGACACGGATCGAAAACCTGTCGGATATCGTCTTTGCGCTTGCGTTTGGCATGATGGTCACAGCGTCAGATGTGCCGTTCACCTTCTCGGGCATAAAGTCCTATCTGGTTAGCCTTGTGCCGATCTCTATCGCCTTCGGCTTCATGCTTGGCATGTGGAATCGCCATTTCCTTTTCTTTCGCCGCTACGGGTTGGCGGACAACCATATTGTCTGGCTCAATGCGCTTCTGCTCCTCACAATTCTGTCCATCGCGTACCCGATGCGATTTATATTCGAGAGCCTGTTTGCTTGGATAGTGTCCTTGTTCGGCAATTCCACACTGATGAGCCGTATCGAGGTCACGAACTATAGAGAGGCGGGCGAGATCGTCGCCTATTTTGGTGCTATCTACGCGCTCCTGAATTTCATCGAAGCCCAGATGTATGCAAGGGCGTCCCGGAAATCTGCGATCCTTCAATTGAACGCGTTGGAGCAGGCACACACAAAAAGCTCGATCTGGACGGCTCGGTGGAATGTTCTGTTAGGGCTGATATCCGCCAGTCTTGCCTATTATACCGTTCTCGGACCGTTCGCGGGCTTCCTGATAAATCTGACAGCGCCGGCGGGATTCTTCACACGGCGTGCGATTTTAGGCCCTTTATCAGGAAAGCAATCCAGTGCCAGCGATGTGGTCGAGATAGATGGCGGCATCGCGAATATCGAAGACGAATGAGAACAGGATGACAAACGTCATTAGCCCAGTCCAGGCACCATAGAGGGACCGCTCGCTGAGAAATGTTCTGCGTTGCAGAAGAAGTATGAGCCCGGGTGTCCAGAAGATCAGATGCATCAAGGCAATGAACCCCGACAGAGGTGGTATTCCGAACGCGCTCTGAAGCAGGATCATCGATACGATGCCCAATATGAACCCACCTACGACGACACGTGCTTCCAGCCGCTTCCAGACAAATAAGAGCCCGAGAGCAAATGCGCCGAGCATGATGAACACCCATGCCCGAACCCAGGCCGGACTGTTCGCGACCCCCTCATTGTCGAAGAGTTCAAGGGCTCCATTCCCATGGGTGTATTCTTGTGCGGATGCGGTGGCGCTCGCGGCGAGCAAGATCATCGTGATTGCCGCGAGATAGCGGAAAATTTTGGTCAATGTATCGCGCCTCCCAGCCGAGTTTTATCTTATGATGACGGGAATAACAGCTCTTCGGAGCTGTCCCTGGTGCACGCTAGGCCAAATCAGCCAGCCTCGGCAATGCCATCCTTGATCAGCTTGTCCAACCGGGCGATGTCGAGGCCCGAAAACAGCTCGCTGCCGATCACGAAGGTCGGCGTGGCATTTGCGCCGATTGTTTCGGCGAGTGTATAGGTGGCTGTGATCTGTTTACGGTAGTCGTCATTCTCCAGATCGTCCTGCCACGTGTCCATATCCACGCCGACGGACTTTGCAATGTCAGCGAGATCATTGTCGGTGAACTCGCTGGGTGAACGCATCAGCGCCTGATGCATCTCGACGTATTTACCCTGCTTGCCAGCAGCTAGGGCAGCGACGGCCGCCTTCCGGCTTTCAGGAGAGAGAATAGGGAACTCCTTGAATACGACGCGCACCTTGCCGTCATACCGTTCAGGCAGTTTGTTTACGGTCTCCATCGATGCGCGGCAGGGTCCGCAGCGATAATCAAAGAACTCCACCACGGTGACTGGCGCATCTTCCGGTCCTATAGAGTAATCGCTGGCGAGGTTCAGGAGGGCGTCGGAGAATTCTGCGATGGCTTCTTTGGATTTTTCGGCCTGCTCTGCGTCCCGTTTCTCCTGGAGGGCGATGAGGGCTTCCTCAATAACCTCCGGATTTGAGATCAGATACTCTCGGACGATCTTTTCCGTTGTTTCCCTGTCGGGGGCAGCACCTGCTTCCTGAGCGCAGGCTGCGGTCATGAGCAGTGCAGTGAGTGATGAAGAAAGCAGCAATAGTCTTTGCATGGGGAGGGGCCTTTATCGTCTGCGCGCTTTAAACACGCCTACCAATCTCGTTGCATTAGATTTGTTTGCCGACCTATTGCAAGCTTAGCGCCGCTGGTAATAGCGGCGGTTTTCTTCGAGCCGAGGGTCGGTCACTGCGTTGATATCCAGCGCCCGTCGGTGGAGTGGCGTGCCGGATTCGAGGTTCTTGATCGCGCGGCCAGAGAACACCTGCGCCCCGACATAGTCCCCCACGTGAAATGACCGCTCGGCGGTAGCAAGTTCAGCTTCTCCACGACGACCTAGCTTATCGAGGGCGACGGCGAGCTCCGACCAAGCGAATGCATTTTCCGGCTCGGCAATGATCGAGCGGCGTAGCGCTGTCTCGCCTTCTTCAACATCGCCGGGCTCACCGCGGGCAATCATCGAGCGGGCGTAGCTCACCAATAGCAGGGGGTGACCTTCGGAATACTCTACCGCCATCTTGTAGGGCTCAACGGATTCCGCAATTTTTCCTTGCTCAAATAGGATGAAACCATGCAGCTCGTGGAAGTAAGGGTTTTCCGGCTCGGCCTCTATTAGATAGCTGGTTTCCTTAAGCGCCGCATTGAAGTCGAGGCTGCGCATAGCAACGTGGGCTCGGGCATAGCGCGCCGGCATGCTCTCATCTTCCAGGGGATAGCGCTGATAGACCTTGTTAGGGTGCTCCAGATACCCAATCAGCTTGGCATGCATCATTTCCATTTGGCGGAGTGACCGCTCTGAATGGGGCGCATCCATGAGCCCCGTTTCCTCACCACGTTGACGTAGCGCTAAAATACGATCCGAGGCGAGCGGGTGGGTTTGGAAATATTCAAAACGTCGGGCCTGGGAGAAGACCTGCTGATACCTGAACTCCTCGAAGAACTCGATGAGCCCCGCTGGGGACTGACCGGTTCGTTCAAGATAAGTCACCGCTGCCTGGTCGGCAGAGGATTCTTGCGCCCGAGTAAACGTGAAGAATTGGAGCGCGGTCAGCCTCTGAGCATTGGCAATGAGCGCAGCTCCTGCCTCCGGAGCGCCCGCCGCAATAGCGATGATGCCAAGTCCGATCGAGATGTAGCCGGGACGTGCCGCTTTAGCGAAGTCTTGAGCACGCCGGGCACCATGAGCGCCCGCAATATGACCCGCCTCGTGTGCGATAACGCCCTTCAACTGTCCCGGATGGTCAGCCTCGATGATTAGGCCGGAATGGATAAAGATGTTCTGCCCGCCGGCAACGAAGGCATTTAGTGATGGGTCATTTATGACATAGAGTGACACGTCTTCCGGCACGAGGCCGGCAGCTTCCAGTAGCGGGTCCGTAAATTCCCGCAGAATGGACTCAATCTCTGCGTCTCGCAGAAACTGGGCCTGGGCAGGCATCGCCGTCAGCATAACGGCCGCAACAAGGCTCAATAGACGATTGATCAGCACAGACATTCGGGACTTTCCGGGTCTACTTTACCTTCTTTGTAATGTTGGTGACCGTTTTTGGCGAGAACAAGTCCTCATTGTAACTGAAATGTCAGAATCAGCTATTCGTACGGAAAAACAAAGCATCCAGCCTCGTCCAGTCGCACCGATACCGTCTCACCTACCACAGCGGACACCGGTTTCTGACTCCAGACGGAAATGCTTTCTGTCTCGATCTGGACGATTATTTGAAAGATATAGCCGAGCCGCCGTTTGGAAATCAGGACAGCCCGAGCCGCATTCCCATCAGAGATATCAACGGCTTCCGGCCGGATAAGAACCTGAAACGTATTAGAATCCATGTCCTTCGGCGCGTTCACAGCCCCGAAGGCTGTTTCCACCATGCCGCGACCGTTCAAACGACCTTTGACAGAACTGACCGGTCCAAGGGCAGAGGCTGCCCGAGGGCTGGCAGGAGCTGAGTATAGCTCCTCAGGCGTGCCAATCTGTATGATTTTACCTGCATGCATGATCGCTATCCGGTCCGCGATGAGCATCGCTTCCTCTGAATCATGGGTGACGATCAAGGCAGGAATCTCGACCTCCCGGATCGCCGTCATCGCAGCGTCGCGCACATCGGCGCGGAGCATCGGGTCCAAGCCGGAAAAAGGCTCATCCATGAGGATCGCCAGCGGTTCCGGGGCCAGCGCTCTTGCGATGGCGACCCGCTGCTGCTCACCTCCTGAGAGTTGGTGCGGGAAGGCGTACGCCCGATCGGCAAGACCTACCCGGGCCAGCCAGTCCGCCGCGATCGCCTGTCCTTCCGGTTTTGCCAGATGGCTGAGGCCAAACCGGACATTTTCCACGGCTGACAGATGGGGGAAAAGCGCGAAGTCCTGAAAGATAAGACCAATCCTGCGGCGTTCCGGCGGCACCATAATCCCATCGCCTGAGACCAGGCCCGGCCCGAGTTGCACAGTCCCCGCATCGGGTGTTTCCAGCCCTGCAATCATGCGCAGCAGTGTCGACTTTCCAGCGCCAGACGCGCCAATCAGTGCGGTCGTTGTGCCGTGGGGCAGGTCGAGATCGACCATATCGACGACGGTTTCATTACCGTATCGGCGCGAAAGTCCCTGCACCCTGATGTCCTGGCTCATTCAACGCCTCCGCCTGCCCGGCCAGTCGATAGCCGCCAGGACAGGAGAATGACAGGCAATAATCCGCAAAGCACGATAACAAGGGAGGGAAGCGCGGCTGTTTCAAGACGTTCGTCGGAGGCATAGGCATAGGCCCTCACGGCGAGCGTATCGAGATTGAAAGGCCGCAGCATCAAAGTCGCCGGGAGTTCCTTAAGGGTCTCAACGAAAAGAATCAGTCCGGCCGCCGCCGCCCCGGGCAGGATAATCGGCAAATCGACCCGCCAAACACGTTGGATAGGCGTTGCACCCAAGCTCCGTGCCGCTGCGTTCAGGGATGCTGGCGCGCGCCCAAGGGCAGCTTCAAGCGGTCCGGTGCCCGCGGCTGTGAACCGGCTTACATAAACAAGTACAAGGACTGTCAGGGCGGCGAGTCCGGTGAGAGTGAAAGGGAGCAGATTCAGCGCATATACGCCGCCAAGTGCGAGTACAGCACCCGGCGTGGCGTATCCACCCGCAGCGATCCATTTGGCCACCTGAGCGACGCGGCTTTTGCTCCGCGCGCCAATCGCGAAGATCAGAGCGATGATAAACGCCGCTGCTGCTCCGGCACCTGCCAGGAAGATCGAATTCAGGAGCGGCTTGATCAGCGGCGGCGTTGATGATCGGGCCTCTATGGCGAGCCAGATCAATCTTACGAAAGGCGCTGCAAATCCCCATATGAAGATCAGGCTGCAGAACACTACAGCAAGCAAGCTGAGCCATCCACCAAGCTTCTTTCGCTGGATCGTGCGCCATCGGATAGAACTAGCCTGTGTTCCCGCATCGCCGCGTCGCCTGCGTTCGATCCATAGGAGCGTCAGCGCGAGAGCAACGAGGACAAGCGCTAGCCTTGCACCAGCTGCCGGATCACTGAAGCTAGACCAGGCGCGGAACACGCCAACTGTCAGCGTTTGAACGCCGAGAAAGTCTGCAGCGCCGTAGTCGGCGGCGGCTTCCATCAGGGCAAGGGCGAGCCCAGCAACAATAGCGGGTCTGGCACCGGGAAGCGCGACTTGTGTAAATCTGCGCCATGGCGCGGCGCCGAGGGCTTGAGCAGCTTCCAGTGTGCAAACTGATTGGGAAGTGAAAGCCGCCCTCGCAGTTAGGTAGACATAAGGGTAGAGGGCGGCAGCAAGCACGAATGCGCAGCCCCACCGGCTTCGGATGTCTGGGAACCAGTAGTCCCTTGCGGCAAGACCTGTCGCATCCCTAATGGCGGTCTGAATGGGGCCAACGACGCCAAGAAGGTCGGCATAGGAATAGGCGAGCACATAGCCTGGCGCGGCAAGCGGCAGGATAAGCAGCCAGCTGAAGGCTTGCCTGCCTGGAAAGTCATATACGGTTACAATCCAAGCCGCTGGCACAGCGGTTATCAGGATAAGAAGTGCAACCCCCGATAATACAACGAGACTTCCAGTGAGATAGGTCCAGAAGAACGTATCAATGATGTGGTTCCAGGTCTCTCCGCCGCCCGCAAAGATACCGATCAGCACCGTGGAAAAAAGCGGCAGACCGACAAGGAAAATAGCTAGGGCTATAAGAGCATTGCCCGGACGCACGATCTCTTTCAGAAGTCGCGGAACACCCTGAAAGGGTTTCTCTTCAAAATTATCAGTTCCAGCCTGCGCGGTCATATAGGGTTTGAGCTGTCGCCTGATTCTCGCCGAGCTTTGTTAAAGCCACAGCGCTCTCGATAAAGTCCGGCAACTCCTCCAAACCATCCGGCAGTTTGACGCCATCCACCATAGGAAACTCCTTGGTTTCCGACACAAGTAGTTCCTGACCGTCTTTTGATGTGAGAAACTCAAGAAAAGCAAGCGCGGCATCTGGATTGGGCGCATTCGCCGCGACACCTGCTCCGGTGATATTCACGTGCGTCCCGTCACCGGTTTCGGGGAAGGCAAGGGCTGTGGCATCGGCCATGGCCCGGCGATCCTCAGACCGGCTTGTGGCCATCCGAACCCAGTAATAGTGATTTATCAGAGCGGCCGAGCATTCGCCCGCTGCAATTGACTCAACCTGCGTGGTGTCTCCTCCGCGCGGATCCCGCGAAAAGTTTGAAACGACGCTTTCAGCCCATTCGCCAGCTTCATCTTCTCCCCAGCGCTCGACGAGCTCTGACATCAGAGAGAGGTTATAGATATTTGAACTGGAGCGCATACAAAGCTCACCTTTCAGAGCTTCGTCTGCCAGCGCACCATACTCTCCCACCTGCTCTTCACTGACCCGGTCTGGGTCATAGACAATGATCCGTGCACGCTTGGCCAATCCATACCAGTGGCCATCAGGCTCACGGAATTTCTCCGGTATGGCCGCGTTGAGAACGTCCGACTCAACTGGCCGAAGAAGTCCGGCATCCTGGAACTTCCACAGCGTACCTGCGTCTGCGGCAATAACGATATCGGCAGGACTGGAAGCACCCTCTGATTTCATGGTCTCAAAGAGGAGATTGGAAGACATCTCACGGAAGCGGACACGTATCCCGGTCTGCTCTTCGAATTTATCATACATGAGCCGATCGGAATCATAGTGTCTGGCGCTATAGACATTGATCGTCCCGGCCGGTTCATTCTCTGTCTGAGTTTCTGCTCCGCCACACGCCGCCAAAATTGCACCGCAAAACACAACTGTAAGAAAATCGCGCATCACAAGATCTCCACTCGCATCTCGACTAAGCATGGCTGCGAACGAATCGCAATAAAGGGAT
Organism: Pseudomonadota bacterium; assembly: GCA_039196965.1. Lineage (GTDB taxonomy): Bacteria > Pseudomonadota > Alphaproteobacteria > Caulobacterales > Hyphomonadaceae > CALLCD01. The sequence continues at coordinate 11,501 of JBCCUK010000018.1, read as the reverse complement.
TCCCCGTATGCGATTTTCAACTAGCAATGTGACCCGAAACTTGCATTGTAAGGCTGATCCGGGGACAAAACTGTCACATTTGTTGCAGTTTGGGTGAGTAGAATACTTAACGGGACGTTGGGGTATGGCCGAAACAAACACCATAGAGTTGAGGTTGACCGACGCACGCGCAGAAGAGGCGCTTGCAGTGGCAATCGAAGAATTCGCGGTCTGGCGCGAGAAATCACACTGTGAGCAAAAGCAATCTATCGGTAATGATAATGATTTGCCGGATATTATGGTGCGCACACAGCTCGCGGCAGATGCCATATTGAAGGTACTCACTTTTTCCGACCGTCACGGTGCTGACAAGTTTTTGAGTATCTGGAAAGACTACGCCCACGCTTGACGCATGGCAGCTCTGCCAGTGCGTCATTGAACCATCTGAAAGCCCTGATAGACAGGCTGAATGATCGGAAAAGGGAAAGACGGCGAACCGATTGCCGCCGATGTCGCGATTATAGGCGCAGGCATCATAGGTCTATCCTGCGCTTGGGAACTCGCGCGGCGCGGCGTGACTGTCTCAATTTATGACAAAGACGATCCGACACGCGGTGCCAGCTGGGCCGCCGCGGGCATGATCGCGCCGGGATATGAAGCCGCTTCAGAAGACGATGCTCATCCATTTCTGCTCGAATTGTGCCTTGCCAGTGCGAAACTTTGGCCAGGCTTTGCAAATGACCTAGAGGATGCGAGCGGTATAGAGGTCGGATTTCATCCGGGACCAACCATTGCGGTTTCCACTAATCCGGGCCAGACGCGGCGACTGGAAAAGATACGTACCTCGCTCGGGAAGCGCGGCATTGATTGTTCTGCTCCGCCGCTGGATGAGCTACGCGAGCTGGAGCCATTGCTGTCTGGTGGCGTTCAAGCTGGGCTCGTGATCCCCACCGATGGACGGGTAAATAACCGGCTGGTGCTGGAGGCCTTGGCCAGTGCTTGTAAGAAAGCTGGGGTCGTCTTTCACCGCGAGCATGTGCCTGGCATCGCGGGGACGTCCCGCGCGTCTCTGCCGAATGCCCCTCTTATTCTATGGGCCGGCGGATTCGCAGATAGTGCGTCGCCGGAGGCTCTTCCCGCGCTTGAAGCCATGTACGGTGTTCGAGGTGAAATGATCGCCTTTGACCATAAGGACATCGCCATTCACCATGTCATCCGGTGCGGCAAAGAATATGCTGTCCCTCGTAACGGACAGACCCTGATTGGCGCGACAACCAAAGAAGAGGCTGATCCCCAATCCTACTTGAAGGCTGCCGCAACGATGTTCCTGCAGGGAGTCGACAATGCATCCATCATTGATAGCTGGGGAGGGTGCCGTCCGGCAACGCCTGACCATGCACCACTACTGGGCAAGGTGGCGACGTCCACATTTGCGGCAACCGGCCACTACCGAAACGGCATCCTGCTCGCGCCAATTACGGCACAGATCATGGCCGACATGATCCTCGATAATAAAGTCTCTGAACTCGCCGCGGCGTTTTCGCCAGACCGGTTCGCAACGGTGAGCTGACGCTGGACGCGCAGGCTGCGACGGCATAAGTCTGATCGCCACAAGGAGTTTTCGATGCACCAGATTGAAGCCATGTCCGAGGATCAAGCTGCCATAAAGGAAGCGGTCGCGCGGACCTGTTCCCAGTTCGATGATGATTACTGGTCGAAGACAGATGAAACCGGAGACTGGCCGGAAGACTTTACGACTGCCATGGCCAAAGGCGGGTGGCTCGGCGTGGCCTTTCCTGAAGAGTATGGCGGCTCTGGCCTTGGGCTTACCGAAGCGTCTCTGGTCATGCAGACCGTCACGCGATCAGGGGCGGGCTATTCCGGCGCATCGGCTATTCACCTCAATATCTTCGGGCCCAAACCTCTGGAGAAATTCGGAACCGAGGAGCAGAAGCAGGAGAACTTGCCAAAGATTATCTCCGGGCAAGAGAAGATGTGTTTCGCTGTCACCGAGCCGAATTCCGGCCTCGACACGTCCTCTCTGGAGACGAAGGCAGAGCGCACAAATTCCGGCTATACGATCAATGGCCGAAAGATCTGGACCACAGGTGCCCAGCGCGCTGATAAGATCCTGATCATTGCGCGGACAACGCCAAAGGATCAGTGCGCAAAACCCTATCTAGGGCTGTCACTCTTCTACACCGACCTGAACCGTGCCCGCATTGAAGCACAACCAATTCCGAAAATGGGCCGGAAGGCCGTGGAATGTAACACCTTGTTTATCGATGGCCTCGATGTGCCGAAGGAACATCTGATCGGGGAAGAGGGCGCAGGTTTCAAATATCTCCTCCAAGGTCTGAACCCGGAGCGGGTTCTGTTTGCTGTGGAGTCCATAGGTCTTGGATTTGCCGCTCTGGAACGAGCGGCTCAATATGCCAATGAACGGGTGGTGTTCGGGCGTCCCATCGGACAAAATCAAGGCGTTGCCCATCCGCTTGCGAAGTGCTGGGCCGAACTCACCGCGGCTGAACTTCTGGCCTATAAAGCCGCGGCGCTGTTCGACGCCGGTGACGAGTGCGGTGCCGAAGCCAATGCATCGAAGTATCTTGGGGCGGAGGCTGGTTTCCGTGCCTGTGAAGCGTCAGTCCTCGCCCATGGTGGCATGGGCTACGCAAAAGAGTATCAAGTCGAACGGTATATGCGCGAGGCAATGTTGGCTCGCATAGCGCCGGTGAGCCGGGAGATGATCCTGAATTACATTTCCGAGCGCGTGTTGGGTTTGCCGAAGAGCTACTAAAAGCTCTGTTCCCAATGCCGTGATCGGTCTTGTTTGGAGGTGTCGTTCTGCCCAGTTATGGGCGAGCCAAAACAATCAACAGGATAGAGATCGATGGCCGAGGTTCAGATAGCCGGCACAGACCCGGAAAACCATTCCTTCACGGATCTTTGTGGCAAAGGGGCTTTCTGGCGCGCGGCAGTTCAACAAGACATCGTCCTGCGGGCTCTCAAAGTGTCCGCCATAGTCGGCACGATCCTTGTGCTGATTAATCAGATCGATGTGCTGGCGGCTGGTGGAATTCCACCAGTCTGGAAACTCTTATTGACCTATTGTGTGCCTTACTGCGTATCGACGTATTCAGCCGCAGCATTCAAGGTTGCCAACGCTGTGTGCGCTGACGCTTCCTAGATTGTAATTCAAACATGCTGTTGTGGACTCAGGCGTCCGTGCGCGGATCAAGCGCATATTCGATGCCGAGATCTGCCAGCCGTTCACCGTCTCTCCAAAGCACTTTCTCGGCCACGACTGCAACGCCGGCTGCCCGCGCAGCTTCAATCTGGTTTACGAGGTCCACATCAACGTGATCAGTCGGAAGGGTGACACGGAGCGTATCGACCATCAGCCATGTGGAGGGGGCTATATTGGCTTGCCAGCTTTTTCTCGCATCTACGCCAATGCGGAAGCCTCTCTGGCGGAAGCTTCGGAAGAAAGCGGTGATATGTTTGGGGTCTTCCACAAGCGCTGAATCGGTAAGCTCAAAGCAGAATTCCTGCGGACAAAGGCGCGAATTTGCCATTACATTGCTGCAGGTCGTCACAATATCTGTATTGCCGAAGCTTGCTGCAGGGAGCGGCAGAACAATCGGACGCTCCACCATATTGTCTTCTGTTGCCAGTTTGCAGACTGATTTCAGTGTATCCGCAACCCAGTCCGAAATTCTAGATGATGTTTCATGGAGATGAAATGATGGTCTGTCTTCGAACTTGCAGCGCAAATCGACATAGGCACCTACCAGATCTCCACTAAGCAGATGAACCGAAGGGCGAAACCGGATAGAGGGGAGGTTTGCTAAGGTTGCTTGATCTGTCTTTGCGGAAATATGAAAACTGTGCATGGAATACCGACCGTTCTGATCTGCCTGGGATGTCGGTTTAGCAAAATGCTCTGAAGATCCTGCGAGGATCGAAAGTGTGATTTGTGTCAAATTTAATGGGTCTAGGAGATAAGAAAAATGGAAACCAAGAAAATCTCCGAACCGAAACTCTCAGCCACAGTCCTACTTGTTCGTGACAGTGCCGAACTTGAAGTGCTTATGGTCCGTCGACACTACCAGATTGATTTTGCCTCCGGTGCCCTCGTGTTTCCTGGAGGAAAGGTCTCCAGCGATGACCAACTTCAAGGCTGGGCTGATTATGTTGATGGTGAGATTTCCGGTGATCAACTCATTGCCCGAATAGCAGCAATAAGGGAGGCTTTTGAGGAGTCAGGTTTACTGATTGCGCGGTACGCAGATAACAGGGGTGAGGGGGGACCGCTCGTTGGGCCGGACGTTGCTGCAGCGCTCGCCCCGCACCGCGCCGCCGTTGATCGAGGCGACGAGAGCTTTTTGGAGTTGATCAAGGCCCACAGCCTCGTTCTGGCACCGGATACGCTGGTCCATTTCGGTCACTGGATCACACCGACTATGATGCCGAAACGATTTGATACCCACTTCTTTTTTGCGCCAGCACCCCCGACACAGCTTGCAAGTCATGATGGTCGTGAGACTACCGATGCCGTTTGGCTGAACCCTCGTGAAGCGCTTGCAAAAGCTGAGGCGGAGGAGGTGAACATTATATTTCCGACGCGGATGAATTTGAGAAAACTGTCCGAAGCGAAAGATATAGCTAAAGGCGTAGAGCGCTTTTCAGGTGAGCCGGTAATCACCGTTCAGCCTGAGGTCGGCAGGATGGAAGACGGGCGGCCATGTTTAAGTATCCCGGAAGTGCCAGGATACAATCAGGTCGTTGAGCCTCTCGAAAATGTAAAAGTTTAAAGGGCGCGGTGCCTATTAGGCCACTGCGAGCTTAACTTGTTCTTCAAGCGCGTCACAGACCGCCGTCGAGACAGAATCTGCAGCATCGCCTTTTGATCCGTTTGTGAAGGCAGCTCGGCAGGCTTCGACATGTAGATTGATCAGAGCGGGGTGAGCGACGGCACTTCCACTCGAAAGCAATTTGTCGAGCGAGTTGCTCAGTCTCTCGATTGCCGGATAGCCATAATTTCCTGCCATGCCCTTGAGATCATGATTTGCGCGGACTAGATTTTCCATTTTGCCCGGTGTTTCTTGAACCTCGGTCCATGCCGAGAAAAGCCGCGAAAGGTCGCGCTTCAGCCAGGCCGTGTTCTTATCTTCCGGAATTACTGGCTCAATGCCTTCTAACAGGGCCTCGGCAAAATCACTGTCAGATTCTATATTCACCATGACGTCGTCGGCTTTTTCCACATCGTCAGTATTGATGTCGGTCTTGCCTTTAGAAGCCATCTCACCGTCTGCCGATTCGGATGTCGGCTCGGTTGCCTCAGGCGTTTGATATCCTGGGATCACACGCGAAATATCAACCGTCTGATCTTCCTCAGACTGATTATTTTCAGTGATACGCTTGAATCGGTCTAACAGCTTCTTAATCATGGCGAGACCATACCCCGACATGCTTAACAAGCTGCTGACTTTCCGGCCCGAACGGTTAACAAAAATGCCTGTTTAGACAAGAAATTGCTCGCGCAGGATGCGCTCGTCGAGGGCGTGACCGGGGTCAAACAACATGGTCAGCGCTGCTGATCGGTCCTCCGTGATTTCAACGCTCTGAATGTGTCGAAACTCGACATTGTCCGCTGTTGCAGAGATTGGTCGCCTTTCCGCCTCCAGCACGTCCAGCCGGACTTCCGCATCATGACGCAGCAGCGCGCCGCGCCACCGTCTCGGGCGGTAAGCACTGATGGGCGTTAATGCCAGCAGGTCGGCACCGATCGGCAGTATCGGTCCATGGGCGGAGAGATTGTAAGCCGTCGATCCGGCGGGGGTTGCCACCATGATGCCGTCGCAGCTGAGCGAGGCCATTCGTTCTTGACCGTCCACCAGAATACGTATCTTCGCCGCCTGGGCCGTCTGGCGGAGAAGTGACACTTCATTGATGGCAAGCTCGTGATGGGTGTTCCCGTGAATGTCGGTTGCCACCATTCGGAGGGGAACGAGTACGGCCCGCTCCGCGGCGCTCAGCCGGGCTGGCAGATCCTCTTCATTGTACTCGTTCATCAGAAACCCAACGGTGCCTCTGTGCATGCCATAGACCGGCTTGCGATCGCCGAAGCGCCGACGGAGCGCATCGAGGGCTGCACCATCCCCGCCCAGGGCAACGATCACATCGGCGTCCTCGTCCGACACTTGTCCATAGCGTTCCACCATGACCTTCAGGGCCTCCTGCGCTTCCGGGCGGCGGCTCGCGAAAAATGAGATGGAAAGGGACATGGGAAGCCTCGGGAGTCATACTGATCGCCATCGCACAGCAGGAATGCCGTGACCGGGTTATGGCCAGCGACGTCTACAGGGGTTATAAACGGTTGAAAACACTGAAAGCAGACATCAAGGGAGACGCAAAATGGCAGACGGCATTAACCTCGTCGATGTAAAAGGCTCTGTCAGTGACGAGGAATGGAAGGCGCGTGTCGATCTCGCAGCGCTTTACCGCCTTACGGCACTACATGGCTGGGACGATATGATCTTCACCCATATCTCGATGCGCGTGCCTGGCCCGGAGCATCATTTTCTTATTAATCCCTATGGTATGTTTTTCGAGGAGATTACGGCGTCATCGCTTGTGAAAGTCGACCTCGATGGCAATGTCGTCAATCAGACCGACGCGCTCGTGAACCCGGCTGGCTTTACCATCCACTCTGCCGTGCACATGGCCCGCGAGGATGCCATTTGCGTGATGCACCTCCACACCGATGACGGTGTTGCCGTGTCCGCTCAGGCCCATGGTCTTCTGCCGATCTCCCAAACCGGCATGATCGCCATGGGTGACATCGCCTATCACGGTTATGAAGGGGTCGCCCTCGACCATGATGAGCGAGAGCGCATTGTTGCTGATATGGGCGATAAGTCCCTCCTGATGCTCTGCAACCACGGGACACTCGCTTGCGGCGAAAGTGCCGGACAGACCTTCATGCGTATGTTTTTCCTCGAACGCGCCTGCGCCATGCAGGTTCGTGCCCTTTCCGCCGGCCGCGAAAACCTCATCGAGTGCGGCGAGGACCTTCAGGACGTGGTCAAAGGGCAGAGCAGCCCTGCGGGCATGAAAATGCTCGCTGATATGCTCGCCTGGCCAGGCCTTCTAAGGAAACTCGATCGGCAGCTGCCGGGCTATGACAGCTGAATAAGCAAATAGCAGTTATTCGCGTAAAAGTTGTTTTGTAGCGCTCTGATCTGTTCAATCCTTCCGATATGGGGAAGGCTATTTGTTTCGGTTCAGCTGCGCTTCTTATCTGTACGACCGCTCACGCTGCGCCTTGGACTCAGAAAAAAGGCAATTGGTACACTCAAGCGGCTGTTTTGGCCCAAAATATCGATGCTGAGGAAGCGCTAAGGGTTGAGACATATGCTGAATATGGTCTGACCTCGGAATGGACGGTGATAGGTCAGCTTGAAGGTATAACGTTTCCGGATATCGCTGGTTTCGATCAATTCGCCTATCGCCTAACAGGGCGTCGCCGTTTCTGGCAAAGCGGTCCTCTAATGCTTGGAATTGAAGGCGGGTTAGTCGGCGGTGAGGCCATCGGCGGGCTGTTCGGCGGGTGCGATAGCCCTGGAGGAGAGGCGCGGCTGTCATTCGGCGGGGCAGGCGTCAGGGGCGAGGAGAGCAGGAGCTGGTTCTTTTTCGCCGATGCCGCCGTCCGTGAACATGGCAATTGCCGCCGCCAGAGGCTCGAAGTTGGGTATGGGTATGAAGCCATCCGCAACTGGTTCACGATCAACAAGGTTTTTTTTGACCGAGGAGGAGGGCTCGCACAATCGGCAAAGGTGGAGTCAACAATTGTGCGCAGATTCGGAGCGACCGATTTGGCTGTGGGTATACGTCAGGAATTTGGGGGTGATTTCGAGGAATTCGGGATCTTGATCAGCATCGAGCACAGATTTCAAAGATGAATAGTCCGCCATATGTTCCCCTAAAGACTCTCAGCAGAAACGACACTCTCAGCGCGCCGAAACTGAGAGCTCTCAACCTGAACTATATACCCAATCTATCCTCGTAATTCGCTGTAAATCGGCTCAATTTGGAGCTTCGAAGATTCAGGAGCATAGAGCCGGGCATAAAGAGGCGCGAACTGAGGCTAAACTTACTGATGGCTGGGACTTGACGAATAGGGGAGAGGGGGACTACACCCCGCCTCAATCCAGCGCAGGCTGGAACTGAATTATTCAATTATCCAGATTGAGCCGAGGGACCACTTCCGGTCGTCTCGGCATTGTGGATTTAAGATAAGGCCCCGTAGAAGCGAGTGTGGGCCGCAAGAGACGAAAGGCCGGCTATGCCGACGATCAACCAGCTCATCCGGAAGCCCCGGCAATCGAAACCTTCGCGAAACAAGGTTCCGGCTCTGAAAGCCTGCCCGCAACGCCGTGGTGTTTGCACCCGCGTGTATACAACGACACCTAAGAAGCCGAACTCGGCTTTGCGGAAAGTTGCTAAGGTTCGCCTGACCTCTGGTTATGAAGTGGTGAGCTACATCCCGGGCGAAGGCCACAATCTTCAGGAGCACTCCGTTGTCCTGATTCGTGGCGGCCGGGTAAAAGACCTTCCCGGTGTTCGCTATCATATCCTTCGCGGCGTCCTCGATACCCAAGGGGTGAAAGACCGCAAACAGCGCCGCTCGCATTACGGCGTCAAGAAACCGAAATAGAGAGAAGACAATGTCCCGTCGCCACCGCGCTGAGAAACGTCAGGTTCTACCCGATCCGAAATTCAAGGACGTCGTCCTATCCAAATTCATGAACCAGATTATGGTCGATGGGAAAAAATCCGTCGCCGAACGCATTGTTTATGGCGCGCTCGACCTGGTTGAGTCTCGGGCCAAGCGTGACCCGGTTGAGGTGTTCAAGGACGCGCTTGAGGCCATATCCCCCGCAGTGGAAGTTCGTTCGCGTCGTGTAGGTGGTGCAACTTATCAGGTGCCGGTCGAAGTGCGCCCTGAGCGCCGTCAGGCTCTTGCCATTCGCTGGCTCGCCTCCGCAGCCCGTGGTCGCAATGAAAACACAATGCGCGAGCGTCTCGCCGGCGAACTTATGGATGCCAGCCAGGGGCGTGGTAACGCCGTTAAAAAGCGTGAAGATACGCACCGCATGGCGGAAGCAAACCGCGCTTTCTCACACTATCGCTGGTAGCTCATACCCCCTCTAATTTCTGTCAATGAAGGTAAGTCACATGGCCCGCGAATACCCGCTGGAGCGCTATCGTAATTTCGGCATCATGGCGCATATTGATGCTGGGAAGACCACGACTTCTGAACGCATCCTTTACTACACTGGTAAGTCCCATAAAATCGGCGAAGTCCACGACGGTGCCGCCACAATGGACCATATGGAGCAGGAACAGGAGCGGGGCATCACGATTACGTCGGCGGCCACGACGACTTTCTGGGAACGCACCGATGACGGGCAAACAGCCCAGACAGATAAATTCCGCCTGAATATTATCGACACTCCAGGTCACGTTGACTTCACGATTGAAGTCGAACGCTCGCTGGCTGTGCTCGATGGTGCCGTCTGTGTGCTCGATGCCAATGCCGGTGTTGAGCCCCAGACAGAAACAGTCTGGCGTCAGGCGGATCGCTACAAAGTTCCGCGTATCGTTTTCGTCAACAAAATGGACAAAATCGGTGCCGACTTCTTCAATTGCGTCGATATGATCAAGGATCGTACGGGCGCTCAGCCGCTGCCGATCCAGTGTCCGATTGGGTCTGAGAGCGAGCTTGAAGGCCATGTAGACCTTATCACCATGCAGGAATGGGTTTGGGCTGGTGAGGATCTTGGTGCGACTTGGGAACTCCGTGAGATCCGCGACGAATTGAAAGACAAGTGCGAAGAAATGCGCGCTGCCATGGTCGAGCTTGCTGTCGAGCAGGACGAAGAGGTCATGGAGAAGTATCTGGAAGGTGAAGAGCCGGACATCGATACCCTGCGCAAGCTGATCCGCAAGGGCACGCTTGATATGGCATTTGTGCCAGTGCTCGGCGGATCCGCATTCAAGAACAAGGGTGTTCAGCCCATGCTGAACGCTGTGATCGATTATCTTCCGAGCCCGCTCGATGTGCCCGCCTATATGGGCTTCAAACCGGGTGATGAGACAGAGACACGAGACATTGCCCGCACGGCGACCGATGACGAGCCATTTGCCGGTCTTGCCTTCAAAATCTGGAACGACAAGTACTTCGGCTCGCTGACCTTTGTTCGCATCTATTCTGGAGTTCTGACGCGTGGCGGCTCAGTCCTGAATGCCACAAAGGGGAAGCAGGAGCGTGTGGGCCGCATGATGATCATGCACTCCAATGACCATGAGGACATTGAAGAAGCCTATGCAGGCGATATCATTGCCATTGCCGGTCTGAAGCAGACCACAACGGGCGATACATTGTCAGACAAAGCCGATCCGGTTGTGCTGGAAACGATGAACTTCCCGGATCCGGTTATCGAGATTGCTGTCGAGCCGAAATCGAAAGCAGACCAGGAGAAGATGTCGGTGGGGCTCCAAAGGCTTGCTGCTGAGGACCCATCCTTCCGCGTCGAATCCGATACGGAGTCAGGTCAGACCATCATGAAGGGGATGGGTGAACTTCACCTCGATATCCTCGTTGACCGCCTCAAGCGTGAGTTCAAGGTGGAAGCTAATATTGGTCAGCCTATGGTGGCCTATCGCGAAGCCCTCGGCCGTGCGGCAGAGATCGACTACACACACAAAAAGCAATCCGGTGGTTCCGGTCAGTTCGCGCGCATTAAAGTGGAGTTCGAGCCGCTTGAGCCGGGCTCCGGGTTTGAGTTTGAAAGCAAGATTGTCGGCGGTGCAGTGCCGAAGGAATACATTCCGGGCGTTGAGAAGGGGCTGAACAGCGCGAAGGAGAACGGTCTCCTGGCCGGATATCCGATGACAGATTTCCGTGCGACCCTGATCGATGGTGCCTTCCACGATGTCGATAGTTCGGTCCTCGCTTTCGAGATTGCTGCCCGTGCGGCATTCCGTGAGCTGAAGAGCCAGGGCGATCCGCGTCTGATGGAACCGATGATGAAGGTCGAGGTGATTACCCCTGAGGACTATATGGGGGATATTATCGGGGATCTGAATTCCCGCCGTGGCCAGATTCAAGGGTCTGAACCACGCGGTAACGCCACCGCAATCAATGCAACTGTCCCCCTCGTAAACATGTTCGGATATGTCTCAGATCTCCGCGGCATGTCCCAGGGCCGCGCCCAGTTCACGATGCAGTTCGAACACTATGCTGAAGTGCCCAAGGGCGAAGCGAGCAAAATCATTCAGGAATTGGCTGGTTAAGCCGCCCAATAAGACAATAGGAGGGCCCTATGGCCAAGGAAAAGTTTGAGCGTAACAAGCCGCATGTAAACATTGGCACGATTGGCCATGTTGACCATGGCAAGACGACGCTGACGGCTGCGATCACGATGACGCTTGCGGATCTGACGGGTGCCGAGAAG
>JBCCUK010000017.1:0-84871 GCA_039196965.1 Pseudomonadota bacterium | reverse complement strand
CTGGGTCCCGGATACCCCGGCTGCCCTTCGGCACCCGGTGTTCCGGGATGACAAATCGACATGGCTGGCAGCACTTTTTTTCCGGACAGGCGCTTGCCTTCCGGTTCTGCTTTTTAGCGCCCCTGCCGGGGCCTGTTTCACCTTCATTTGATCCACTGGATCAAATGATCGCTTCGCGACCGGTTTCACAGCCCTGAGCGCGCTTCATGTGTGCACAGCACACGGACGCAAAGCATCAAGAGCCGATGCGGAGACGGCGGACCGCCCCGTTGAACTGAAAAGTACGGTGTTCGGCGTATCCGCCATCTCCGCACGCCGGATGGGTTTCAGCAGACCTGTCGCAGCCGTGGAGATATTACCTCAGCATGACCCTTATCATGCTAACGCACGCGCCCGGCGCGGCGGATAGCGTCTCCCATGTCGCCGCCGATCCCTCTTTAGGATCTGGCGCTGCGATTCACATCTGCCTGAGGTGGCACCGGCACGTTGCTCCGATCCCACCGGCCTGCCGCGGGGTGCCGTCCGTACCCCTATATTCCGTACAGAATTACTCCGCAGAGGAATGTTCAGGGGAAAGACCTTTGCGGGGCCCTCACTCGGTGGCGCAGGGGTCGGGCATGACCTTATGCGCCGAGACGCGGGCGGCGACCCTGATCGCTGGGCAGCCCATCTGGCAGCCCGCCGCGGCTGAGGTCGTTCCTAGGCCGGCCCTGATGCGACGGGATGAAAGGAGTTTAGGCTGAGCAGGAAAGGGCGGGGATAAGTTTTTTAATTTGTGCCCTCAAGCATTGTTCTCAACAAGCTCAGGATAAGACGGGACTTCGAGCTCATCCTGAGCTTGTCGAAGGACGAGCCCTTATTTGTCATCCCGGACGCCGAAGGCGATCCGGGACCCATCGTAGCGCCCGGAAATTGATCCGCGGGATCAATTTCAGCGGAGATGACCACGGCAGTGGCGGATGCAAAGTGCATTGAATTTTCTGGGTCCCGGACAAGCGCTGCGCACTTTCCGGGATGACAAAGGTGGGGATAGATTCAGTTAAGAGGCACCATCCTCGCGTGCGGAGCGCGCACATTTACTCGAGCGGGGTTAAGCTATCGAATTTGCCCAGCTTCCAAGCACAATGATTGAGGCATTTTTCTACAAACAGATTCCCGCCAGCCCCCAGTTTAGCTGCAATTTGGAGCTTTTCTCCAACATCAACTGGGAGCCCGCAAGACCCAGCAGATCGAACAACTAACCATTTTTGCTGCCCGCCTTTGGATATCTCGATTGGCCGAAGAACAATTTGATATGCATCCGCCTCATAGCCGTAACTGTCAAAGGATTCTTCACTAGGGAGCTCCCGCTTTGACAGCACCTCTGCTGATAAAATATAACTAAAAGCGTAATTCTCTTCAGACCAAACGTTATCGACTGGCGTCGTGCAAGGCCCGCAACTACATGCTAACGCTGGTGAGGCAAACAACAGGCAAAATACCGTAAAAAATGCGAGACGGTTTTCTAGCATTAGATAATGATCTCACGGATCACAAAAACCAAAAGATTGCTCACAAATAAAATAGCTGCTGCCAGTTGGAATAATACCAATAGTTAACGATCAAAACTCCCGGCGGGACCCGGAAAGACGACCGGACTTTCTGCGCCAGTGTCAGCGACGCTGGCGACGCCGAAGAAATAATTGTCGATGACAATATTCTCCAGATTATATTCCGATACATCGCCGACATAGACGCTGTTTGTCCACTGAGCATCGGTCGTCAGGCGCCAATATATTTTATACCCGGCGAGATTTTCTGCGGCGCGGCCGCGGGGCCGCGTCCAGCGGAGCGTCGTTGACGGCTCCACCGCGCCACTGATCTGGACCTCCGATGGAAATGGCGGGGCGAGCGCCATGCCCGCGAGCGAGACAATGTTCAGCCCGGTCAGCTTGGCAGCGTAGTCGAAATCAACATATTCGATCGTGTCGCCATAATGGCGGCCATCGACATTGCGAATATCCTGGTGCTGACGATCATAATGCTCGTTCGTTTCCATGATGCGCACGCCGGGAAAGCCGACAGCATTGAACGGGGGTGGTGGCCACCGCGGCCGAACCGGTCGAGGCGGTAAATCATCATCGTGTTGAGATTCTCGATGTATTTATCGGCCATGCGGTCAATATAGCGGGCAAGGTTGCGCGAGGGGCTGTCGACCTCGCCGCCCTCGAAGCGGCGAATACGTGCCTCGGCTTCGGTTTCCACATCGCGGGTGCCTTCGGAGAAAATGCGCGCGGTTGTGTTGTCGGTAATACCATTGATTCCGGTGACATTGCCGATCATGTCATTGTTGAGGACGGCCTTGATGCCCCACGCTTCTTCGACGGCATGGGCGGCGACGATCCGCCCGCCAAAGAGGCCCTGCTCCTCGCCGGCGAGGCCCATATAGACAATTGAGCCGGGAAACTCGTGTTTGGAGAGGACGCGGGCAGCCTCGATAGCCCCGGCCATGCCGGAGGCATTGTCATTGGCACCGGGGCTGTCTTCTTCATTGTTGAGGGGGTGGGTGACGCGGCTATCAATGTCGCCGGACATGACAACCATGCGGTTTGGATCGAGGGTGCCGCGCTGAATGGCGACGACCGAGACCACCTCGACCGGGTCGGGGATACGGGTTTCACCGGAGATGGTGTCGGAAATGTACATCACCTCCAGACAGCCGCCGCACGCTTCGGATATCTTCGTGTACTCATCGAAAATCCAACGCCGGGCCGCGCCGATACCGCGCGTATCGGACTCGGTCTCCGAGAGGGTGTGACGCGTACCAAAAGAGACGAGCTTTTCAATATCCGCCTTAATGCGGTCGGCGGAGACATCTTTCGGGAGTTGCTGCAGGAGGGCATCGGCCTCCCCGGTGGATTGCTGGGCTTCAGCTCCAGTACCCGCACCGCAACCCGCAGCCGTGAGCGCAACGGCGCTGGTGAGCAGCGTTGAAAAATAGTGAAATCTGGCCATGGGTCAGCCCTCCCCGATAGTATTGCCCTGTTGACAAGCAGCGGTAGTCGCTTCGAACCGCTCTGTCACGTCACACCTTCGCGGGAGGTTGGCGAGTGAGGTTGGCGCGGGAGACTGGTGTGGACCGGGCGAAGGGCCTATAGCTCGCGGCAAACCTGCAAGCGCGAAGGACATCCCATGGCTTATGAAACCCTGCTGACCGAAACCGATGGCGCGGTGGCCATCATCACGCTGAACCGGCCGGACGCGCTGAACGCTTTCAACAACCAGCTGATGAATGAGCTGACCGAGGCGCTGGATGGCTTTGAGGCCGATCCGGAGATCGGCTGCATCGTGATCACCGGGTCAGAGAAGGCGTTCGCGGCAGGCGCAGACATCAAGGAAATGCGCGAGCAATCCTATATGGATGCATTCTATTCGGACTTCATCACCCGGAACTGGGAGCGCACATCGCGGTGCCGGAAACCGGTGGTCGCAGCCGTGGCGGGCTATGCCCTCGGCGGCGGCTGCGAGCTTGCCATGATGTGCGACTTCATCCTGGCGGGCGACAATGCGAAATTCGGCCAGCCGGAGATCACGATCGGGGTTTCCCCCGGCGCTGGTGGAACGCAGCGGATGACACGGTTCATCGGCAAGTCGAAGGCGATGGAAATGTGCCTGACCGGACGCATGATGGATGCCGAAGAGGCCGAGCGCTGCGGGCTGGTCTCACGGATTGTGCCAGTGGCTGAGCTTCTGGATGAGGCGAAGAAAGTCGCCCAGAAGATCGCGTCCATGCCAAGGGCGACGGCGATGCTGACCAAGGAGATGGTCAATGCCTCCTATGAGACGCCCCTATCCCATGGCGTGATGTTCGAGCGGCGGCTGTTCCACTCGCTCTTCGCGACAGAAGATCAATCCGAGGGCATGGCGGCCTTCGTCGAGAAGCGGAAGCCGGACTTCAAAAACAAGTAGAGCGCGTCCGTCGCCGGCACGCACTCTTGCCACATCGTTTCATATTCCAAGCAAACCCCAGAGCGTCTCTTGCGTGATGGGAGCTTTTGGTGCTGGACTACAATTCGGCAGGAGAGGAGACATGCCAGCATGAGCGTCGCCGTGGGCGAATTCATTGTTCTATGCCTAGGCCTCTATTTTGGTGTCGGGCTCCTCTTTGCAACAACCTTCGTGACCTTTGGCGTCAGCAAAATCGATCCCGCAGCACGGGGTATGCCGCTAAAAGCGAGGCTGATTGTGCTTCCCGGCGTAATGCTGCTCTGGCCACTGATGGGATACAAATGGCTTACCCAAACTGAGCCGCCTGCAGTATGAAGCGCGCGCACAGGAAAGCTCATTTCGGCGTATGGTTGGTTCTCGCTCCAGCAATGGTCGCAATCATCTGGTTTGCCGTTTCCCTGCGCCCGGGCCAACCGGTGAATGCGTCGCTCCCTGATGCGCTGGTTGTCGATGAGGCAAGCCATGTCTCATGATTATCGCGGGGTACAATGGACACCGTTCAAGGTCCGGTATGACCGCTGGATGCTTTTGGGTGTTGGGCTTTATCTAGTCTCTTTCATTATTGCCTCATCGATCTTCACGCCACCGAATGAGAGCTTTGCGCCGATCCAGATCCTTATCCGGGCGACGGGCACTGTGGCCTTCGGGCTTTTGACATTCATTCTGACGATCGGGCCGTTGGCGCGCCTGACACCACGTTTCAAACCGTTTCTATATAATCGCCGACATCTGGGCGTGATCACGTTTCTGATCGCGCTCGTTCATGGCGGACTGGTCCTGCTCTGGTATCATGGCTTCAGCGACCTCAATCCTATGGTGTCGCTGTTCGTATCCAATCCAAGATACGACTCGCTGGGCGGCTTTCCTTTTGAATCCCTGGGCTTCGTCGCCCTGATGATCATGTTCTTAATGGCTGCAACCAGTCACGATTTCTGGAACGCAAATCTTGGACCCGACCTTTGGAAGGCCATTCATATGAGCGTCTACGCCGCCTACGGATTATTGGTCGCCCATGTCGCGCTTGGTGCGATCCAGTTCGAAAAGGATCCGGCATATGTGGTCATCCTTAGCGGTGGAGCAACTTTGGTTGCGACGCTTCATATCCTCACAGGCTTTCAGAGCTTCACGGCACGGGCCGATAAGGTCACGGACGGCTGGCTCGCTGTCGCACCTGCAGAAGACATCCCTGATCTCGGCGCACAGATCATACGCCCTGCCTCCGGCGAAGCCATCGCCGTGTTCAGGCGCGGCCGCGAGATCTTTGCCGTCTCCAATGTCTGCCGCCATCAGGGCGGCCCACTCGGAGAAGGCCAGATCGTGGATGACTGTATCACCTGTCCATGGCACGGTTTTCAGTACCGCCTAGAAGATGGTTGCTCTCCTCCTCCGTATACAGAGAAGATCGCCACCTATGCGACACGCATTGTCGATGGGTATATATATGTCGATCCAAAACCAGGCCCGCCCGGAACGCCGCAATTGCCATCGAACATCGGAGAGTCAGAATGAAGAAGAATGACTTCTTCATCGGTTGGAGTGCCGAAACACCGCCACAAGACCGCAGAGCATTTCTTTTGGGCGGTCTGTCTCTCAGCACGCTCGGGATCATTGGCGGCGGATTGCTCGCCAGCCGTCAGAACAGGCCAGGCCCCGGCACATGGAACCAGGGCGAAGTGCGCGAGTTCACCGGCATCGTAGCAGCCGCTCCATACGCCATGCTTCGCACGACCGATGTGGATGGACGACCTAAAACGGCCCTTCTCGCCTGCCTCGGAAAGTGCGGCGTGGCAGCAAGGATTGCATCCTATACGGGCCAGAAGGTCGTGGTTCGCGGGAGCCTCATTGAGCGCGGACAACATGCCATGATAGCAGTCATTGACGGTCCCGACTGGATCGAACAAGTGGGCGGCCCGATTCAAGAGGATCTGGAATTTACCACGCTAGAGCAGCTTGGCGAAGTCTCGCTTCAGGGACGAATACTCGATTCAAAGTGCTGGTTTGGAGCCATGCGCCCCTCTGAAGGCAAGGTTCATAAAGCCTGCGCTTCACTTTGTATCAGAAGCGGATTGCCGCCGGCATTCTTTGCCGAGGACAGATCAGGTCGATCTGCGCTTATGATCATGAGCGATGGCGGCGCGCAATATGGCGAAGATGTCCTACCATTGGTCGCCGAAGCCATTGAGGTGCGGGCCGAGGTGTCTCGCCAAGGCAACATGCTGTTGCTCAACGCACCAGTCTCTCAAATGAGACTGATTTAGCGACTAGGCCCGGAGGGCTGCGAGCAGGTTCTCGGCCTGGCGAAGACTGTAGGCCTCCGGGATCGGCGCATTCATGATCAGCAGACGGTGCCAGAGCGGCCCGATCAACGCGTCAATCGCGTCTTCAATGTGCCAGTCGCGGCGGATCACCTGCTTTGCCGCCAGTTCGGCGAGGACATTGCGCAGGGGCGTGCGGATTTCAGACTTGAGCCAGCCGCGCCATTTCTCACCGGCGCTGTCATCGTCGGCGGCTGCAAGGAGCGCGGCGCGGAGCACATAATTGCCCTCACCTGTCCGGGCGGTCGCTTCTAGCGGGGCAATGATCGCAGCGATGCGCTGGGCGGCGTCGCGGGCCCCTTCCGGTTGTGGCGGCACAAGGCTCAAGGCTGCGTCGAGGCAAAGCGTTCCGATGGATGGCCACCAGCGATAGATCGTCTGCTTGGAAGCACTCGCCCGGCGGGCAACATTATCCACGCTGAAATTGCGCCAGCCACTTTCGGACAGTTCGGAACGGACAGCCTCAAGGATGGCAGCCTGAGAAGACTCACTCCTCTTCGGGCCTTCCCGCCGCTGTCGTTTCGATTTCGTACCTGACTCAGCCATGCCTACCGCCTTTGAATGATTGCCCGGCACAGAATACGGCGAAACCCTTTCGAAAAATAGAACGGATCGGACGATTTAGCGTGTAATTTGCCAATCAATCGGCGTCGCCACCGCGGCCGACCGCCTCGCTGATGAGTTCCCGGGCCTTTTCGACGCCGGACCAGCCCTCAACGCGGGACCATTTGCCTGTTTCCAGATCTTTGTAATGGGCAAAGAAATGCTCGATCTTGTCGACAAGGATCTTCGGCAGATCATGGTAGGAGGCGATCGTGTCGTAATAGGGCGTAAGCTTCTGGTGCGGCACGGCGAGGATCTTCTCATCGGGACCTTTGTCGTCGGTCATCATCAGCACACCGACAGGGCGGGCCCGAACAACGGACCCCGGCACCAAAGGCCGGCTGCCGACAACCATGACGTCGATCGGATCGCCATCGAGGCTCAGCGTGTGGGGAACGAAGCCATAATTACAGGGATAGCGCATCTCGGTATAGAGATAGCGGTCGACGAACATGGCCCCGGAGGCTTTGTCGATCTCGTATTTGATGGGGTCGCCGCCGAGGGGAACCTCGATAATAACATTGACGTCGTCCGGCGGGTTCTGACCGACGGTGATTTTACTTATGTCCATTTGTATCTGCTTTCAGGGGTTTGAAACGCCCCTATTATCTTGATCATTGCCATAGCGCTACAGGGGTAAGGATTGGGTATACGAGCTCATGTGATTTGCACTGAAACAGATTAAAGTGCGCCGCGGTATCGTCCGATGGTCCAATGCGTGAGGCCAGCAGCGACAATCCGGATCGTGTCACAGATCTCGAGGCTTTGGATTTTGATCTCTTGGCTTGACCCATCAGCCCGTTTGGCTTTCACGCTGTAGGCATGACCACACACCGTATTGCCGCCGTGCAGGCCGCCCCGAAGCTCTTTGATCGTAGTGAAACAGTGGACCGCTTTGCCCACTGGATTGAAAAGGCCAAGGAACAGGATGCCGATCTTGTTGTGTTCCCGGAATCCTTTCTCGGCGGATATCCGAAAGGCGTAGACTTTGGTGCGCGCGTCGGATCTCGCGATGAGGCTGGCCGCGATCTTTTCAAGCTCTACTTTGAGAACGCCTTCGATCCAGCGAGCGAGGCGTTCAATAAGGTTCGCGGTATTGTGGCCGATGCAGGAATGAACGTGGTGACCGGACTGATGGAACCCGTTGGCAGCACACTTCATTGTGCCGCTGCGACGCTTAATCGTAGGGGGGAGATTGTCGGCTGGCGGCGAAAACTGATGCCGACGGCCATGGAGCGGATCATCTGGGGGGCCGGCGATGGCTCGACGCTGGAGGTGGCCGAAACGGATGTCGGCCGGGTGTCGGCGACCATCTGCTGGGAAAATTACATGCCCCTGCTCAGGATGCAGCATTATCAGCAGGGCACAGAGATCTATACTGCGCCCACTGTAGACGACCGCGACGTCTGGCTGCCCAGCATGCAGATGATCGCTCTGGAAGGGCGGTGCTTTGTCGTCAGTGCCTGCCAATACATGACGCGCGGGGATGTGGCAGACGGGGTGATCTATGACGCCCTACAGGGAGATGCCGCCGAAACGGTTCTAATCCGCGGAGGATCGGTGATCGTCTCGCCGTTCGGAGAGGTGCTCGCCGGGCCGACCTATGGCGAGGCTCTTATGGTGACCGCTGACATCGATATGTCGGATATTTCTCGCGGAAAGTTTGACCTCGACGTTGCGGGGCACTATGCCCGCCCGGATGTTTTTCAGCTGACGGTGGATAGGACAGAGCGCCTGACATCTCCAACAAAGAAGAGCTGAGCATGCAGTGCCAATGGGGAGCGATATGACAGCAGAAAAGGTGACACTGGAGGACATCCAGGCGGCGGCAAAACTGCTCGAAGGCCAGGTCGAAAAGACACCCATGCGCCATAGCCGGACCTTGTCGGAGATTACCGGTGCTGAAATCTGGGTGAAGTTTGAAAATCACCAGTTCACCGCGTCTTTCAAGGAGCGCGGCGCACTCAACCGACTGAATGCCCTGACCGAGGATGAACGCCGCGATGGTGTGATCGCTGTGTCCGCAGGCAATCATGCGCAGGGGGTGGCCTACCATGCCAAGCGCCTCGGTATTCCGGCAACCATTGTGATGCCGGTGACAACGCCCTTCAACAAGGTGCAACATACGCGGGACCATGGCGCTCGAGTTCTGCTCGAAGGCCAGACATTTGACGAGGCATCTGTGTATGCGGCGACGGTGCGAGCGCGCGAGGGCCTGACCTTTATCCACCCATTCAATGATACCGGCATCATTGCCGGACAAGGTACGGTGGCCATCGAAATGCTGGAAGCGGCACCGGATCTCGATGCTCTGGTTGTGCCAATCGGCGGTGGCGGTCTGATCAGTGGTATTGCAACGGCGGCAAAGGCCCTGAAAGACGATATCGAGATCATCGGTGTCGAAGCGGCCATGTATCCGAGCATGCATGCTGCAGTTAAAGATTCAGAGGCCCAGATCACGGGCGGCGCAACCATCGCTGAGGGCATCGCTGTCAAACAGGCCGGCGACATCACAGCAGCCATCGTCAAGGAACTTGTCGATGACATTCTGCTGGTCGAGGAAGAGCACCTTGAACGGGCGATCACCCTCTATGCCGATGTGGAGAAGACAGTTGCCGAAGGCGCTGGCGCTGCGGGTCTAGCAGCCATTCTCGCGCACCCGTCGAAGTTCTCAGGTAAGCGGGTCGGTCTCGTGCTTTGCGGCGGGAATATCGATACGCGGCTCCTCGCATCTGTGCTGATGCGTGCGCTGGTCAGAGAAAATCGCCTGACGAATATCAGGATCATTGGCGACGACCGCCCCGGCCTTCTCTCGCTTGTGACCAAGATCATCGGAGATAGCGGCGCAAACATTATGGAAGTCGCGCACAATCGCATCGCACTGGATGTGCCTGCCAAAGGCGCTGAGTTCGATATTCTGATCGAGACGCGGGATGCCCAGCATACGCATGAAGTGACAGACGCCCTCGCCCAGGCGGGATACCCTCCCCGTCCGCTGAGCAGTTAGCGCCTCGCGTTTTTACTGTGCATCCGCAGGTGACTTGCCGAAAGAAGAGCACTAAACCCTCGCCCGAAACCCATCAGTTCAGGAGCTTCGCGCACCATGATCAGGAAACTCATTTTAGGTCTTGCGGTTGGTTTGACCATCGCAGCTTGCTCTCAAAGCAACTCACCGGAGGTCGATGCAGCAGATCCCTTCGTCACCCTAGCACCGTGGGATGATAGCCGCAGTGACATCGTCTCGACGAACTCCGGTCTGCAATACTACGTCCTGTCTTCAGGAGATCCGAAGCAACCGACCCTGGAAACAACCGACACGGTCGTCGCCGATTATGATTTACGCTTCGAAGCCGATGGCGCGCCCTGGGACTCCAGCGAGGAGCGCCATGGAGGAAGCGCGATATTCCGGGTGACTGAACGCCTTCCGGGCTGGGTAGAGGCATTACAGCTGATGCGCCCCGGCGATGAATGGATGATCTATACGCCCCCAAGCCTGTCTTTTGGAGAAGATGGCGGCGCAGGTATTCCGCCGGGATCGGCCTTTGTAACCCGTATGAAAGTGATTGACGTGAAAAGTGGTGACTATCCAGGCATAGCGCACTGGGACGAACACACACCCTGGAATGCCGAGGCAGAAGGTGTGCAGACAACAGAGTCCGGTCTGCAATACATTGTCTTGAAATCAGGCCCGGAAGGCGGCGAAAGCCCTGACATAAACGACACTGCAACCGTCCATTATGAGGGCCGTTTCGCAGAATCCGGCGAAACATTTGACAATAGTTTTGATCGTGGCTCACCGGGCAAGTTCCGCGTCTCGCAGATCATACCCGGCTGGACAGAAGCGCTTCAATTGATGAAACCGGGCGACGAATGGCTGGTCTATATCCCGTCAAATCTGGCCTATGGCGAGCGCGGACGGCAAGGCATTCCACCAGATTCCGATCTCGTTTTCCGCGTAGATCTTTTCGGATCCACACCGGACGACTATCCGGGCAACGAGTATTGGGATGCCAACACACCTTGGAACCCCGAGGCCAACGGCGTCCAAACGACTGAATCGGGCATTCAGTACATTGCCCTCAATGAAAGCGTCGGCGGAGATGATCATCCGCAGTCCGGCGACACAGTAATCGTGGATTATGACGGCCGGCTAGCGTCCAATGGCGCACGGTTCGATGGCACCTTCGACAGTCCTGATCCCCTTGCCCTCAATGTCGGCGGCGTTATTCCAGCATGGACGGAAATCCTCCAGCTGATGAATGCCGGTGACGATTGGTTGATCTACATCCCGTCAGAGCTTGGCTATGGCGAGACCGGCACACCCGGCGGCCCGATACCTCCAAATGCCGATCTGAGATTCCGGATCAAGCTGAATTCCTTCTTCGGCGCGCAGACATCGGACACCGAAGCCTGGGAGACTTATACGCCCTGGAACAGCGATACCGAAGGTATGCAGAAAACGGAATCCGGGCTTGAATACATCGTCCTGGAATCCGGCCCAGAGGGTGGTGAAAACCCGACGCCCAACAGCCGCGCCATGGTCTTCTATGAAGGTCGCCTGGCGGAGAACGGAGAGATTTTCGACAGCGCCTATGAACGTGGCCAGCACGCCGAATTCGGCGTCACCCAGGTTATACCGGGCTGGACCGAGGCGTTGCAGCTGATGAAACCCGGCGACCGCTGGCTGATTTATCTGCCGTCCGATATTGCCTATGGAGACCGGGAGCGCCCAACCATACCAGCGAACTCAGATCTCATCTTCGAAGTGCAACTGATGGCGGCGCTGTAGAGCCCGATGTCGTCGCCGGACCGCATTCTGGTAACAGGCGGCGGCGGGCGTCTGGCTAAGGCTCTTGCCCGGTGCGGGGCGTTGGCTCCCAGTCGAACCGAGCTTGATATCGTTGCTCCACACAGCGTTTCGGCGGCATTGGACGCCGACGAACCAGTGGCGGTGATCAATGCCGCAGCCTATACAAATGTCGAGCAGGCCGAGACCGACCGGGATATCGCCTTTGCTGTAAACGGAAGCGGTGCAGGTATCGTTGCGGCAACCTGCGCAGCTCGCAATATTCCACTTGTCCATATTTCGACGGATTATGTGTTCGGCGATGCTGATCGGTCAGCACCGGTGGATGAGACGATGATGACCGATCCTTTATCTGTCTACGGAGAAAGCAAGCTTGCCGGAGAGAGCGCTGTAGCAGAAGCGGGGTGTGTGTCGGTGATTGCACGGGTGTCCTGGTTGTTCGATGACGGAGCAAATACATTCATCGACAAGATGCTGAAAATCGCATCCTCACGGGACCGTATGATGATCGTGGATGATGCCTGGGGCCGGCCGACCTCCGTCTCCGATCTGGCACCGCTGCTTATCAAGCTTGCCATGCGTCTTGCGGACGATGAGACTTTGCCGCCAATCCTTCACATGGGTCCTCCGGAACCGGCGAGCCGATATGATTGGGCGAGTGAGATTTTCGCAACCAGCCGCGATTCGGGTGGTCCCTGCCCCGCTATTGAACGATGCACATCGGACGACATGCCGACAAAAGTGCGCCATCCGCGAAATCTTGTTCTCGATACTTCCGAGGCATATAAACTCCTAGGCCCGGTGCCGAACTGGCGAGAGGCGACCCGAAGGGCTGTTAAGCAACGCCTGAAAGAGACTGGAGGCGGGTGAGCACGCCGTGAGTGATCAACGGCCCTGGCTGACGGTGATCATCGTCAATTACAATGGCGGCCAGTTTCTTCAGCGCGCACTGGACTCGCTTGCAAACCAAACGGATCAGGATTTCACGCTCATTTTAGTAGATAATGCGTCTACAGATGGTTCATTAGACAATCTGAAAACGGATCACCTGCCCGAGTTTCAATTGATCTCCTGCAAGGAAAACCTTGGTTTTGCTGCAGCCAACAATCTCGCAGCGCGGTCGGCAACGACCGAATGGATCGCGCTATTGAACCCCGATGCAGAAGCCTTCGAAGACTGGGTCGCAGCCTTCCGGAGCGCGACCACAGCTCACCCATCGGTTTCCATGTTCGCCGGAGCAACGCTCAGCATGGAAACACCTGAGAGAATTGACGGGGCTGGAGACGCATACTTTGGATTTGGCCTCCCCTGGCGTGGCGGCTTCGGACACTCCGCGAGCGACATGCCAGATGCAGGCACATGCTTTTCCCCCTGCGGCGCAGCGGCGCTCTATCGCCGTGATGTCTTTCTGAAGGAAGGTGGGTTTGACGAGCGCTTCTTCTGCTATTGCGAAGATGTGGATCTTGCCTTCCGCCTGAGGCTACGCGGCGAGACTTGTATCTTCTGGCCAGATGCGAAAGCGCTGCACTTTGGCGGCGGCACTTCGGGCAAAGCGAGCGATTTCGCGGTCTATCATGGCGCGCGCAACCGGATCTGGACCTATTTCTGGAACATGCCTCCGCTGGCGCTGATCGGCCTCCTTCCCTTTCATCTTCTTTTGAATTTCAGCCTCGTTCTGCGCGGCGCGATCAAAGGCGAGCTGAAGCCGACGCTGAGAGGGCTTCGAGATGGCATCTGGGGCGGCCATCTCTGGTCTGCGAGACACACACGCCAAGCGCGCCGATCCGTGTCCAGCTGGCACGTCCTGAAGGCCATGAGCTGGAACCCATGGATAATCCTCACCCGTGGAACGGATGTGCGGCCCTTCGATGGCGATTGAGGCGGAGCCGCCCCTCACTCAGGCGAGGGCGGAATGTTCATCCCCTTCTCAACCGAAGGACGGCTGCCAACGCGCTGATGCCAGGCCGTGACATTCGGGAAGCTGGTACCCGACATCTGCTCCACCGGGCCGAGGGCGGGAAGAGACCAGGGGTAGATCGCCATATCCGCAATGGAATAGTCCCCGGCTACGAAATCGGCTTTCCCAAGCTGTGTTTCGAGCACTTTGTAAAGCCGCCCAGCCTCAATCGCAAAGCGTTCGATCGCCTGGGGGATCTTATCTTCACGATAATTCGCGAAATGATTCAGTTGGCCGAGCATGGGTCCAAAGCCACCGACCTGCCAAGACAGCCATTCCAGCACTTTTGCCCGCTCAGGCGAACCGATGGCGGGCAGAAACTTCCCGGACTTTTCTGCAAGATAGGTGAGAATTGCACCGCTCTCGAAAACGCTGACCCCGGCTTCGGTATCGACGATGGCGGGAATCTTGTTGTTGGGGCTGATGGCAAGGAAGTCGGGCGCGAATTGTTCATCCTCGCCAATGTTGACGGGCTTTACAGTGTAAGGGAGTCCCATCTCCTCCAGAGCGACGGAAATCTTGCGACCATTGGGTGTGGTCCAGGTATAAAGTTCGATCATGGGAAGGCCCTCCTTATCAGCCACATACGCATCGCCAATAGTTGGTGACTTGAGCCCATGGTTTGCAAGCCCACGGACGGAAAAGAAGCGTGTCGTGATGCATATAAATATATAAACATATATTGATATGAACCTTCCATCGGTCTAATGACCTCCAACTCAGATGTATCAGGAGGTGTGTCGCGGTGTCGGATTTCTATTTCACAAGCGAAAGCGTTTCGGAGGGGCATCCCGACAAGGTTTGCGACCGTGTCTCGGACGAAATCGTCGATCTCTATTTCCGGGAAGCCATTGCCGGAAACTTCGACCCGGCACAGGTCCGTGTCGCCTGCGAAACGGCAACGACGACGAACAGAGTTGCAGTGCTCGGCGAGATGCGTGGCTCCGAGATCAGTGGCGAGGCGATCGAAGCGACGGTTCGAGACGCAATTAAGGACATCGGCTACGAACAGGATGGCTTCCACTGGGAAAATCTGACCTTCGATAACTGGTTGCATGAGCAGTCGGCTGACATTGCCGCCGGCGTCGACGAAGGCACCGGTACGTTCGAAGAAGCCGGGGCCGGCGACCAGGGCATCATGTTCGGTTATGCCAGCGCCGAAACGCCGGAGCTGATGCCTGCACCCCTGCTCTATTCCCACCAGATCCTGAAGCGCATGGCGGATCTTCGCCATTCCGGGGAACGGTCAGAATTCGAGCCGGACGCAAAGAGCCAGGTCACGCTGGTTTACGCTAATGGCAAGCCTGTAGACGTGGACACGGTGGTTGTGTCGACCCAGCACGGTGAAGGTCATACCGCAGAAGAGATCCGGGAACTCGTCCGGCCCATTGTGGAAGAGGTTCTGCCGAATGGCTGGTTCCCGTCAGAAGACAAATTCTACGTAAATCCAACGGGCAAATTCGTCATCGGGGGACCGGACGGCGATGCCGGCCTGACGGGGCGAAAAATCATTGTTGATACCTATGGCGGCGCAGCACCCCATGGCGGTGGAGCTTTTTCCGGCAAGGACCCGACAAAGGTCGACCGGTCAGCTGCTTATGCCTGCCGCTACCTCGCCAAGAACGTGATCGCTGCAGGCCTCGGCGAACGGTGCACGCTGCAGGTGAGCTATGCGATCGGCGTGGCGAAACCGTTGTCGATCAATGCAAACCTCCACGACACAGGCAATGTCGATGAGCGCAAGCTGGAACAGGTTCTGATGGAAGTGATGGATCTGAGCCCCCTCGGCATTCGCACGGCGCTGGATCTCAACCGTCCGATCTATGCGCGCACCGCAGCCTATGGCCACTTCGGACGCAATCCAGACAATGAAGGCGGCTTTAGCTGGGAGCGTCTTGACCTCGTCGATGCTCTAAAAGGCGCTTTCTGATAGATATAATCCATAGCAAAAACAGATATCTAAGTGGTTAGCACGCCTCGTGGGCGAACGACTTAACCGGTTTTTTCCAGCCATGGGTGAAAAATTCGCCTGTGTCTGACGTTCACCCCATCCGGTTGATATGCTTTACTAAGCACTCAACCATGTGGGGACATGAACAATGTGGACGAATAGTAGACTGGCTGTGGGGGCTGTTCTGCTCTCGCTGGCCACTGCCGAAGTTGCGATAGGTCAGGACAAAGGTAAAAACGAACAGGTCGCCATCGCTGTTCAGGAGCTGGCAAAAGATAAGCGTGTCATAAGCCGGGCATCGCCAAAGATCGACGCCAAGACTCTAAAAAATATCAATCGAACACCTCAAACCCCAAACGGAATACAGCGGCTGCCGGCGGGCACTTTGAAGATCAAAACCGATAGCATCGATCCTGGCGATCTTCAGGTTCTGCAAGCCCGTCC
Source organism: Pseudomonadota bacterium (assembly GCA_039196965.1). Classification (GTDB taxonomy): domain Bacteria; phylum Pseudomonadota; class Alphaproteobacteria; order Caulobacterales; family Hyphomonadaceae; genus CALLCD01. The sequence continues at coordinate 68,807 of JBCCUK010000017.1, read as the reverse complement.
TTACCAGCCCCTGCCGAAGTCGGACCGGGAGTTCATGTCACTCCCGAACACCTTCATGACCTCCATATCGAATGCGATCTGGCCCGTCCCGGACATACCGGTCTGTTGGGAAGATATGCCAGCTGACGAGGCAGACGGCCGCGCATGGACAAAATCAGCTGTTGAAGCGACTTGGGAAAAAGTCTCCCGGATTGATTTTCAGGGCTGGGATCTCTGCACGGAAGACTCTTTCGGCGTTCGCATATCGGTGCGCGATGAAGGTCCCCATGTCACCTCTCTGGGTCAGATGCTCCAGAGCCCTGAGGACGGCGTTGTTCTCAATTTCTCGTTTGCCGAATGGGGACAGCCCTGCGCGCCCCATCGCGAATACTGCATCCGCACACTGGCCGTCCATGAGTTCGGCCACGTCCTCGGCTTTGCCCATGAGCATAATCGAGGCGATCGGCCAACGCTGTGCGCTGAAGAGCCCCAAGGCCCCATGCCGGACTTCGTGCTGACGGAGTATGACTCTTCGTCGGTGATGAACTATTGCAGCGAACCCTGGAACAATGATGGCCGCCTGTCCCCGCTCGATGTCGCCGGTGTGCGGCTGATCTATGGTCCGTTTACCGAGGAGTTTCCCGCGCGGCTAAAACTTGAAGGATCGATTATGCTCGGCGAAACGTTCGCAGAGGGCAATCAGAATGTTGCCCTGGAGATCGCCCTCACCAATGACCGGCCATCCGTGCGGGAGGTGATCGAGCGCTGCAATGATGTCGATCTGAAAGCGGTTGTAACGGTCGACGCAGAGCTTGCCGAGGATCAGACAGGCATTGTTGGGACGATCAGCTCCACCCTGCTGGAAACGGAGGGCTGCACGCCAGTGGCCCACATCGCCGATGCCAACACGTTCTTCAAAGCCGTGGAACCCGGCCGCGCGGAGATTATCCCCTCGGTCGAGATGGTGGAGGTCACAGATGAACCGGCCGCGGAAGGCGAACCCGATTTTATGAGGGTGTTCGATGCCGACGGGCCCCGGGTGAGCATTTCCATCACAGCAAGCCGTATGCTCGGCGAAACGATCAGCGCAGCAGATTGTACCGATTGCGCTGCCGCCGCGAGCGATGCCGTGTTCCTCTCAGGACCGCCGCCCTCCATGCCGGCCATCGGCCTTGAGAATCCATCACCGGCGCTTTGGGCCGCCCGATCGCCTTGGCCGGACAAGCTGAATGTAAATTTCGACGTATGTGCCGATGCAGTCCGGGCCGGGCCCCGCTATGGCGGAGGCGCGTGGCCGGAAGCCGAGATCGACCGCCTTTGCAGCCGCTCACCGGCCTCCAGGGAGCCCGCTGCCTGCTATGCCGAGATCGCAGAGAATGGCCTTAATTGGGGCGGTGGAACGACTTGGGAACCTCGCAACATTGTCAGCCTCTGCGGCGGTGCGCCAGACACCAAAGAGCGGATCAGATGTTTCAGCGCCCAACTCGACGCTGGCAATCAGTGGCCCCAGGCGATTGAGACCTGCGCATCGACTTGAGTCACGCCTCGGGGGTGACATCTCCGTAGACGATGAAATGCGGATTGTCGTAGCCACGCTCGGTCTTGCCATAGAGCAGCGGCGCGCCGTCGGCCTGCAAAACACGGCCGCCAGCAGCCTCTACGACGGCCTGCCCGGCTGCTGTGTCCCATTCCATCGTACGGCCCATGCGCGGATAAAGGTCTGCCTCCCCTGCAGCGATGAGGCAGAATTTGAGGGATGATCCCGCCGATATCACATCGCCTATCTCGAACTTATCGAGGAAGGCATCTGTCTCAGGCGTCCGGTGAGATTTCGAGGCAATCGCCGTCAGTCCGCCATTTACGCCGCGGATACGAAGCGGTGAGCGTTCTGCTTCATCTGGTACGGCCGCGCCCGGCTCGGCACGCGCCTGCCAGGCCGACGAGACACTCTCTGCCACGAACAGTCGCGACAGGGCTGGGGCGTAGACCACACCCATAACCGGCCTGCCATGGTCGATAATCCCGATATTCACCGTGAACTCACCGCGTTTGTTGATGAACTCTTTCGTCCCATCGAGAGGATCGACAAGGGCAAACCGGTCACCGTGTTCAGGGATCCGGCCTGCAGCGACGGATTCTTCGGCGATAACCGGAAGATCGGGATCAGCCTCTGCCAGGGCTGCGAGAATAATCCCCTCAGCCTTTTCATCAGCTTCGGTGACAGGTGAATCATCGTCCTTTCTCGAAACGTCAAAATCCGTCTCATAGATATCCATGATGGCGCGGCCAGCCTTCAGGGCAATATCGGCCAGTATATCACCGGTGAGCGGCATGGGACGAACTCCTGTTTTGGGAAACTCAGAATGCTCTATCCGGAGTGCAGATCACGTGCCAGCGGAATTTGCCGTTGGCGCGAGACGCGTCTCCGGAGTGGGGGTGATACCTAGCCCTTGACGGTAGCGGCCCGGCGTCGTTTCGACAGCTGACTTAAAGGCGCGATTGAACGGACCAATGGAGCCGAACCCACAATCCATGGCGATGGAGAGGATGGACTGATCATCAAAAGCCGGGTCCGTCAGCATTTCCTTCGCGCGTTCAATCCTGAAGAAATTGATCATCTGATTGAAGTTCGAGAATCCGAGCGCGCCGGTGATCGACTTCGTCACCTTGTAATCAGGCTCCGACAGGTGGCGTGCCAGATCAGCAACTTTAAGATCTGGACGGGTGAACAGTGCACGGTCCTTCATGAGCGAGAGGATGCGATCACCGAGTTGAACGTCATCCCCCGTCGGCGCACTGCGTTTGCGCCGGGTCTTATCTGTAAGCGCCGGGAGGGGGTGCTTTTCTCGATAGACCAATGCCAGTCCTGCAAGGACAACCGCCACCACGGACGCAACAACCTGAATGTCATCGCCGACCCTTGCGGCCAGGCTGCCCTCCTCTGCTCCCCGGACCCATAAGCCAGCGATAGCGACAAGCAGCGCATAGGTCGACGCGGAAATAACTCGGAACCGCCGCTCTTCCTTTGAGAAAGACCGCAAATCCCTGCCCAAGGCCTCGACCAGAACGAGGAGAAGAACCGTCGAACTGGCCAATCCGTTGATGTTCAGAACAACTCTTATAAGGCCGGATGCAGCGCCCGCATCACCAAGCCACGCGCCTGTCAGCTCAACGATACCAAATGTCAAAATGAGCAGGGCAACAACAACAAACGGCCAGACCGGCTCATAAGCATCAGGACGACGGAACAAAGCCCGCGCAAAGAGCCAGGACCATCCGCAGGTCGCCCCACCGAGGACGGCAAGCGCCGGCGATAGCGGACCGGATGCATCACCGATTACTCCGCCGAGCGTGTAAAAGCCGATAGAGGCGGCGAATATCGCGAAATAGGTGTGCAATCTCAGATAGGTCTTGCCACGCATGGAGACGACAAAAAAGGCAAACACCAGCGTGGAAATAAGAGGGGCTAGCATCTGCAACAAAGGTACCTCCATTCGTCGTATTCGCTCAATTCACGAGTCTCCGCTCCAAACATAAGCGAGAACGCGGCGATTTTCACATCGAAAAACAGAAAATTCTGGCCGATTTCCAAATCGGCGAGACCAGAATAGCCGTTTCAGTCCGATTGGCTCCGGTTGATCTGTTGAGGGAGTCCCTATGTCGAGTATTGATTTTGCACAGACCTATCTTTCACCGTCCCCGCAAAAATGGCTGAAGCGGGCCGGAGCCGCCTGGTTCTATGTCGCGTGCGCCGGGCAACTGGCCTTTATCTACTTCATTTGCACCTATTACGGCACACGAACGTTTCATGGCGATTGGGCAGCCTGGAACGACAAGCCGCTTATCGATGGCCATATCGACGGCGACATGACCGGCAATCTGATGTTCATCTCCCATGTCCTGATGGCCGTCATCATTACGTTTGGCGGCCTTATGCAACTCATTCCGGCGCTCCGACGACGGATGCCTGCTGCCCATCGGTGGAACGGACGCCTTTTCATTGCAGCAGCATATTTTATGGCACTGGGCGGGCTTTGGTTGGGCTGGGTTCGCGGCACGCATTTATCTATGATCGCAGGCTATGCCATATCCTTGAACGCAGCTCTGATTCTAATCTTCGCGACCCTCGCCCTCCGGCGCGCCATGCAGGGACGCATCGAAGATCACCGCCGCTGGGCCATGCGCACCTTTATGGTGGTCAATGGCGTCTGGTTCCTTCGGATCGGCATGATGGCCTGGATCGTCATCAATCAGGGGCCGGTGGGTATGAACAGGACCATGTCCGGGCCGATGGATATTGTGCTGACCTTTGGAAGTTACCTGATCCCCCTAGCCGTGCTGGAATTCTACATGGCGGCGCAGCGCAGTCGTAAACCTCGTCACCAATGGGCCGCGACCGCTGCTGTATCCGTTGCAACCCTGATCACAGCCATCGGCGTCTTCGGGACGGTTGCCTTTATGTGGGGTCCCTATCTTTGAGCCTCGCCACCGGTGTCGGCGGAAAGATAGGTTGCGTCATAGGAAACCGGAAAGGCAACAGAGCGAGCAATGAAACAATATTGGTGAATCTCACCATGAAGCGCATCGGCAGCGTCTGATTGAGCAGGATCAGCGAGGGTGACACGGGGCCGCAGGGTCGCGCTTAGAAACCGGCCCGCGCCACTGGGCTCGGTTTCCCCGACAGCCAGGGGGTCATCTTCATAGGCCAAGACAATTATATTGGCCTGACTGGCCAGATGCAGAAACCAAAGCATGTGACAAGCCGAGAGCGAGGCGATCAGCATATCTTCCGGGTTTGGCAGCGATGGATCACCGCCGAGCAGAGGATCATTTGAGCATTCGATGACGGGTTTGCCCGGCGTGGTGACGCTCCATGTCCGATCATAGGATGTGTAGGTTCGTGTACCTTCACCGCGATTCCCGGTCCAGACGATACGGGCCGTGTAATCATGGGTCTTTGTTTCGGTCATGGCCATATGCCTCAAACCTCGCCGGCGACAATGCGTTTGAGATACGCGCCATAGCCGGTTTTCTCCAGACGCCTCGCATGGGCGGCAAGGGTTGCATCATCAATGAAACCGTTCCGCCATGCGATCTCCTCCAGACAGGCGATTTTCAGCCCCTGGCGGGCCTCGATGGTCTGCACGAAATGCGAGGCTTCCAGCAGGGAATCATGGGTGCCCGTATCGAGCCACGCATAGCCCCGACCAAGGGAGGATACACTCATCAGGCCGTCTTTGAGATAGAGCTTGTTCAGATCGGTGATTTCCAGCTCGCCGCGTTCGGAGGGCTTCAGAGATTTGGCACGCTCACTGACCGTGCCGTCGTAGAAGTAAAGGCCGGTAGCAGCGAAATTCGATTTCGGATTTTCCGGCTTTTCTTCGATGGAAATGACCGAGCCGCCCGCGTCAAACTCGATAACGCCGTAGCGTTCGGGATCGGCAACCTGATATGCGAATATCCGCGCACCCTCATTAAGAGCAGCGGCATCCATCAGCTCATCCTGAAGGCCGTGGCCGTAGAATATATTGTCCCCGAGCACGAGGGCAGAGGGCACGCCATCAATGAAGGACTCCCCGATGATGAATGCCTGGGCAAGACCGTCCGGGCTCGGTTGAACGGCGTATGAGATATTGACCCCGAGATCGCTACCATCGCCGAACAGCCGCTCAAACGACGCCACATCTTCCGGTGTGGTGATGATCAATATGTCCCTGATGCCGGCCAGCATCAGAACGCTCATGGGGTAATACACCATGGGTTTGTCATAGATCGGCAGGAGCTGCTTGGAGACGCCGCGCGTGATCGGGTGCAGGCGTGTGCCGCTGCCTCCGGCGAGGATGATGCCCTTCATGGCTGCGCTCTACCCTGCTTTGCGAACGAGGCCGAGGCGAGTGCCGTCAAAACCGCCTTCCCGGATCTTGTCCAGCCAGTCCTGATTGGAGAGATACCAGTCAACGGTGGCGGCGATGCCATCATCGAAAGACATTTTCGGTGTCCAGCCAAGCTCGCGCTCGATCTTCGAACAATCGACAGCATAGCGATGATCATGGCCAGGCCGATCCGCTACGAATTCGATCAGGTCTTCATGGGGCCGAGCTGGCGCGTCCGGGAAGCGGTGGTCAAGCTCGGCGCAGATCGTTTTGACGATATCGAGATTTGTCCGTTCGGCGCGGCCGCCGACCATGTAGGTCTCGCCGGGCACCCCTTTCTCAGCAATCAGAAGCAAGGCATCGGCGTGGTCATCGACATAGAGCCAGTCCCGCACATTCACGCCCGTGCCATAGACAGGGATCGGCGCGCCTGCTTTCGCTTTTTCGATCACCACCGGGATCAGCTTCTCCGGGAACTGGAAGGGGCCGTAATTGTTCGAGCAATTGGACAGCATGAAGGGCAGGCCAAATGTCTCGCCCCAAGCCCGCACGAGCATATCGGATGACGCCTTTGCCGCCGAATATGGCGAACGTGGCTGATAGGGCGAAGCTTCGTCGAAATGGCCTTCCGCACCAAGAGATCCGAAGACTTCATCAGTAGAGACGTGATGAAAGCGAAACCCTTCAGGGGATGCATCGCTTTCGGCATAGGCCCTTGCCGCTTCCAGCAGGGCATAGGTGCCGACAATATTCGTTTCGATAAAGGCTGCGGGACCATCAATAGAACGGTCCACATGGGTCTCGGCGGCGAGATGCATAACCGCATCGGGACGGAATTCCGCCATCAATGCCGCCATGCGCTGGCCATCGCAAATATCGGCCTTTTCGAGCCGATATCTGGCATGGGCCTCCACATCGGCCAGATTGGCAAGATTTGCCGCATAGGTGAGCTTGTCGACATTCAGAACATCATGACCGCGTTGGATCGCCATGCGTACAACTGCAGAGCCTATGAACCCCGCACCGCCCGTAACCAACAATCTCGCCATAAGCTTACTCCAGCACAGACCAGCATCACCGATTAATGCGGCAGGCGGCCATTGTCGATGAGAATTGACCGCGCACCGTCTAGGGGACCGTCGCCTATAATGGCGCGACCTCCGGCAGCGCGGACAATGGCGAGACCCGCAGCGACATCCCAGAGGCGCGCTCCGGTCTCTGCATACCGGTCGACCCGGCCCGCCGCGACATAGGCCGCTGCAATGGTCGATGTTCCTAACATGCGCACCTTCTTCCAATCGGCGAAACCGGCCGCCATGGTGCCGAGGGCTTCCGGCGAATAGTCAGCACTTACGGGAAGCCCGGTCGCCAATATCGCCCTGCCTTTTTCGGAAACGTCCGACACGCGGATCTCTTTGCCATTGAGAGTGGCCGGGAGCCCCATCCCGCCGGAGTAGAGCTCATCGGTGTTGAAGTCATAGATCACGCCGAGCAGCGGTTCATCTGCGCGCATAAGCCCGATGGAAACGGCACAAAGCGGAATCTCGCGATTATAGTTCGCTGACCCGTCAAGGGGATCGACCACCCATAGAAGATCGCTCGCCGCCCCATCATGCTGCCCGCTCTCCTCGGCCAGGATCGGAATGTCCGACGCGGTTTGAAGCGTCTCAAGAATAACGGCTTCGGCAGCGCGGTCGGCAGCGAGTTTTATGTCCCGGCCTGTCTCGAACAAAACACCTTTTGTGTCTTCCCCTCGATGTCTCAGAAGCTCACCGGCCGCCCTTGCGGCTGTTTCAGCAGTCTCAATGAGGGTGTCGAGATCAGCCGGGTGATCCGTCACAGCCGATCATCCATATTGCGGCGCTCAAGTTCGGCGATGATGCGCTTTACATCCTGCGCCCGGTCCTTCGGGACAATAAGAACGGCACCTTCATGGGCGACGACGATCATGTCCTCAAGGCCAATGCCGGCCACCAAGACTGAACCGTCCGACTTCACATAACTCGATCCGCTGTCGAGTGTAACGATATCGGCCGAAGCGTTGTCTTGCATTTGCGACAGGGCAAGCCAGCCACCAATATCGTTCCAGCCGCAATTTACCGGACCGACCATCGCGGCGTTGGCGGTTTCCTGCATCACAGCAACATCAACGGATCCGCCGGGGCAGGCATCGAACGCCGCAGGATCGAGATGGACCACCCGGTTGGTGGGAAGCCCGTCCGGCAGAGACGCATCCACGGCTTTGAGAATGTCTCCGCAATGGGTGGTCATCTCCCGGATCATTGTCGCTGGCTTGAACAGGAATATTCCAGCATTCCAAGCATGGGCCCCACGATCGAACAGCTCCTGATCGAGGGGGGGCTGGGGCTTCTCCACAAAGCTCCTGATCCGGCGAACATTGTGGCGAATCTCCTCACCCGGCTCGATGTGGCCGAACCCTTTTTCGGGGCGGGTCATGGCAATTCCAAATGTGACTATCAGCCCCTCATCGGACGCCGGAACGCCGTCTTCCATGGCCGCACGGAAAGCCCCTGCGCCCGGAACATGGTGATCGGACGGCATCAGCAGGCAATGGCCGTCTCCCGGCAATTGATCGACGATCCTCGCCGCGACGGCTGCCACAGCTGCAGTGTTCTTCGGCTTTGGTTCCAGAACAATCGCCGCGGGCTCAACACCAATACTGTCGAGCTGTTCCTCGATAAGCCCCTGATAGGCAGAAGACCCGATAACAACCGGCGGCCCAATCTCCGAAGCACCATCCGTCTCGAGCATGCGCAAAATCGTGTCCTGAAACAGGCTGCGCTTCGGGTCGACAAGGTTCTGAAACTGTTTTGGCCGTGCCCTGCGCGACACCGGCCAAAGGCGCGTTCCGGCACCACCCACCATGAGAACTGGATATACAATCATGGCTGAATGCCCCGTATTTCTACACCCGCTTCCCTAGGCGATCACATTGATATTGCAAGGTATTCCTACCGCACAAATGTCTGTCTCGTTGAAATCTATCCAACAGCGAAAAGCCTCTCACTAAACTCCCACCAACTGCAAATCGCAATTGCCGGGAGACATCACTTTGGACAGCAGCGAAAATCTCCGACTACCCTATATTCTTTCCGCCCAGGCGCAAAAGCATGTCACCCACAATGAGGCAATACGCGGGCTCGATGCCATCGTTCAGCTCTCGGTTCAAAGTGCCAGTCTGACAAGCCCGCCCGCCGATCCTGAACCCGGCAGCCGCTACATTGCAGCGGCAGGAAGCACCGGCGACTGGGAAGGCCATGACGGCGAAATCGCTGCATTTCAGGACGGAGCCTGGATGTTCTACACACCCGGCGAAGGCTGGCGGGCCTGGAACACAGAAATCCAAAGCTTGCTTGTCTATTCCAGCGGTGTCTGGACGGCTTTCAGCGCTGGCGAAGGCGGGGGTGTCCCCGTGGGCCCAGTGGAAACCCTGCCTTTGCTGGGCATCAACACTACTGCAGATCCGGTGAACCGGCTTTCGGTCACCAGTCCGGTAACGCTGTTGAATGCCGAAGCAGACAGTCACAGGTTGATAATCAATCGGGCATCCATAAGTGATGCCGCATCGATCATTTTTCAGACCGGGTTTGGCGGCGAGGCGGAAATCGGACTTGGCGGACCAGACGGGTTTCAAATCCGCGTCAGCAATGACGGACATACATTTGCAACAGCGATCAATGTGGCACCGGATGGCCGGGTGTCCTTTCCGAACGGTGTGGATCTGCCCGATCAATCCGGGACCGATGACGGTGGCTCCGGATCACCGCCGCCGCCTCCCCCTCCTGCACCACCACCTCCTCCGCCGCTGCCGCCGACAGGCTTTGATGCAACGGCAATCAGCAGTCTAGCCGGATTTTGGCCATCAACACCCGATGCTCTTTCCATCAATCCGGACGGGACCGGCGGCTCGCCAGTTAATGGCGGCACGTTCGGCCGCATCACTGATCTTTCCGGCAATGGAAATCACCTTGTTGCTCCTGCCGACGTGAATCAACATCCGATATACGCATCGGAAGGTGCGCTCCATAAGCGGCTAACCGACGGACACAACTCCTCATTGGAAGTCACAAACCCTGGATGGGGAACAGGCGTTCACTATCTCACCGCCATGCGGACGACTGACTCGATTGGATTATGGATCTCCAATACAAGCAGCCAGTATAGTCATTACTGGCAGAGCGGATCGTTGCTGGCATCAGCTGGTATGGGAACGCCCACATTGCTTTTGGATGGCGCAACCGCGCCATCAAGCGCCCAGGGGCTGACCGACGGAAACATTCATCTGATTGAAGTCGTTGATGCTGACCTGACAAATTGGCCAATTATCAGAGAAGCTTTCTACGTGGACTCTGGGAACGTTTACAATGTTCTCGGCGACTGGTTCGCGTCCGCGATACTGATCAATCCGACAACTGCCGAGCTCGACGCCGTCAAAGAGGAAATGAGGAGGCTTGCTGGGATAGGCTAGATGCCTACTCAACCGTGACCGACTTTGCGAGGTTCCGCGGCTGGTCGACATCGGTGCCCTTCTCCACGGCCGTGTGATAGGCGAGCAACTGTACCGGCAGCGCGTAGAGGATCGGCGCAATGAAGGGGTCGCAAGGTGGCATTGGGATGGTTTGCGCTGCAGCTCCTGCAGATTCCGTTATGCCCTTACCGTCGGAAATTAGAATGACGGGCCCCCGACGCGCGGCGACCTCCTGGAGATTGGACAGGGATTTCTCGAAGAGATGATCGTGCGGCGCAACGAAAATCACCGGCGTCTTCTCATCGATGAGGGCAATGGGGCCATGTTTGAGCTCACCAGAGGCGTAGCCCTCAGCATGGATATAGCTGATCTCCTTCAGCTTGAGAGCGCCCTCCATCGCGATCGGAAAGTGAACCCCGCGGCCGAGATAAAGTACGTCTCGGGCCTTGGCGAGATCGCGGGAAAGCTCCGCGATCGGCTCTGCTAGTTTCAGTGCATCGGCCATGAGGCGGGGGACGGACTCCAGAGCCTGGACCATCCGCACTTCATCCTCTCGCGGAACGCATCCCCTCGCCTTGCCCATGGCAAGAGCCAATGATGCCAGCGCGCAAAGCATGCCTGTGAAAGCCTTGGTGGATGCCACGCCAATTTCCGGCCCGGCGAGGATTGGCAGCACAATATCCGCTTCGCGAGCAATTGTAGATGTGGTGACATTGACGACCGCAGCGGTCTTAAGCCCCGCCTCCTTGCAGTAACGCAATGCAGCGAGCGTGTCCGCCGTTTCGCCCGATTGGGACACGAAAAGCGCCAGTCCGCCGGGTAGAAGCTTCGGATCGCGGTACCGGAACTCGGAGGCAATATCGACCTTGATTGGTAGCTCGGCAATCTGCTCAAACCAGTATTCAGCCACGCAACAGGCATAATAGGCTGTGCCGCAGGCCACCATCTGGATGCCCTTGATGTCTTCGAGATTGATGTCGCCGGTACTGGGCAAGGTCACAGTCTCGTCCAACGGATCGAGATAGGCCCCTATGGTCCGGGCAGAAGCCTCGGGCTGTTCATAGATTTCCTTCTGCATGAAGTGGCGGTAATTGCCCTTCTCCACCACCGCACCGGCCCCTTCGATCATGTATGCCCGTCGCCCCACGGATACGTTTGCAGCATCAAAGATCTGATACCCGGTTCTGGAAATGGTGCACCAGTCACCTTCCTCCAGATAGATCACCTTTCGGGTGAATGGCGAGAGAGCCAGCGCGTCGGAACCAAGAAACATCTCGCCCTCTCCTACCCCTATTGCGAGCGGCGATCCCCGCCGCGCCCCGATCATCAAGTCGTCTTTACCTTCGAAAAGGACAGCGATGGCGAATGCGCCCTCCAACTTTCCGAGGGTAACTTGCAGGGCCTCTTCGGGACTGTCTCCGGCTTTCAAGCGGTCGGCGATCAGGTGCGCGATGGTTTCTGAATCGGTATCCGTCTCAAAGACGTGGCCAGCCGCCTCCAGCTCTTCGCGCAGCACACGGAAATTCTCTATAATGCCATTATGGACAATGGCGACAGGTCCAGCCGTATGGGGATGGGCGTTAGTAACTGTCGGTTCACCATGGGTCGCCCAACGCGTATGTCCGATGCCGGACGTGCCGGCCGGGGTATCTTCAGACATCGCCTCACGGAGGTTTTGCAACTTACCCTTCGCCCGCACACGGGAGATCGTACCCTCGTCCAGAGTCGCGATGCCCGCACTGTCATAGCCCCGGTATTCAAGCCGCTGTAGAGCATCGAGTAACCTGTAGGCTACAGGCTCATTCCCCAGAATACCGATTATGCCGCACATTCAATCTGCCTCCGCTCTGCCATCATCTTGGCCAGTTCCCCATAAATAAGTTCTTGGAGATTGCAAAAATCACAAGGGTTTGCGACTGGAGAAAGGCACGTGGAGGGCCTTGTAATGACACGCAAGTATTTTGGCACAGACGGCATTCGCGGACGGGCGAACAAAAGCCCGATGACCCCGGAAATAGCTATGCGCCTTGGTATGGCTGCTGGAAAGTATTTTCGGTCAACCGATGCCCGCCGTCACTCGGTCGTCATCGGCAAGGATACACGCCTTTCCGGCTATATGATTGAGCCCGCCCTAGTCGCCGGATTCACCGCCGTGGGGATGGATGTCACCCTGTTCGGCCCGCTACCGACGCCGGGCGTTGCCATGATGACGCGCTCTTTAAGGGCAGATCTCGGCGTTATGATCTCCGCTTCCCACAATGCCTATCACGATAATGGCCTGAAGCTGTTCGGCCCGGATGGCTACAAGCTCTCCGATGAGATTGAGCTTGAAATAGAAAGCCTGATGGACAAGCCGCTGAACCGTGGGCTCGCCGACGCGCCAGACCTCGGCCGTACCCTGAGGATTGATGAGGCCACCTCGCGCTATATCGAGATTGTGAAGGCGACTTTCCCGCGAGGCATGCGCCTATCAGGCCTCCGTATTGTGGTCGATTGCGCCAATGGTGCCGCTTACAAGGTTGCCCCACGTGCCCTCTATGAACTCGGAGCGGAGGTCTTTCCCATCGGCGTCGACCCGAACGGTTTCAACATCAATGATGAGGTGGGGTCCACCGACACAGCCGCCCTGAAGAAAGCCGTGAAGACCTATCGCGCCGATATTGGCATTGCCCTCGACGGCGACGCCGACAGATGCATCCTCGTCGACGGCGAAGGCCACGAAATCGATGGCGACCAGTTGATCGGCCTGATCGCAACACAGTGGAAAGAGGCCGGGAAGCTGGCAAAGCCCGGCGTCGTCACGACCATCATGTCCAATCTCGGACTTGAGCAATATCTCGCTGGGATCGACCTGAAACTCATCCGCACACGGGTGGGGGATCGCTATGTGGTGGAAGAGATGCGCGCTGGCGGATACAATCTTGGTGGCGAGCAATCAGGCCACATAGTGCTGTCTGACTTCTCGACGACGGGGGATGGCCTCATCGCCGCGCTGCAGGTCCTTGCAGTTATGGTGGAGACGGACAAACCCCTCGCAGAAGTCGCGCGCGTCTTTGATCCCGCCCCCCAGAAGCTAATCAATGTCCGCTATGGCGATATCGATCCCCTCGACGACACAGTTGTAAAACAGACCATCGCCAAAGTGAAAAAACGCCTCGGCAAGTCCGGCCGCCTCGTAATTCGCAAGTCTGGCACCGAGCCCCTTGTGCGCGTTATGGCCGAAGCCCAGAACGAAACAAAGATGGTGAACGCGGTGGAGGAAGTTGCCGAGGCCGTCAGGAAAGCGAGCTAGGTATATCAGTCCCTTTCCAGACGTCCAATTCGCCGAAGCTCCCATCTCAGATCAACGCCGCTGGTATCGCGTACGCGTGCACGAACAAGCTCGCCAAGGGCTTCCAGATCTGCGGCTGTGGCCTCGCCGGTATTGATCAGAAAGTTACAGTGTTTTTTGGAGACCTGAGCGCCCCCAACCATCAACCCGCGGCACCCGGCATCCTCGATCAGTTTCCAGGATGACCGCGGATTTTCCGTTCCCGGCGGATCGGGATTGGCAAATGTCGAGCCTCCGGTCTTCTCTGTAATCGGCTGCGTTTCCGCGCGGCGGTCGCGATGGGTTTTAATCTCTTCACGGAGAATATCTGGATCGGAAAGACCGTCACCCGACAGGAATACTTGCGTGACGATAATATCTTCAGGAAAGTTCGTATGCCGATAAGAAAACTGAACGTCAGCGGCCGTCATTTCCATTCGGTTGCCATCCCGGCGAACGCCGCGCAGACGCTGCAGGACATCCGACAGCTCGCGTCCATAGCAGCCGGCATTTGTGCGGATCGCCCCGCCTATTGATCCAGGAATCCCTGACAGAAACCCAAGACCATTAACGCCGGCCTTCGCTGCCGCCTTGGCAATGGAGAGATCAAGCGCCCCGGCATGTGCCGTCACATCGGCTCCCTCAATCTGCACCTGTCCCCAATGGCGGCCCGCCAGACGCACCACAACACCTTCGATCCCGCCATCGCGGACGATCACATTCGATCCAACTCCCAATACGGTGACCGGCACATCTTCCGGCAAATCCGTCAGGAATGATGCAAGATCCTCTTCATCCTCGGGGATAAAAAGCGCATCAGCAGGGCCGCCAACCCGGAACCATGTATAGGGCGCAAGCGAAGCACTTTCGAACAGCTTTCCGCGTACGGATGGCAAAATAGAAAAATCAAAGGGCATGGAACTCACATGATACTCTGTTAGCGGACATGGCTTGCGCCGTTGATATCAAAGGTCGCGCCAGCCGACGACGCGCAAGCGCCTGTCAGCAGGAACACAGCCATTGCGGCAACCTCTTCGGGTTGTGCCACGCGGCCGAGGGGAATATCGGCAACCGCTTCGGCGCGCTTTTTAATGTCTTCAGGTGCCATGCGGGTCTCCACCCAGCCCGGCGCGATGGCGTAGAAAAGTATGTCTTCCTCTGCGAGGGCTCGCGCCCAGGTCTTCGTCATGGCAAGAACCGCCCCTTTCGAGGCCGCATAAGCGGCATGGTCCGGACCGTCGCCGCGGTGCCCTGCCCGGCTGGCAATGTTCACCACCGTTCCTCCGCCATCACGCTCGCGGAAATGTGCCACCGCCGCTCGGCAGATATCTGCCGGTGCCTGCACATTCACGGCCATGGTCTTTGCCCAGCCATCCTCCCAACCACTGCCTGTGAGCGGCGATGGCAGATAGACGCCAGCATTGTTCACCACCCCGTCGATCCGATCAGCTCGCGCAAGGGCCGCTTCAAAGAGATGCCCTCCCGCTCCGTCATCTGACAGGTCTTCAAACAGGAAATCGGTATCCAGCTTGGCAGAAACACCCGCCGCAGCATCACTCATCCCTGTCGCATGGGGCAGGACGGTGGCTCCAGCCTCGGCGCAGGCAAGCGCTGTTGCTGCGCCAATGCCACGCGAGGCACCGGTCACCAGAATTGTCTTTCCTTGAAGTGAGTGCACAGCCACCCTCTCCTACATCGCGGAAATGCCACCATCCACTTTCAGCTCAGAACCGGTCATGAACTTGCTCTCATCGCTCGCGAGATAGAGCACGGCATAGGCAATATCATCCGGCTCCCCGACACGGCCGAGCGGCACCTGGCGTGCCAGTTTGGCGAGGCCCTCTTCTTCGCCGAACATCTGCTTCACGCCATCGAGGATCGGTGTGTCGATAAAAGTCGGATGTATTGAATTGCAGCGGATCTGGCCGCCTGTCTTCGCACAATGAAGCGCAATCGATTTCGACATGTGCCGAACAGCAGCTTTGGCCGCATTGTAGGAAACATAATTTCCGGAGGCGATGATCCCGGCGATCGACGAGATATTGATGATCGAGCCAAGCCCATGGTCCCGCATCAGCGGAATGGCATACTTGCATCCAAGGAATATCGAATCGACATCCACTACCTGAACCTTGCGGAACATGTCGTAGTCTTCATCTTCAACGCTTCCGAGGGACCCAATCCCTGCGTTATTGAGGAGAACGTTCAGCCCACCCATGGCGTCGTGGGCAGATTGGGCAATGCTTTTCCACTGTTCTTCATTGGCGACGTCGTGAGCGAAGGCGAAGGCTGTGCCCTCGCCATGGGCCGCATTTATGTCGGCGGCGACCGCTTCGGCCCCGTCGCCATTCAGATCGGTGACCGTGACCTTCGCC
The DNA here is from genome assembly GCA_039196965.1 of Pseudomonadota bacterium. Taxonomy (GTDB): domain Bacteria; phylum Pseudomonadota; class Alphaproteobacteria; order Caulobacterales; family Hyphomonadaceae; genus CALLCD01. The sequence continues at coordinate 52,781 of JBCCUK010000017.1, read as the reverse complement.
CCTTCCCGCGCCAGCATCTTCGCCGACGCCTCGCCCAGCCCCTGGGCACCGCCTGTGACCAGTGCCTTTTTTCCATCAACTCGCCCCATATCGATCCTCCATAACTTTATTTCCGTGCGTCTGATTTTCAGGTCTCGGCAAACCCGTCAAGCCGCCGCTTTTCATATTCGGTCCGTACCTATCAACAGTTGCACACGGGGCAGTGATGAAATGCGATTTGCATGTGCGTGGCCCGGGCACCAAAATATATGCAGGTATTATAAGATATTGAGGCAATGCACGATGCGTTGGACCTTGCGCACATCATCTGTTTTCATTGGCTTCGCGGCTATGCTCGCGCCTGTATCCTTTGGGGATTCTGCAGAAGAGCTGCCGTCAAATCCCATTCTCGCAGAGCTGTTCACGTCACAGTCCTGCTCGTCCTGCCCACCAGCAGAGGCGCTTTTCAGTGAACTGACCGAGCGCGATGATATCGTCGTGATCGAGTGGCATGTCGACTATTGGGATGATCTCGTTTATGGCCGCGCCGGCAAATGGGAAGATCCATATTCCAGTTCTGAATACACCGAGCGGCAACGCGACTACAATATGGTGCTGCGAGGCGTAAAGAGCGTTTACACTCCTCAGGCGATCATCAACGGAAAGACCGAGACAACGGGGTCGCGCAACCGGGCAGTGTCCCAGCTGATCAGATCAGCTCCCAAAACGTCCGCCTACATCATGGCGGAGCCGACATCGGTGACCGTGGCACCATTACAGGCATCGTCTACAGTTGATGCGGAAGTGGTGATGGTGAAGCTGTTGCCTGAGCAGTCGACCGATGTTCGAGGCGGTGAAAACAAGGGTCGCACGCTGGCGAGCCGCAATGTCGCCGTAGGCACACGAACGATTGGACACTGGACTGGAGAAGAAGCAAACTATGCCATTCCGGAAATGCCTGCCGGATATGACTGCGCGATCCTTGTCCAGAATACGGCCACTATGGAGCTTTATGGGGCCAGCTACTGCGCCGTCGGGTGAATATCAGCCTCAGGACAGGCTCGTCGCGAGGCCGTCCATAAATCCGCCGAGCTCAGTGTCTTTATCAGTCACACCATTGGCATCATGGGTCGTCAGAACAACTTCGACCCGGTTATAGACATTGAACCATTCGGGATGGTGATCCATCTGCTCGGCTTTCAGGGCCGCCCCCGACATGAATGCCCAGGCTGATTTGAAGTCGGCGAATTTGAACGTCTTCGTGATTGCATCGCGGTCCCCGTCCAGCACTGACCAGCCTTGCAGCTGACCTACCGCAGCCTCTGCGCCAAGTTTCTCGGTCATTCCGTCACCTCATTTCCTGTTTCATGGAGAAAATACACCCAGCGCCCTGTATCGGCTATGGCTGTCCTGAAACCAGGATAGGCATCACCGTTCCGTATCCGTTCAATCCCCTCATCGCCCACCAGCTCCTGCAATCGTGCGCGGTCGCGAAAAGCGAGGCGCTCCGGCACCAATTCCTCCGCTGGCAGGACGGCGAGATCCGGCCAGACATACCAGATCTCATCTCCCACCTGACGTTCTGCATGAGGTTCATTGAGCAACGCCTGCAATTGTCCCAGCGGATCGACACCGGTCCGTCTCAGTAAGCGCCAGTGCTGGTAGTGGTCCTCACCTGCGAAGTTCGATGTGAACCCGTCTGTATTATCTCCCAGCCGCGAAAGGCCGCGTAAACGCCCGGCTAAGGCAAGATTTTTTAGCTCTTCCCGAATTTCGGCTGCGGCCTCGCTCAGGGGCGGCGGCTCCGGCTGGGCAGGCAATTCAATCAGGGTTTGATCAGGCTCAGGCCGGACTGGCGGTGCCGGTTCTTCCTCCACCCCGCAAGCGGCCAGAAAGAATCCGGCAAGCAAACTGCGCCACCTAGCCAAAGCTGAGCCCCGTCGCCTCGGCAAGATCAGCAAGAATCTGATCTTCGTTCAGGGCCTTAATCGTGGTCATGCCCATTTGACGCGCGGGTTTCAGATTGATTCCCAGATCATCAATGTAGACACAGCGCTTCGGATCGACATCGATGGCCTCGCACATCAGCGCGTAAATACGAGGGTCCGGCTTTCGCAGACCGATCTTTGAGCTTTCGATCACATGGTGAAATATTTCCATGACGTCGGCGACAGCTGCGGCCTTTGCATCGTCGACCGCCATGCCCGCACCCTTGCCGGATTTCACATTGTTCGTGATACAACCGATCTTTGCGGTCTGTTTGCAGGCCTTCAGCGCGCCGATCACCCGCGGCCGCAAATCACCGGACAAAAGCGCCAGCACGTCCTTGCCTGGCACATCATGACCCCGCGCCTTGGCCTCCGTGCGGAACGCCAAATCGAACCCGTCCGCATCGATCTCAGACCGCTCAAACTGCGCCCAGGCATTGGTATCGGGGTCGACCGCATTGATGCCGCGTATGAAATCCTTCGGCAGGCCACGCTCCGCCTCATAGCGGCTGAACGCCTCGAATGGCGACGTCGTCAGAACGCCGCCAAAGTCCCAGATCACCGCTTCAAGGTTCGTCACAGCCAACGGCCTACCCCCCGATCAAGGTCACCCGTTGAGGCTCGGGCTGCATAATGGGTGGCTCCATCTCGCAGCGCGGCGCGGTTTCCATGCCCATCGTCTCCATAAGGGCGTCATCCTCATCAATGCCCGGATTGTCCGTCGTCAGAAGACGATCGCCGACAAAGATCGAGTTCGCACCCGCCAACAGACAAAGCGCCTGCCCTTCGTCACTCATTTCTTCCCGCCCGGCAGACAGGCGCACCCAGCTCTTCGGGAAGACGATGCGACAGACCGCAATAGCACGGGCCATCTCAACAACGCTGATGGCCTGACTGTCGCCTAGGGGGGTGCCTTCAATCGGCACCAGCATGTTGATCGGCACACTTTCCGGATGCGGTGTGAGCTTGGACAGTTCATGGATCAAACCGATCCTGTCCTTTCGGCTCTCGCCCATGCCGAGAATACCGCCTGTGCAGAGCTTGATGCCCGCCCCCCGCGCCTTGGCCAGCGTATCAAGGCGCTCATCATAGGTCCGTGTGGACACGACCTTGGTGTAATAGTCCCGCGAGGTGTCGAGGTTGTGATTGTAATAGTCGAGCCCGGCCTCCTTCAGGGCTTCGGCCTGGCCCTCTTCCAGCATGCCAGCCGTGACGCAGGTCTCCAGGCCGAGATCCTTTACTGCGTTGACCATGGCAGCAACTTTCGGCAAGTCCCGGTCTTTCAGGCTACGCCAGGCTGCGCCCATGCAAAACCGGTCAGCTCCATTATCCTTAGCGCGCTGGGCAGCGTCGACCACGTCTTCAAGCGCCATCAGTTTCGAGGCTTTCAGCCCCGTATCGTGGTGGGCAGACTGTGAGCAGTAGCCGCAATTTTCCGCGCATCCGCCGGTCTTGATGGATAGAAGCTGGGACTTCTGCACCTTCCCTTCCGGCCAGTTTGCCCGCTTTACCAGCAGGGCCTCCGTCATCAGTGTGTCGAGAGGCTGGGTATAGAGCGAGGCGATTTCCTCATGGCTCCAATCGAAGCGTGGGCTGATTTCAAACAAGAAGGGTACTCCAGATGCTACGTATATCGCTGAACCGATTAAACCGAGCCCACACTGACTTGCAACCTGTTGCCGGTATTCAGAAAACGGGTTGTTGGAAATGCTCTCTTATGCAGCGACGCTCTCTGCAAACATCATATCCGGAGAAACGGCCTGCTCCACGGCCTGAACAGGCAGCCAGCAAACGACTTCCGTACCTATGCCGGTTTCAGATTTCATGGCTACGCGACCACCGTGAAGCTCGACAAAGTGCTTCACGAGGGCGAGGCCAAGCCCGGCTCCCCGGCGATCAGAGGAGGTAAAGCTGTCAAAGCTCGACACCTGCTCCTCAATGCTGATTCCCTTGCCATTATCGCGCACGACAATGCGGGCCATATCGTCGATCCGGTCGGCGGAAACCACAATCTCGCCGCCTGCCTCGGTGAACCGTAGGGCATTTGAGCACAGGTTGAACAGGATCTGACGAATCCTGCGCTCGTCAGCTTTGATCATGCCGAGATCATCACCAAGCTCCGCCCGGACAGCAATTTCGGTATCCTCCGCTTTGGAGACGGCCATTTCCACCGAACTGGCAATCACCTCGGAAAGGTCGAAGTCTGACAATTCCAGGTCGATCCGGCCAGCCTCAATCATGGCAAGATCAAGCACATTGTCGATCAGTTTCGACAATTGTCCCGAAGCATCGAGAATCCACTGAACATACTCCAGCTGGCGCTCGGTTAGCTTGTCATGCATCTGACTCTGCAGAAATTCGGTGTAGCCGCGGATCGTCGTCAGCGGCGAGCGTAACTGGTACGAGACGTTCTGCACGAATTCGGTCTTCAGCCTGTCAGCGGCGGCAAAGGCCTCTGCCCGCTCGCGCAGAGCACTTTCCACCCGCCGTGTCGCCGACACATCGGCAAAGGCAATCAGCGTGTTACCGTCGGGCAGTGGATGGGTAAGATAGGTGAGCGTCGTTCCGTCGGAACGCTTCATCTCGCCCGTGGTTTCCGTGCGTGCCTCGGGGCTGACATCGGTGACATGACCCTTGATTGCGCTCCAGATTTCCCGGTCATGGAAGAGCGGGATACAGGCATCGACAACTGCATCATAATCCGCGCCGATGCTCAGGCTTTCATCGTCGAGCCCCCAAAGGGTCTGGAACGCCTTGTTGGACAGCTTCAATTGACCGTCGCCGCCAAACACCGCGCAGGCTTCGTGTAGATTATCGAGCGTCGAACTTTGGGTCTTAATGAGAGCATTATAGCTCGTCTGAAGACTGAGCTGATCGGTAATATCCTTGAACAGGAGAAGCAGGCCGCCCAAAGGGTGACGCTGGCGTGTGATCGAAAGTGTCCGGCCATCGGGCAGCGACCAGATATCCTCCGCCACGCCTGAGATATCGAGATAGTGGGCCAGCTCTTCGGCCCGCCAGGTCGCATAATCGCTCCGCAAAGGCAGTTTCCGCCGCTCACGCAGCCGATCGAGCAGCTCGCCATGGCTCGGCTTGTCGAGCAGGAAGCCCTCTTCCAGGCCCCAGATTTCAGCAAAAGCGCGATTGTTGAAAATCAGCTTCCGTTCCGGGCCGAAAATCGCCACAGCATCGGCCACATGGTTCAGGGTCTCGCCATGAGCCTGAACGTGCCGGTCAAGATCTTCGCGCGCTGATTCCTGTTCGGTGACATCGAATGCCATGGCCCCCGCCCCGCCGGACAGCGGGAAGGTGAGGATGCGCATGGAGCGGCGTTCCTTATTGATCGCCATGGACCGCGTTTCATCAATGTCCGCATTGTTATTGATGGTGCGCCTCATCTGCTCGGCAGCTTTTTCATCGAGCATCACCTGACGCTCCAGCGCATAATCGAGCGTGGGAGCCTCAACCGCCTTCAAATAAGCCTCATTAGCCCATTGCAGCTTGCCCATGCCGGAAACGCGCCAGGCCGGGAAAGGCGATTTTCTAAGCATTTCCAGAAATGCCGTCGGATCGGACGCGATGACCTGACGGGCTTCCTCCAGCCTACCGCGTGCAGCGCTTTCCTCAATACCGCGCGTCGTCGCATCTGTGATCCAGACGACCGCACGGGCTCCAGCCGTTCGACCATCGGCATCAAGATGGGCATCGCCCGGCCCAATGATTTTGAGCGAGAACGCCGTTCCATCCTGTCGTAACTCTTTCAGGCGCTGACGTAAGGTCGTGTCCTGTTTGACGCTGTCGCGGGCTTCAAGGTCAGCAAGACCTTCAATGATTCTTACCGCTGGATCAGTGGATATAGCATCATCGGTATAGCGCAGAAGCCCGGCAAGCGCGGCCAGAGACCCGTAAAGTTGAGGCGGCGTGATATCATCGCTCACCGCCTCAAGGGCATCGCCTTCCCAAACAAGGATAACACCGGGATGGGCTCCAAAGACACTGTCGGCCTTGGCAAGCTTCTCTTCCAGTTCATTCGCCTTGTCGCGGAGCTTTTTCGCCGCCCCTCGCGCCCCATCAGATATCCTCAAAGCCCACAAAATCGACGCCAGGGACAGCGCTGCTGTGCCTGCTGCGAGTATGAATGGCACCTGATCTCCCGATAGAGCCATAGGCCGACCTCCAATGGCGGTTTGCGAATCGAAACCTACTATACGCTTTCTATTGGTTAACGAATTGATGGGATTACGTTAATCCCAAGTTAACAATTCGTAATCAGTTGACGTGTTCCAACCCCTCAATCCATGCTGCTACCGCATCCACGCCCGGCTGATCGACCTGTGTCCTGCCAAGTTCAGGCATGGCGACACCCGGCTCATTTGACGCCATCCGGTGTACGAGAATGGATGCTTCAGGGTCACCGGCGGCAACAACATAGATCTTGTTTCCCGAGCCCCGACCGGCTGCGGTGGGGTGTTTGCCGATCCCAAGCTTGACGGGGTCGTCCTCGGTCCAATCGAGCCATAGTCCCGAATTCGATGCCGATCCGCCGGACATATGGCAGTGGGCGCAATTGATATCGAGATAGGCCCGGGCCCGGCCGGCCATGTCACCCTCCAGCAAGGCAAGGGAGGGAACAGTGTGAATGTCCGCCGGTGCGCCCCTGAGAATGCCCCGGTCTGTCCAGTCGGCAATCTGCAATACGCCATTCGGCCCGATATGGTCGAGATTCCGCGCTTTTGGGCCAATGGGAACGATGTGATCGCCCTGCTGATGGCAGGTTTTGCACTGGTTCTGATTCGGCACTGAATAAGCGAGGGTCAGTGGTGTGCCGTCCGGCGCTGTCGTATCGATTGCCCGTTTCGCGCCGATGGGGCTGTATTTCGCGTCGGTATGGTTCTCATCCCAGACATAAGGATAGGCTACCCATCCCGTTTCCTTGTGGATCAGAAGCCGCGTTTCCACGAGGCCGGTCTCGGGATAGGAAAACCCCTTGATGAGCACGCTGCCGACGGGAAAGTCGAATACCGCATCCTCAACATAATCGGCCGCCTCGCCCTCCGGGACATAGACCAGACGGTGTTTGTCGGCATAATCGGAGAACAGGGGATTTATGAGATCATAGGGCACAACGCCCCTCGCCGGCGCTCCATTGTCCTGAAAAAAGCCATAGGCAGACAGGGTCTCAGCCGGGCGTGCGGCGAGAATGACCTGAAGCTCAGGACTGGCCACCTGGGGCGCGCCACAGGCCGCAAGTACCAGCCCCACCAAAGCGGAGCAGAGACGTTTCATCAGCCGGTCTTATCGTGAATCAGAACAACTGTTTCAGGCTCTGTGATCTCTGCCGCGCCTGGACGGTCCATGGTCGGCGACAGGTTCGCCGGGTTAAGCGGGTACGCGCCAAGGCCAAGGGACAGGAACCCAACATCTTCCGCCTCCGCCATCATAATCTTCACATCGCTGTCGGCTTCCTCGCCCCAGCGGGTCACGCCATCCCAGACGACTTCTGGGAGTGTTCCGCCGAGCAGCGGAGCTAGATCACCAAGATCCTGCTGGGGATCTTGGCCACCGCCGGTGTAGCTGTTGTCTTTCAATACGATGTCCCGGGGCAGCGGATTGTAGCGATCATCCTCAAACGGGTCGGAGTAAGCCGTCAGCAGCACATGGGCCGACCGGTTATTGTCGAACGTATTCTCGAAGACGTGCACATTCCGGTTTGCCAGAACAATTACGCCCGTTCCTGAAGGCACCGAGGCAACAATGTTCCCAGGAGGCGCGAAGTTTCGCGTATTGTTGTTAATGATCGTGTTGTCGAAAATGCGGGTCGAATGGCCGCCCACGACTGGCAGATCGGGCAGGTCGAAGACCAGAATACCGCCCGCATTGTTCTCCGCCTTGTTGTCGTAGACATCGGCGAAGCTTGAATTCTCGATTTCGATCCCGGCTACGTTGTATTCGGCCAAGGAATTCCGGACGATGATCCGTTCCGACTGGCCGACATAGACACCTGCATCGGACGCGCCGCGCACGGTGACACCATCAATCAGTACATCGGTGGATTCCACTGGATAGACGCCATAGGCTCCATTGTCCTCATCGGGCTCGCCAGTCCATTCCACGGTGAGGTTGGCATAGGTGATCCGGTCTGCACCTTTGGATTTAATCCCATCGCCCGCCGTGTCCTGGATCGTGAAGCCTGAAAGAGTCACATCGTCAGATGTCACCAGCAGCCCTTCGCCTGCGCCCGTCTGGCCGGCAAAGTTGAGCACCGTTTCCGCCTGCCCGGCCCCGCGCAGCGTGACCCGATCAGCATCGAGCGACAGCCCATCGGTCAGTTCGAAGCTCCCAGCTGGCATAATAATCTCGTCGCCATCTTCGGCAGTGATTAAAGCTGTCTGGAGTGCAGTTACGAAGCCATCGCCTGCCTCAAGCACGACTTGCCGGTCGAGCGAGGCTTCCGGACTGTCCGTCGCCGGGGCCGGCTCGGCAGTCTCCTCGGTAGGGCCACCGCATGCGGCCAAAAGTGATGCGGCGAGCACCGCGTATCCCATGACGTATTTCGTCATATCGTCTCCTCCCGTCTATTTTCTGCTTTCACTGTCACGGTTTTGGGGCCTGTTGGCAAGCGCCACGGATTAGGCTCCGCGATGGGAAAAGACGTGAATCAGGCCTCAGAATCAGAATTTTCACCCTGCATTTCGCGCTTCGCGAATTGATTTCGGCCCGTTTCACGCATTCAGGGCAGCCATTTGCACATTCCTGTTTCACCTCCGTGCGATCTTTTCCGATCTTGTTTCCGTCGCCAGCAGGGTGCCGGCGATACGACAGGTCGAACAGGGATTTCACACCATGAACCGCACAGTCATTATCTCAACTATCGCTGCCTGCATGCTGCCCGCTGCGGTCTCTGCCGGAACCATCGATATCACCGTCGAGAACATCGAAAAGCATACGGGCACGATGCATATCGGTCTCTATGACGCCGATACCTATGAAGGGGGTAAGGCGATCAATGGCGCGAATATCACGGTCGAGGCCGATAGCGTGTCGGTCACACTGCAAGATATCGCACCCGGCGAATACGGCGTGAAAATCTTCCACGATGAAGATGATGACGGCGAAATGGACACCAATCCCTTCGGTATTCCGACGGAAGGCTATGCCTTTTCCAACAATGCGAAAGGCCGCTTCGGCCCGGCCAAGTGGGATGATGCGAAATTCGTCGTGACCGATGCTGGCACCGCCCAGATCATCTCGCTCAACTAAGCCGCAACACACACCACAAATCGGGAGGACACGTCGTGGACGTCGATCGCCGCCAATTCATCGAAACGGGCCTGACAGCGGGTCTACTCTCCGCCTGCGGCCTCCCGACCACCGCCTCAACGGAAGGCGGTGGCGGGCCCGCCTGGCATGCCGGATACCGCACAGCACCAGCGGAGGGCTTCGACGCCTCCCCTATGCGTCTCGTCCAGGGTAAGGCACCGACCGGTCTCGAAGGCACGCTCTATCGCAATGGACCTGCACAGTTCCACTATGGCAACACCCATGCATCGCACTGGTTCGACGGCGATGGCATGATCCAGCGGGTCCATGTCGAGGACGGCATGGCCATCCATTCCGGCAAGTTCGTGGAAACGACGAAGCGCACCGCCGAACAGGCCGCAGACCGCTTCCTTGCCGATGGCTTCGGCACAAAGGGCGATCCGTCCTACCCGGTTCAAAGCTCCGATGACGTCAATGCGGCGAACACCTCGGTCGTTATGGCGGGCGGTGAGCTACTTGCCCTGTGGGAGGCAGGCTCTCCATGGCGACTGGACCCTGAAACCCTCGAAAGCCGCGGCCCGAAAGTCTGGCGCGATGACCTCAAGGGCATGCCCTATCTCGCCCATCCGAAGATCGAGCCCGATGGCCGGATCTGGAATCTCGGTGTCAATGGCACGCGGATCGCGATCTATCTTGCGGGCGCTGATGGTGAGCTGATTGACTTCGGCCTCACCGATATGGGCGTGCCTGCCTATCTCCATGACTGGGCCATGACGGATCGGCATCTCGTGATCCTCGTCCAGCCCTGGCTCCGAACCCGTATGATCCCGCCCTTTGTCGACAGCCTGGAATGGCACCCCGAGGACGGCCTTAAAATTCTGATCGTCGACAAGGATGACTTCTCCAAAACGAGATGGGCACAGGCTCCCGCCCGCGCCTTCTTTCACACCGGAGCGGCCTGGGAAGAAGACGATGGCACGATCAAGCTCGATGTAGCCTTTTACGACGAGCCGATCCTCGGCTCCGGCGGCGGCGCATCAGAAATCAAGGGCACGTGGACGGTCGCTGAACGCCCACCCTATCAGAGTAAATTCAGCCTCCTCGTCATTCCTCCAAAGGGCGATGCCAGGATCATCGAAACCGCTCTTGATGGCGATTTCCCGCAGGTCGATCCCCGTCGCCATGGGCTGAACCGTCACCTGTCTGCGCTTGTGACGGGTGTCAGCGACCGCCATCCGGGCAACACCACGCTCTCGGTTCATGACTGGGACACCGGAGAAACGGACGCCTTTGACTTCGGGAGTACTCGCATCGCCGAGGAGTTCCTCTTTGCACCGAAGCCCGGCAGCTCGGCCGAACGCGATAGCTGGCTGATCGGACCGGTCCTCAATATCAAGGCCCAGACCCGCGAGATCCATGTCTTCGATGCCCGCAAGGTCAGCGATGGCCCGGTTTGCACCTGGATGGCCGACTATACCTGGCCGCTCGGATTTCACGGAATGTGGGCCTGACCATGCAAAGACTGGCGTTATGCATTTCATGCCATCGGCCACCGCGTCTCCCCCTAGCATGATTAGGCACCCCGATTTAACCTCACCTCATGACAACACTCTACGATGAAATCGGCATCGGCTATGCTGGTCGGCGGCAACCAGATCCTCGCATTGCCAACCATATCAGGCGCGCCCTGGGCGATGCGCGAACTGTCCTCAATGTTGGTGCGGGCACAGGCTCCTATGAACCGGCAGACCTGGCGGTTACGGCTTTGGAACCATCTATGGAAATGATCAGACAGAGACCAACAGGTTCGGCGGAGGTTTATCAGGGTACGGCCGAGAGTCTGCCCTTTGAAGACAACAGCTTCGATGCAGCCATGGCGATCCTGACAATCCACCACTGGTCCGATCTGGAAGCGGGGCTAGGGGAAATGCGCCGCGTCGCGCGGGACCGCCTCGTCATTCTGTCCTTTGATCCGCACGGGCCGTATTTTTGGCTAAAGGACTACTTGCCGGAAATTGTTGACCTCGACCAGCCAATCATGCCGCCGCTGAGCGAACTCAAGCGTTTACTTGGAGATATCATTATAGAGACGGTGGCAGTGCCCCATGACTGCAGCGATGGGTTTCTCGGAGCTTATTGGCGGCGACCCCATGTCTATCTCGACCCGGAAGCCCGCGCCGCAATCTCGACCTTTTCAAAGATCGACAATGTGGAAACGCGTCTCATAGCGCTGGAGAGCGACATCGTCACAGATGTATGGGATGAAAAATATGGGCAAATCGCAGAGCTGGAGGACCTCGACATTGGCTACCGCCTTGTCACTGCAGAGCTTTAGCCCAGCACGCGGCCCGCAACCGCGCCGAGCTTTTTTAAGAGTTTGGGGTCTCGCGATGCCGGATCGGTGATCAGAGCATAGTCGAGCGCTCTCTCTATCCCCTGCTCTGTTGGCGTGCGGTCAATACCTGAAAGCGTTTCCGCCAAATGCTTGATCAAGGCCTTGGCGGAAGTGCTGTTCTGGCCCAGAACTTCGAGTACAGCCTCCACGGACACCTCATCGGCCTCGCGCCAGCAATCATAGTCGGTGACCATGGCCACTGTCGCATAGGGAAGCTCGGCCTCGCGGGCGAGCTTCGCCTCCGGCATATTCGTCATGCCGATGACGTCACAGCCCCAGGCGCGATACAGATGGCTCTCGGCCCGGGTGGAGAATTGCGGGCCTTCGATTGTGATATAGGTGCCGCCGTGGTGCACGCGTGCCCCTGCCGTCTCCGCTGCATCTCCGGCAAGTTTTGAGAGCCGCGCGCAGATTGGATCTGCCAGGGAGACATGGGCCACACAGCCCGGGCCGAAAAAACTCTTCTCTCGAGCAAACGTCCGGTCGATGAACTGATCAACCATAACGAAATCACCCGGAGCATAGGCCTCCTGCAAGGACCCAACGGCGGACACGGACAGCACATCGGTACAGCCTGCCCGCTTCAGCGCATCAATATTTGCGCGATAGTTCACGATGCTCGGTGTGAGCGTATGCTCCGGCCCGTGGCGCGGCAAGAAAACGAGTTCTACCTGCCCGATCCGACCTCGGATCGAATCGCCAGAAGGCATCCCCCAAGGCGTCTCGACACGCTCCTCGCGCCGGTCTTCCAGGCCGTCTATATCGTAAAGCCCCGATCCACCGAGCACACCCAAAACCCAATTCGACATATGATCACCCAACAAATGAAAAGCCCCGCCATGGACCAATCCAGAGCGGGGCTGTCAATTCGATTTTTAGTCCGATGGCTAGTGCTCAACCTTCTCCCAGATCTGATGGTAGGAGAGCCAGAGCAACATGGCGAAGACAGACAGGAAGATGATCGTCTTCAATCCAGCTGATTTCCGTTTGGCCTGCTTTGGTTCACCGGCCCAGGCAAGGAACTGCGCCACATCAGAGGACATTTGCGACACCGTCGCTTCGGTACCGTCCATATAGACCACCTGGCCATCTGCCAAAGGCGGAGCCATGGCAAGGAAACCACCGGCCGGGATATGGCGTGGATCGCCGGTCCATTGTGGTGTCGTATCGCCCGGGAAATAAGGATTGTAATACTGGCCAATCGGCTGGTTTAGGAGGCCATGGGGCTCGTGATGGGATCCGTCGGAGGAACCATGGCCATCACCATGATCGTCTGTTCCATGGTCTGAACCGTAAGCATCGGTGCGAGGAAACTCGATGTTGCCATCGAGATCCACCTCTTCATAGGCCGGATACCCCGTGAGAAGGGAATAGATGTAGCTGGCACCGCCATGGCGAGCCTTGGTGATCACCGAGAGATCGGGCGGCAGCGCGCCACCGTTTGCGATGCGGGCCGCATTATCGTTGGAAAATGGTGACGGGAAGCGGTCAGCCGCCGTGGCTGGACCGTAGACCGGGTCACCATAGTCATCATAGCCTTTGAAGACCTCGGCTTCGGCAGCAAACGCCTTTACGAGCGGATTTTCGTTCGGCGGATAGTCACCACTATAGAACGGCCCACCAGCCTCTGAGAGGTTCCTGAAGCTCATCAGCTTCATTGAGTGACACGAGGCGCAGACCTCACGGTACACCTGATAGCCACGTTGAAGCGCTTCCTGATCGAACTGCCCCATCGGACCTTCAAACGGCCAGCCCTCTTCGGGAGGGTGAGCGTGCTCCGCGCCACCAGCGGCGTGGGCGGACAGAGCAAGCCCGGTCGAAACGGCGACGAGTGCAAGTTGTTTGAACAATTTCATGGTCAGATCACTCACTTACTCTGCGGGGATTGGAACGGCTTCACCGGCTGCTTTTTCGTCAGCCTTGGAGCCATGTCCGTTCGCCTGAAGGACCGCCTTATGAATGGATTCCGGCTCATCCTTCGGCCGCTCAGTGAGCCCGAGCAGAGGCAGGATCACGAGGAAATACGCGAAATAGTATAATGTCAGAAGCTGCGCCAAATGGATAAACCGTATGGCTCCGCCCTTCTGTATACCCAAACTGGCACCGGCTTCGGCCGGCTGTTCTTCGATGAAGGCTTGGGCCTCTTCATACTCCTCAAACATGCTCGATGCGTTGTTCCCTTCTGTGTCGATATAGGTGACCAGAAGTTTGTCGGAACCGAACTTCAGACCTGGTAATGGATCGTCCGGATTGGCCGCGCCGCACCAACCGAGACCGATGCTGCAAACCAGGAATGCGTAGAAAAAGCGGCGCGCCGTTGGCCGGTACCGCAGCGATTTCACAGTCGATGTGTCGAGCCATGGCAGCACGAACAGGACTGCAATTGATCCGAACATGAAGATAACGCCGAGCAGTTTCGCGTCGATTGGTCCGAGATCGAAGGTGATGGCGCGCAAGATCGCGTAGAATGGCAGGAGGTACCATTCGGGTACGATGTGCGAAGGCGTCACCAGCGGGTTTGCCTCGATGTAGTTGTCCGTATGGCCGAGGGCATTCGGCATGTAGAATACGAAGGCTGAGAAAATGATCATGAAGACCACAATCGCGAAGCCGTCTTTCACCGTATAATACGGGTGAAACGGCACCGTATCTTTCTTCACATCTTTGACTTCCACACCGGTGGGATTGTTGTTGCCGGGCACGTGTAGCGCCCAGATGTGAAGGATGACAACGGCAGCGATCATGAATGGCAAGAGATAGTGCAATGAGAAGAAGCGTTGCAGCGTCTGATTGCCAATCGATGGTCCACCCATCAGCCAGATCTGGATTGACTCGCCTACAATGGGGATTGCGCCGATCAGGCCGGTGATCACGTTTGCGCCGTGGTAGGACATCTGTCCCCAAGGCAGCATGTAGCCGAGGAATGCCGTGCCCATCATCAGGAGGAAGATGACGCAGCCAAGGATCCACAGCACTTCGCGCGGAGCCTTGTAGGATCCGTAGTAAAGACCGCGGAAAATGTGAATATATACCGCGAGGAAGAACATGGATGCGCCATTGGCGTGAATGTATCGGAGGAGCCAGCCATAGGGCACATCGCGCATGATGCGTTCGACGGAGGCAAAACCCTCATCGACTGTCGGGGTATAATGCATGGCCAGCACGACGCCGGTAGCAATCTGCGTTGCCAGACAGAAGGCAAGAATGCCGCCGAACGTGTACCAGTAGTTCAGGTTTTTCGGCGTCGGGAAATCCACGAAGCTGTCATAGACAAGACGCGGCAAAGGCAGCCGCTCATCGATCCACTTCTCGATGCCTGTCTGGGGATTATAGGTCGACTGATGACCACTCATACGTTGTTCCTCCTACAACGAAATTCGAACGACGGAGTCCGAGACGTACTCATAGTTAGGCACAGGAAGGTTCTTTGGGGCGGGGCCCTTCCTGATGCGACCTGACGTATCGTAGTGGGACCCGTGACAAGGGCAGTACCATCCGCCGTAATCGCCGGTATTGCCCTGACTCGGGCCAACTGGAACGCAGCCAAGGTGCGTGCAGGCACCAGACGTTACCAGAATAGACGGATTAAGCTCGCCAGATGGGAGCGTTTTCAGCCTGTCGGTATCGGTTTCCGGATCAGGCAACCGGCCGAGGTCGGTATTCGCCGCCGCCTGGATCTCGGCAGGGGTTCTGTGCCGAATGAAAAAAGGCTTACCGCCGATCAGAACACGGATCTCGCCGCCTTCCGGTATCTTCGAGATATCGACCTCAAGGCTTGAGGCAGCTTGCGTGTCTGCGGCCGGGTTCATCTGGTCCACAAACATCCAAGCAATCATGCCGGTGCCACCGACCGTCATGGCCAGACTGGCTATGTGCACGAAATTGCGGCGATCTTCGTCAACCGCCTCAAGCACATCCTGTGTTACGTCGCTCACGTTACTTCATCCCTTTCACGAAGCACTCTTTAGATGACAGACCTAAACCAACACATTGCAGGAGCAATTGCGGCGCAACGCCGCAAACTACATATTGTCTATGATCTGTTTCGATATCGGACGCTATGAAGATAAAATGCTAGGCTTGAGTTAACTGAGGGGCTGGACGTGAATGTAACTACGGCGGAAACCAATCTCGACAATAAGAAAACAACAGCCCGCAGCTGGTTTGAGCAGCTGCAGGGAGACATCTGTTCCCGATTTGAGGCACTGGAGTCTGCTGCGCCCGACGATCTCTACCCCGGCGCGGTCGGCAAATTCGAGAAAACGCCGTGGAAACGGGGAAATGGCGGCGAAGATCTCGGTGGCGGGACCATGGCCATCATGAAAGGCCGGCTGTTTGAAAAGGTCGGCGTCCACGTATCTACCGTTTATGGCGAATTCAGCGACGAATTCCGCGCACAGATCCCCGGTGCTGATGAATCAGAAGGGCAATTCTGGGCCTCTGGTATTTCCCTGATCGCCCATATGACCAATCCGCGCGTGCCTGCCGTTCATATGAATACGCGCATGATCTCAACATCAAAAACCTGGTTTGGCGGCGGTGCAGACCTCACTCCCCTGCTCGAATTTCAACGCAATCAGCATTTCGAGGATGCCCTCGATTTCCACGCGGCGATGAAGGATGCCTGCGATCCTCATGACAAGAACTATTATCCAAAGTTCCGCAAATGGTGCGATGAGTACTTCCATCTGGCACACCGCGACGAGCCCCGCGGCATTGGCGGTATCTTCTACGATCGCCATGATAGCGGCAACTGGGAGGCTGACCTTGCCTTCACCCAGGACGTCGGAAAATCCTTTGCTGATATCTATCCGGAAATTGTCCGTCGGCGCATGAATGAGACTTGGACCGAGGAGGAGCGCGAGGAGCAATTGATACGGCGCGGGCGGTATGTCGAGTTCAACCTGCTCTATGACCGGGGAACAACCTTCGGCCTGAAGACGGGCGGCAATGTCCACAGCATCCTGTCATCCATGCCGCCCTTGGTGAAGTGGCCCTAAACCGCTGATCAGCTATCGCAGAGCGCCATAATACCGTCCGGCACCCCGTCTGGCAGGCTGGAGACATCGAGCGGTTGCTCATCGACCAGTGTGTAGAAATCTTTTTCCGGATCGGTTCGCATGTAGATTTCCATGATCAGCCCTTCATCCGAAGCACCGATCCGTTCCAGGCAACCTAGGGCATTTGCACTGAAACTCAGTGAGTGTTCGCCAGCACTATTCGAATCGCTATCGGCTTTCCATGCCATCAGCGCTGCGCTGAATGCATCAAGCCGGGCAATATCTGCCGGATCAACACGGTAGCGACCGATTTTGTGGCCTGCTTTCCGGCGGTCGCTCAGAAAAGGACTTTCTGCCACATCAGCTGACAGCATAAGCAGATCTTCTTCCCGGACTTCGCCTGTTCGGCCATTCTTGGCAGTCAGCGTGAAGGACGCTCCCTCCTCCCGCAACCGGTACTGCTCAGGCACACGAACAGCGAATTCGAGGGCGGAGACATTCAGCATATCCTCATTAGAATTCTGACTTGATGGCTCTGCATTCGACGCCAAGCCGACGCAAGCAGCCATGGCGAGCGCAACAGAGCTGATGACAAACCGTGTGAACATGATAAACTCCCAAAATTGATAAATTCATTTAAAACATGAATTTTATAATCTCAAGGATTAATTATGCTCCCTGGCTACCGATTGCCCGAAACGACCCGAAAATGGTGCAGTGCTCTAAAATGGGTGAGCGTCTTGTTGGGACTGCTCCTGGCTGCCGAAGTCATTTTCAACCAGACACTGGACGACATGATTGCCAGTCACTGGCAGGGCCTCACGGATCTCGCGCGCACACAAGTTCAATTCTCACCGGAGAAGACACGGCTGCTACTTGGCCTCGCATTCGTCGCCTGGAGCCCGGCGCTTCTTGTCCTGTTTGCAGCGTTCCGGCTGTTTCACACCTTGTCCAAAGGAGATGCCTTCTCCGAACAGGTGCACAGGGCAATCCGGTTTTTGGGGGCAATGGTCATGGTCAACGGTTTAATCGGACTGGTGATCCGGTCCGCTTTCACCCTGGCCCTCACCTATGACAATCCGGCTGGCACAAAGGAGCTCTCCATCGCCTTCGGATCCGGACAGATCAACTATTTGCTGGTCGGCACGCTCATCCTGATACTCGGCCACATTTTTCTTCAGGCGGTTCGTATCTCCGATGAGAATCGGCAGATCGTCTGACCGATGGCGATTATTGTCCGACTCGATGTGATGCTTGCCCTGCGCAAGATGAAGTCCAAGGAGCTGGCGGAGCAAATCGGCATGGCTGAACAGAATGTGTCCATGCTGCGCCAGGGAAAGGTCAAAGGCGTACGGTTTGAGACGCTCGACAAGATTTGCGAGGTACTGGATTGCAAGCCCGGTGACATTCTCGATCGGGAATAGCCACGCCCACGGAGCCTAGCCGTCCACTACGTTTTCCAAGAACTCTGCCAGGTGATCGGTCACATGATGCACATGGGCCGGTACCGTGTCTGTCGCCGCCGCAGGACGCGCGCCCTCCGGCTCATGGCTCCAGTCTTTGCCCGATTGAACCAGCACAGTCTTGAACCCCATGGCATGGGCCGGGGCGAGATTTCGCGTTAGATCCTCAAAGAAGACCGAATCTGTCGGCGCGACATCGAACCTGCCGACAAACCGGTCAAAGGCGGCCCGGGACGGTTTAGGTTCATAGAGCGCGTCCTCAATTCCGAACATGCCATCGAAGGCGTCCTGCAGGCCCATCTGGCGCGTGACGTTCTCTGCATGGCTCCGCGATCCATTGGTGAAGACATATTTCTGGCCGGGAAGCGCTCCGATGGCCTGCCGCAGGCGCGGATCATTCGGCAGCGAGGAATGGTCGATATCGTGCACGAAAGAGAGGAACGCCTCAGGCTTCATATCGTGATTGACCATCAGCCCTTTCAGAGTCGTTCCATGGCCCAGATAGTACTGCTTTTGCAACGCCCGGGCGCTCTCCCGGTCCGTAGAGAGAAGATCAGCGACGAAGCTGGTCATGCGCTGGTCTATCTGGGCAAAGAGATCGCACTCAGCCGGGTAAAGCGTATTGTCGAGATCGAAGATCCAGGTGCCGTGGTGCCGTAGTACCGCCGCCAAGCCCTAACCCTCCCCAGCCTCATTGAAATCACGCTCGAAAAACTCGTAAATGAGCTTGCGATCGGTCGGCGCTGGGGTCGACGCGAATAGCGCCCGGCGATAGGCCGCCGCTTCACAGTCCTCCCGGCCAACAATCGCAAACTTCGACCGCGCTATGCAAAAGACATCGGCACCGCGGATCAATGTGCGCGACGGCCCGCCATCGGGATCCTCCAGCTCGCCGAAGACAAAGTGCTCGGTCTGCAAGAGCGGCTCGTCGATAACTCGGGCGCAACCGCCTGCCTCGAGAAGCCACCATCCCCGGCTCTCCCAGTCCTCACCCTTGCGTCTTCCAATGGCAGACCATACCCGACCCTTGGTTCGATTACAGAGGGTCAGGCCAACATTGCGAGACCGGTCCAGGGCGACCTGTTCCAGTATGTCGATCAGATCATCATCGCTGGTATCGGAAGCAAGTTCCCGATCTTTGAGAAACTCCCGAATGGCCGATCGCGTCCGCGGGCCGATCGTTCCGTCGATTGCGCCGGTATAAACCCCGGCATCCCCCAGCAGCCGTTGCACACCAGCGGCGCGCGCGCGTTTCAGAGTGTAGGTATCTGTCTCCCGAAGCGTCGTGCTCCAGCTGTTCCGGCTCTCTACAAGAACTGGTTTAAACGCTCGCTCATCGAGGCCCATCTCAGTGCAATTCGGCGGGTTTTCAATCGTGAAGCTTGAAGAGCTTTCGACACAGAGCGCCTCATTACCACGCCAGGATTTCCGGCCACCGCGATGGGCATCTGACGATTGGGCAAAAAGGTAATGGGCACCGGGGACAAGTGGAGCACCGAGCAACACTTCGCAGCTCCCCGGACGCACTTTTGTCCAGCCTTTGACAACGGTGCCGCCACTCTCCGGCTGTCCGGTTGACGCCTGTATAATATAGCTTGTCTGGTTGCAGATCGACCAGCCACGGTTGGCTGCCTGTGCGTCTGCCGACAGTGCTGTAAGCAGCAAAAGGAAAAAAACGGCGAGTGTTTTAGGAAACAAGTGTGCCTGCGCCATGTTCGGTGAACAGCTCCATAAGCAGGGCATGGGGTGCACGCCCGTCGAGAATAACTGCAGCCCCAACACCTTTTTCCACTGCGTCGGCTGCCGTTTCAAGTTTCGGAATCATACCGCCTGCAGCTGTGCCATCGCCGATAAGGCCCGGCACATCCGCTCTCGGGATCTCGCGCATCAACTCGCCAGACTTGTTCAGCACCCCGGCAACATCGGTCAGCAGCATTAACCGGCTTGCGCCAAGCGCGGCCGCAATGGCCCCAGCTGCACTGTCGGCATTGATATTGTAGCGGGCTCCCTCGGGTCCAACGCCAACGGGCGCAACCACAGGAACAAATCCGCCCTCGGCCCCGGACAGCACATCAAGCACCGTCGCATCTACCCCGTCCGGATCGCCGACAAATCCGAGATCTATCAGTTTTTCGATATGACTGTTCGAGGCTGGTTTCTTGCGGGCCGCCTTCTTCGCTTTGATCAACCCGGCATCCGAGCCGGAAAGCCCCACAGCATTGCCACCGGCGGCGTTGATGGCCCGGACAATTGTTTTGTTGACAGCTCCTGAAAGCACCATTTCGACCACTTCCATGGTCGCGTCATCGGTCACCCGGAGTCCGTCTTCGAACTGGGAGACAATGCCCAGACGTTCGAGCAAATCGCCGATTTGCGGCCCGCCACCATGGACAACGACCGGATTAATGCCGAGATGCTTCAGGAGGACGATGTCCTTAGCGAACAGCACCTGCAGCTCATCATCGACCATGGCATGGCCGCCATATTTGACGACGATGGTCTGATCGGCATAGCGCTGGATAAAGGGCAGCGCCTCGGCCAGGGTGAAGGCAGTATGCTTTGCGGCTTCAAGTGTCGGCGTGTCTGTCATGGGTGGGCTCATACTGCGCTTTGGCGTTAAGCGGAAGCGGGCGCGTCGAGCCGCCGGGTCATGAACACGCTGTTTGGATCTTCGACATAGTCACCAAACGGGCCGCAATAGGAAAAGCCATTGGCCTCGTAGAGTTTGCGCGCCGGTAGAAACCCCTCCATGGAGCCGGTCTCCAGGCTGAGCCGTTCCAAGCTCAGCTTCTGCGCCTCCGCTACAATATGATCAAGCATGGTCTGGCCAAGGCCCTGGCCGCGCCGCTTGGCGACAGTGTGCATGGATTTGATTTCGCCTTCACCCGACTGAAGACGTTTCAGCGCGCCGCAGCCGACCAAATCACCGCCATCGCGCATTTCCCAGATCGTGATCGCAGGATCTTTGAGACCATCAATCAGCAAAGCGTGGGAGCTTTCCGGCGGCGAATGTTCCAGCATCAAGGATTTGTGCGCCTCGATCAGAGCAGCAAACTCTTCCGTATCGAGATTGGCCAACCTGATTTGAACGGTCGACACGGGTCAGACCTCCACCAAAGCAGCGATCTCTGCCCGCAAGTCTTCAAGCCCCTGTCCTTTCTCGGACGAGGTCAAGTGCACCACCGGGTGTGCCGCGCCGTGGATTTTCAAAGCCGCTTCCGTCTCCGAGCGAACTTTGTCGACCGCGCCGGGCTTCAGCTTATCAATCTTCGTCAGGACAATCTGATAGTTCACCGCCGTCCTGTCGAGCATATCCATCATCTCCTGATCAGGGGCCATGATCCCACGGCGGCCATCGACCAGAAGGAAAACCCGCCTGAGACTAGCCCGTCCGCCCAGATATTTTCGCGTCAACGCCATCCATGCCTCGGCCTGGGTGCGGGAAACTTTAGCATAGCCATACCCCGGCAGATCCACCATCCAGGCTGTCCCCTCACCGAGATCGAAATAATTGAGTTCCCGCGTCCGTCCGGGTTCTGATGAAGATCGCGCGAGCTTGTTGCGGCCAGTCAGAGCATTGACGAGGGATGACTTGCCGACATTCGACCGCCCGGCAAAGGCAAATTCAGGCCGGTCGCCATCCGGCAGTTGCGCAAGGCTCGCACAGCCGATGGCAAAGGAGACGGGTCCGGCCAGAAGCTTCCGGCCCGCCTCACGTGTTTCATCCGAAAATCGAGGCGCTTCGGTCACGCGCTGTTCTTGGCTCCACCAAACCGTTTGGCGATGAACTTATCGAATTCTGTTTCCACGCCATTGCGCCGCATAATGACATATTGCTGGCCGATGGAGAGGACATTGTTCCAGACCCAGTACATGACGAGACCACCGGCGAGGCCACCAAACACGAATGTAAAGACGACCGGCAGCAGCATAATGATGCGGCGCTGCATCGGGTCCGGCGGCGGTGTCGAGAGTGATTGCAGGGCAAACATGCTGACGCCGTAAAGGATCGGCAGAATGCCAATTCCGATGATCACACCGAGGAGCGGAATGCTCTTCACGCTTTCTGCCGCGAAGGGCAGCAGGCCGAAGAGATTGCCGATCGCGGTCGGGTCAGGGGCTGATAGATCCTGCAGCCACAAAAAGCTCTCATGGCGCATCTCGATGGTGACAAACAGCAACTTATAGAGAGCGAAAAAGATCGGCATCGTCATAAGGATTGGAAGGCACCCAGCCACCGGATTGGCCTTCTCATCGCGATAGAGCTTCATGATCTCCTGCTGCTTGCGCTGGGGATCGGCAGCGAAGCGCTCCTGGATCTCCTTCATCGGTTCCTGCAGCTTTTTCATTTTCGCCATGGCCGCATAGGACCGGTTGTAAAGCGGGAACAGAACCACTTTGACCAGAACCGTGAAGGCGAGAATGGCGAGGCCGAAGGACCCGATTTTGCCCTGCAGCCAGAGCAATGCGAAGAAGAACGGCTTCGTCAGGAAGTAGAACATGCCCCAGTCGATGGCATCGACAAATCGGGGAATACCCAGCTCGGTCTCATACTTTCGGACGACATCAATGGTTTTCGCGCCGGCGAAAAGCCGGTTCACGGAGGTAACGCTCCCGCCCGCTGGTACGACAAGCTCTGTGCCTATTGTGCGCACTTCCATGATCGCGCCATCAACTCGAGAACGGCGTTCGAAATTTGTCTGGAAATCCTGGCCCTGATCGGGCACGAGCGCGCTCAGCCAGTACTTGTCAGTCAGGCCGACCCAGCCGCCTTCTGTGCTCGTCTCGGTAATCCCATTGCCTTTTTCGAGCTTGGAATAGCCCCGCTTTTCCAGCTTGCCATCAAGAATGGCGACCTCGCCTAGATGGACGAGCCCTCTATCCTTGCTGGCTCCAGGCGTGACCGCATCAAGAAACT
The DNA here is from genome assembly GCA_039196965.1 of Pseudomonadota bacterium. Classification (GTDB taxonomy): domain Bacteria; phylum Pseudomonadota; class Alphaproteobacteria; order Caulobacterales; family Hyphomonadaceae; genus CALLCD01. The sequence continues at coordinate 29,778 of JBCCUK010000017.1, read as the reverse complement.
CACCTGACTCGCCATGGCGAAGGATCGCACCATAGGGCCGGAGATAGCGCGGCTGATCGCCAGGATTGATGATCGTGTCGGAAAAGGTAAAAAGATAGTCTTCATCTACGGAAATGCGGCGGTCGATCTGAACTCCTGCTCCCTCATATCGCAGGGTAATCGGGGTTGCCGGTGTCAACTGGCCGCCCTCGACGAGCTCCCAGGTCACGCCGAGATTGGCCACCGGCCGGTTCTGCTCCCCAATCCAGAACCAGGAGGCGTAATAAGCGCTGTCGACCGCTTCGGGCCTGAACAAGCGCACCTCTTTTTCACGCTCCACGGTCTCGAAATGCTCTTTCATATTGAGATCGTCGATCAATGCACCCTGAAGCCGGATCGACCCATCGAGCTTCGGATTGTCGAATATGATCCGCTCATCGCGTTGCAGCGCTTCGCTTACCGTTGCGGCCCGCTCCATGGGCGGGTTTACCTCCGCCTGAATTTCCTGCTCGACCCGTGTCTGTTCCTGGATTGCCTCGCGGCGCTTGGCTTCAGGTTCCAGCACAAGTGATTGGTAGCCGAACAGGACGACCACGGCGATCACCATGAAAATAATGAAATTCCGCTGGTCCTGCTGTTCCATGAATTCCTGTCCCGGGTGGTGGCGGCTCAGGCCCCTGCCTTAGCGTCGCCGAAAGCGTTGGCGAGGCTTATCAGCGCCGATTCCATATCGTCAAGCAAACGCTGCCATGCAACCTGACCTGTGTCTTTTCTGGCGATGAAAACATAGTCGACACCAGCGATACCATATTTTGGGGCCAGCGCCTGTGCCGCGGCTCGTAATCGCCGCTTTGCACGATTGCGCACAACCGCTCCGCCGACCTTCTTTGTTGCGGTGAAGCCGATCCCGATCTGATCCTCGCGCCGCTCGGTGCCGGACCGCCGCTGCCGAGCCTGAACTACGACGCTGCGCCGTCTTTCACTTCTTCCGTTGCGCACAAAAACGTAATCTGCCCGGCGTCGGAGCCGGGCGAGGTCTGAACTATCTGGATGTTTGGCCGTGTCACGGTCAGGGGGCATATCTCAGCCCTCCGGATAACCTACCTTTAGGCAGATAGAACCTTACGGCCCTTTGCCCGGCGGCGGGCGAGAACCTTGCGGCCATTCTTGGTGGACATACGCGAGCGGAAGCCATGGCGGCGGGCGCGTTTGAGGCGGCTCGGCTGGAAAGTGCGTTTCATAGTTTCAAACTCTGATCAGGGGCGTTCAAATTCGGAGCCGCGTCGATACAGGACAGCATATGTTCCCGTCAAGCGGAGTCCGCCTGTTTGCTGAAATTCGGTCCAATCTACTGCGAAACGCCCGAAGAGCCTGTTCGCAGCCAAGCTCTCAATCCGATCACGTGTCTTTGACCGGTGGATAGTCTGTCGTGACGGGAAGTTTTCAGCACCTCTGTTTATATAGGCTGCAACGGAAGAGGACATTAGGGACACACGTCACATGAGAAACACCCTGTATACAGTGCTCACAGCGGTTGCATTGCTCGGAACACCAGCAACGCTTACGGCGGCAGCAGAAACGCTTGCAACGACGGAGGCTGCAGTGACCCAGGAAGCCCATGGTGAGTGGACAGCACTATTGAGTAAGTATGTCACGGAGAGCGCGGATGGTGTGAACCGGTTCGACTATGGTGGCTTGAAGGATGACGGTGCCGATGCCGAGGCGCTCGATGCCTATCTGGAGCGTCTTGCCGCGATAGATATCGCGTCACTATCCCGCGACGAGCAGTATGTGCTCTGGGTCAACGCCTATAACGCGCTAACGGTAAAGCATATTATCGGCCGTTATCCGGTAAAATCGATCCGCTCCGGCTACATTGTCGGCCCATGGAAAAAGGTCACCACCAATGTCGGCGGCAGAGAGATTTCCCTTAACGATATCGAGCATGAAGTGCTCCGTAAGGACTGGGACGAGCCTCGCACGCACTATGCGGTGAACTGCGCTTCCTATGGTTGCCCAAACCTGAAAACGAGCGCGTGGGAAGTCGCCACTCTGGAACAGGATCTCACGGAAGCGGCGAAAGCCTACATTAATCACCCACGGGGTGTGACGATCCGCAAGGACGGCAAGCTAAAAGTCTCTACCATCTACAAATGGTTCAAAGAGGACTTTGGCGGCAATGAAGCGGGCGTCATCGATCACCTCCTGCAATACGCAGAACCAGAGCTTTCCGCGAATATACAAAACAACCCGAAGATCCGGACCTATGATTACGACTGGTCCCTGAACGATACCGAATAAACGAAACCGACCTCCAAGTTGAAGGGAATAGAACCATGGCAAGCAACACAGATATTGCCGGTCAAATCGAACCGCAGGACAAACCAAGCGCGATACATCGTATCACCAAACTCTGGCCTCTGGCCCTTATCCTCGGCGGCCTCGGTCTCGCCGTGTCCCAAGGCTGGCACAATTACCTCACCCTTGAAGGGTTCAGCCAGAATATTGGCTGGCTTGATGCTCAGATCGCCCAGAATTTCGCCCTTGTCCTGGCTGGCTATATTACGATCTATGCGGCCGCCACGGCCTTTATGGTTCCGGCGAGCTTCCTGACCATTGCTGGAGGCGTTCTGTTCGGTCTTGCCTTCGGCACGCTTGGCACCGTCTTCGGGGCAACAATGGGGGCGACTGCACTCTTCATTGCAGCACGCACATCGATCGGCGAGTCCCTGCGCTCCGTCGTCGGACCATTTCTCGACAAGATGCAGGCAGGCTTCAATGAGGATGCCCTCTCCTACATGTTCGCCTTGCGCCTGATCCCAGCCTTCCCATTTGCTGTCGTCAATATCGCACCGGCCATTCTCGGCGCGAAGCTGCGCGATTATCTGATCACCACATTCTTCGGTATCCTGCCGGGCACCATGGCTTATACATGGATTGGCGTAGCTGTTGGTGACACGCTTCGGGCAGGCGGCGACGTCAATATCGGGACCCTCGCCTCGAACTTCGTCCCAGCATTCATCGCCCTCGGCGTCGTTGCCCTGATCCCCGTCATTTACAAAAAAGTCTTCAAGAAAGGCTCAGCTGCTACGGAAGGAGCTGAATAATGAGTACCGTTACCCTTTCAGCACGGGATATGAGCGCCGATCTGTCGCGCGAAGTCTCCCAGCGGATCGACAAGGCCAGCCATAAGACCTCCGATGATGGCAAGCGCGAAATCAAAGCCGATATCGTCATCATCGGCGCAGGCTCTGCAGGTCTTTCCACTGCCTATGTCGCGGCCAATCTCGGCCTCAAAACAGTCCTTTTCGAAGGCGCAAAAATGGGCGGTGACTGCCTCAATTATGGCTGCGTTCCTTCAAAGGCTCTCCTCGCCGCAGGTAAGGCTGCCTATGACGCCCGCAATACCGCGAAATACGGTGTCACCGTGGACGCCGAACCCGTCACCGACTGGGCCAAAGTCAAGGAACACATTGCTGGCGTGATCGGCAGCATTGCACCGGTGGATAGCGTGGAGCGGTATCAGAGCTTCGGCACCATTGTGGTCAGCGAATACGCCCGCTTCGAAGACGAGAAAACCGTCGTTTCCGACAGTGTTCGCGTCACCGGCCGCCGCATCATCGTTGCAACCGGATCGACGGCGTTCATCCCGCCGATACCCGGTCTCGATAGCGTGCCCTACCTGACCAATCACTCGATTTTCGAAGCGCCTGAATTCCCGAAAGAACTGATCGTTCTCGGCGGCGGACCAATCGGGATCGAAATGGCCCAGGCCTTTCAGCGTCTCGGGTCGAAGGTTACGGTGATAGAAATGGGCCGAGCCCTTGCCCGCGCCGATGCCGATCAGGCCGCGGTCGCACTGGAAGAACTTCGCAAGGAAGGCATTCGTATCCTTGAGGGCCACAAGGCCGTGGAAGTCTCCGGCGATACCGGCAAAGTCAGCGTTCGCACGGAAACAGCTGATGGCGGCGGCGAAACAATCAACGGCACGGATATCCTCGTCGCTGTGGGCCGCCGCACCTTCCTCGATGGCCTCGACGTCGAAAAAGCCGGTATTAAAACCGAGCGCGGCAGCGTCGTCACAAAGCCGAACATGCGCTCGGTCTCGAACCCTCGCGTTTGGGCCCTTGGCGATGCCGCAGGTCAGGCCCAGTTCACCCACTGGGCAAACCACCATGCCGGTATCTTTACGCGCGCAGCCTTCTTCAAGACGCCGGGCAATAATGCCGAAGCGACCCCCCTTCCCGCTGTTACCTATATGCAGCCGGAAATTGCCCAGCTCGGCATGACCGAGGCAGAGGCGCGGGAGCAGTTTGGCGACAAGGTCACCGTCGGAAAATTCCCGTTCCACGAAAATGACCGGGCCATTGCCGAGCGCAAGACGGTCGGCGAGGTAAAAATCATCTGGTCCGGCAAGAAACTCCTCGGAGCCTCAATCCTCGGTGAAGGAGCCGGTGACCTGCTGCAAATCGTCTCCGTTGTCATGGCGAATGGCGGCAAGCCCGGCGATCTGATCAAGCACGTCTCACCCTATCCAACACGCGCTGAAGCTGTAAAGCGAGCCGTTTCGGGTTCCGATGCCTTTGCCGGTGCGCTTTTCAGCGACAGAACAAAAGGGCTGGTGGGCTTGCTTCAGAAGATACCCTGATTTACCCCCAGTTTCGGGCATTGTAATTTAAAGGTTCCGCGGGCGATGGCGCTGTCTGAACCAAACAGCACGGGTTGGCGGGATAGCCTGTCCGTCAAGCTCCTTGCTTTGACGATCGGCGCAGTTCTGCTCATCGAGCTTATCATTTTTATCCCGTCGGCGATTAGCCGGCGGGATGCTTGGTTGAATGAGCGCACCCAGGCTGCGCGGATCGCTGCCCTCGCCCTGGAAGCGGCACCGAGCCAGCGCGTGTCCGAAGAGCTGGCTGAGCAGCTGCTCGAAAATGCCGGCGTTATGACAGTGGCCGAACTCGGCGGCGGCATCCGCCAGCTCCTTCTGGCACCGGACGTGCCCGTGGGCGGCCCCATGCGCAGCATCGATCTGACCACCGGCGGTGATGGCTACTTCGCTCGTCTTGGTCATACCGCTGCGACAATCTTCAGCCCTGATGACCTCACGCTGCGCATTCTTGATGAAAGCAATCAGGAAGGTTTCATCATCGAGGTTCTCGTACCGGAACTTCCGCTTCGGCAGGAGCTCAGCAGTTTCAGCCACCGGATTATCGGCCTGTCCCTTCTCATAGCTGTGTTTGCCGGTAGCCTCGTCTATCTGGTTCTGGTGCGCCTCGTCGTTGACCCGATGCGCACCGTCACCGAAGCGATCCTCCGATTCAGCCAGGATCCGAGCAAGATCAGCCCGCAACAGGATCGCTCGGAACGACGCGATGAAATCGGCCTCGCCCAAAACGCCCTCGCCGATATGGAACAGGTCGTCTCCGACGCCTTTCGGGAGCGCCAGCGTCTTGCGCGCCTAGGGGAAGCTGTTGCCAAGATCAATCACGACCTCCGCAATTCCCTCGCGGCGGCCCAGCTCGTGTCCGATGGGTTATCCATGTCGGACGACCCCCGGGTTCAAAAGGCACTGCCCCGCCTCGAACGGGCTCTCGAGCGAGCGATCAACCTGACCCAGAACACTCTGCAATATGGCAAGGCGGAGACACCGAAACCTGTCTTCCAGACGGTAAACCTTCGCGAAGCCGTGGAAGAAGCCGCGAACGAGGCTCTGTCGGGCCGGGAAGCCCTCCAATGGAAGAACGAGGTTCCCGAGGAGCGTATGGCCGAGGTCGATCCAGATCATCTTCACCGCATCGTCACCAACCTCCTGCGCAATGCGGGTCAGGCCACGCTCGAAGCAAAGGGTGACGAGGGCTGCGTCTGTGTCGAATGCTGCAAAGAAGGCCTCCGCCTCAGCGACAATGGCCCGGGCATGCCGCAAAAGGCACAGGCAAACCTTTTCAGGGCTTTTTCCGGCAGCGTGGCCGAAGGCGGCACAGGCCTTGGCCTTACGATTGCCCGCGACCTTGCCCGCGTTATGGGCGGCGATATCAAACTTGAAAACACTGGCTCGGAAGGCACGAGTTTTATCGTGTTCCTTCCAGGTTAGAAATACTCCCTAGGCGGCTCGTCTGTCCGGCCGGGTCAGCCACTCACTCAGGATCTCGATCATCCGATCATGCCGGTGACCGGTTGATGTCGTGCTCAGGCGCTCAGTCTCTATTGATCCGTCTTCGGACGTATACTCAAAAGCTACGTAATACGATGGCGTTCGTTCACCTAGACGATCCGCCCTTTGATGAATGGCGGTTAGCCTTGACAGATCCATATAGTCTTCTTTGCGGAGCCCGAGTTGCCACCGCGTCCGCCATATCCGCCCAGCCTGCCGGTCAAACACCAAACGCTGAATAGGGATTCTCGTATACATGAGGGCAATTAGACCCACTGCAAGCACAAACAGGAATATCCGCGTTGCCATGCCGATATCATCGGGTCCCACAATCGCACCATATGAAGCAGACCCTGTCATACATATAGTCATGATGAGGAAAAGGATCGGCCGATCCCAGAGGACCAGGCGCTCATGGGTCTGATCGGCAATCTTCATGAGGGCTAGATTGCCATAGCAGATCTAAAAAGAGCTTAAGCCAATCGGCGCATTTATGGCGGACCGGCAAAGCCCGTTCATTCGGAATGTCGTTTACCCGCCCCCTACTCCACGGCGAGAGCGATGCCTTCCCTTCGCGGGTCAGCAGCCCCTTCCAGCCCGTCCTCACGCACCACAATCACATGCAGACCGGAATTCTCTCCGCGCCGCTCCTGCACATTGTAACCGCGCTCCTTCAGCATATCGGCAAGGCGTTGCCCGTCGCCGCGATCCACTTCGACACCGACAGACTCGCCTCGGGCAATGATGTTTGGAAAATCAGCTGCCTCTTGAGCTGTCATGCCCCAGTCGAGCACGCCGGCCAGCGTCTTCACCGTATAAGCAATAATGGAATTACCACCCGGTGAGCCCGTCACCATAAAGAGATTGCCTGCTTCGTCGAACACAATGGTTGGTGACATGGAAGACCGGGGCCGCTTGCCGCCCGCCGGTGCGTTGGCCACCGGCTTGCCGTTCAGCTCCGGCTGGCGGGCGAAATCGGTCAGCTCATTATTGAGCAGAAACCCTGCCGCCCAGCGCGAAGAGCCGAACGCCGCTTCTACCGTCGCGGTCATAGATACGGCATTACCATTCTGATCTACAATGGAAATATGTGTCGTTCCGGGAGCATCCTCAGTCGTGTCGCGACCCCATCGGTCAATAATCGAGCCTCGGCCAAGCACTTCTCCGGGGTCTCCCGGCTGCGGGGTTGCGCCCGGCAATACGGCCTCGCCCATGCGGGCATCGAGGTATACCGGATTGATCAGGTCCTCACTCGGCACAGCGACGAAATCGGCGTCGGCGACGTAGTGATCCCGGTCAGCATAGGTGAGGCGCTGGGCTTCCACCAGGGTGACCACTTTCTCATCCTCCGGTACCTCTCCCTCCGGTAAAAACCGATCATACAGCCCCATAATCATATTCTGTGTGATGCCACCGGAAGAGGGTGGCGGGGCGGAGCAAATACGATATGTACGGAACGTTCCACAAAGCGCAGGACGCTGTTTTACCTCATATGATTCAAGGTCTTCCAGCGTCATGGTGCTGCCTTCTGGCGCTGCGGCGGCAGCTGCGACGATGGCCTCAGCTATGGGTCCTGTGTAGAAAGCAGACGGGCCGTTCTCGGCCACCGCACGCAGGGTGGCGGCGTAGTCCGGATTGTCGCGCACCTGCCCTTCGGCAAGAGGTGCACCATCCGGATAGAAGTAAGCCGCTGTATCAGGATTATCGTCAAGTTGAACCGCGTCACGCAACCGCTCATTGGCAAGCAGCGCTGCAAGGCGCGGTGATACTGCGAAGCCCTCCTCTGCCAGGCGAATGCCCTCATCGAAAAGGCTCGGCCACTCCGCCAGCCCGAATTCATTGTGGGCCGCCTGATAAAGTGCGATCTGACCCGGCACGCCGACGGACCGGCCAGATTGCCAGGCATCGATGAAGCCGAGTACTTCGCCATCTTTTATGAACAGATCAGGTGTTACCGCCGCAGGAGCGGTTTCGCGGCCGTCAAACACTGTGAGATCGCCGCTTTCACGCTCATAAACCACCATGAACGCACCGCCGCCAATGCCGGAGCTTTGCGGCTCCACAAGGCCGAGCACCGCATGAACTGCTATGGCTGCATCCACGGCATGACCGCCGGCTCGCAGAACTTCGAGCCCCGCCTCAACCGCCCTTGGGTCGGCGGCCGCCACCATGCCGCCTTTTGTCCAGCCTGCTGCTTTCTCGACCGCCTCCACGACCTCTGCGACAGGCTCCGGCGCGGTTTCCTCTGCAAGACAGGCTGCGAACAGCGTGGACGCCATCAGGCTTGCAAAAATGCGCATTCATTTCTCTCCGGCTTGGCTCAAACTCTGCGGCACCATAAGAAGAGCCTCACAGAAGCGAAAGACTTGTTTTATGGCGAAGCCCGGCCCCCGCAACCTGATCACCGACATAAGTGGCATTTTGGTCGGAAACGCCCAAAATAGCGACACAAAAACAGGAACAACCGTGATTCTCGCCGAGACGCCGGCAACGGCGGCAGTGGCTGTGGCAGGGGGCGGACCTGGTACGCGTGAAACCGATCTTCTCCGAGCAGATATGCTGGTCGAAGCTGTCGATGCGATCTGCCTTTCCGGCGGCAGCGCTTTCGGCCTCGGGGCAGCGGACGGTGTCGTGGCTGGCCTGAAGGCGGCCGGACGCGGCTATGGCCTGATGGACGCACCGGGCGTACCGAAAACGCCGATTGTCCCTGCGGCGATCCTCTATGACCTCGCCAATGGCGGCGATAAAGGATGGGAGGAGAGCCCCTATCCTGCGCTCGGCCGAGCGGCTTTCGACAATGCATCCGCAGAGCTTGCCCTCGGCCGCGCCGGGGCTGGGTTTGGTGCCCTTGCCGGACGGCATGCTGGCGGTCTCGGCTCGGCGAGCATTGTCACCAATGAAGGAATCAGCGTGGGCGCACTGGCTGCGGTAAACTGCTTTGGATCGGTCTACATGCCCGGTACGGACTGTTTCTGGGCATGGCCCTACGAGATTGAAGGTGAGTTTGGTGGGGCCCGGCCACCGGCCGATTATGCCGCCGATGCAGAGGACTGGGGCTCAGCAAAGGTCAATCCTCAACCGGGTCAGAATACGACAATAGCCTGTATTGCCACGGATGCCGCGCTTGGCGTTGGTGAGGCAAAACGTGTTGCCCAGATGGCGCTTTCCGGATTTTCCCGCGCGATCCGACCGGTCTTTGCGCCATTTGACGGCGACGCTGTGTTCGTGCTGTCGACTGGAAAGCAGGCACTGCCGGAGCCTCGGCCGCTTGGTATAGCTCGGCTTGGAGAGTTAGCGGCCTCCACCCTCGCCCGTGCGATCGCACGGGGCGTTTATACCAGCAATATAGCAAAGAGCCTTACCTAGAAATCGTCCGAGTCAACGAGATCGGGCGGCAGGATCTCTTCAATCATCTGCCTCTGATTTTCATTGGCCGCTTCAAGGAGGATGGCTTTAAGATCCGCCACACGTCCACTACGCACAGCTTCGACATAGGCGTCTTGCTGATCGGGCGGAATATCAATGCGCAGCTCATGGCTGAGCTCGGTCGCCATCGCTCGTTCTCTCTCTTTTTGCGGGCGTGAAGCACCCAATGCCCTTATTCAGCGAGTATGCGCTCTTTGCGTCGAGTTTGTCGAGTCTCTGGATCGATTTGCAGTCGAATTCACTGCAGTAACCTATCTGCAAGATTGGTGGGTTTCGACGAAGATCATGGCTTGTCAGCGTCGCCGCCCGGCGCTATGTGTCGCCGCTCACTGGCAGGTCCGATAGCTCAGCTGGATAGAGTACTTGACTACGAATCAAGGGGTCGGGGGTTCGAATCCTCCTCGGACCGCCAGTCTTTCATGTAGCAAACGTCAGACGAGTTTGACCGGTACGTCATAACCTGAAACTGGAAAAATGGCGTATTATTCGTCTTGCAGCGAATGACCTAACTGAACCCAAAGATTTCTGAGTCTACTATGTGAACCAAATCCGCTTTGCGCGGCGGCTATATTGCATTTTCGCAATCTGGCGCGGTACTCCTCTAATCAGAGAAGCACAGCTTATTTCCATCCAAGTCTCTCACATAGGCAGAAAAACGAGGCCCTCGCTGATTTGGCATACCCTCGCAGGTGCCGCCAAGCGTGATCGACAGGTGATGAAGCCTTTCAACTTCTTCAGCGGATCGAACGCTAAAGCCAACCATCGTTCCATTTCCCCTAGTCGCAGGCTTCTTGTCAAAAGGTGTCGCGGCAGCGAATGCGAAGTCTTCTCCTAACCAATAGGTCATCCGGTCAGAGGGGGCGACGCGGTCCACGCCCAGATTCTCGAAAAGCGCATCATAGAATGACGCTGCTGCATTCATGTTATTTGTACCAACGACAAAGTAATTCATTTTCATCGGCGATCTCCTTGGCAGGGGTATTGCTTTTATTTCCGCGGTTTTCATTGATCGGGCTGGGGCAGACCGCCAACTCCCAATTCACGTTTCGCAGGTCGCTTCTATTCAATAATATGACATTTTATGTCATATTTCTTGCATGGAACGAGCAGGCGCAAATGGCAGGTTAAAGCGGTTAGAGCTGCTTGCTGTCCAAATGAAGCAAGAAGAGCATTGTACTATTAAGGATTTAGCGCTCCAGCACGGCGTCAGCATGCGCACGATTGCACGAGATTTGTCGCTCATGCGTGAACAGGGTATGCAGATCGACGCTGATCGAGGGCGCGGCGGCGGCGTCCGGCTTGATCGAAACTGGGGGGTGGGCCGACTGAACCTGGGCTACGCGGAGGCGGTCGACCTACTCATCAGCATTGCCGTAGCCGAGAAGATGAACTCGCCTATTTTCCTGGGCAATCTTGCTTCGGTCCGGCGACAGTTGGTTGCTTCCTTCTCGCCGGAGAAGCGCCACAAGGTAAATCAGCTGAAATCGCGGATACTGATTGGCGTCACGGCATCGACATATGTCCAGGTAGGTGTTGCCGCCCCACCTGAAGGGATCGTTCAAAAACTGCACAAATCGTTCATCGACCAGGAAACGCTGGAGATACGATATCACCGAGAGGACGGGGTCACATCTGAGCGGCTGATCGAACCTCACTTTCTCCTGCTGAAGTACCCCGTCTGGTATGTCATCGCCTTCGATCATCTGAGAAAGGCACCACGGATATTCCGATATGACAGAATACGAGCTGCTAAAATTGAGGGAACTCGGTTCCGCCTTCTACCAAAGAAAGAATTCCAGCCCTCATTGGTAGAAGACGACCTGATAATCTGAAAAATTCTTCGAAAATTAGTTCGCCGCGAGACAACGGTCCATGACGCCCTACGCAATGACACCTAACCTTTGACATCTGCCGCAAGCTACCAACTACGAAGAAGAATTTGACTTCGAATGCAGTCATCCGCAAAACGAGAATTACGGGAGAAGTAATCAGGGCTTTATCCCAAAAGAACATTCAGATGCTAACACCATCGACTGAAATGAGTGGAGGAGCGGGGTGACCCCAGTTGATCTAAGAGCGCTTTTCAAACCTTATCAGACTTTTCTGGCCACAACTGAAGCACAAGCGGACCTCGATGCGATCCGGAGTATCTTCCATACAGAGGCCGACCTGAACATGTGCCACCCGTTCGGGACGCTGTCCGGCTTCGATGGGTTGCTTGATAACTGCATAGCGCCACTGCGCGCCGCCATGCCGGATCTCGAACGCCGGGACATGATCGTCCTTGCTGGCACAACGCCGGAGGGGACCGACTGGATCGGCACAATGGGAAACTATATGGGCACATTCCTGTCGCCCTTCCTCGGCATCCGGCCGACAGGGCACCTTGCCCATATGCGTTACCACGAATTCTTCCGTATCGAGGATGGCAAGATCGCCGAGATGCAGGCCATCTGGGACGTGCCTGAACTCATGGTGCAGGCAGGCGTCTGGCCCATGGCCCCACAGCTTGGGGCGTTCCTGTGCACGCCGGCCCCGATGACCGGCGACGGACTGAGCGCTTCCGGCGATGGGGCACACACTTATAATATCGTCACCGCCATGCTGGAGGACCTCTGCAAACATCCGGCAAATCCCGATCCTGGAATCATGCAGCTCGATAAATACTGGCACCCTCAATTCAACTGGTATGGCCCCTGCGGCATCGGGACAGCGCGAGGGATTTCCGGCTTCCGCAACTGGCACCAGATCCCGTTCCTCAGCGCCATGCCGGACCGGAAGCTCGACGCCATGGGCGATCTCATGTCCCACTGGGTCAGTGAAGGCAATTATGTCTGCGAGACCGGCTGGCCGAATATGCGCCTCACCCTGTCAGGGGACGGATGGATGGGCATCGCCCCGGCGGGAAAGGAAGTGCTCCTGCGCAGCCTTGATTTCTGGCGGGTCGAGGGCGACCTCATTCGCGAAAACTGGGTGCTTGTCGACCTCCTCGATCTTTACCACCAAGTCGGTGTCGATGTATTGGGCCGCATGCGAGAGTTTAATAAAGCAAGAAACCTCGGGCCGGTCTCGGTTCCCACAGGGCTAAGCTAGCACCATGTCAGGGATTCTCGAAGCAAAGTGCCTGGTCCAGCAATATACAGCGGCATTCGATCAGAGTTCGGATGATCATCTGACGAGCGCTGCGAGCAGATTCATCGCAGATGACCTGCATTGGCGTGGGGTCTATCCCTTCTATGAGTTGCACCGGCCATCAGATGTCATAGAGCAGTTCTGGCAACCCCTGCGCACGTCCCTTCAAAACCTTCAGCGTCGTGAGGATATCTTCTTTGCAGGCGAGAATGATGTCGATGACGGCAAAAGCGTCTGGACCTGCAGCATGGGACATTTCATCGGCTTGTTCGATGAAGACTGGATCGGCATTCCAAAAACCGGGCGCATGGCCTTTCTTCGGTATGCGGAGTTTATGCACGTCGAGAATGGTCGCATCGTGGAAAGCGCACTTTTTATTGACATACTCGGCCTAATGCACCAGGCCGGTGTCTATCCCCTGCCTCCGATGACCGGCACCTATTTTATGTATCCCGGCCCGCAAACCCATGACGGTTTGCTCCACGGCGAAACCGATCGTGCCGAGACAGAAAAGACTATCGCGCTGGTCAACCGCATGATCGAGGATCTACGGTCGATCAATCATTTGGATGATTATGAATGCCCACCGGAATTGCTTGCCAAGTGCTGGCATGATGACATGATCTGGTATGGCCCGTGCGGCATCGGTGCAACTTACACAATCGACCGCTATCAGAAGCAGCACCAGCATCCATTCAGGATGAACGTGACCGAGAAGGTCTACAATGGCCATGTCGCCCGGCTTGCCGATGGGCACTTTTGCGGTTTTTTCGGCTGGGCCAATCTCACCAATCGCAATCGCGGCGGATTTCTAGGCCTTCCAGAAGCGCGTGCGCCGGCCGATATGCGGATTGTCGATATCTACCGCCGACGCGACGACAAGCTTGCGGAAAACTGGGTGTTCATCGACATCCCCCATTATCTCAAACAACAGGGGCTGGATGTTCTTCAGCGCCTCAAAAATCTCCGCAGCTGATCGCGTCTAGGCGATCAGTTGAAGGTGTGACTCTTTCGACAGGCCGAAGTGTTCGGCAACCTCCTCGGCGTTCATCGGCCGGGAGTACAGAAAGCCCTGGGCAAGAACAGAGCCCTGGTTCGAGACAATCTTCTGTTGGCTCTCGCGCTCAACGCCTTCAATGATGCATTTGACCTCGATATCGCTACACAGCGACACGATGGTATTCAGGACACGCCGCGATGTGGCGTTCTCCTCGATCCCCGCCATAAAGGAGCGGTCTATTTTTAAGAGATCGATCGGTAGTCTGCTGAGATAACCGAGGCTTGAATATCCCGTACCGAAATCATCAAGGGCCACCTTCACACCGAGTTGCCGAAACCGATCGAGCAGTTGATTGCTCCGTTCGAACTCGTTCATCAGGATGGTTTCCGTCACCTCAAGGAACAACCGTTCATTCTGAAAAGAAGACGCCATAATCTTGTTGACGATACGCTGGGCAGCCTCCTCGGTTGCAATATCGAGGGCCGAGAGGTTTACGGACAGGAAGACATGTTCAGGCCATGTGGTAGCCGCCTTGAGTGACTTCTCCAATACGACTTCTGTAATATCGTTGATGATGCCAATCTGTTCGGCGATACATATGAAGTCTGAAGGTGCTACCACGCCGAGTGCATCATTATGCCAGCGGGCAAGAGCTTCCATACCTATGGTGTTACCGGTTGCTGGATCAACAATAGGCTGAAAGGCGATGGTGATCTCGCGTTGCAAATCGGCATCAAGCAGCAGGCGCTCAATCTGGCGGGCCTTCTGCACATCGCTTTCATGCTGATCTGAAAACAAGATCGGCTTGCCTTTGCCGTTCTGCTTGGACTGGTAGAGCGCATAGTCGGCCCGCTCAAGCAAATCGCTTATAGATTTATCCTCCGGCCGCCGGGTCGTGAACCCTATGGAGGCCCCGACGCGGGCAACCCCTTCGCTGAGATCAAAAGGCGTGTCGAGAGATTCACACAAGACATGGCCGAGCCAGATCGCGTCTTCCGCACCGCGCGGCATATTTGCGACGATGCCAAACTCGTCACCCCCTAGCCGCCCGATGAAAGCGTCCGCTGGCAGAACGTCTCGCAGGCGTGTCGCCACGCGCTTCAGCAATTCATCTCCAGCTGCGTGACCATAAACATCATTCACCCCCTTGAAGCCATCAAGGTCGACAATGCCGACGATCAGATCGCCTTCAGCGCATTGCTCGGATTCGGCGAGCTTTGCCGAAAGGTGCTCTGTGAAGCCTCGGCGGTTTGCCAATTGCGTTAAAACATCGAGATGGGCGAGTTTGTGGACTTCGTCCGCCAAGCGTCTCTGTAAATACAGCATACGGACAAGAATAAAGCTGAATACCAGACCCAGAATGCCGGTCAAAATAACCGCCATATCGGAAAAGAGATCCGACATGTCCGTCTCCTTTTCGCTAGCTTCGGCTTTCCCAAGAACGAAGGATATTAAACGATCGATTTGCCCTACGATGGCCATTTCGGCCGCGTCTGAGGTTTGTTGTGCCTCCTGCAACTTCACTCTGTTCTCTGTCCAAAGAGTGAAGCTATGACCATAAGTGTTGAGGTTGGAGAGTATGTTCAGCCGAGCGTCTTCTTCCAGACCAAGGTCCAGAAGCTCCGACTGGAGTAGTGACATACGAGACTGAAACTGTTCCAAATAGGCCGGATCGAGCCGCATCATGAAGTCTTTTTCATAACGGCGAAGATACATGAGATGGGCAAGTAACGTGGCATTGTCGAGACGTTGAAACTCACGCTCCACAGTATGAACCGCGTTCCGAAACTTACCCTCGAGCCCCGAATTATGATCAAGCCCGAGTGTCGTCAGCAAGGATGCTCCGGAAGCGGCCGCGCTTAGGTAACGCGCTAGGGACTCCGTCAGATCTACATCGGACATGGTCTCGATGTCTTCGAGCTTCGGCTTCTCGATCCGTTCTAGGTGTTCCAGTTCCGCGAACAGAGCGTCGGCAGCCTCGGCCCTTCCGGTCAGGAAGAGTTCCTTTTCTATTTCCCGCGTGCCGAGGACGGCAGATTTTATAGCTAAAGCTGAACTTGATATCTCATTCAGGCGACGCTCATCAACGAGCGATCGCTCCTCATGGATATTATGATAGATATAGCCTCCTATAAGAAAAAAGAGGCATGCGCAGACAATGGCCCCACCAACCACTTCAATGCGTTTAAATGCTGTCATCCTATACGCTCCACGAAGACCCATGGCGGAGTAGAGGAGCTACTACAAAAAGAATTAAATCAACTTTAAGTTGTTCTAAAATCTTTATTTGGTTTTGAATGATAAACCGGTATGGCTCCGCGGCATTTTGTGCCGGAACCTGAAGATCCCGTTGCACAAAACAGACAAGAAAGCCCCGGGAACACGCGGATTCGAGGCTGCATCTATTACAAATATGCCGACCGTGGCCTATTTGTTCCCAAAGATTGAAAAAAAAGATTTGCTACCAGCGCTATGCAAAACTCCGCACCTTTTGCGGGCGCATCAAATAGACGGCGTCGAGATAGCTGAGCGGGGATCGGTACCGCACCAATTTTTCCTTCGGCCATGATATCCACAATCACTATCGTCCAAACCTCCTTCAGCCACTCGGCAACCGATTCTAGCTTCCAGAAAGGTTTGAATAGATGACTTGAACTATTTTGCATTCGAATGCAAAATAGTTCAAGGATTGAAAGGGAGCCTTGAACGATGCCCGGTACGGCAATCGTATTCCTACCCGGATTCATGTGTGACTACCGGCTCTTTTCAGCGCAAACTCGCGCACTGATGGCCGATGGATTTGACTGCAGATATGGCGACATAACCAACGGCCTGTCCTTAAAGAGCATCGCGAAATCTATTTTAAGAAAGGCCCCTAAAAGATTTGCCTGTGTTGGGCTTTCGATGGGCGGACTGATCGCCCTTGAGCTTTACAAACAGGCTCCGGAGCGGATCTCTCACCTCGCCCTTCTGAATACAACCGCCCGGGCAGATGCTGCCGGTGAGGCCAGAAAAAATCAGTTGAAACGAGTCGCGTCAGGCAACCTGGATCTGGTTCTGCGTGAGGAGTTGAAGCCGCAATATCTGCATCCGGAAAACCATACTGCAGAGCGGCTACGGCTTTTGGAAACAATGGGGCGGGATCTTGGAGCACATGTGTTCTGTAGCCAGACCATGGCGCTCTCAACACGGGAGTCATATCTCGATGATCTGCCTTCCATTGCTTGTCCGACGCTGGTTGTCGGCGGTGCAGAAGATACAGTTTGCCCGCCGGATCGACATATTGAGATTTCGTCCTGCATAGACAATGCGGACCTGCGAATTCTGGAGAAATGCGGGCATCTGTCCGTCCTCGAACAGCCGGAGCGGGTGACCGAAGCTCTGATCAATCTCCTGGACAAACCTGGCGCAAGGCTGACGCGAACGGGGAACGTGGCGCTAAAAATCGTTTAATACAGAAATTGACTTCGAATGCAAATTTGCGAGAATGCACAGGATAGAGTTGGGGAAGCACAATGGCAGATACACTAACAGCAAATACAACCGGTATTGATGAGCGAATTGTTAGGTATGCGGAGCTTTTACCTTGCCTTGATGCGTTTATCGACACCCGGACGCCGGGCTCTGACAAGAAAGAGAATTTCACGGTGATTGGCCCTGGAGTTTCGGAAAACCCGAGCCAGCATGTTCATATCGCCGAGCCCCACGGCTTCAACATTGGCGGCGCGCGCCAACCGCCCGGTTGCACCAATTCCCAGCACAGTCACGACACCGCCGAAGTCTTCTACGTACATACAGGCCAGTGGCGGTTCGATCTCGGTGAGCACGGCGACGATGCCCAAGTGACGATGGGACCGGGCGAGTTAATCTCCATCCCCACCCGCCTTTTTCGAGGGTTCAAGAATATCGGTGACGATGTCGGTTTCCTTTGGGCCGTGCTTGGCGGCGATGATCCCGGTAGGGTTCTGTGGGCTCCGAAAGTCTTTGACCTTGCAACAGAGTATGGCCTCGTTCTGCTCGATGACGGAATGCTGATTGACACGGCAAAGGGGGAGACTATTCCCGACGGCAAGCGGCGCATGCCGGTAACAACGCGTGAGCAGGTTGCCGAATTGCAGGTCTTCGACGATGAAGAACTCAAGTCCTGTGTGGCGCGGTGCGATGATGAAGGGCCCCGCGGTGCGTTCGAAAGCCTTGACGGCGTGTCTGAAAGGGTACTGGTCGGCGATGGCCGTATGGACTGGCCGCACGGCTTCCGCATTTCGGAGCTTAAGTTAGCACCCGGATCCGTCATACCGATCCATCACTTCGATATACCGGACGTGTGGTTTGCCCAATCCGGTCAGACCCGTGTTTCAATCGGTGAGGAAACAACCGTCCTGGGATCTGGTGACACGCTTACTGTGCCACGCAACGGAACGCGCAAATTCGAAAATGTGGGAGATGCACCAGCAACTTTGATCGCTGTGCGCGGCAGTGAAACGGCACCGCAGATTCACTGGTCATGACGTCTGAATTCGCTGGTAAGTCCGCCCTAGTCACAGGTGCCAGCCGCGGGATCGGGCGCGCCATCGCAGAAGAGCTTTATGCCAGCGGTACGCACATCATCCCGGTTGCCCGGCCGTCGGACGATCTGACCGATCTGGTGAATGGCTGCGATAGAGATCGGTGTTCACCCTGGGAGGGAGATGCGACGAGCGATGAATGCCTCGCGCACATTCAAGCGCAGGGTCGCATCGACATTCTGGTCAACAATGTCGGGACGAATGTGCCGAAAATGATGACAGATGTGGATGATGCCACGCTGGATCTGATGATCAATCTGAACATTCGGGCGACCTATCGGATATCGCGAACCGTCCTGAGCGTAATGCCGGAGGGCGGCAGGATCATCAATATCACTTCGCAGATGGGTCATGTCGGATCGCCGCGCCGCACGGTCTATTGCATGACCAAGCATGCCATAGAGGGGCTCACAAAAGCTATGGCTGTCGAGCTCGCACCGAGGGGCATAAGAGTGAATTCCGTCGCGCCGACCTTTGTCGAGACACCGCTGACACGGCCCATGCTATCCGACCCTGAGTTTTCCGCCTTCGTCGAACAGATGATCCCTCTCGGACAGATCGCCCAGCCGAAAGACGTGGCAAAAGCCGTTGCTTACCTCGCGGGCCAAGGCGGGAATATGGTCACGGGGCATAGTCTTATTGTAGATGGCGGCTGGACAGCTCATTAGGATTTTCAATGTCAGACCCGATCACCCATGTCGCCACCACAGATATAACTGACATGCTCTCACCAACGCCGGGACGACGCATGGACCTTCCCGGCTTTAGCGAGGAGTTCGTCGACTTCCCTCACTTCATTATTCGGATCACCGAACGGATATGGCACGATAAAGAAGTCGAACGCTGCCATGATTGGTATGCTGAGGACTGTCCCATACACACCCTCGCCGGAGATATCACTGGCGCGGCGACCGTCGTCCAGAATACTTACGCCACACTGGACGCCTTCCCGGATCGCCGTCTCGATGCGGACAATGTTATCTGGTCAGATGAAGGCGATGGAGCTTTTTACTCCTCGCACCTTATCACATCGAAAATGACCAATCAGGGCGGCAGCGAATTTGGCCCTGCGACAGGAAAGACTGTCCGAGTTCAAACCATCGCTGACTGCCTTTGCAAGGAGAACAAAGTCATACGGGAATGGCTGGTGAGGGACAATCTGGGACTGGTACAGCAGTTAGGTCTCGACCCGGATCAGGTCGCGAAGGACCAGGCCAGAGCCGACCAGCAGGCGGATTTCAGCCTGATTGAATTCCACACTGGGCGCAATGGAGCTGGCATGGGAGCGCCTGAGGCGGTCGCCGCGCATGGATCGGCGTCGGAGATTGCTACTCTCGCACTCCAAGCGATCCATTTGGACAGAACAGACACAGCCATAAATGGTGTCTACGACTTCCGAGCTGACGTTCACATGCCGGGATCGACATCTTTATACGGACCAGATCAGCTGATCGAATGGATGCAACCCCTCTGGTCCGCCCTGCCGGACGTCCAACTGAACATCGAACATATCGCTGAGATCCCTTATCTCGGAGAGGCGCGGGACGTTGCGATTAGATGGAGTTTGCGAGGGGGCCATAGCGGCGATGGTCGATATGGCGCACCCACCCAAGCGCCAATCCTGATTATGGCGGTGTCGCAATTCCGCATAATGAATGGCCGGGTTCGGGAAGAGGTGACCATCTGGGATGATCTGGCTGTCCGCCGACAGATTGAAACGGCACGGCTTGCTCCATGACAGACGATTACATCGTCGATGCTCACCATCATTTATGGGACCTTGAGGTCTGCAAGCATACATGGCTCGCGGAAAAAGGGGTAATCCGTTTCTTCGGCGACCCTGCCCCAATTCAAAAGAATTATCATGCGACGGATCTCATCGCCGATATAGGCACGCTACCAGTTCGAAAGTCTGTTCACATACAATGCGGCGTCGCAGAGGAAGACGCAGTAGCCGAGACGATGTGGATAGACAGCCAAGCGCGAAGCCATGAAATGCCCAATGCGATCGTGGCATTCTGTGACCTTACTGACCAGCAGCGAGATGCGGCTCTCGATCAGCACGCCAAGTCACCGCGCTTCCGGGGCGTGCGTCAGATCGTCGGTCGAAGCACTGAGGAAGATCGGCAGACAGGAACAGCTGCCCTACTTGAGAACCCCGAATTCCTTTCTGGCTTAAAGCGCCTCGCAGAAAGAGGTCTCTCTTTTGACTTGCAACTTACCCCGCCTCTGATGCGCGCCGCTGCGGAGGTGTTTGGAGGGGTGCCGGAGCTCAATGTCGCGCTCTGCCATTGCGGCTCGCCAAGCGATTTTACAAAGAACGGAACTGAGGAGTGGCAGACCGGCTTACGAGCACTAGCGGCATTACCTAATCTGATCTGCAAAGTGTCTGGCTTTGGAATGTTCAATCATGATTGGACAACAGAAGGCATACGGCCTCACGTTCTGTCAGTCATAGATATCTTCGGCCCGGAACGCGTTGCCTTCGGATCGAACTTCCCCGTCGATAGGCTGCATGCATCCTATGGCGAGGTCATGGTTGCCCATATCAATATAGTGTCTTCCTTCTCGGTGAGGGAACAAAGGCAAATGCTCGCAGGCACAGCGGAACGATTCTACAGAATCTAGAATGCCGCCCGCACGGTTTTCGTTAGCTCCGCCGCCCCAGCCAGCATGAAACCATGATCGGAGCCAAGGAGAAACAGGCTTGCACCAAGTGATCTCCATTTTCTGACTTCGCTAAGGTCGCCGGTGAACATGCCAATCGCCGCGCCCGCTTCCCTTCCCTTCCCGCAGATCGTCTCGACGGCTTCGACGACTTGCAGATCATTCGGCCCATCTGCCCCAAGCGAGACCGAAAGATCAGCCCGACCAACAAAGAAAGCATCAATGCCATCGACGGACAGTATACCGTCCAGATCATCGAGGGCCTCGGCATCTTCGATCTGGGCAACCACCACTGTGGACGCAGCACTTACTGCCTTATGCTCCACCATGTTTCGCGCGCCATACCCGGCCGCGCGGGAAGACCCGGCATATCCCCGACCCGTTCCATAATGGCAGTTCGCCACCAACTGGGCAGCTTCCTCACCGGAACGAATATGGGGAACGAGCACGCCGGTCGCGCCGCAATCAAGAGCGTTCAGAATATATTCCGGACGGTTTGCTGGTACACGGACGAGGCTAGGCAGACCGCTATTCTGCAGTGCATATAGACAGGCGTCTATATCCCCGCGATCGAATGGCGAATGCTCCGCATCGATACAGATAAGATCAAGATCGCTGCGACCCAAAACTTCGCAGACCATCGGGGACGGCGTTTTTAGGAACGTCCCAATCAGTGGCTCCTGAGCAGCGAGGCGTTCTTTCAGGCTCATGACCACAACCGCTTCGATGCGATCTCAGCCCCATCAGCAAGCGCGCCGAGTTTCGCATAAACAATATCTTCATCGACAGCCCCGAAGCCAGCAAAGGTCGAAAATCCGCAATCCGTTCCGGCGACAACCCGCTCCTTGCCGACAATATTGGCGAATTTTTCGATCCGCTCAGCAACAAGTTCGGGGTGTTCAACAAAATTGGTCGTGGAATCGATAACTCCAGGAATCAGGATTTTGTCCTGCAGCTCGCCGCGTGTTTCAGCGTCGCGAAAAACTGTCCACTCATGGCCGTGGCGGGGATTGGCGTTCTCGAACAGCAGGCATTGCGGTTTCGCTTTGAGCGCGATCGGCAGGACTTCATCCATGGGTGCATCGCAATGGTGAGGCCCCTCATAATTTCCCCAGCAGATATGCATGCGCACACGGTCGCCCGGCACATTCCGAAGAGCATAGTTTAGCACATCGACATGCTGGCTGGCGAGCTTTCGATAGTCCTCGATAGGTTTGTCTTTGAACATCATGTGCCGGCCAAGACCGAGGTCGGGACTATCCAGCTGAAGGAAATGTCCAGCTTCGACGATGGCTTCATATTCCGGGCGCATCGCCTCTGCGAGGGCTTCAAGATAATCATCCTGAGTCGGATAATGATCATTGGGCTGGAATAGCGCGATGACCCCCGGACTAGCCGCATTCATAAAGCTTGCCGACGCCCCTGCCCCGTCGAGGGCTCTCTCAAAACGGCTAAGATCGTCCTCCAAAGGCTCCATGCTTTTGACCTTGATCTGACCGACGCAACGCGGGCGACGATAGGATGGCGTGCCACCGCCCTTCGCCTGGCGCTCCAGAAACCCGGGAAACTCTTCGAGGTCCGCAGGTGCACGCCGCGGGCTATCACCATCAAACCCGGTAATCCGATCCTTTATATACGTCGCGTAGGAGATCTTGCTCATCTCGCCATCAGACACGAGATCGACACGGGCATCCCTCTGCCTACGAACAACATCTGTCACGGCTTCGGCAAGCGTGGCCCTCAACTCCGCAGGATCGCAGGGCTGGCCGTTCTCTTGCGCGAAAACCAGATCTGTAACCTTCTTTGACCGCGGCAAGCTGCCGACATGGGTGGTCAGAATTCTGTCTGCACTATGAGCCATTTCCCCTCCGAATATTTTTGCATTCGAAGTCATAGCTGTCCTACGGGGCAGCGGCAATAGACCCACCCTCGATGAGCGCGCCTTCAAAAACACGCTTCTCATTGGACTGATCCGGAGCAGAGGCCCGTGCGCGCACCATATTCACAGCCGCCTTGCACATACGGCCAATGGGCTGGCGAATGGTTGTCAGCTCATAGCTCGCAAATTGCGACATACCTATGCCATCAAAACTGACAATAGACAGCTCATCCGGCACTTTCAAACCGAGAACTTGCCGCGCCTCATCCATGCAGCCCATAGCCATCATATCGTTTATGCAAACGATCGCCGTGGGGCGATCAGAGCCAGCCGACATAATGTCTTGAAGGGCCGCAGCACCGCTCGCATAGCTGAAGTCCCCTTCCGCTTCGATAAGGTTTGACCCGGATACGCTTTCAACCTGTTTCCGCACAAGGGCGCAGCGCTCACGGTTCACCATATTGAAGTCTGGCCCCTTAATCAGAGCAAACTTCTTGTGGCCAAGCGTTTTCAGACGGTCGACGATTTCCTCCACCTGCGCAGCCGGATCACAATAAACGACATCCTGCGGAAGATCGGTGAAGTACCTGTTGAAGAAGACAACCGGGATTTTCCGCTTCTCCAATATCTCATACTGGTCCCTTGAAAGGTGCGACGCCGAGATCAGACCATCCACCTGGAACTGCCAGGCCTGTTCGACAACCGCACCAGCCTCGTCCTCGCTATCGACAGTGAACAAAAGCGCCCGGAGGCCGACATTTGAGAGCTCTTCTGTCAGCCGGAACAGCACTTCTGGATAATAGAGATTCAAGCGGCCGGACACGAGCACAGCCACAAGATTAGACCGCTGGGTAATCAGTCCCCGGGCAATGGCATTCGGTTTGTACTCCAGCTCTTCGGCAGCCTTCATCACGCGTTCCCGCATCTTCTGGGAAACGCTCGCGCCCTGCTTGAAGCAGCGTGAGACGGCTGACTGAGACACCCCGGCGAGGCGCGCCACGTCATAGGAGGTCGCCCGTCGCCCCTTGATCAGCGGCACGACGTTCTGGCCATCGCCATCAGGCGGGTTCTTTTTCCGTTGGTTGCTGACCATAACGCCTCACCCGGATATCAGCCTGCTCCTTGTGACCGGCGAAACCTTCAAGGGCGCAGAGCCGCGAGCAGTACTCGCCGACTTTCACCGACGCTTCCCGTGTCACACGTTGATAAGTACAGGTCTTGATGAACTTGCCAACCCATAGGCCACCCGTATACCGCGCCGCCTTCATGGTCGGCAGGGTGTGATTGGTCCCGATCACCTTGTCGCCATAGGAGACATTGGTTTCCTGACCGAGGAAGAGAGCACCATAATTGGTCATATTGTCGAGGAAATAATCCGGGTCCTTCGTCATCACCTGAACATGCTCCGAAGCGATGTCGTCAGCAACCTCGACCATCTCTTCATAGCTATCACAAACGATAACCTGCCCATATTCCCGCCAGGCCTGCCCCGCGACATCGGCCGTGGGCAACCATTCCAGCTGGCGATCAACCGCTTCCATGGTGCGCCTCGCGAGCCCTTCGGAATTTGTCAGCAGGACCGCCGGCGATGTCGGCCCATGCTCTGCCTGACCCAGGAGGTCGGCCGCACAAAAATCCTCATCCACCGTTTCGTCGGCAATGATCAGTGTCTCGGTGGGGCCTGCGAAGAGGTCGATGCCGACGCGGCCGAAGAGCTGGCGCTTGGCTTCGGCCACATAGGCATTGCCCGGCCCCACGATCATATCGACCGGATCGATGGTTTCTGTGCCGATGGCCATGGCCCCAATGCCCTGCACGCCGCCAAGGCAGTAAATCTCGTCCGCACCCGCCATATCCATGGCGACGATGATGGCAGGATGGGGTGCACCGTTGAAGGGCGGAGCTGTCGCGATGATCCGGGGCACACCCGCCACCTTGGCTGTGACAACGCTCATATGGGCCGATGCGATCAACGGATATTTTCCACCCGGAATGTAACAGCCGACCGAGTTTACCGGCACATTCTTGTGGCCAAGCACCACACCCGGCAGCGTCTCAACTTCAACATCCTGCAGGGCAGCGCGCTGGATTTCCGCAAAACCTCGCACCTGCTCCTGGGCAAACCGAATGTCACTGATGGCCTGCTCATCAAGCGCCTCATAGCACGCATCGATTTGCTCGCGGGTGAGCTGGAAACTCTCCGGGCTCCAATTGTCGAACTTCTCGGACAGTTCGCGCACCGCCGCGTCTCCGCGCTCATCAATGCTTTCGAGGATGTCCTCAACCGTCTTGCGAACGGCAGCATCCGCTTTCTGTTTTATGTCGGGATCAACGCCCTCTTTCAGCCAATGCGCCATAGACTACCTCCATCGTTGGGACGAGTAATTAGCATTTTTGCATTCGAATGCAAAGGAGTAACAGAATGAAAATCAGCCTGCTGACCCAAGCGTTCCGAACCAGACCAGAAAACCGAGTATCCCGACGAAGAACACCGGCAACAGCCACGAAATTCTATCGACACGACCGGGCACGAGATACCAGCCACCATCGGTTTCTGGTCGACCCGTTTCGCGGAAGAAGCGCATCTGGCCGGGAACCGTCTGCTCATGCCAGTCGCTCTGGAAACCATCGAGCAGAACACTTGCACCCCAGGACACGATGATGTTCACCGCGCCACCGATGACGGCGTACCAGGGCCAGGCGACATCCATGAGCGGCTCGACCCCCAGGGGAGCAAAGCCCGCTAGATAAAACAGGGCGATGAAACCGGCCACCACGCCAATGAGCAACCCGCGTTCGCTTGTATGCTTTGAGAGAAATCCTAGACCAAACATGGCGAGCTTGGCACCGACAAGATATGCACCGACGGCAGAAAGCGTTTCCAGTATCGATCCCCCGGATCGGACAAAGGCAAAGGCTACGGGTATCGCCAGCACGGCCCAGACCAGAGTGAAAATTCTGGTCGACCAAAGATAGTGCGTGTCGCTTTCATTCTTTCGGAAGAAACGCTGATAGAAGTCGGTGGTGGATACCGTCGCCAGAGAGTTGAGCGCCGATGACAGGCTTGACATGGATGCTGAAAGCACCGCAGCGGCAATAATCCCCATCAACCCCGGAACCGAAAGACTCTCGGCGAAGACCAGAATGATTTCGTTCGGCTGCTCGAACGGCTCGCCTTTGAAATGCACGTAAAGAAGCGCGCCGATGAAGAAGAAAAGAAAATATATAAAGAACGCTCCAAATCCCATCAGCAGATAGGACTTCTTGGCATCGCCAATATTCTTCGCGGCGAGCGTGCGTTGTACCATCATCTGGTTGGAGCCATAAACCGTGATGTGGAAGAGTGTCATCGCAAAAACGCCGGCCCAAACAGTCGGCGCGACGGAAAAATCGAGATCCGTATTGATTGGATTGAGCTTGCCGTCAGTCGCCAAGTAATCGAGTGCACCCGAAAGCGGTGTCACCGCGTTAAGCAAGCCCCAAAGCACGATGCCTGCTCCCAAGAACAAAATCACGCCCTGCAGCACATCGGTCCAGATAACCGCATTCATGCCCCCCATCAGCGTGTAGATGAGCACGACAAAGGTCATCCCGATGATCGCAAGCCCGACATCAATGCCGGTGACGAACGTGATTACAACCGCCGTTGCGGTAAGAATGGACGCGGTCGTGATGACCTGGGTGACGAGGAACAGGATCGCCATGACCGAGCGAGATGTCGGCCCGAATCTCCGCTCCAGATACTCATAGATCGATGCGACGCCGCTATTGAAAAAGAAGGGCAGGAAAAGAACGATAACGACAAATATGACGAGGGGATAATTTATATGGATGGCAAGGGCCGCCATACCATCGCCATAGGCCCAGGCAGGACCGCCAAGAAAAGACAGTGCACTGACATAAGTGGCAACAACGGAAATGCCGATAGCCCACCATGGCAGTGTTTTCGTGCCAAGCTGGAAATCCGCGGCTGTCTTCACCTTTCGGCTCATCATATAGCCGAGCAGCAAATTCGCCACGAGATAGAGGATCACGATCGCCCAGTTCAGGACACCGAAATTCGCCATACCCTCCCCTTAAGTCTCTATATCTTTCAGCTTAAACAAAAAGGAAGGGCGTACAAAGTGCGCGCCCTTCCCTCAATCAAATCTCAAACCACATCATGTGGATCAGAACTGGGCGCGAACTCTGACCCCGTAGTTCCGCGGATAGGCAAAGCCGGTCTGGATATTGTCGTCACCGCCACTTGTGCCGCGCGACAGGGTGGCTTCATCCTCGACGTTCTCCACGAAGAGCTCAACACTGTACGTGCTGTCCGGAGAATCCCAGATCAAGCGCAGGTCGGTCTTTGTGAAATCGTCCTGTTCCTGTGCCGGATCAATGGCGAGATTGTTACTGGTATTGAAGTCGGACGAATAGAAGAACTGAACGACCGGCGTGATATACCCCCATTCGCCGAGACTGAATTCATAGGAGCCGGAAAGAACAGCTGTGAATTCTGGCGTAAATGGCGTGCGCTCTCCGGAAACATCCACAGCGCCGAGCGTAACAGGCTGAGGTCCACTGAATGTCTGGAACGGATTGGCCTGGGCAAAGGTACCAAACTCTGAATTCAGATAGGCGAGGTTCGCCGTCAGGGTGAGATTGTCGACGGGAACCCAGGAAGATTCCACTTCGATACCCCAGGCCTCGATGTCACCGCCATTGCCAGAGAAGGTCTGGACGATGCCCGTCTCCTCGTTCTGTTCGAGGATCTGTGTCAGGAGGTTCGTATACTCCGTATAATGAACAGCTGCGTTGAACTTCAGAGTCTCATTCAGCAGCAGGCTCTTGATGCCGCCTTCAACGAAGAGGGATTCCTGCTCATCAGTGATGCTGCCATTGGCCCCCAGGGCACCGGACAGAAAACCTGTGCCCGATGTGACATAGAGCAGGATGTTCTCATTGAAATCATACTCGATTCCGGCACGCCAGGTCACATTGTCGAATGTCTCGCCGAGTTCCACAGCATCGGACGCGTTGCGGTTGATGATGAAGACCGAGCGGGAATCCTGTGGCACAATAAAGGGTGATGATCCGGCAACACCCGGAACGACAGACACCACGGGATCGACGACGCCATCGCCATTTGTATCACCGGTAAAGTTGCTGCCACCGCCTGTAAGCTCCCGATCTTCATTGCTGTAACGCAATCCGCCGATCAACCGAAGATTATCGAGGAGTGAAAACTCCGCTTGCGCAAAGGCACCGAAAGTATCTGTCTCAATGAAGGCTGAGTCAGCGAAGAAGCCATTTATATTGGTATCGAGAGATGCAAGTGGTGTCCCGGTAAGCAGGGTTTCGCCTGTTGGGAGGGTAATACGGTTATTATCTTCCAGAGTCTGGTTGAAAATCGAGAAGCTGAAAAACAGCTCATCCTGCGAATAATACAGACCGCTGGTCCATTGCAGGCGGCTATCATAGTCAGATGTGAAGACAAGTTCCTGAGTTACCGACTCAGCGGTCTCGTCGAACCCGCCGATATTGAACGGGTTAGGGCTGAAGTCGAAGTCAAACCCGATAAAGTTCTGGAAATCCGTATACGATGTAATGGACTTCGCATTTACCGGGCCAAGATCCCAGTTAAGCTCCAGGGCGATGACATCTTCATCAAGGTCGGCATCGGGGGTGAAGTCCTGGGCCACCGTGAAGGGGTTCACATCCAGCGCGTTTGGAAACCCTTGGGAGGTTCCGGGCGGTGCCGAACCGTTTTGCGGGTTGAAGGGATCAAGAATACCGCCAAAGGGATCGGTCAGGCCCTGTTCGTTTACGAAGCGTGGAATAAGCGTGAAGCCGAACAGGCCGCCTTCCCTACCATCTTCTTCGATATGGGAATAACGCAGCGTCGCATCGAAATTATCGAAGGGCTCCCAATAAGATGTAATCCGGAAACCCTTGTCGTCCTGCGCGCCAAGATCATCGCCGGCCAGGTTTTCGATATAGCCGTCGCTCTTGTCGTAGAAACCGGCAACACGGATACCAAAATTATCTGTGATCGGAACATTTACAAAGCCTTCAAAAGTCGCCCTGTCGAAGCGCTCATAAGATGCTTCGAGCCCCACGCCGAAATCGGACAGATCCACACCATTGGACGCGACGTTTAAAGCCCCGGCAAGCGTATTCCGCCCATACAGCGTGCCTTGTGGTCCTTTCAGGAACTCGACCCGCTCAATATCGAAAAAGGCACGTGTCTGCTGGGAGGCGCGGGGCTTGAAGACGCCATCGATAAATGTACCGACAATCGAGGTGTTATCGGAAAAGGTGTTGCTTGAGTTCGCACCACGAACGTTGAATTTTGCATCATTGCCAGTGAAGGCGAAGTTCACACCGGATACCAGGAATTCCAGTCGGGATACATCGGTGACACCAGCGTCCCGTAGGGCATCTGCGTCGAATGCCTGAACGCTCAAACTGACGTCCTGGCTGCTTTCTTCCTGTTTTTCGGCCGTGACCGTGATCACTCCGAGGCGGCGATCAGCGTCTTCGGCTTCATCGGTATCGGCATCTATATCTTGCGCGAAGGCTGGAAGGGCGACGAACGCCATAGCCATCAAGCTTGCGCCGAATTTCAAAGACAGCTTGCGCGAGTTTGCTTTTGTCATCGTTTAAAATCTCCCCTTTTTAGAATTTATGACATAACGCATGCATGAATTGACTTCGAATGCAATAAAGGGGCGCGCTAAACACAAAGACGCACAGACATCCCTTCCGAAGTGTCGCATTTACGACACATTCAGACCGGGTTGCCCAAGTTTCAGTCAGGGCAAATCATCACCTGTAAATGATATCGCAGGAGGCTAACCGCTCTAGGACGGACGATTCATTCTATTTTGGATGAGGTCATTGACGACGTCTGGTTCTGCGAGGGTTGAGGTGTCTCCGAGGTTGGAGAAATCGTCCTCGGCGATTTTGCGCAGGATGCGGCGCATGATCTTGCCGG
>JBCCUK010000016.1:0-85931 GCA_039196965.1 Pseudomonadota bacterium | reverse complement strand
CGCGGCTGGCTTACAAGACTGGCTGACCAGGGTCGGCATCAAGCCCCTGCGTATCTATCCAGGCTCGCCATGGGAGGATGGATATAATGAACGCTTCAACGGGACACTCCGACGGGAAGTTCTGAATGCAGAGTGGTTTACCTCGCTCGATCAGGCACAAACCGTCATCAACACATGGCTCAAACAATATAACCATATCCGACTACACCAGGCATTGAAAATGCGCCCGCCTGTAACGGAAACACTATTAGAGAAACCCCTAATCAGTGGCCTATACGATGGGGACTAGACACCCGTGATGGAGAGAAGAAAGTCTACGTACAGCATCTCATCGAGAAAGCCGGAGAGACATTTTTCAAATGGTTGCAGGAGGGGGCGGCAATCTTCATTTGTGGAGATGCCTCGCGAATGGGGGCAGATGTGGAACGCGCTATTCTAGGTGTCATTAAGTGTGAGCTTAAGAGTGATCATGAAGAAGCGACCGCATATCTCGATGGCTTAAAAAAACAGGGTCGCCACCAGCGAGATGTTTATTGAGTTGTGCTAGTGGGCAATTCGTCGATGACTTAGTTTGCAGCTACCAAAATTGCCCTTGAATTTACTGGAGAAAATAGGCTGCGGTTTACCGACAGATGTCTGTATTCATTGAAATATTTTGTCGTTTACACCGAGAGAGTCAGCGATTCGAACCCGTTACCGCCCGCCAAAAAGCGCGCTTGACAGTTAAAAGCTTCTGTTTCTTCTCTTGTGACTTCGTGGGGAATGAGCTGTGCATGCCCGCCTGCGACTTATGGTTTAGCGTTGAGATCGGAAAACCAGATTAAAGCGCCTATCTTTAGGAGCGTTGCATCGATATCGGGTACGGAAAGTTGGCCAAGAAAAAGGTCAATCATTAGCGCAATCAATATGCAACTAGAAACTGGCTTCAATTCTGCGGGCAACGCTTTGTTATAATAAGTAATTTGCCATTACCGCAGGCGGATAAATTGGTTCAGCGGTCACCGGATGCGGGTGCACTCGAAATCCCACGTTTCGTCGTGAGGTAGGCGGCAAAACTGGCTAGCCAATGACTACCAGAATAATGCTCATCAGAGACCGCAGCTATGCCGATTTCTCTGTGAAGACTTGACGAAGCCATGAGCGCCACCTGTCGCGGATCATTTTCTGGTAAGGCGCTGGCAATGCCTTCAAGCGCCCAGGCACGCGACAAGTTTACGCCATCCAGATGCACCAGCTTGCCATCCGATGCGTCGAGCACGATGCCCGGCTCTAGCCAGTCCGTCGTTCCATCAATTGGTATTTGTGGCAGGAAACCAGTGAGCCAGTCCGAGAAAACCTCGCGGGACAAAACGCGCCGCATGAGATCCGCTTCCATCAGGCAGGGCGATAGAAAATCTTCTCCCGAAGGCTCGTATGCGAGGGGGCAGTTTACATCCGTGCTGTGAAAGGTGAGGGCCTTGCCGACAAGATCCGCTTCGAGGTTTTCATCGCCAACACCGCGTGCATAATCCAGCATAAGGCCAAAAGCGAACGCTGTCTGATTATGAGTTCCCAGCCGTACCGGATAAGCGAGCTTCGGAAGCCAGATGCGAACCTGTTTGACGATTGCCTGTTCCAGAGGTCGGAGTGTTTCCCGCCATTCCGTCACTTGCGGATCGTCGCTTTCTTCAAGCTCAAGGATCAATTGTAGATACCAGGCGACGCCGTAGGGTCTTTCGAATGAAGCCCGGCCTTCGACTGTATAGTACTGAAGCTCTGCCGCAAGATTGGCGGGCGTAAAGCTCTTCGCAAGAACGGCTCGAACTTCCGACGCTAACACACTGTCGGGGGCTGTCTTCAGGAGCCTAGTGAGCAGCCAATGTCCGTGGACAGATGAATGCCAGTCAAAGCAGCCATAGAAAGCAGGCGTCAATTCGTGCGGTGTTTTTGCATCCGCTGCGGATTGCAGGACATGGCTGATCTTGTTCGGATATTCCCGATGCACGCAGTCGAGGGCAAGAACCGCAAATCGGTCCTCCAGGGTGACAGGTTCCGGTCGGTCAAACGATGCAGCAGGCCCTTCGGGTTCAACCCCATTTTCGTTTTGCGGCGCAGAACATGCCGCCAATGCAACTAGAGCCAGGCTCCAACGAGAAACAGTCATATGATTTCCCCCTACAATCATGGAAAGAGCGTCGAGAATTCCATGGGAGGCGTTTGGAATGGCGTCAACTTACCACCCTGCCGGAGCGCCCTTGTGTTGGCCAATTAGCGGCTGTGCGTGCGCCATCTGTATGTGTGCGTTGCTGCCAATATGAGCGCGCCTGCAACCGTCAAATGAGTTTCGAAAGCTTCGAAGGCCTCAACAAAGGCTCCGGCGACCAGGAGGAGCAATCCCGTCGCGATGAGCGCACTTAGAACGCGCCGCTCTGCACCGGGATGACATGTTAGCGGAACCGAGAGCGAGACTGGCGCGGCGGCTAAAACGAGTACCTTATGAGCCCATTCTTGTTCCAGAATACCCACCATCGGTATCAGAGAAGCAAACACTGGAAGCGCCAGACAATGCAGCAGGCAAAGACCTGAAATACTAACAGCGAATGCGTCTGCCCGCGTGGAAACTTCTGCTGCTTGTCTCATTTCTTATCCCTGGTAATGTTATATTGTTCGGTTACTCGATGTTTTTGCGCACGGCAATATGAAAGCCGGTTGATTATGCAAATAAACTGAGAACAGTTGAAGGGATTATGTCTGTGCTCACTTCGCCGCAGCGTAGTGTATGCTCCGAAGATATTTTGACAGTTAAGTGACTATCGTTCGGAATTAGCGTCGTGTACTACAGCGAAATTAATCAACTGCATGTTGTTATAAAATAACCATCAAATATTCAACCTCCCTCACACTTGCATAACAAGGTTTAATACTATGAAGAGACTAATTCTGATCGCTGGCTTACTCATAAGTGGCACCGCTAGCGCACATGAGGTGGTTCATGCGGATCATGAAGGCGTTCACACACCTGATGATGGCCATATTGCGATCAGCCATGACGGCCATGTTGATCACCTTCACAATGGCCACTTGCATAATGTCCATGGCGATCATGTGGACGAACATGTGATCGAAGTATCAGCTCGCAATCCGGTCGCTGAGGAGATTGTCAGCACTGTAAATGACGATGGACACGTCCACTCTGCAGATGATGGCGCGCACCCGCGGATTCAGCACGGTGACCATTTTGACTATCTTCACGATGGCCGTTTGCACTTCGTCCACGGCGACCATGTGGATGACCATGGAGCCGTTGAAGTCCTCTAGCTAGAGGCACAATATGCTTAGTGTCACTTGTTTAAAGGCGGCGTCGGCGATGAGTTAACGCCGCTTTTTTTGTGTCAGACAGGGTTGTTCGGGCCGAAGTGGTTTTGACGTGTAGCGGCACGCGCACTTCTAAGCCACTGCAAGCTGTTCATGCTGAGTTGAAAAATCGGCTTGTACAAAGGGTGACATTATCACAGTCTAGACCCGTTGGGATTCCGCTGGAGTTCCAACGTGTAGATTTGGACAGCCGAGATGAGGGCAGC
Source organism: Pseudomonadota bacterium (assembly GCA_039196965.1). Classification (GTDB taxonomy): domain Bacteria; phylum Pseudomonadota; class Alphaproteobacteria; order Caulobacterales; family Hyphomonadaceae; genus CALLCD01. Next base: position 82,371 of record JBCCUK010000016.1, on the reverse strand, counting down.
GATGCCGGAAGAACAATGCGTCTCACTGACCGACGTCACGTTTGCTTTCGGAAAGAGCGCGCCCGTTCTCGCGGTTTCTAAACTGTCGATAGCGACTGAAGAGAAGGTATTTGTTTACGGCCCGAGTGGAAGCGGCAAGTCAACTTTGCTTGGTTTGGTTGCCGGTGTGCTGGTCCCCGAGCAGGGGTCCGTCGACGTGTTGGGAAGTAATCTTGCGACCTTGTCGGCAACGCGGCGCGACCGCCTGAGAGCTGATCGTCTTGGCGTGATCTTCCAGCAATTCAATCTGGTACCGTATCTCGACTTGATTGAGAATGTTCTTCTTCCTTGCCGGTTTTCACCTGCCAGAGCTCGCCGTGTTGCTGGTTCAGCGCAGGAACGGGCAGTCAAGGCGCGTGATATGCTCGTACGGCTCGGGCTGGAACACGAAGTATCAAGCGGGCAAGTGGCGAGCGAACTGTCGACCGGACAGCAGCAACGGGTGGCCGCTGCACGTGCGTTGATTGGTGCGCCGTCGCTGATCATCGCCGATGAGCCGACTTCGGCGTTGGACACGGAGGCTCGATCCATTTTTATTGAAACCCTGCTCGGCGAGGCGGACAAAGCAGCTGTGCTTTTTGTCAGTCACGACATGTCCCTTGCAGCTCATTTTGACCGTCAGATATCGATGGTGGAGATCAACAAAGCAAAGTCTACTGCTGCTGCCAAGACCCACGCGCCGGAGCGCGAGTTGAGGAGCGTGTAACATGTACCTGCTTGCGCTTGCCTGGAAAAGTGCTCGGGCGCGGTCCGCCGCAACGATCCTCACGATCCTATCGATTGCGCTCTCGGTGGCGCTGCTTGTGGGTGTTGAGAAAGTTAGGACAGGGGCCCGCGCCGGATTTGCCCAGACCGTGTCCGGCGCAGATCTACTGGTCGGCGCGCGGTCCGGCTCTGTGAATCTGCTGCTATATGCTGTGTTTCGCATTGGCGACCCAACGACAAACCTCTCCTGGGAGAGTTATCAGCGTTTTGCTAGCCGGCCGGATGTGGCTTGGACTATTCCGATTTCGCTCGGCGACTCGCATGCCGGGTTTCGGGTCCTGGGAACCACTCAGGCCTATTTCGATCACTATCTTCATGGCCAAAAGCGCCCCTTGGTGTTTGACCACGGCGTGGCGTTTTCAGGCACCTATGATGCGGTGCTCGGCGCAAATGTTGCCCGAGAGCTCGGATACGATCTCGGCCGCGAGTTCAATATCTCCCATGGTATCGTAAGTGCAGGCTTCGCCGAACATGCGGATCGTCCGTTCAAGGCGGTAGGCATCCTTGAGCCAACAGGAACACCGGTCGATCGCACGATCCATATCAGCCTGGCGGGACTAGAGGCTGTGCATGCCGGTTTCAATACTGGATCACCGCGGATTGGGACAAGGCGAGGGTCAACAGAGACGGTCGAGGAGGATCTTGAACCGGATTCGATTACAGCGTTTCTCGTTGGACTTAAATCCCGTTCTGCTGCCCTTCGATATCAGCGCGATGTGAACACCTATCCGAGAGAGGCAATGTCCGCTGTTATTCCGGGCGTCGCCTTATCTCAAATGTGGCGGGTTGTTGGCGGGGCGGAGCAGGCGCTCCGAGCTGTTGCCGCCCTTGTGGTGATCGCAGGTCTGGCCGGTATGGTCACGGCTTTGCTGACGAGCCTGAACGAGCGTCGCAGAGAGATCGCGGTCTTTCGCGCAGTGGGAGCGCACAGTAGGGATGTCTTCTCTCTCCTTGTGGTGGAGTCGGCTTTGTTGACCGCGGCAGGCGCGGTTTTGGGCGTGTTGCTGGTCAATGGTCTGCTTACGGCATTTGGCAGTCACATTGAAGCGAGGTTCGGCGCACCCATGGCAATTTCCGGTTTATCAGCGTACGATCTCACCATTGTCGGTGCTGTCATTGTCGCGGGTGCGGTGCTTGGGTTTTTGCCCGGATGGCTGGCATATAAGCGGTCTCTGGCCGATGGCTTGACCGTGAAATTATGAGGTTTTCATGCGTATATTGATGACATGTCTTTTGCTTCTGGTCGCCTATCCGGCATTTGCCGATGAGCCGCTGACTTTGACATGGGACGATTTGCTGCCGGAGGGCGAAGCAGAACGGCTTGAGAAGCTGTGGGCTCAAGACACCTATCTGATGCACGACACGCCGGAAGATTCTTTCTTCAGCACGGGTCCTGTTCAACTCGGCACTTTCAATGTGGTCGAGGAACTGGAAGGCAAACGGGTACGCATACCGGGATTTGTGCTGCCATTCGAATATGTCGAATCTGGAGAGATATCGGAATTTCTACTGGTTCCGTACTTTGGTGCGTGCATTCATTCACCGCCACCGCCGCCGAACCAGATCGTTTTTGCCCAGGCCGAAAATGCCATGGACCTCGGGCAACAATGGAATCCGATCTGGGCCATTGGCACAATGCGCACCAGCAGCCATTATAATGAACTCGGCAATGCAGCCTACACGCTCGAAATCGACAGTTGGGATACCTACGATGGCTATTAGATACCTCGCTCCGATATTTGCTGCAGCGTTAATAAGCGCGGCAGCAGTTGCAGATGAAAATGTTCACGAACATGAGGCATCTGCTGATCATGAGACGCACCATGAGAGTGATGCCCATGACGATGATGAGAGCCACGACCATGATCATGCTGCCGGTTCTGCCCATGTTCACGGCCTCTGGTCTCTATTTGCGGCGCTCGATGGTGAGATGCTTTCAGTCACGCTGACCGGACCGCTGCAGGATGTCCTCGGGTTCGAGACGGTTCCCGATACAGTCGAAGAGCAGTCTGCGCTGGAGGCGATGCTGAAAGATCTGTCGGACGCCGATGCCTTGCTCAGCATAAATGCCAGAGCGAAGTGCACATTGGCCTCATCTGTTGATGTCAGCTTGCCCGAAGACTTTATTGGGTCTGAGACAGACCATTCAGAAGACGCCCATGATCACGATGCGCATGAAGCTGACGAGCATGACCACACCGCGGATATTGATGTGACCCTCGCTTATAACTGCGAGGCACCGGGCAGACTTGGCGATCTGGATGTTAAAATCTTCTCGGCCTATCCGGCCATCGAGACCTTGGATGCTGTCTTCCTTGGTGATACCGGGCAGGTCGCTCGCCGGCTGAGCCGTGAAGATGCGGTGCTGTCCACGGACTAGCCGGATTATCCCAGAACTGAAACGGGACTTACCGAAATATCTCTTCGCTAGAAGTATTTGAGCCAGCCAATGTCGCGCCTTCGACGTTTTAAGCGCGAGAACCAGCTGGTCGGAAAGTAGAATAGGGTCAGTAGCACCACGAAGACCGGCATAAGTGTGGCGACGGATGACAGGCCAAAATAGTCGCCCTGATTTTTCCCGAACAATACAAGGCAGATCACATAGATGATCTTAAGAACATAAAGATGCATAATGTAGAAGAACATCGGCGCAGCACCAAAGACTGAAAGTCGCGCCAGTGTCTTATTGTCTCCAAGGCGCTCAAATCCCGCCAGTAAGAGCGCACCGACGCCGAGTGTAGACAGGTTGAAAAATAAAGAGGGTGGATACTTGGTGAGCGACAGAAAGCTCATTAGAGCCGTTGCCGTATCGGGGTCGACGATACGCGGGGCGTCTCCGTAAATGTTCAACCAGCGCAGAATGATGAAGGCGATCAGCGCCCCTATACCTGCCAGTGTCAGACGTCGCATTCGGGTGGACGGTGAGACCTCCGATGAGAACCACGGGCCGATAACGTATCCGAGGCCAATGACACCGATCCACGGCAAGAGAGGATAACTGGTGCGTGCACGTAGGCTTTCTCCAAATTCTATCCAATCTCGCTGATAGATTATGGCCCAGACCGGATGCCAGAATGAGCCCGGTTCTACGCTAATCGGTTCCAGCACATGGTGACCAGCGACGAGAAGAACGGCGAGGGCAAAAAGCGCAATACGCGGTAGATAGAGCAGACCGGCGAGGGCGACCATGGCGAGGCCAATCACCCAGATCACTTGAAGATAAATCGTCGAGGGGGGAAGTTGGCCCGTCCAGGAGAAATTGATGACAGTGACTTCCAGAAGGATAAGAAACAGGCCTCGCTTCAGAAGGAAGGCCGACGTTTCTGCGCGGGTGTGGGACCGACCATAGAGCCAGGCACCGAGGCCCGTCAGAAACACAAATACCGGTGCGCACAGTGAACTAAGAAAGCGGATAAAGAAGAGCTCGGGCTCGGTTGTCGTAACGTCCACCGGATCAGCAACCTGCTTGTGCAAGTAAAATGTCTCGCGGATATGATCGATCAACATGATCACCATAACCACGCCTCGAAGCGCATCGATACTGCCTATTCTGCTCATCGCTACCTAAATCGCTTGTCTTGATTTGATGATGATTGCCACGCCGCCGCTTGTTTGCCGCCTACTAGCCGGAAACCATGGCGAGGCCAATCTAGAATTAGGAGCCCGACGATTTTCCGGTCTTGCCAATCGAAATGGGACTTTAACCGCCAAATACTCTTGCCAGGTTTAGGAATAACAAGATCTCCAGCGGGACTTCTCACTACCAATTGATCATCGTCTGTTCATGTTTGGTTTGAGATAGGTTGTGGTGGCGATATATTAGACCGTAAATAGATTGGAAAGCGGCGAGTGTTGAAGACAGATAAAATAGCAGCTGTTCTGGCTGTCCTAGGTTTTCTGATGGTTTCTGCCTGCGCGGCCACGGCGACCGGAACTCAGCGGTCTGCTATTTCTCTCAATGCGCCTGCACCGGTTCTAAATGATAACCCGCCAGCCGGGACAGCACTTGTGGTCCTGAGATATCCGGCGGTGGTCGATACCGACTCCGATGATGCTTATCGGCTTGCCTATGTCAGCAAGCCGATCGGTAGCCGCGGCGGTGCATCGCCGCTTGACTCTCCTGACGTAGATACAATCGCTGAAACATCGATCGTGAAGTCGAGTTATTTTGCGCTGTCTGTATACAAGGAGCTGGTGCAGAGATTGCCTGAACATAGCGTTCTCCTATCGCCTCATATGATAAAGCTGGATGCCGATGGCGCGCTGACTTCTGAACCGATTACCCAGTCGGAGAGCTTGCCAAGTGTGCTCACCGTGGATTTCGCAGCCTATTCCTTTCCCGATCCTGAGCGGATGATGAATGCCGAACCGCTCACTTTCGGCGATCTGATCACCCCGCTCGTTACGGTCTCAAGTGATTATCGCGCGGCGGTTCCAACTGGCGGGGTGCTTCTTGCAAGCCAGCCGCTTCTCAGCCCTGCTGGAGGCGCGGGTCAGGAAGCAATGGCGACCTCGTTCAGTGCCCTTCAATCCGGTAAATTTACCCGCGCTTCCCGGCCACTCGACTTTATTTCCCATATCAGCGGAGGCCCGTCAGCGACTCCACCGCTTCAGGGCCTTAGCCTCTCTGCCCACGGCAACTCTGTCCAGTCCTATCCTGTCGAGAAGATCCTGCTTGACCGGGATGCATTGGATGCCCTTTTGGCTCCGGAGACGGATTCTGACATTGACCCCTTGGAGAATGTATTCTCGTCGGCTTTTGCCGACCGGGTGGTAGATCTGCTCAATGACATCGATATGAACCGGGCGGCCATGGTGCAACGCGCAGGGGCCATATCTCAATTTGATCCCAGCTTGGCGGCACTGTCGCTGATGGGGGCATCGGACGCGGATTATCAGGCACGGCTGAATTATGCCGAACGCCTCATTGAGGCTGAGAGAAAATATCTGTCCGTTCAGTCGCTTCGCTTGTTCGACGGTATCCACAATGGCGAGATGGGCCATCAAGTGCGTGATATGCTGCAGGCCGAGTATGAGCACTTACAGGAGCGCCGAAAGCTTGCTCAACAGCAGAATGCGGCAGCTGCTTTTGCAGTCCTCGGCGCAGTGGCGGCGGGAGTTGCTATCGCCAATGTGGACAATAATGGTTCGGTGAACCTCGGTGAGCAGATCTTGGTCCAAGCACTTTTGTCCGGCGCGACCTATGCCGGCTTTCAGGCTTTCTCCTATAATCAGCAGTCCAAGGCCATTGGTGCGAACTATCTCACATCGATTGTACCCGCATTGAGCGAACAGACGACGGTTCAGATCGATCTTATCGAATCAAGCGAGACAATCACGGCGATACGTTTTGAAGACCTGCAGGAAAAATTGCAGACTCTTTATACTGAAAATCAACGCTCCCTCGACACCATTGCTACGAATTGCGCGTATCTGCACGATGGAGACGATCCGATTGGACGCTGGTCTGGTGTTTGTGAAGAGGGGGTTGCGGCGGGTCCCGGCGTCGGCGTTGTGAGCTACGACGATGGAACCGCGCGGGAGTATTATGGCTATGCGCTGAATGGGCAGCCAAGCGGTGCGGGCTTTCTGATCATCCATGCTGGTTCTGAGAGCTACTCGGTGGAAGGGTCCTTTGAAAACGGTTTGGCGAATGGGATCATGCGGGTGTCAGCTCCGGGCTCTGCGGACCGGTTGCGGCTGTATGAAAATGGTGAGGATGTGGGCGCAGCGCCCAGAGATGCCGAGGTCGTTTCGCCCTTCGCCATGCCCGACATGGAAAGTGTCGGTACACCGGTTGCTAGGATTCTGGCCGGAACCATGAGAGGATAGGCTGAAATGCGAAAACGAATGTTCCTTGCATGTCTCTTCGCCGCAGCGTCCAGCACGTTCTGCGAGGCTGAGGAAATTGTTGTTCCAGCACAGCACCACGCCGAGAACCGTGCACAGGTTCAGGAAGACTGCATCGTTTTTATGGCGGGCTTTCCGGACCATGGTCATGTCGCACGCTACCAGTTCTTTCGCCTGACGGAGGCCATGGCTGCAGATGTTACGCCGGACTTCCAGGCGGTCCTCGATGCCTATGGCGAGGGGGAAGTCGCTCCGGAAACGCCTATTGTTGATGTGGTGGAAGGGATTGCCAATCCGGTAATCCGACAGGCAGCGCCGAGTCTCGCTGTAGCACAGACCGCGCATCTGATTTCTTTTGCGAAGACCTGCCAGCCTTTTATCACCGGTCAGGCGTCCAGCCTCGAAGCTTTTGATGGCACGCTTGCCGATGCCAACTTCAATCAGGTCGTTGAGGAAGATGCTCTATTCCTGCGCCAGGTCTTGTCCGATGTTCTGTTCCGGCTGCAAGCCGATGAGGATCCGTCCCACAGCGCCGCTGTGCTCGCTTATGCGGACGCGCTGGTGATCACCCGGAACCGGATAGAGTTTACAGCATTTGACAGTGAGGTCGATAGTATCGAGGCCCTGTTCATGGCCGATCTCGATGGGCGGCTTGCCCGTTCAAATGATATTATCAACGAGGACATGAATGCCGATTCCGTGTCCTCGGCTATCGGCCTTGCGGATGATCTCAATCAGGCGACCCGTGATACCCACAAGCAGGCCATGCGCCTAACGCTTGCCCGGATTCTCCTTGGTGGCTGATGCGGTCGCGCCAGCGCAATATCGCGGTCTTCTCGATTTCGGCGCTCGATCTGTTCGCAGCCGCCCTCGGCGCGTTCATTCTCATCGTGCTGGTGCTCTTTCCGTACTACCGCCTTGGCGGCACGGACGTCTCATTCGAAGAACTTGAACAAGAGGTCGAACGCCGGCGCGCCGCTGCCGCGACTCAGCAGACCGAACTCTCCGAGATCCGTGCGATTCAGGCTGAAATCCGGCTGCTCGACCTGGAGTATCGCACCGCAGCGGAAAACATGTCCGAGATTGAAGATCGCCTACAGGAAGTGCTGCAACAGACGGCGGAAGTCGAGATACCGGACCCGCCACCTGTTCCAAAGCCCGAACCCATTCCCGATCCGCCGCGCAGTGTTGCCCGTGGCGTCGAGTTCTCGATTTTAGGTCTTGCGACCAACAAGAAGGACATTGCCATTGTCGTGGATATGTCCGGTTCCATGTCGGCCCACCGATCAAAGGTAACGAGCGCGATCAATGAAGTGCTGGACCAGATGAAATCGGACAACCGGTTCGTGATTATCGGTTATCGCGGCGGCCCCACCTTCGATACTTTCCCGCGTGATGGGCGGCTGGTCGCAGCCGATAGTGGCACCGTTGCCCAGGCGAAATCCTATGTTGCGGGGATGGCGCGCCGTTTCGGCGGCGGCACGCCGACTCAGATCGCCTTACTGCAGGCTCTAAATCGGAGACCGGAAGCAGTGATTCTGATGAGCGATGGAGCACCCGATGATGGCCAACCCGGAAACATCATTGCGAATATCACGAGCCGTAATCGCGGCCATGCCGAGATCCACACCGTGGCGATTGGTGACTATACGGACGATCCACGCTTGACGCTTTTCCTTCAGGAATTGGCCAGGCGCAATCGCGGCGATTTTGTGGGGCGTGCAAGATGAAGAACCGGCCTTCTCGAGAAATAGAGATCTTCTCGCTCTCAGCGATCGATCTGTTCGCGGCGGCCATGGGGGCCTTTGCACTTCTGACAGTGGTTCTAATGCCCTATTATCAGAATGAAGTGCGGGAGCGGACGCCTGACAACGCCATTTCCGATCTTGCTCGGGCCGCTGAGAATAGCGTTGAGGAGACTGTGGAACAGCGCAAAGCGCTGGAAGAAAAACGGTCAGCAGCTGCAAGGAACGTGTCGGCGATCAAAAGCGATGCGGATAAGTTGCTTGCGGAGCTTCGTGGCGCGGAAGCGGCGTTACTTGAAAAGCGTGCCGAGGCGGAGCAGGCAGTCGATGTGCCAGAACCTATAGATCGGCAACCTGCACCTCAGGACGGCGCGTCTGTTGTGTCATTCCGTTTCCTAGGCATGAAAACGGATAAGAACGACATTACGCTCGCCCTCGATATGAACCGCTGCATGGGCGGTCATGAAGCCTCGATCAATAACGCGGTTGAGCGGATCGTCTCCTCCTTGCAGGATTATCATCGGCTGAACGTTGTCGGGTTCCAGCAGACCGATGCGGGGCCGCGTTTGCACCGCTGGCCGTCCAGCGGCGAACCGCGCACTGTCTCAGGATCCGTACCGGGTGACGCAATCGGTTTTGCCGAAGGGCTCACGTCCCGCTTCGGCGGTTCAGCGTCCATGCTCAGTGCGTTTGAAACGATGCTTCGCGGACCGGGCCAGGCAATATTTCTGGTCAGCGACGGCCTGCCTAATCCGCGTGCAAACAATGGCCTGCGACCGGCTCAACTCGCCCGCGAGATCACCAATCTGAATGCCGGTCGCAAGGAGATACATACCGTGGTTGTCGGCAATTATTTCGACTATGACGGCACGGTGGAATTCATGGAACAACTGGCAGGTCGCAATGGTGGCCAGTTCATGGCACTTGCGTCGCCGACGTCGGGTGTCTGCGATTAGGGGATATGATCGATGAGTGTTTTGAAGGATGAAGCTCTGGCATGAGACGGCAATCAAACCTGTTCAAACGGCTGTTCGTTTTTCTGGCATCGATTGTCGGAGCGATCGTGTTGATCGGCATATTGCGTCTCGCGACAGGGTCGAACCTGCAGGAAATCCTGCTCGATGCTGACTCAGGCTTTTGGCCCTTCACTGTTCAGAATGTGATGTGGATTGCGCTCTTTGTCGGTTTTGGTGAGCTCTACATGCGGTGGAGCGATGCTTCTGAGGAAGAGAGCCAGCTTAAACGGGAATACCTTCCGACAGATCGCCGTATGCTCAATACAGATACGTTGACGGCAATTCGGACGGGTATCGAAAATCGCCGGTTTGGTCTCGATTGTTTCCTGCCGCGCATGATCCTGCGCACTATCGATCAGTATCAGATGACCGGTAAGGAAGATCAGGCGAACTCGGTGCTGAACTCCTCATTGGAGCTCTACATGCACGAGATCGATCTGCGATATTCGACCTTGCGTTACATTACATGGCTCATTCCATCACTGGGTTTTATCGGCACGGTTATGGGCATCATGTTTGCCCTGCAATATGCCGGTGTTCCTGCAAATGCGGAGGCTGACGACTTCCTGTATCAGGTGACGAGCCGCCTTGGTGTCGCGTTTACGACGACGCTTCTCGCGCTTATCATGTCGGCAGTGCTGGTACTTGTTCAATCGGTTATCCAGTCCAAGGAAGAGCGTGCGCTGAACGCAGCGGGCCAATATTGCATCGATCATCTGATCCTGCGCCTTGGAGCCATGGCATGAGCGAAGGCGGCGATTGGCAGCCGCCGGGTGGGGATCATCATCCGCTGGAGGAGCGAAAGCCCTGGACCCGTTGGGTCGTTAGCATCGGTCTACTTGCGGTAATCGCGGTGGGGGCGATCTGGCTCGCATCGCGGGTCGTGGTGCCATCCGATGTGCCTGCAGTCGATGCGGGCGACGAGACGTTGGAAGCCGCCGAGGCTGATCCAGAACCAAATGAAGAGGAAGATGGCACCCTCAGTGATGATGAAGCCTGGGTGCGCGCGCTCGAAAAGGATACATTGGAAGGTTACCGTGAGTATCTGGCGCTTTGTCCAAACGGTCGCCATGCCGAAGATGCCCAGACCGAAATCGACAAGTATGATGAGGAGGCTTGGCAGATCGCGCTTCAGCGCAACACGATTGCCGGATTTGAGGACTATCTGGAGGCGTGGCCTGAAGGGCTTCATGCCAGCGAAGCGCGGGAACGCGTCGAGGAGATGAAGGCTCGGGCTGAGGCAATTGCGGAAGATGCCGCGGAGCGCGCGACGCAGGAGACCGCCGACTGGGAGGCCGCCGCACGCGAGAATACGATTGAAAGTTATGGCCGATATCTCACCAAACATCCGGCTGGTGCCCATGCCGAAGAAGCTCAGCGCCGGATTGCCTCGATCAGAAACGCTGCCGCCGACGCAGCCGCCTGGAGAGAGGCCATCGCGGCCAATACTGTCGCTGCATATGAGCAGTATCTGGCGAGTTTTCCGAGGGGTGCCCGCGTCTCTGATGCGATAGCGGCGATTGAGCAGCTCCGACCGTCGCCAGGGCGAACATTTCGCGATTGTGACAGCTGTCCCTTGATGGTGACACTGCCTACCGGAAATGCCGCATTGGGAGCCGGCGATGATGACCCGGACACGCGACCGAACGAGAAGCCGCAGCGGCCTGTAACGTTCTCCCGCCTGTTTGCCATTGGCGTGCACGAGATTACTTTTGATGATTATGCGGCCTGCGTGTCTGATGGCGGCTGCGCCTCTCTACCGGGGAATAATGGCTGGGGTGCAGGGTCAAGGCCCGTGATCAATGTCAGCTGGGACGATGCCCAGGCCTATATCGGGTGGCTGTCTGAGAAGAGCGGCCAGACCTATGCTCTGCCGAGCGAAGCGCAGTGGGAATATGCTGCCCGGGCCGGAGATGGATCCGTCTTTGCCGGCGGATCACCAGCGGCGCTCTGCGCTTTTGCCAATGGCGCGTCGGCTGAAAGTGGTTTCGATTGGGCGAATGGGGCGTGCAGCGACCCGGCGGCGGACAGGACGATGCCGGTCGGCACCTTGAGCGCCAATGCGTTCGGCTTGAAAGACATGATCGGTAATGTTGGTGAATGGACCCTGGACTGCAACACGCTCAATCTGCGGGACGCGCCGACCGATGGTGGAGCCGACCAGCGTGGCAGTTGCAATCAGCGCGTTGTGCGAGGTGGGTCTTGGTTTTCCGGGACAGCGGATCTTCGATATGCGGCGCGGCTGATGCAGCGCCGTGGCGACCGCAATGATTTTACCGGCTTCCGGGTGATCCGGCGAATTGATAACTCCTAGGTGACCAGAACGAGGCTACCATTCATTGGCCAGTCATGATCACTGTGCCAGTGTCGCAGCCATGATTAGGCAGGTATCTCTTGTGGCGCTGATGATCGGCCTGGTGGCTGGGATTGATACCGGTCCGGCTTGGGCTCAAGATCAGACAGCGAGCAGTCAGGCAGGAACCGACCAGTCCGACCGAGATGAGGAAGACTGGCGTCGCTCCCAGCGCAAGCGGACGCGCGACGGCGATATTGAGAGTATTCTGAACCCGAGCGCGACAGGTGTCGGAGGCAATCTGCCACCGCTTAGAACCATCGACACTTTGCCTGAGGAGTCCCGCAGGCACTTGCAGAGACAGCGGGCGAAAGTCATTGGCGAGGTCGAATTCGGGGAAGAGATTCCCGAATATGAGCCGAGCGATGCGGCAAAGTCCGATCCACAGCTCGCGGCCGATGAGCAGGAAGCCTGGGAGGTGATCCTTACCGACTTGCAAGGCTCCGGTGGTGGTGGCGACGAGACAGGCGAAGGCGGGCCGAACAATGTCGCAGTGGCTGGCGTGGGTGGCAGCGCACCGACATCGGTTACGCGGGGCGGATCGACCCAGAGCGCGTCCGACATTCTTGCCCAGTTGAAGGGGCTGAAAGAGGCCGGGGTGACGCCTGGCGGGTCTGGACCTGCATCATCAACTCCTGACGGGAGCGAGGGGGGGGGCGCTGCTCAGTCCGCGACGGGTAATGGGGCCGCGTCGGTGCAGACCGAAGCGTCTCAATCCAGCGAGGCAGATAGCGATTCTGATGAGAATAGCGGCGCGGCCAATCAGGGCGGTGATCCAGCTGCTGGTGCGTCGCCTGCGGGCGAAGCGTCCGATGGCAGCTCTGATGCCGAGGCTGCATCCTCTGACAGTGGGGCCGGCGACTCTTCAGATGGTATATCCGATGGCGGCGGGGCAGACGGCAATGATGGCGGTGATGAAGGCGAGAGCGGCGCAGCGTCAGAGGACAGGACCCGCCCTCCGGCTGAACCGATCAGCCCCCTTGAAAGAGTGCGGGTGGCCGGTCCGACCGGTGAAAGCGGCGGCGCGCGATCGAGCGCCACGGATTTTCTGAAGGATCAGAAATCGTCAGATTCTGACTGAGCGATAACCGGACTTTTGGAGCGTTCTCAAAGATATGGACGGCTAGCTCTTCCCTTGTTTTGAGAATGGCATAGACAACATCGCCGAGCGAATATATCTGCGCTCGGAATTAGCTTGTCACACCCAATCAACTTCGATAACCATTCCGTGTGGATGTTACATTAGAACATTTTTGGCGGGCAGGTCTGCTCAGCCTGTTCTATGCTGTTTGTCTAATTTGCGCATGCAATTTGGCATCGGCTCAATTTATTTTTTGAGAGAGTCAGCGCATGCGAACCACCCATGATCTGATTATCGGTCGCCAGGGATCCGTGTTTTGCGGGGTATTACGCAATGATTGTGGCACAGGCAAAACTTTAAAACAGACTCCTTTGCAACTTTTTGGGTGTAATCCGGCGCGCTGCGGACCTGGCGCTTTTTCATAGATTATTCTTTCTGAGGACTCCTATGACCAGTATTGTTGTTGAAGCACGTAATCTCGATGTTTGGAGAGGGCAGACGCCTGTCCTTTCCAATATCTCTTTCAAGGCCGCCGCTGGAGAGGTCTTTGCCCTCCTCGGCGGGAACGGGGCCGGCAAGTCTACGACCCTGTCGACCTTCCTCGGGTTTCTGAAACCGAAGTCCGGTGAAGCGTTGGTTTTTGATAGACCGGTGCAGCATGATGTGGCGGCGGTTCGAGAGAAAGTCGCCTATCTTCCTGAGGCAGCAACATTGTATCCGCATTTATCGGCCTATGAAAATATCGAGTACTTTCTTGCTCTTGCTGGTGTAAAGCAGTCGAAGGCGGCGATTGAAGCCGCCCTCGATCGCGTTTCGTTGCAAGAAGACGCACGATCGAATCGCATGGAGCGATATTCCAAGGGCATGCGTCAGAAAACTGCGATTGCCCTCGCGCTCCTGCGCGAGACCCCGATTTTGTTTCTCGATGAGCCGACCTCGGGGCTCGATCCTGTGGCGATTGACGAATTCAATCGTCTAGTCACTGATCTTGCCGCTTCGGGCACGTCAATCATCATGGTGACTCACGATGTGTACGGAGCATGCCAGGTTGCCCATCGGATCGCGCTTCTAAGACGTGGTAAGCTGGTTGGCTCTTTCGAGGCAGAAAATGGTGCCCGGATCGATACTGAAACCGTACATGCCGCCTTTGCTGAAAGGAGCGTAGCATGAACCCGGTATTTCTCATTGCTTCGGATGAATGGCGTTACTGGCGTCGCTCGCGGCTCGCAATATCGGTATTATTGATCGGACTGGCCCTGACCATCGGGGCAGCCGTTTTGACTTCGAACCGCATGGCGGATGTTGCCCATGAGCGCGCGCATTTGCAGTCTCAGGCCGAACAGACCTTTTTAGAACAGCCAGATAGGCACCCCCACCGCATGGTGCATTATGGTCACTATGTTTTCCGGACACCTCCGCCTTTGAGTTTGATTGATCCAGGGGTCGATGAATTCACTGGGACGTCGATTTTCCTAGAAGGACATCGGCAGAACTCGGCGATGTTTGCAGATCGGCAAGCGGGCGCTCGGCTAGCCGAATTTGGATCGCTCACGCCAGCGCTTCTTTTACAAGTGCTTGCGCCGCTACTGCTCATTCTGATGGGGTACAATCTCATAACAAGGGAGCGCGAAAGGCGGACCCTTGATCAACTCCTGTCGCAAGGCGCGTCTCCCACGCAAATTCTTCTGGGTAAAGGACTAGCGCTCGCCTCCGCAGCGGCTGTTATATTATCGCCGCTCATTATTGCGACTTTAATCGCGATTGCGAATGGTGAGGGCGTTGCGGCTGGTGCATTATATATTGCCGGGTATGCCCTCTATTTCCTGACCTGGTGCGCGCTGATTGTGTTTGTTTCAACGCGTATGCAGACAAGAAGTTCAAGCCTTGGAGCCTTGCTCGCCGTCTGGGTGGTCCTTGCCATACTTGTGCCACCGCTATCCAGCTCCACCGCTGCTGCAATGGTCGAAGCGCCAGGTAAGATTGAAACGGATTTCGCCGTGCTTGAAGAGCTGAAGAAAGTCGGGGATGGGCACAATTCCAATGATCCAGCCTTCACGGCCCTTAAGGCAAATCTGCTGCGCCAATATGATGTCGAGCGAGTTGAAGACCTGCCTGTTAACTTTCGCGGTATTGTCGCTGGGGCCGCCGAAGCTGAATTGACGGATGTTCTCAACCGGTTTGCAGAAGAGCGTATGGAGACTGAAATCGCACAGGCACATGTTGCGCGGCTATTTGGCTGGTTGTCCCCCGTATTAAGCGCACGCGAGTTTTCCATGACGCTTGCCGGGGTGGATCTTGAAACCCACCATCGTTTTCTGCGGGAAGCAGAGCAGGTGCGGTTCAATTTTGTTCAGGGGCTAAATAAGGCCCATGCCGAGCAATTGTCTTTTGTGGATGATATTAACCGCAGTCGCGATACAGAGGCGGAAAAACGCACCAGGGTGAGTTCCGAGAACTGGAGGATTTTGGATGAGTTTCGCTTCTCGCCTGCGCCGGAAACAGAGCGTGTTGAGGCAAGCCTGGTGCCTCTAGCGAAGTTCTTAGCTTGGTTTGGAGTTGCTCTCGTTCTTTGTGCAACAGTCGGGAGGCGGTCGCTATGAGCGCACTTCAGTCTCTTGGTCGTGAGCTGAAATTTTTATTTCGCCAACCGGCGGCCCTCGCGGTAATCGCGACAGTAACATTGCTCGCCACGTTTGCGGTCTGGAGCGGACTTCAGGAAGCCGATCAGCAGCGGGCAACAATTGAGCGCTTGCTGTTAGCGGATGCTGAGGATCGCGCAGCGGCACTCGCAAAGGAATCCGATTATGGTGGCGCAGCCTATTATAGTTTTCACCTGACTTATGATCCACCACCACCGTTGATGTTTGCAGCGCTTGGAGAACGCGATGTGTTCCCGTGGAAACACCGCGTTCGAATGCTGGCGTTGGAGGGGCAGATTTATGAAAGCGACGTGGGCAATGCCGAGCTGGCACAAGCTGGCCGATTTGATTTTGCTCTTATTATAAGTGTTCTGGCTCCGCTGTTTCTGATTGTGCTCTTACATGACCAAAGGGCGTCGGAGCGTGTCGCTGGCCGCCATGACCTGCTTGTCGCGACCGCTGGAACTGACAGTGCGCCATGGCGCACGAGGGCAGCGGTACGCGTCGGGCTGTTGAGCCTAGGTCTTCTGGTGCCGTTTGTGATGGGTGCCGCGATCTCCGGCGCGGGCGCTCAGTTAATTCTCTCCGTGCTTTTGGTTGCGATCCTGCAGATTTTATTCTGGTCCGTAATCTGTCTCTGGGCAGCTGCCAGATCCTTCACTGGCCCCGCAATCGCCTCCTGCTTGCTGGCATTCTGGATGCTGACGACTTTTGTCATTCCGGCGATTGGTGAGGCTACGATCAATAGTGCGATACCGACGCCAGAGGGTGGCGACATCATGCTGACACAGCGCGAAACAGTTAATGATGCTTGGGATCTGCCGAAAGAGGAGACCATGGAAGTGTTCCTTGAGGAGCACCCGGAATGGATAGGCGACGCTGATATCGTCAACGCATTTGAGTGGAAATGGTATTATGCGTTTCAGCAGGTCGGCGACCAATCCGTGGCAGACCTCTCTGAGCAACGCCGACGGGCTATCCTCGAAAGAGATCAAGCGGCTGGATGGCTCGCCTTTCTTTCGCCCTCAGCATTGACCGAGCGTGCCCTTACCCGTGCTGCAAAAACCGATGTTAAAGCCGCTATGGCTTATCAGGATCGAGTGAGAGAATTTCATGCGAGCCTACGTGAATTTTTCTATCCGTTGCTATTTGAAGATAACGAATATGCTGAAAGCGTATTTTCGAATATGCCGGAATATAATCCGAATTCATAAGCACCCTTACGGGATATAATGCTATTATGAGGAAAATATATTATGCTGCGAAAGACGATCCTATTCCTGCTGACCGCTTGTTCATTGAGTTTCGCATCATGCGTATCTGCAGAAACTGAACGCATCAGTTTTAGCGCCGATATGGCAAGAGGTGAGCGCACGGATTTCAGGGTCGAGATTGATGCAGGTGATAATGACCCGGCAACGTTTATCCCGGTATCGGTTATCAAAGGTGCGTCTCCTGGGCCGACGGTGGTCATGGTCGCAGGCGTGCATGGCTATGAGTTTGCCCCGCTTCTTGCCGCCGAGCGCTTGGCGGATGAAATCGACCCGAGCGATCTATCAGGCACATTGATGATTGTCCGGGTGGCTCATATCAGCTCGTTTGAAAATCGATCACCCTATGTGAATCCCCATGACAGAAAGAACCTGAACCGATCTTTCCCCGGTGATCCGGAAGGTTCCCAGACGGATCGTATCGCTTGGGCACTGTCGTCCAAGATTATTTCGGAGGCCGATTTTGTTCTCGATGTGCATAGCGGCGATGGAGCCGAGTGGCTTGAGGCATTTGTCGGCGTCTATGGCGGTCCGCTCGCGACCGATTACAGAACCGCGTTCCAATTTGCCGAGGCCATGGGCTTTCCGAATATTGTCCGGTATCAGATGAAAACCCAGCTGCAGATTGATACGGGAAGATCGCTCAACAGACAGGCTGTTGCTGAAGGTGTGCCGACAATTCTTGTCGAGATCGGACAGAATGGTAGCCGCGATCCTGATCATGTGGGAGCCATAATCTTTGGCGTAAAACGCGGGCTCCAAAGCCTCGATATGTATGATTATGATGGTGGGGTAACAGAAACGCCGCTCCGCTATTTTGAGGGCACTCGGTCTGTTCCAGTCCAGAACTCCGGTATTTGGACGCCGAAATCTGCCTTTGGTCGGTTCGTCGAAAGCGGCGACGAATTAGGTGTTATTCGCGATTATGAAGGCAAGCATGTCGAGACCGTTTTGGCTCCGTCATCGGGGTACACGCTCTATGGCCTTGCGGGACCACCAGTGCGTGAAGGGGAGAGTATCGCAACGATTGCTAACCCATCGACGAGAGCAGAGCTTAGTCCTGATATCGTGGATGGTCAGGCGGAACAGTGAGCAATATAAATGCGGCTCGGCCGCTGTCTTTGATAGCTATTGTCATTGATAGGATCTGCACGTCGCCGGGGCCCTAATAAGGCCGTGACCATAGATTTGATCGAAACCTTCTTCACCTAGATCCTTCACCGACTGAGCGATCTGTCTACGAACAGCCCCGACAGAGTTCGATCCGGTGAGCGTGCCATCACCCGCAATTCTCAGCGTTACGAATGGGGCTGCGATTGACGTTCCTGAAACATATCGTCCTGTTTCTTCGTCCCCCACAAATACGTCGACGCCGGGCGCGCTGAAATCTAGCGCATTGCCGCGTGTGCCCTTTTTGTAAATCTCTTCGCGGGAATCGACCGCAGTAACCGCGAGAGTGGAGCGGAAAGCTGCAGGGTATAGAACCGGTGTCTCCGGGCCGGCATTTCCGGCTGCTGCAACGACAACGACACCTCGCCGGGCAGCATTCTGAAAGCCACGATCAAGTATCTTATTGTATGGGCCCGCAAGGCTAATATTCACCAAATCCACGTCTTCACTGATCAACCAGTTCAGGCCAAGCATCATGGTATCGACACTGGCGACGGCTCCGAGCGTCTCATCTTGTGAGACAATGTCCGCATGGAACACTTCGAGATTTCCGAGAAGGCCTTTCGAAAGGAGGATGTCGATGATGGCATCGCCGTGAGACGTTGTTTCAGATCCACCGGCCTCGCGCGAAAAATCTCTGCTTTTTAGATTCGTGTTCCTCTTCGACGAGATGCCCGTATCAAGTACGCCTATTTTTCGGAGAGCGTCGCACTCCCCTGGATTCCATTCCAGCAAGTTGCTGGCATAGGACCGTGGTGATCCTGAGAGAGGTTGAGCCTGGGTGGCATAAGCGTGGTTGACGCCAGCCGTGACACCGGGCTCCAGACCCTCCAACTCTCTTATCGCGGATCCACCATCCTGGCCGGCGGGAATGGAAAGCGTCAGCATAACAAGATCGAGCCCGGCCAGTTCATTCTCGGCCTTGACCCGGTACCCAATCGGAATGGCTTTTTGAATCAGGCGTTGCGCGTTGGCCTGACTTGGCATGAGCACAACGATCTCGTTCGGATCAACCACCTCGTCCTCAGCCGCGCGGATTTCAGAGTCAGCAGGAATATCGAGGCTGACGCTCTGGCACGCAGCGATCACAAATAAAGCCGTGCAGGCTGAGAGGGTGCGGATTGGCATTCATCGATCCTGTTTTATCCATGCGTATAGTCGCTTTGGTGGACTGAAAGGTTCAAAAACGGCGTGCATAGGTCAACCAGAATCTCGATGTATCGACGGAGAATGTATCGGCTTCATAGGCTGCGAAAGCTGCGCTGAAGGTGTTTGCGCCGAGCCGTGCCGCGATTTCGACACCATATTCCTGTCCGAGTCGATTGCTTCCGGTGGCGCTTTCAAACCGATTATACTGCAGATTGAGACGCGTGGCCCGCAACGGCCCCAGAGAACCGATGCGCCACACGCCGGAAATCTGAAGATCTTCCAATCCATTATCAGGGGTGGTCAGGAAAACATCGACCGCCCCCTGAAATCGATGCAAGGTTCCGAGTGGCGTCTGGAACGCAATGCCATCATCGCTTCCCAAACGCTCATATCTAATACTTGCTGAAAGATCCCGCCAATTAAGCCGTGTGTCAGCAACGGCATAGAACAAATCCGCATCGGATTCAGCTTGATAAGCGAGGCCTGTTTTCCAAAAGAGACCCAGATCGCCGAAAAAGCGGCGTCCACTTAGCTGTAAACCCGTTGTCTCAGAGGAAATCGGGGCAGCAACGCTGTCATCAAGATCCAGATTGAAATGATAGGCGCTAATCTGACCGATGGGCGTCGGCGCACTTGTTTCCACGAAAAAGCTCTCACTGTCGAAAATACCATTGTCCAATCTGGGCCCGAAGATCCGGTTTACCTGCCAGATATAGCCGCCTTGCGCCGAGATGCCCGAAGGATGGGTAAGACTTGCAGTGATGGCGTCGTAGGTCTGCTGGTTTTGGCGAAAATCGACAATGCCTATGAACCGTTCATCGTCGAGGGATACTCGTTGTCGACCGGCTGTTACAACAAGGTTCTCCGTCGGGGCATATTGTGCCTGTACACGGTTGATTTCCAATGTCTCCGCGTCGGCGATGCCGGGCCGGACAAATGGGGCGAAAACGCCATTACGGCTGTCCGGGGTCAGCGCAGCAATTGCCTCTCCCTCAATCAGAAAGCTAAGGCGAGGGGAGAACTCCACATCCAGCGTCGGACGATATCTCAGTGTTACGGCACTGCCAATTCTTTGCCCATCATCAGCATTACCTACCTCCCAGCGCGCTCGCAGGTCTGCTGAAAATGTAATATCGGGCCCTGCCTCGGCGGACACCACCGAGCCAAATAGCGTCACCAGCCCGATGGCCGATACGCGTGAAGCTTTTTTTGCAAAAACACCCATAAACACAAATACTCAGCTAAGGCATATACAGAAGACCCGTAGCTGGGAAAGGCGTAATTCTGCAGATTGAACCATTTCTGCAGATCGAGCGACTTAGTTGCGTGAGTTTAATGTAAGTGTTCTGAAAGGGTGGACACGACGTTATGGCAAAATCAGATTTTGATACCGATCTCTTGCTGGCATATGTCCGCGGGGAACTGGACGCAGATAGATCCCGCGAAATTGAAGTAACGGCTGGGTCAAACGCCGAATTGGCTGCCGAAATTGCGCTTTTGCAAAGCTTGCAGGCTACGGTTCGCGAAGAAACAGCAAAGGCCGATCCAGGAGAGTTTGGTTGGGCAAGGCTCGCTCGTTCTATGGACGATCGCCAGGCATCGGCCGAGCCGAAGGGATTCCAGGCAAAGCGATATGCGCCATGGCAAGTTGCCGCTGCTGCAGCCATAGGTGCTGTGGCTTGGCACGCTGCCTCATCCTCGTTCATACAAAATCCGCCAACCGATGAAATCGGATATGTGCCCGTGGTGGAGAGTAAGACGGACGCGTTTCAGTTAAAGGTTATTTTCAAGGAGAATGTTGCGCATGGCGATGTAACTGATCTCCTTGCTGATATGAGTGCGAAAATCGTGGATGGCCCAAATGCTCTAGCTTTTTATGTCTTGGCATTTGAAAGCGCCGAGGACACATCAGACGCGCTTGCTACACTTCGCGAAGCAACCGAGGTCGTTGATACGGTTCAGAGAAATTAGTTTGACTTATCCTTCGATAGGCAGTGCATAAGCAGCTTCTTCGCGTGGAAGATCCGGGTTTTGATTGTCCCTTCACTGACGCCTTCGATACTTGATATCTCCCGGTAGGTCATATCCTCAAAAAATGCGAGTGTGATCGCTATTCTTTGGGCATCTGACAGTGCACCCAGGCAAGTACGAACTCGCGAAGCATCCTGGGTGTTCTCAATGATCTTTTCCGGTTGCGGGGTTTCATCAGCAATCGTTTCATCCGGTTCGGAGATCTGGACTGGCGCAAGTTTTCTGATGCGATCGACAGCCTTGTTGCGGGCAATACTGAACATCCAGGATCGGACGCTTGATCTCCCCTGGAAGCTCGATGCCTTGGTCCAGACTTCCATAAATGTATCATGGACGATATCGGCCGCCTCAACAGGATCCCTGAGCCTCTGATTTACAAATGCGGATAGGCCGGCGGAATGGCGCTCGTAAAGTGTCCGCATGGCGAGCTTGTCCCCCTGCGCGATATTCTGAATTAGAATGCCGTCATCGCCCTTTAAAGGATCAGCCATCTGCCGCGAGTTCCGTTATCTGTTGTTGGTCAAATATTCGCATCAGCAATATCTCTACTATACTAGGAATGGTATCAGAGCCTGAATTTACTGTGATAAGTGAGCGGAGGCGGCGACGCGCATATTTTTCGCGTTCGGATGACCAACACACTGACAAGGTGTTGGCGCGAGCCAGAGCAGAAAAGGGGAGCATCTGCTCCGGCCCGCTGGAGCAAATTGGCCATGAAAGCGAGGGATGGGAATTCGCTGACCAGTTTGCTTTCTCACATGTCCAGATTTGTTTGGGGTCGATAGGCCTCACCTGACAGGATCACACCGCTCGCCTCATCAGCGACAACGCCTGATAGGCGTCCGGATAAGGCGAGTAGGCGCAGGCGTTCGCGTTGAAGATCGAAGCGCGATGCGATTTCTGCCAGTGCTGCTTCTTCCAGTTCGAGACGTGTCTCTGTTAAAGCCGGAAGCGTGCGCAGGCCTTGCTCGTATTCGATTTCGGCGGCGGCGAATTCATCGGACTTAAAACCATTTATGGCTTTGCGTCTTTCCGTTTGTGCTTCCAGAAGAAGGCCGCGGCGCCAGGTCACCTCGATGGCTTCGCGAAGTTGTCGACGCGCAGATGCGAGCTCTCCGCTGGCGCGCGCGGCCTGAGCGGAAGCTCGCCGTCTCTGCGCCACAAGCGCGTTTCCAGTGAAAAGGGGGACACTGACATTCACCCCGATACGGGTCTGCAAATCAAAGTCGCCATCGAAATTCTGGGAGCCATAGCTGGCAATGCCGACGACATCTATCACAGGAAGGCGTCCGCGAGCCTCCCGCCGGGCGGTGGCATCAAGACTTGCTTCAGTTCGTCGAAGAGCCTCAATCTCAGGATTGATACTGACCGCGTCGCTTATAAAATTGATCAGGGAATCGCTATCTAATCCTTCCGCTGTGTTCTCCGCAATACTGGCCTCCGCACCGCAGGGATGTCCGCGGTCGCCCGTTGAAATGGCGAGGCGGGTTGCTGCCTGATCCCGCCTGAATTCAAATTCGAAGCGCAGCGCCTCGGCGGACGCCTGTTCGGCTGCAACCTCAGCACGCTCGAGCCGTGTCGCACCGCCAGACGGCAGAAGGGTATCAATCGCATTGAGTTGCCTGGTGAAGTAGTCAATACGCTCCTCTGTGACCACCAGTTGGTCGGTCGCTTCCAGCCAGTCAATGAAGGCCATACCCGCATCAAGGGCGGCGCTTCCACGGGCGTCGAGAACGAGACTTTCCTGTGCGGCGATATCTTCCCGGGCCGCTTCACGGGCAAGACGGGAGTCACCGAAGTCGATAATGCGCTGCGATGCGCGAAGCCCGAATTGGTTTTCGATCTGGCTGTCGACCAAGCCCGTATCGCCAGCTCCGAATCTCGTGAATGTCGAGAGTTGTGGTCTGCGAAGAGAACGCGCTTCCTGCAAGTCAGCCTCTGCGCGCTCCAGATTGGCTCTAGCTGTTCGAACAGCCGGGTCATTACTGGCGGCGAGTTTCAGCGTGTTGTCAAATGGGAGACAGGACGGTGCGTTTTGCGCGTGGGACGTGATCCCCGAGCATAGAACCGCGATCCCTGTAAGGGTCCCTCGTAGCCAATTTCCCTTTATCATGACGCTTGCAACCCCTTGGTCAGGGATGAAGCGATTGGCTCGAAGAGATAGTCGGCAAGCGTTCTGCTCTTTCCGCTAAATATGAATACATCAACCGGCATACCCGGAATGACCTCAAGCTCCGGCGCGTCGGCGAGTGACGCCTCTGGAATGCGAACCCTGGCTTCATAGTATTGCGCGCCAGATACAACATCGGTTTTAAGGTCGGCGCTGACATCAACTATTTCGCCATCAAGGCTTGGGCTTCGCCAACTCTTATAGGCTGAGACCTGAGTCCTCACGGTTTGTCCTTCGAATATGGACGCTCTATCCGTCGGTCGTATTCGGACCGAGGCTGTCACCGCATCAATATCAGGTACAATCTCCATGATCGCTTCGCCGGGCCGCACGACACCGCCTCGTGTCGAGAAAGCGAGATTTAGTATCTCTCCCGTCACCGGCGCGGATATAACAGATCTATTGAGAACGTCCTGAGCGGCCGAAAGGCGCTCCTCTGCCGAAAGGAGTTCGGCGTAAGTTTCCCTCAAGTCGGTTGAGACCTCTTCTTCAAACTGTGCCTGTCGCTGAACGATCTGAACCGAGAGGTCTCTTGCGTCTGCTTCCGCGCGAACTTTTTCACTGCGCAGTCGAGCAATCTCACCTTCGCGCTCAGCCACGCTTCGCTCAAGGCCAGTTACCTGATCGCGGCGCACGAGCTGTTGATCAAACATATTTCTGATGAGGGCAAGCTCGTCTTTTGTGGACGCCAATGCGCGCCCCGCAATCTCGATTTCACCCTGTTTCAAACGCGCCGTGCTGCTGGCAGCGCTCTTTCGGGTCTCGAGAACATTCAGATCTGCCCTGAGAGCCGATATTTGTTGCTCGAACAGATCGAGTTCCCGCGCGACGATTTCGTTGCGCTCATCGCTGGAAATATCCAACTCGTCTATGGTTGAGAAATCGGGCTGCTGAGATTCTGTTTGCAAGGCGCTGAGACGTTGCACGCTCGCCCGCAATGCACCGATTTTCTGGCCGACCTGATCACGGCTGGCAAGCGATGCAGTTTCCTGCAAAACGATCAAAGTGTCTCCGGCCTCGACACGCTCGCCGTCCTTTACGGAGATGGTTTCGATGATGCCGCCTTCCAGGTGCTGAACGACTTGCCGGTTCGTCTCTACGACGACGGTTCCGCTGGCCGCCACGCCTTCTTCGAGAGGGACGAATCCAGCCCAGGCAATAAAGCCTCCTAAGCCAACAAAGCATATAGTTCCCATAAGGCGGGTATAATGATCTCTTTTTTTCCGGGTCATTTAGCGACCTCCGCCAGTTGGGGACGTCGCCGCTCAATCTCAGAACCCGATTTATAGTCGGATACAGGTGCACTCAGCACGGATGCGTTTCGAATCATCAGGACAAGGCTCATTTTTTCAATCAACGAGACGTCGTGGGTTGACGCCATCACAATCGCTCCCTTTCTGGCACGCATTACAATGGCGTCGATGACGAGGTTTCTTGTGGTGTGATCAAGGTTTGCTGTGGGCTCATCAAGAAGCAGGAGAACGGGATCTCCAAAGAAAGCCCGTGCGAGGCCAATCAATTGGCATTGGCCTGCCGAGAGATGGATGCCGCCGGGACCGATGAGTGTGTCGTAACCATTTGGCAGGCGAACAATCATCTCATGGGCACCGGTCTCCTTTGCTACAGCGAAGACTTCATCGAGTTGGTCCGGCAAAAACCGGGCGATGTTTTCGGCAACGGTGCCGGGCACAAGTTCGACGTTTTGCGGAACATATCCAACATACTTGCCACGATCTTCGCTAGGCCAGTCATGGATGTTTCGACCACCAAGCAGAACATGCCCTTCCGCAGCTGGCCAGGCACCTGCTGCTGTTTGAAGCAGGGTCGTCTTACCTGTGCCATTTGCTCCGGTAAGTGCGATAAGTGTTCCGGCTTTTGCCTGGTAGGTAAAAGGTCTGACCAGGGCGATGTTGGTTCCTGGTGTCCGAATTGCGAGACGGTCGAAAGTCAGCTCCGCCGGTGGACGGGGCAGGGGCGTATATGTCGACGCGTCAAGACTTGAATCGAGGCGAGTGATAAGCTCGCCCCATGCGGAGCGAGCCATCACAATGGATCGCCAGCCGCCTACGATTTGATCGATTGGTGCAAGGGCACGTGAAAGAATAACCGACGCTGCCACAATCCCGCCCGGCGAGATCTGTTGTGATAGTGCAAGCGCTGCGCCTGCTCCAAGGATCAGGATTTGAAGGATTTGGCGGAGGGATCTCGCGAGGGACGAGAACGACCCTTCGCCCTTTGCAGCTTGCAAAGCGTCATCATTGGCTGTCTCGCGTAGGGCGTTCCACTGGGAATAAAGCCTGGGCGTCAGCCCCATGGCGACCATCGCCGACCGCTGCCGTGAAACACCCTGGGCAAAGGTCTGTGCATGGTTCGCACCTGCGGCAGCATTCCGGGTGATTCCTCTGGTTGACTTTTCCGAGGCCACAGCCACGCAAAAGACGATCAGCGCTCCCCCAACCCCGACATGGCCAAGGACCGGATTCAATAGGTAAAGGAGCCCTATGAAGAGAGGCGTAAATATAAGGTCGAAGAAAGCGAGTAAGGTGCCAGCCTGCAAGATGGTCTGCAGACGCATCAGGCTTGTGATATCGGTCAGTAGTTTGATGGAGGCGTCATCGCCTCGTTCAAAGCGCCGGAACATTCTGTATGCGAATTTATGTTCGATATGATTGCCGGCGAGGGAAAGCAATCGCCGTCTGCCTGCTTCGGCTGCTGAATATATTCCGAGCAGAAATACGGCTATGAGGCTGAGCCATATAAGAGTGTCGACTGAGCCAGAAGTCAGCACACGGTCATATATCTGCAGCATGTAAAGTGGTGACACAAGCAGCAGCAGATTGACGGCAAGGCTGAAGGTCAGAATCCCGAGCGTATAAGTCGGTGCTCGGGTGATGAAGCCGGAGATCCAGCTAATGGTGCTCGTCTGGCTTGTGGAGTGAACGTCGTGGGTCGCCACCTTGGACATAACAAAACTCCTGAATTTGGTATTGAAGGAAAGTGTCCCCCGGGATGTTTTTCGAGCCCATCCCGGGGAACAATTGATCAGGTTGGCCTAGAGACTGTCACCCAGGTCTGACCCCGATAACGAGGCCGGTGGCGACTCAAGACCGAGTTCGAAACTCTCGGCTGCCTGGTCAATTTCAAACGGTGAAGACGGGATGGCGGAGACGACCGTCTCAGTGTCTTCCGGTCCTGTGATCAGCTGTTCCGTGATCACGTCTTCCGGAAAATCACTCAGATCGACGGGTTCTGTTGCCGCACTCGCCGTAGCATCAGTTCCAGAGAAGCTTGCCTCTGTAAGATCCGCAGCTGCGACGCCGGTAAGAGTAAGCGTGTCGCCATCACCAAAGTCGATGAACGCGTTGCCATCGGCATTATCCACTGCGAGGGCGAGGGCCTCGGCAGCTGTCAGGCCGTGACCTGCCACATCGATGACGTCCTCATCAACAACAAAGTCTGTGATGGTATCAGCACCTGAGCCATCGGTCTCGATGAATACATCGGCCCCGCCTTCTCCAGTCAACGTATCGTTACCGCCATTGCCGTTAAGGACATTAACACCGGCATTGCCGCTGATTGTGTCATCGCCTGCCGCTGAGCCCGTGATGTTCTCGATGGAGGTCAGCGTGTCACCGACAGATGCGATCCCGTTGCCATTGTCATCAAGATCAATGGTTACTGCGCCGCCAGCCGAGAACAGCACCGTATCGGTCCCTTCGCCGCCATTCACGAAGTCCGCGCCAGCGAAAGAGTGGAAGACATCGTCACCTGCGCCGCCATCAAGAACGTTCACTTCATTATTGCCGAAGATTCGGTCATTCTGGTCAGTGCCGATCACGTTCTCAACATCCACCACATCGAACGGATTGTTGTCGAAGGCATTGGTCCCATCGAACAATTCCGCTGCACCAGTCTGGGTGGCTGGTCCAGGCTGCGGCGTGTTGGTGTCAAGATCGATATTGATTCCGGAGTCCGTGATGCCGGAGAAATCGATTGTGTCGATACCTTCGCCGCCATCGACGAGCGTGTCGACACCGTCGGAGACGAGGATGTCATCACCGCTTTCACCGAAGAGGGAGTCTGATCCGCCGTTACCGTTGATGAGATTCGCGCCGGAGTTTCCGGAGAGACTGTCATCGCCAGCATTCGACCCGACGAGGTTCTCAATGGAGATCAACGTATCGCCCGCGCCATCATTGACCGAGGCGTTTCCATCTTCGTCGAGATCGACAGTCACCGCACCGCCTGCAGAGAAGAGGGCCGTGTCTGAGCCCGTTCCGCCATCAATAGTGTCGGCACCGGCAAAGCTGTGGAACACGTCGTCGCCAGCATTGCCCTGAAGGATGTTGATCTCGTTGTTGCCGAAGATCACATCATCGCCAGATCCGCCATTGACGTTTTCGAAATCTGTCAGACCAATGACGGCCTGACCACCAGCATTCGGAGCCGCATCAAGCAAAGCGCCTACCTGGCTCGCGTCAGAGCCTGGAGGGGAGTTCACGTCGAGGTCGACGAACACTGCTTCTGTCTCGGACGACAGATCCACCGTATCCACATCGTCTGATCCGACGATGATTTCAATGCTCTCCAGCGTGTCGGTTTCGGTGACTTCATCGAACACATTGCCATCACCTGTGTCTGCCGTTGAGCCCGGTGCGACCGCGCCGGCTATGTCACCGCCCGCATCCTGGATGATGTCCAGCACAACGGGGCCATTCACGCCGGCCGGGGCGTTGTGCAGATGTATGGAGGAGAAGCCGGAAACGGGGAGCAGATCGGAGGTCGCAAGACCGGTAATGTCCAGTTCCGCGGAGTAAGTGATCGATCCGTCGGCAGCGACAACGAACGTAACTGTACCGGAGCCGGTGGCTGTGGAGTCAGAGGTAGGCCCGGGCTCTTGAAACGCATCAAGCGCTCCTTCAAGCACAATCGTTCGCACGCCGTCGGCATCTGTCTCATCACTTGCGACGGTCAGTTGCCCGCGGATTTCACCGGCATTGAAGTCATCAGTATGGACATTGAAATAGAGATTGCCGGCCACCGCCTCCGTAATAAGGTCACCGGAAAGTTCTGGATTCAGCGTAGCATTTTCCAGAAGATTGTCCGGATCGACCGAGACGTTCTCAAAAGATACGCCAAAGCCGGTCTCGCGTGTAACGGTGCCGTTTCCATCGGCATCTATATCAAGAGTAATTGGCACATCGATATCGGAGAAGTCGGCCGTATCGATACCTTCACCACCAATCAGCGTATCGTTTCCGAGACCACCGATCAGTGTGTCGTCGCCACCCTCGCCATCGAGCGTATCATCACCGACCTGGCCATTTAGCACGTTCGTACCAGAGTTACCTGACAACACATCGGCACCACCATTTGGCGAACCTGCATTGTTGGAACCGTTTATGTTCTCGAAGCCGAACACGGAATCGAGCGTTGCACCGTCCGGTGCGTTGACGCTAGCAACGCCGTCACCATTGTCGTCGAGGTCCAATACAACGCCGGGCCCGGCTGTGAACAGCGCTGTATCAATACCTTCTCCTCCGATGATTGTATCCGCGCCAGCAAAAGAGTGAATGGCGTCATTGCCTGCGCCACCGTCGAGGATGTTTATTTCATTGTTACCGAGGATGATGTCATCACCGTCCGTACCGATAACGTTTTCCACATCGATAATGTCAGTAGTGTTTTCGCCGACTGTCAGCAGCCCGTCCTGGCTTGCAGGTCCGGGTTGCGGCGTGTTGGTATCAAGATCGATTGTGACGCCCTCGGAGATGTTCGACAGATCGATAGTGTCTATACCTTCGCCCCCATCGAGAATCGTATCGATGCCGTCGGTTACCAACGTGTCGTCGCCGCCCTCGCCAAAGAGAGAGTCAGATCCGCCATTACCGTTCAGGATATTGGTGCCTGAGTTTCCGGAGAGGCTATCATCACCCGCATTTGAGCCTGTGAGGTTTTCAATTGATGTCAGCGTGTCGCCTGCACCATCGTTAACAACGGCATTGCCGTCATCGTCGAGGTCAATCGTGACAGCGCCGCCGGCTGAGAAGAGAGCGGTATCGGAGCCCTCGCCGCCATTGATCGTGTCCGCGCCGGCAAAGGAGTGGAAGACATCGTCGCCAGCACCGCCGTCGAGGATATTCACTTCGTTGTTGCCGAAAATGACATCATTGCCCTGAGAACCGATGACGTTCTCGATGTCGTCGAGCTCCTGAATCTGTTGGCCGCCAGCAGGTGCCGGAGCGTCAAGAACAGCGCCATCCTGGGACGCGGGTCCAGGGTTAGGTGTGTTCGTATCAAGATCGACGAAAACGCCTTCTGTGAGATTAGAGAAGTCTACCGTATCGGTGCCTTCACCGCCAAAAATATCATCCTGTCCATCGCTGATAAAAGTATCGTCTCCATCATTTCCGGTTAGCGAGTCAGTTCCCGCGCCGCCATCTAGCGTATCGTTTCCTGTGCCTCCGATAAGTGTGTCGTCACCGCCAAGGCCACTTATCGTGTCATTACCGCCGAGGCCGTCAATTGTGTCGGCTTCGGGTGAGCCCGTCAGCGTATCATCGCCCTCTGTTCCAACGATGGGTTCTAGGGGCGGTGCGATGTCATCATCGTCGTCGCCATCAGAGAGGCCCACCCCGAGACCGACAGCAAGCGCTGTCGCAGCTACACCGGCTGCTATCAAAGCGCCATTACCATCCAGGAAGGCAAATGATCCCGCATCGGCGAGCGCCGCGACGGCATCTGCCGTGATCATGACCCGGCCATTATCTATGGCGACCTCGCCTGCATCGACCGATACAGTGCTGCCGTCCTCAAGCACAAGCTCGATCGATCCATCGCTTAACTGCCTGACCTCAACGACACCTTCGATGGCCGATGCATCGACCAGTTCAGTTCCGTCCTCTGCGCTTGCTTTACTCGCAACGCCGATAGCGGCCAAAATGGCCAGCGCAATCTTGCTGCGCGACTTGGTTGTAGAGTTCCGTTTCATCAAAACACCTTTTTGCACCACCCGGCTTGCCTCCGAGCATGGTGTGTTCATGAGCTGAGGACGCTCATCGCGTCGATCAGCTCCGGTTGAAAGACACCAGCATTGAGCGCGATGGTCGCCTTATCGCGCCGCAGACTGGGAACCCGGCTTATCCCTCGGCTTCGTCTTTCATGACGCTTTCTGCGAGGATCATGCTGAATTCGTGCGTTGGTCGGAGAGGTTGATCGATTAGTTCAAATTTTCGGCGAGGTTTTCATTCACCAATTCGTGAGTGCTGGTTGCGCTTTGATGGACAGGGTGGAGGAGATGGTCTGGCGCGCACTGTTTGTACTTCTGTTCCTCCCCGCCATTGCCCGATGGGCTACCGTCCGCCCAGTTTCTTCGAATAGCGCCTTAAAGATCGATACGACATGTCGCCGAATGGTCGGTTTAATAGTGCTACCCCATGCCTTTGCTTTAAACTTGGAGACAATTGTAAAGGTGAGGTTTGAAACGATATAGAATGCTGATTTAAAATAGAATTTCTATTTATTCTAGATGGTGCTGCTGTTTCCATGCTAGATTAATATCGTCATGCATGCGATGAGCGACAAAACGGAAAATAAAAGCGGATCACCAGTTGATCGGGTGATTGCTCCGGTCAAAGGTAAGATCCATATTGCCTGTGCCTTTCAAGCTATTAGCTCGGCAGCCGGGGTCGTTCCGTTTATTGCTGTTGCTGAACTGGGGCGCGCCTTGCTCCAGGAGGGCGGTGCCGATCCAGCGACGGCGTTGTGGATTGTTTGGATTGCGGTCGCGGCGCTTGCAATCCGTCTGATCTGCCTAATGGCAGCGGGTGCGATCACCCATCTGGCCGATATATATTTCCGGAGAGATCTGAAACGCCATATGGTGCAGAGACTTTCCCGTGTGCCGCTCGGTTGGTTTGACGACCGAAATGCCGGAGCGGTCAGCAAAGCATTGCAGAATGATGTCTCTGCACTGCATCACATCGTTGGCCACGCCTATTTAAATCTCGTTGGCGCAGTCGTGACACCAATTGTGGCGCTTACCTATCTGATCTGGTCGGATTGGCGCTTGGCTCTGGTCGCGCTCATTCCCGTCGCGCTCGGTATCCTATTATACAGCCTGCAGTTTCGAGGTTATGACGAGAAGATGGAGGCCTATAACAAGGCCCTTGCAGATGTGAATTCGGCGTCGGTTGAATTCGTCCAGGGCATTGCTGTTGTGAAGACATTTGGACAGGCGCTTGCGGCCTATCAGCGCTTTGCTGAGCGGACACAACATTTCGTGGATTATTTCTGGAATTGGGTCAGAAGTCTTCTTTATGTTTCGGCGTCCACGGAAGTGGTTTTATCGCCGCTGTTTTCATTGCTGACCGTGCTAACCGCCAGCCTCGCACTAATCTCGGCTGGCCTCATCGTACCGGTCGACATCCTCCCCGCCGTCCTCCTCGCACCCGCTTTGACAGCGCCGTTCCTTACATTGTCCTGGGCGGCTAACGACCTGATGCTTGGAAAGCCTGCCGCTGAACGCATTGCCGCGTTGCTGGATACGCCGACGCTTTCGGTCCCGGAGAATACCAGAACACCCGCCGATAACCGGGTCACATATGAAAACGTCCGGTTTTCCTACGATGACGAGACAGACATTCTGCACGACATTGACCTGACCCTTGAGCCGGGAACGGTGACGGCGCTGGTCGGTCCGTCAGGGTCCGGTAAGTCGACACTGGCGCGGCTGCTCCCACGCTTCTGGGATGTTCAGGGGGGCTCCATCAATATTGGTGGTGTGCCAATCTCGGATATGAACCCCTATGTGCTGTATTCCCGTGTAGGATTTGTTTTTCAGCATGTTCAGCTTCTGCGCGCCACAATTGCCGAGAACATTACCCTTGGTTCGCCCGGTGCGTCTCAAAGCGAGATTAAGGCGGCAGCGAAGGCAGCGCAAATACATGATCGCATTCTCGAACTGCCAAACGGCTATCACTCGATTGCCGGGGAAGATGCCAAGCTGTCCGGCGGCGAGGCGCAGCGCGTATCGATTGCGCGGGCGATCCTCGCCGATGCGCCGATACTTGTTCTTGACGAAGCAACAGCCTTTGCCGATCCGGAGTCCGAGGCGGCGATACAGGATGCCCTGGCAAGCCTAATTGCCGGCAGAACGCTCCTGGTAATTGCCCACCGGCTTCAGACAATCATGGGCGTGGATCAGATCTGCGTCATGGACAATGGGCGCATTGTTGAGCGGGGCAAGCATAATGAACTGCTCGCCAGAGGCGGCCTCTATGCTCAATTGTGGCATGCAAGCCAAAGCGGCGAGGAACGACCTTCGGAGGCTGCGGAATGATTGGCTCGCTTATCCGTGTCGCAGGCCCCGATGCGCGTAAGCCACTCCGGGCCAATATGAATGGTCTGATCCTTGAGGCCGTCCTAACCGGCATTGGCTTTGTTTTGCTCGTGCCGATTTTGAGAGCCTTACTGAGCGGCGATACAGCGACGGCCACGACATGGCTCATCGTATTTGTGGCGGTTTCAGTTGTATATATCGCGCTGAGGTTCCGGACCCAGCTTGATGGCTATGTCGCTGCGGTGGGTCTTGCCCGCGCGCTTTTCAAGCGGCTGGGCACCCATATCGCCTCTTTGCCGCTGGGATGGTTCGGGCCTGATCGCGTGGGTCAACTCAGCCGTATGACTGGCCAGGGTGTAATCGATGTGATTGGCGTCCCAGCGCATTTGCTGCGACCATTGCTGACGGCGATCACGACCCCCGCCACTGTCGTGCTTCTCATGTTCATCTTCGATTGGCGTCTTGCACTGGCGGCGTTGATTACAGCTCCGGTCGCTGCGTTCACCATGCGGCTGACCGGAAATCTCTTCCAGAAGAAGGAACATGGCCTCCACGCGGCCAATGCGGAAGCAACGGGCCGCATCGTTGAATTTGCCCAGGCCCAACCTGTATTGAGAGCATTCGGCCGAAGTGAGAACGATCTTGGTAAGCTTGGAGATTCCCTCGACCAACAATTAGAGGCTGAAAGAAGTGTCATCGTATCTGCTTTTCGGGGGCTTCTGAGTTTTGTCTTCGTGCTCCAAATCGGTTTTACTATTATTCTTCTTTTCGGAGCCAATCTTGCGCTGGGTGGCAAAATTGATGCGGCGGAACTCGTTGCGATACTGGTGCTGACGGCTAGATATATCGAACCGCTGATCGGCGCAGCTGATCTGGAAAGTGCCATGCGCATCAGCCAGAACAGTTTGAAACGCATGGATGATCTTTTTGCGGTGGAGCCTCTGCCGGAGCCTGCCCAATCCACGCCGCCAGCAAACGCGTCCATTGAGTTGAAGAGCGTTGATTTCTCATATGATGAGATACCGCTTTTGAAAGATTTATCGTTCCAGGTGCCGGAGCGGACTATGACGGCAATCGTAGGACCTTCCGGCTCCGGTAAGACAACGCTGCTCCGGCTTATCGCCCGTTTCTGGGATATCGGCGCAGGTGCCGTGGCCATTGGCGGGGTGGATGTCCGCGATATGTCGACAGAAGATTTGATGCGCCAAATCTCGATTGTCTTTCAAGACATCTATCTTTTCGATGGAACGATCCTCGAGAATATCCGAATCGGGCGGCCCGAGGCCAGCGACGCAGAGGTCGAACGGGCCGCCCAACTTGCCTGTGTCGATGAAATTACCAATCGATTGCCGGAGGGTCTGAATGCACGGGTAGGCGAGGGTGGCTCGATCCTGTCGGGAGGTGAGCGTCAGCGCATTTCCATTGCCAGAGCAATCCTCAAGGACGCGCCGATTATTCTGCTGGATGAAGCGACGGCTGCCTTAGATCCGATAAATGAATCGGCTGTGCAGCGAGCCCTGGTTGCTCTAACGAGAAACAAGACAATCGTGATTGTTGCGCACAGGCTTCAAACGGTTCGCGCTGCAGATCAGATATTGGTTCTTGAAAATGGCACCATTGCTGAGCGTGGAAGTCACGACCAACTCATCGTCCAAGGCGGGCGCTATGCCGATTTCTGGAACGAGCGTAAGCGCGCTGCGGGATGGCGCTTGGCGGCTGAAAACGCCGCTTGAGGACGAGCGTGCTCACATTTCATGATAAACGTGCTCGCCAATTCAGACTATTGCAAACTTTTCGGGGCGCAGCTTATTGCGCTTCTCGGAACTGGGGTCGCCACGGTCGCGCTCAGTCTGGTCGCCTATGAACTTTCTGGTGAGCGCGGCGGCGCAGTGCTGGCAACGGCACTGATGATCAAGATGGCGGCCTATGTGCTAGCTGCGCCACTCGCGGCAGCATTCACATCCCTCCTTTCGAGGCATCACATTCTGATCTTCCTGGATCTTGCGAGGGCGGGTGTCGCCTGCGCATTGCCCTTCGTCACGGATATCTTCCAGATATATATTCTGATCTTCATTCTTCAGTTTGCATCAGGCGCTTTTACGCCGCTGTTTCAATCGGCAATTCCTGATATTTTGCCAGATGAAAAAGACTATACGAAAGCACTGTCGCTTTCGCGCATTGCTTATGATGTCGAAAGCCTGATCAGCCCGATGATTGCAGGGGCCCTGCTGCTCGTTTTGTCTTCAGGATCGCTGTTCTTCGTAACAAGTGCAGGCTTTATAGCTTCCGCCATTTTGATTTTTTTCACGGTCATCCCGAAAGTTCCAAAGAGGGTCGAGGCACCTTTCCTTTCGCATTTGACGCAAGGCTTCCTTATTTATTCCGCCACGCCAAGACTTCGATCGCTCTTTTGCCTGTCAGTCGCAATCTCTGCGGCTGGTGCCATGGTTATTGTTAATACGGTCATTTTCGTTCAATCCCATCTCGGCGGAAACGAGACCCATGTCATTTTGGCGTTCACGGCCTTCGGGGCGGGGTCCATGCTGGCCGCATTCGCGCTGCCTCGGTTTCTTGATCATATTTCCTATAGAACTTTGATGCTGTGGGCGACATCGGCACTTCCCCCGTTGCTCTTGCTATGTTCGACCGTTTCAAAATTGGGGTGGGTGTTCCCGCTATGGTTCGTGGTCGGGTTCTTCTATTCCGCAGCTCAAACGCCGTCAGGACAGCTGCTGCGGCAGTCTGCCCATATCGATGGCAGACCCTCTGTTTACTCCACCCATTTTGCACTCTCTCACCTTGCGTGGTTTGTGTCTTACGGCTTGGCCGGTTGGCTCGGATTGATCGCTGGTTTGAATGCCGCATCGCTAGGACTTGCAGCTGTGGCGGCGTTGGCTTGTCTTGCGGGCTGGCGACTTTGGCCAGCTGAGAGCGTGGACGGAGAGTTCCATACCCATGATGACCTGCCCGGTGACCATGCCCACTGGCATGAGGGTAAGAAGATAGGTTCAGGGCACCGCCATCCGGTTATTCTTGATGATCTGCATCGAAAGTGGCCGGCCTGAGAGAACGCCGTAGAACCAAGGGTGGCGCATCTGCTATTGCATCGATCGACAGTATTTGAGAATGTTTCTCAAGGTGTGGCGCAGGCAGATATCAAACTTGCCTGCAATGCCAAAACTTGGAGATCGTCAATGCTGAGAAAGATCTTTTCCGCCCTTGGAAGTGTTCCTTTCGGTCCGGTAACTGTGAAGGATATCCAGCGGCTCACGCCAAATATGATGCGGGTAACGCTGGTAGGGAACCTTATAAAGGACTATCCGGATCCAAGCGGCGGCGCTCATTTCAAAATGATTGTTCCGGACAAAGATCAGTCTGCAGGGGAGTTCGGCGAGTTCATTTCCAAGGGCAGTTTTAAGCCCGCCATGCGGACCTATACGATCCGCCATGCACGTCAGGCATCCGGCGAAATCGATGTTGATATTGTCGTCCATGGGGATCTTGGGCGCGTTGGCCCGTGGGCGCAGCGCACGGCACCGGGCGAAGAGATTGTCATTTCCAAACCCGGTAAGCCGAAACTCATAACCGCCGGTATTCAGCGCATCCTTGCTGCTGCCGACATGACAGGCTTTCCCGCCCTTGCGGCAGGTCTCGAAACCCTGTCCGAAGATGTGGTGGGCACGGCGTTCGTGGAAATCCTCAGCGAGGACGACCGCCAGCCCGTCGACTGCCCGCCCAACATCGAATTGAAATGGATTATAAAACCCAACCCCTATGCGCCGGGAACAGAGGTCGTAGATGCCATGATTTTAGCGCCAGAGCCCGACGCCAGCACAAGCGTGTTTGTTGCTGGCGAGTATTCGACGGTTGCCACTCTGCGTCGGCATTTCCGCAAGGAACACCCCGTCGACAAGTCGAGATGCTATATTTCCTCATATTGGAAAGCTGGCTTGATCGAGCCGGAACATCAGGTGGTCAAGGCGAAAGCGGCCTAGTTCTTTGTCGCTAACACAAGATTCTTTTCGAATACATATTGGCAAAGTGCGCGTCATTTCCTTCAATACGGTCAGGTATAGGAGGATGATCCGTGGCGCTGACCCAACTCGAAAAGCAGGCAATCGAACAGAAATATGCCGAAGAGCGCGACAAGCGGATACGCGCCGACGGTAACGATCAGTATCAGAGATTAGAGGAGAAGTTCGAAAATCTCGCCTATGATCCCCATACACCACTGGAGTCCCGTGACCCGGTTACCGATCATGTGACCTTCGCCTTTGTCGGGGGCGGGTTTTCAGGGCTAGTCGTCGGTGCGCGTCTGAAAGAGGCCGGCATCACTGATTACCGCATTATAGAAAAGGGCGGTGATGTTGGTGGAACCTGGTATTGGAACCGCTATCCCGGCGCACAATGCGATACGGCCGCTATGATCTATCTGCCGCTCCTTGAAGAGACCGGGCATATGCCGACCGAGAAATATGTCCACGGCCCGGAGATACGTACCCATTGCCAGCGTATTGCCGACCAGTACGGACTATATGAGAACGCACTTTTTCACACTGAAGTGACCTCGATCGCGTGGGAGGAGGGTGCGCACCGCTGGCGGATCCAGACCTCACGAGGCGACGATTTCACAGCGAAATATATCGGCCTCGGCACCGGGCCTCTGCACGTTGCCAAGCTGCCCGGTCTTGAAGGCGTAGAAGACTTTCAGGGAAAGTACTTCCACACAAGCCGTTGGGACTATGACTATACCGGTGGAACGCCTGAGGGCGCGCCCATGGAGAAACTCGCTGACAAGCGCGTAGCGATCATCGGCACCGGAGCCACGGCCATCCAATGTGTGCCGCACCTGGCCAGGTCCGCGAAAGAACTGCTTGTTTTCCAGCGCACACCCTCATCCGTGGACGCACGGAACAATGCGCCTATCGATCCGGAATGGTTCCAGACCATCGCAACGCCGGGCTGGCAGCAACGCTGGTTCGACAACTTCGTGGAGAACCAGTCTCAGGGCATACCTGCTGAAGACTTCGTCATGGATGGCTGGACGGAGATCTCCAGGCGCATCCGCGAGAAAGTGATGGCTCTCGCACCCACAGACATGAAGCCGGAAACCATCCTTGAGGCGTTTGAAGACGCCGATTTTGAAAAGATGGAGGAGATAAGGGATCGTATTGACGGGATTGTCGACGATGAGGAAACCGCCCAGAACCTGAAGGCATGGTACCGCCAGCTTTGCAAACGGCCATGCTTCCACGATGCCTATCTGCAGGCGTTCAACGAACCGTCGACCCACCTGGTCCATACCGATGGACAGGGCGTCGAGCGCATCACGCAAACCGGCCTGGTGGCCAATGGCGAGCGTTATGAGGTTGATTGCATTATCTATGCGTCAGGGTTCGAAGTCGGATCCGATTATACCGATCGTGCGGGGTTCGATCTGACCGGGCGGGTCGGTATCAGATTATCCGATTACTGGTCTGACGGCATGCGCACTCTGCACGGGGTCCATATCCATGGATTTCCAAACGCATTCATGGTGCAGCCAAGCCAGGCGGCAAACCTGATATCCAATGTGCCCCACAATATCGTTGATCACGCAAATACAATCGCATCCGTCGTCGCCCATGCTGAAAAGGTTGAAGCCAATGCGGTCGAACCGACAGAAGCGGCTGTTTCCAAATGGCTGGACCTTGTTCTCAGCGGCGAAGGCATGCTCATCGGGACCACCGAGTGTACGCCGGGTTATTATAATAATGAGGGCCAGGGTTTGACGGAAAAGAATCGAACCCTGCTCGGCCACCCCGGCGGCGCGGGGGCATTCTTCAGCCATATCGCCAAGTGGCGAGACAGTGGAACATTCGAGGGTCTCGAATTCTCGTAGTATATTACCAACGGCACCATACCTGCCTGGCAGCGTACGGATGGAACTCCTTCCCTATCCCTCGCTTGATATGAGATAACGGCTTAAACAAATCCCAGATTGGTGTTCTGGAAGCGGGCCAGGTTTGGCAGCGCTCTCAGGATTTCGTCATCATTCAAGCCGAACCAACTGCCCAGCGTCGCAGCATATTGCTCCACTGAGAGGGACGGGATCAGTCGGCCGCTTGTGGGTGTATAATTCGCACTCGAAACATCGGGAGACGGAATATCGCCTATGATGCGGCCTCCGCCCACGGATCCGCCCAGCACAAAATGGTGCGCGCCCCAGCCATGGTCTGTGCCATCGCCATTATCAATCGTTGTACGGCCGAAATCGGATGCGGTGAAAAGAGTGACATCGTTCCAGATGCCCCGTTCGACCATGGCATTTCTGAAGGCACTGATTGCGCTGGAGACCTGCTGCTGCAGTTGCGGCAACCGATTGGCCTGGTCACTGTGGGTATCAAATCCACCAATGGCCGTGAAGAAGATCTGTCGACTGACATCAAGAGAGTCCCGTGCTTCGATGGTCTCTGCAACCGTTTGCAATTGACGGCCAATTGAGCTTTCCGGAAAGCTTGTCGA
The DNA here is from genome assembly GCA_039196965.1 of Pseudomonadota bacterium. Lineage (GTDB taxonomy): Bacteria > Pseudomonadota > Alphaproteobacteria > Caulobacterales > Hyphomonadaceae > CALLCD01. The sequence continues at coordinate 43,248 of JBCCUK010000016.1, read as the reverse complement.
AAACGGAATAGTGTTGTCGCCTGCCTCGTTGAACCGGCGAATATTCTCAATCCCGCCGGTTAGCTGCCGCGTAAAATCTCTCCGCATGGTCCCGGCACTGCCGAAATCGCGTGTTGCGTAATAGGCTTCGACAGCATCCCTTTGCGCATCGAAGCGACTATTGCCGCCGAGGAGAGATCGCCGCTGTGTTAGATCAAGCTCGAAGTTGCCGCCGCTGCCGGAGGCCGCGAAGGCGTTGGAGTTCTCTCCTGCGAGAAACACCGTGGTCCCACGTGTGGAAACAGATGTGAACAGCGCATTGGCCGTCCCATCGCTTGCCAGTGCCGCATCGGCGAATTGCCCGCCCCAGCCACGCCGGGAGCCCTCAACGCCAAGGGCCATCCATGTCGATTGCTGATCATTGTGTGAAAAAAGGCGTGGCGGCAAGTCAACGGAACGGTCATCGAAAGATTGTCGGTCGGTGGGTTCAATCAGTGGTCCAACATTTCCGACAATCGCCATTTCGCCCGCTTCGAATAGTGCATGCATTTCCGGCATTTGAGGTGACAATGCGAACTGCCGGCTGCCGAATGCACCCGCATTGGCCGGATTGATCGCTAGCAGATTGTTACGGGCGCGGGAAATGTCGTCTGGGCCGTTACTGTAGCGACTAAACAAACCCTCGCGAACATCGGCCAGCATGTCATAGGAGGGCTCATCGAATGGAAATACGGTGTCGGCATGGTCGAGGCCACCGAATAAAAAGACACATACCAATGCTTTGTAGCCTGATGTATCCGCGGCCCAGGCCTTATTCTGATTGAGAAGTCCTAAAGCTCCTGCGCCACCGGCGAAGCTTGCTGCCGTTCCGGTCAGGAAATCGCGTCTGTTCATGTTTGTCATAGTCTTCTCCTCAGCGCACAACGGCGTAGGCCGGGCCAGAGATGATGAGTTGAATGGCAACTTGCGCACGCTGCCTTGGGTCTCTGTCTTCATCTGATATTGTCAGCACAGAAACGGCGTTCTCAACCGCAGCGATTTCCTCTGGCGTCATCTCGTTCGCCGTGAGGAGAAGGTTCAGATGGGAGACCAGCGCTGCCGGGTCGGCTGCCAGGGCGATCTCTGTAGAGTAGTCCGGCAGAAACCTCTCCGGGTCATTCCCGCCGCCTGTTCTGTCCAGAACAAAGTCGGTCATAAAATTCAGATATCCGAGTGCGCTGCCTTCATTCACGATTTGGAATTCCGGTGTTGTGAGGCCGGCATTGCCGCTTTCTGTTCCAGGGGCCTGAAATCCCGGCCTGTAGAAATTGAATACCGATGGTGATCTGAAAGGATGCTGGCCGAGCCGGTCGGTTGGCCGTGATGTATCGCCAAGGCGAAACTCCGCGTCGGAATCAATCCCGCTTACATTGAAGGCACGAACCCATTGCACGAACTTCAGTATCGGTTCGCGAATCTTCCCGTCGCTTTCAAGTGCTGCGTCGGTATTTCTTCGCGCTCTAGGGTCCAGTAGAATTGCCGCGATGGTGGCCTGCAAATCGCCGCGCCGACCATCTCCAAATACGGTGCCATTTGGAGCGTTGAAACGCCCGTCTGCAAAGGCCTGTGCGACCCGCTCTACATAATCAGATGTCGGATTACTGGCCGTAAAGCGCTGGATCAACTGCCTTGCGATAAAGGGCGGAACGTTCGGATGATTGAAGATTTCATCCAATGCGCGGTCTATGCTTTCCTCACCGCTTGTACCTGCCGGAATCACGGTTCCTAGAAACGCTTTTTCGAGTTCAGAGTGTTGTTCCGGAAACAGCTGCAAAGGCGTAAACTCACCATCGGGGTTCGAGTTGTCAAAGAAGCGGTCACCGACATAGGCAAGCCCGGTAAAAACCCTTGCCAGCCCTGTAATGTCAGTATTGTCAAAAGTCTCTAACTCTTCGCCTAGGGGGCCCAGGCGCGGGGTTCCGTCTGAATTGAGTTCAATCACCCCGATGGTGAAAAGTTGTAGAATCTCTCTCGCATAGTTTTCATCTGGCATCCGACCTGTGTTCGGGTTCCCTTTTCGGTTCCGAAAATAGGTCAGATATCTCGCCATAGCTGGAGAGTAGGTAACTTCTTCCAGCAGGTCCCTGTAATTGCCGAGAGCGTTGCGCGAGAGAATGTCCTGATAGTGCGCCATGGAAAGGGGGCGATTGTTGAGCTCGACATCGCTGACAACCAGTATCTGGGACAATGCAAAGGTCATTCTCTGACAGAGCTGATCGTCGGCCGTCATCAAGGTATCGAAGTACAGATCAGAGTAAGGACGGCCTCTCAGATTATCATCGTCTTCTCGAAGCGTTAGAATAGGGGGCAGGAACCGCGAACACGGCTTCCGAAATTCATTATTGATCCAGTCAGCCGCATCGGTCCCGACCAGCGAATCTATTGTTTCCATATCCGCGCCGAGTGATGCTTGAATAAGAAACCGCGAGGCATTTTCGACACTGTCGAGCACTGTTGAAGACGATGTTGGGGGTGGTGGTGACCCCTGTGGAGGCGGTGGTCCTCCTACGGGCGGTGGCGAGCCGTCCAGTGTCGTTCCACTGCTATCGCCGCCAGAGCACGCCGTCAGCACAGCGATGCAGCACGCCAAACAGGCTGTTATCTTTGCATTGAACATGTTCTGTGAAGGATGAATTGTCCGTCAGCTGCATGCGGGGTGCACTGCTCTTAACAGATCAAAACGATCCGGTGTCTCCCTTTTTCTCCTCCCCAAGACTATACGTATAAGGTGGTTTGGTTTCGCGGCGAGTTAAAGATTTGAGAGCTTTTTGTGGCGGAAAAGAAACCAAAATTTGGGGGGATAAGAGATGAATGCTCTTTGTGGGGAGCTTTGTTTGCGAGAAACAGACAGAGTTTGCCCGTTCTGGAAAAGGCCCGCAGCTTTCGCTCGAGAGCCGTTATAACAGCCCTAGATTCTGCTCCATGTTGGTTATCACAAGCGTGCAGATCGCAGTTTCGCCGCGGCGAGCCTTTTCGGTGCCATGTTGTTTTTTCCATCCGTAGTAGCGCCGATGGTATTTCGCCCACTCGATGAGGTTAATGCAGGCAAGTTCCTACGCGTCCTTTTCCCCGGTTATAGCGAGGCCGGACGTTATTTTGCCTTGGGCCTTAGAGTGTCTGTTCTAATCAATATGGTGCAGCTCGTGGCCCTGGTCTGGGTACTCTGGCAGCTGTTCGTGCAAAGGCGGGGATAGAGCAGTCCGAATTATGGGGATAACTTGCCCGTTGAGAGTCTCAGTTTCGGCGCGCTGAGAGTCGTTGAGAGTTTTTACTCTCTTTTTTGCCCAATCCGTTGCTCTGATAGGGCTTTCGTCCGCACATGCCACATGCTGCCCAGTTCTAGCTGGTCGCTTCTTGAGTCGATCGAGCTATCTGTCGGTCAATGGGTGCGTCAGCCAATTTACAGATTGTCTGGTTCAAGCGTGATCTTCGCATTGAAGATCATCGTGCTATGGCCCGTGCTACTTGTATTGGCCCCGTCATTCCCCTTTTTGTTGCAGAGCCTGAGCTGTGGCAGGGGCCGGATATGTCAGCGCGCCAGTGGGATTTTGTTGCTGAGTGCCTGACATCCTTGCGCGATACCCTCGGAGCGCTTGGCCAACCGCTCATCATCCGCATGGGTAGCGTAATCGATGCCTTCGAAGAGCTTCAGAAGAAGTTCGGGAAGATTACTATCTGGTCCCATGAGGAGACCGGAAACAGTTGGACATTCCAACGCGATATCAAGGTGGCCGAATGGGCGAGGTTGAACGGCGTTGACTGGCACGAAGTCAAACAGGCCGGTGTCGTTCGGCGGCTCGGAAGTCGTGACGGCTGGGCGAGGCGCTGGGACGCCTTCATGGCCGAGCCGGAAACCATGCCGCCGCGCGCCTTGTTGCCCATAGACGGCGTCGAGCCTGGCAAGATACCCACCGCGGAGGATTTGGGACTGAAACCGGACCCTTGCTTCGGTCGGCAGAGAGGCGGGCGCGATGCGGCGCTCGATTGTCTGCAGACGTTTCTTCATGTGCGCGGGGCTCCATATCGGCGCGCCATGTCGAGCCCACTGGAGGGGGCCGAGCACTGTTCGCGCTTAAGCCCGCATCTTGCCTGGGGCGTGCTCTCCATGCGCGAGGTCGCCCAGGCCACCTGGGCACGGCAAAGAGAGCTGAAGGCCAACGGGATCAAGGGTGGCTGGCGGGGATCGATGTCCTCCTTCCAGGGACGATTGCACTGGCGGGATCACTTCACGCAGAAGCTGGAGGATGAGCCATCGCTTGAGGTGCGAAATCTACATCATGCCTATAATGGCCTGCGGGCAAAGGAGCCTGACCGGGAGCGGCTGAAAGCCTGGTGTAATGGCGAAACGGGTCTACCGTTTGTAGACGCCTGTATGAGATCCCTACAGGCAACGGGATGGATAAATTTCCGTATGCGGGCAATGCTGATGGCAGTTTCGAGTTATCATTTATGGCTCGACTGGCGGACGCCCGGCGAACATCTCGCCCGCCAGTTTACCGACTATGAAGCGGGTATCCACTGGCCGCAGGTGCAAATGCAGTCTGGCACCACCGGCATCAACACGGTGCGTATCTACAATCCGGTGAAGCAGGGATATGATCAGGATCCGGATGGCACATTTGTGCGGCGCTGGGTGCCGGAGCTTGCCGCTGTTCCCCATGAATTTGTCCACGAGCCATGGAAATGGGAGGCTACCTCCAGCATTCTCGCCAAGACATATCCAGCGCCGATCGTGGATCATCTGGCGGCGGCTCGCGAGGCAAGACAGAAAGTCTGGGCCGTCCGTAGAGTGCCAGCCTACCGCAGTACGGCGAAAGACATTCAGAACAAACATGGCAGCCGGAAATCCGGCATGCCCATGACTGGCCGTAAGCGCAAACAGACATCTGGAAGCGCCCAAATGGCTTTGCCACTGGAGGGCGAGGACGGATGAAAAAGGCTGATCTTCCGACAAAGATCTGTCCTGTCTGCGAACGCCCCTTTGCCTGGCGGAAAAAGTGGGAACGCAATTGGGACGAGGTCACCTATTGTTCAGAACGCTGCCGCCGAAATAGCAGACAGAAGGTTTGTTCAAGTTGACACAGACCACATTTCTGGATTCAGAGCCGAATGAAGAAGTGACATGGCTGCCTAACAAAGCCAGCGCAGAGGCGCGGCTGCAAGCCTTCGTAAAGCGGGCCGGGACCCACTACGCGCGGACGCGCAATTTTGACTTTGGGCCGCAGAAGCGGTCAAATATCTCCGCGCTCTCTCCTTGGATCCGCCACAGGCTGATTCTGGAAGAGGATGTGCTTCGCGAGGTTCTGGCCCGCCATAGTTTTTCCGCTTCCGAAAAGTTCGTCCAGGAAGTGTTCTGGCGCGGCTACTTTAAGGGCTGGCTTGAACACCGCCCGGAAGTTTGGCGGTGTTACCGGCTGGCCGTGGCAGAACTTGTTGCCAAGCTTGAGACAGATGCAAGCCTTGCCCGGCGCTACGACGAGGCGGTATCCGGCAGGACCGGTATTGCTTGTTTTGATGCGTGGGCGGATGAGCTGGTGGAAATAGGCTATTTGCATAACCACGTCCGCATGTGGTTTGCGAGTATCTGGATTTTTACTCTGAAACTTCCCTGGGAGTTGGGCGCGGACTTCTTCTATCGGCACCTGCTCGATGGTGATCCGGCTTCAAACACATGTTCCTGGCGATGGGTCGGCGGTCTGCATACTAAAGGAAAGACCTATCTCGCGCGGGCATCCAATATAGAGAAGTATACAGATGGACGCTTCAATCCATCGGGACAATTGGCACCGGAGGCTCCACCGTTGTCCGAGACTGATTTGCCCGATCCGGTGCCACCGCGGCTAACCGATGAAGATTTGCCGAGTGACCGCTATGGCCTCTTGATCACCGAGGAAGACTGCGCGCTGGAGTCGCTGGGATTACCTGTACCGCCCAAGACAGTTTTTGCCTTACAGGACCCCACTCCGAGGTCGGTTCTTCCGGTCAGCGAGGCCGTGCAGGCGTTTGCACCGGCGGCCGTTGCTGATGCTGCGAGCCGCGCGTCGCATCACTTTGAACAAACCGTCAGCTTGCTGCAGAATTCGGACTGGGCGTCTGCCCTGCAAGAGCAGATTGAGGCGGCTGGTCTTGATGCGATTGTGACCGCGCGGCTGCCAATCGGGCCGGTTCAACGCAGGCTGCGCCGGGCGGCGAAGTCGCTCTCGGTGCCCTTGATCGAAATCACGAGGCCTTATGACCGGTTTACCTGGCCCCATACGCGCCGTGGCTTTTTCGGCCTTAAAAAGAAGATACCAAATATATTGTCTCAGTTTGAAACAGGCTGATTTTGGCAAATCACCGAAATAAAATTACGCTTTTATATTTCACGCTAACGAAACTTCAACGGAAGCAAGCTATAGCTTTGCGCATAGTATAGTTGGGCGGCAAAATGAAGAGTACTCGGTTGGACGACCTGCTGATGCAGGTCGATCATATTCATCAAATGACAGAAATTGAGGCGAAAGACTTCATCAATGAAGTCTTCAGTGACGGGATCATTTCCCGTCAGGAAGCTGATTCTCTGTTCGATCTAAATGCACAAATCGGTGGATCAGATCCCGTTTGGAACCAGAAGTTCCGAGAGGCGATCAAGGACTACCTCCTGACGGTGGAGCGGCCTCTTGGTTGGATCACGGAGGAAGAATGCGAATGGCTGATGGCGCATGTCTCGGGTAGCGATGCCTTACAGCCCGATTGGTATGTCGATCTTATTCTGGATGTTCTGCGCTACGCCGAAGGTGCCCCGCGTAAGCTTGGCGTTTTCGCTCTTGAGAGGGTGTGCAAGGCGGCTGCGGGCGAAAAGCGAATTTCCGAGGCAATGGTGGAACGTGTGCGCCGGGCCCTGTTTGCGCCGGCGAGCGACGGGGCGACCTGGGTGACCCGCGAGGAAGCGAAGCTGCTGTTCAAGCTGAATGACACATTTGCATTCGCCCGGAACGATGCGAGCTGGAATGATCTGTTCGCGCGAGCCATCGGCAATCACCTGCTCGTCGCAGCGCATCCGGATCCCATGAGCGAGGCTGAGGTACTGGCGCGTGAGGTGTGGCTTCAGGAGGGCAGCAGAGGTGTAGCTGGTTTCTTCTCGGATATGACAGCGAGCTTTTCCACAGGGACTTGGTTCGAAAGCGTTTTCCATTCAGAAACAAGAGCTTCAGCAGCGCGTATGGCGGTGCAGGAGGCGGCCCGTAAGGAGGCCAAGCGGATTGATAACGACGAGGAAGGCTGGCTGCTTCAGCGCCTTGGCTGGGACAAATCGATTAGCCCAGCTGAGCGGGCCTTGCTGCAGTTTCTGAATGAGGAAACGCCGGGCTTTGCCAAAGGTCTCGCTGCCGCTTGAGTTCTGGCGCTGTAGGCGCTTAGTAGAGGCATGCTCCTTGAGAATCTTCTCATTTCCGGCGGCCTGGTGATCCTGACCTCGATGGTCCATTTTTTGGGCCTGACCTGGCTAAGCTCATTCATGACGTCGGGCGACAAACCACAGAACACGGTACTGTCTGTGACCGCGCAGGGGCTGTCGATCTTGTTCGTTGTGCTGATGCTGTTCGTATTCCACGCCTTTGAGGTCTGGATATATGCTTGTCTATACTTGTTTCTCGGCGTATTCACCGAAGTCGAAGAGGCGCTTTACTTCTCAGCCTCGACATTCACCACAGTTGGCTTTGGGGATCTTGTCCTGAATTCCGACTGGCGAATGCTGGCGGCATGGGAATCAATGAACGGATTTCTCCTGATCGGCTGGTCAACAGCCTTCCTCGTCAGCGTTACCTCGCGGGTGCGTGCCTTTGAGGCAAATGTCGATCGGCTGGACGAAGAATGACGTGCCTAATGGACAAGAACGACTGACCTGACTAAGTCAGGCGCAGCAAAAAAATGAGAGTGGAGAGGGGCAGGCCATGTTCAGCAAGATCCTAATCGCCAATCGCGGCGAGATTGCCGTCCGCGTGATCAAGACCTGTAGACGGCTGGGCGTTAAGACCGTGGTCGTTTATTCCGATGCCGATGCTGGCTCCATGGCGGTCGAAATGGCTGACGAGGCAGTGCATATTGGCCCGTCGCCCGCCGCTGAGAGCTATCTTGTGATGGATAAGATCGTGGACGCGGTGAAACAGACTGGTGCTGAGGCCGTGCACCCGGGCTTCGGCTTCCTCTCCGAGAACCCGGATTTTGCCAAAAGGCTTGCCAAGGAAAAGATCACATTTATCGGCCCGAACCCCGGGGCAATCGAGGCCATGGGCGATAAAATATCGTCGAAGCAGCTCGCTGCGGAGGCAGGCGTGTCCACAGTGCCGGGCCATATGGACCTGATCAAGGACACGGCCGAGGCCGTGAAAATCTCCGCCGAGATCTGTTATCCGGTGATGATCAAAGCGTCAGCCGGCGGCGGCGGAAAGGGCATCCGGGTGGCCTATTCCGATGCCGAAGTCGAAGAGGGGTTTCCGGCTGTGAAGGCGGAAGCTCAAAACGCTTTTGGCGATGACAGGATCTTCATCGAAAAATTCATCGAAAGCCCACGCCACATCGAGATTCAGATCCTAGGCGACAAGCATGGAAACTGCATCTACCTTTTCGAACGGGAATGCTCGATCCAGCGCCGGAATCAAAAGGTTATCGAGGAAGCTCCCAGTCCGCTTCTTGATCCTGCAACGCGAAAGAAGATGGGCGAGCAGGCCGTGGCGCTCGCCAAGGCTGTGGATTATGATAGCGCGGGCACGGTGGAGTTTGTTGTCTCCGGCAAAGACAAGGGTTTCTACTTCCTTGAGATGAACACGCGCCTTCAGGTGGAACATCCGGTCACGGAGATGATCACCGGGGTAGACCTGGTCGAGCAAATGTTGCGGGTTGCGTCGGGTGAGAAGCTGTCGATCGCACAAAAGGATTTAAAAATTGACGGTTGGGCTGTGGAGTCCCGCGTCTACGCTGAAGATCCCTATCGCAACTTCCTCCCATCTATTGGCAGGCTGAGACGTTTCTATCCGCCAGCAGAGGGCGACCTCGGTGAAGGCACGGTTCGCATGGATTCCGGTGTCCGCGAGGGCGATGAAATCTCAATGTTCTACGATCCTATGATCGCCAAGCTGGCCACCCATGGGGCGGATCGCGACAGCGCACTCGACACCCAGGCCGCAGCGCTCGACCGGTTTCACATTGAAGGCATTCAGGACAATATTCCGTTCTGTGCGGCGGTGATGGATGAAAAGCGCTTCCGTTCGGGCGACCTGACAACGGCCTATATTAAGGACGAATTTCCCGAAGGGTTTCAGGGCGTTGAGCCGACTGAAACTCAGCTGAAATATCTCGTTGTTGCGTCGGCCTACGCCCACGTCCTCAAAGCTGATCGCGCGGCGAATGGCAGCGCGACGCCGAATGATTGGGTTGTGGTTCTTGACGGCGTATCCCACCACGCGATGGTGGCGTTGACCGAAAACGGTGCGACCATTGAGTTCAACGGCAACACGCACGGCCTCGGCACCGAATGGAAGCCGGGGCGAAATCTGTTTGAGGCCACTGTCGACGGAGAGCCTTTCGCAGTTAGCTTCTCCAGGCAGAAGACCGGTGAGTTTGTCCGTCATAGGGGGGCGTCAAAACCGGTTGTCGTGTGTCGTCCGCAAATTGCCGAGCTTTATGAGCGCCTACCTGAGAAAGAGGCTCCGGACACGTCCAAGCTTATCATATCGCCCATGCCCGGCCTGGTCGTTTCAATTGATGTTTCCGTTGGTCAGGAAGTCAAACCGGGAGAAGGCATTTGCGTCGTTGAGGCCATGAAAATGCAGAACATCATTCGCGCGGAAGCCGACGGTGTGGTGAAGGCCATCAATGTCGAGCCGGGTGCGGCTGTGGCTGCCGATGAAGTGATGGTTGAATTTGAATAGCCGAGAATCGAAGCTGATGTGATACGCTTCGCATCAATCTAAGATCGACCGTGATGTAGCTGACGGAGACGCATTCATGGGCATAACCGGGGTCCTTTTCAATCCAAATGGCAGGATCGCACCGAATGATTTCTGGCGCGGCATCATCGTCCTTGTCGGCTATTTGATCGTCTCAAATGTACTGACTGCCTTTCTACCGCCGCCCGTCCCATCAATTTTTGGCCTTCTCTTTTATCTGCTGCCTTATCCCTATCTCTGCGTTTTCGGAAAAAGACTTCATGATAGCGGGCGTTCTGCCTGGTGGTTTGTCCTGATATTCTTCGCTTTCATTGCGACACTGATGATCACCGTGATGACTCTGCCCGGGTGGAGCGATGTGATGAAAGCTTTTGAAGACCCGAATGTCGCCACCGATCAACAGGCCATGAACGAACTGATGCAGGAAACGTTCAGTACACCACGTGTGGCCATTCAATTTATGGGAGCGATCTTCGGTTTTAATCTTGTCGCTGGTTATCTGGTTGCGCGCTTGCCATCCAATCCGGAGACCAACCAGCATGGTCCCCCGACTCAGAGCGTTAGCGGTACTTTCAGCTGAGGCGGCGATCCCATCTTATCTTTGAAAACTGGCGGTTTTGATCAGTGCGAAGACTGGCTGGCCAATCTGAAGATTTAGAGTTTTGAGTGCTTTGCGGGTGATGCGGGCCTCAAATTTCTCGCTCTCCACAAGGAGTGTCAGTGTGCAGAAGGCCGACGCGCGATCATCATCTATCGATTTTACCACGCAAGACAGGCTGTTTTGCATGCTCAAGCCGCTTGGCGGATCGACGGAGATGGACACATCCTTTGGTGAAATCCTGATCGCGACCGTTTCGCCTGGATCAACGTCTCTCAAAGCCGGAAGCCAGATGGAGTTTGAACCGATGCCGATTTCCATCAGGCCGAATTCGACATCCTGGCCTCTGACTTTGCCGGTGATAAGCGCGCCGACTTCATAAGGATTTCGCCCCGCTTCAAAGCCATAGGCGGCGAGTGTGGATACCGTTGATCCAAATGAGGTTGCGCGTCCGCTGTCGAGCATCAGGACGCGGTCTGCGATGCGGCTTACTTCGTCGATATCGTGGCTGACATAAAGTGTAGGAATGCGGAAATGCTGGAGCAAGTCTTCCAGCATGCTGATCAATTCGATCTTGCGCTGTCTGTCGAGGGCGGCAAGTGGCTCATCAAGCAGCAAGAGATCGGGCTGTGTCATCAGTGTGCGGGCGAGGGCAACGCGCTGGTATTCACCGCCAGAGAGTGATGTGGGGTAGCGCCCCAGTAGGCTGCCAATATCGCAGGACATGATAATATCGTCTTTAAACAAACTATTTGCATCGGCCGTGTTGCGCTTTTCCGCATAGCTTAAATTTTGTTGTACGGTCTTATCGGCGAAGAGTTGAGCGCCCTGAAACATGAAGCCAACCGGCCTTTTGAAGGCTCGCAGGTGAATGCGTTTTGCAGTGTCATACCATACATCCTGGCCGAATTTGATATGTCCGTGGTGAGGCTTTTCAAACCCTGCGATCAGGCGGAGAAGCGTTGTTTTACCTGCACCGCTTTCCCCAAAGATAGCCGTAATGCCGGTTCCAGGAATGTCCTCCTTGAGCTGAAGAGAAAAATCCTTCCGCTTCAGAACGATATTGAGGGATAGAGAATTATCCGACATTGACCGTATGCTTCCGGTTCAAGGCGTAGACGCAAAAAAGAACAATGAACGAGAAGGCGATAAGGATGAGAGAAAGGGCATGGGCGTCGGCATAGTTCAGCGTTTCTACATGTTCGTAAATCTCGATCGAGATCACTCGCGTACGGCCCGGAATATTGCCGCCTACCATCAGGACGACCCCGAATTCCCCGAGGGTGTGGGCGAAACTCAATACTGACGCGGTTAGGAAACCGCGCACTGACAGGGGTATGACGACAGTGAGAAACGCATCCAGAGGGCTGGCCCCGAGGCTTGCGGCTGTCTCCATGGCTTTCCGGCCGGTGGCCTCGAACGATGTCTGTAGGGGCTGTACCATGAAGGGTAGCGAATAGATGACGGAGCCGATAACAAGTCCTGCAAACGAAAAGCTAAGCGTATCGCCAGTGGCTGTCATCCATAAGCGGCCGAGAGGTGCGTCGGGGTTCATCGCGACAAGCAGGTAGAAGCCGAGGACTGTCGGCGGCAGAACCAGAGGGAGGGCGACCATTGCTTCGAGGGCTGGTTTTATTCGTGACTGCGTTTGCGATAGCCACCAAGCTGTCGGTGTTCCGATAATCAGCAGAATGAGTGTTGTGATCGCTGCGAGCCGAAAGGTCAGCCACAATGCGGTCAGATCCGGCAGTGTCATGGCGTACTGTAGCCATACTGACGAATGATCGCTTGGGCGCTGTCGGAATCAAGATACTCCAGAAACGCTTCGGCGGCTTGGTTTCCGTCCCCGCGATTTAACAGGACGGCGGATTGTTCGATCGGCCTGTAAGCCTCTTGCGGGACGGCGTCATAGAAGCCGTTTTGATCATCTGGCAATTGCAGGACTTGCGAGAGTGCGACGAGGCCGGCATCGGCATTGCCGGTGTGCACAAAAGCGAAAGCCTGGCCGATACTCTCTCCCAGAACACGTTTGAGAGTTATGGTATCGGCCATTCCGAAATAGGCCAGTGTCTCCTGGGCCGCGACGCCGTAAGGCGCGCTTGCAGGGTTCGCCATGGCGAGCTTTCTGATTGATGGCGAGGAGAGGGTCGGCAGGCTGATGTCAGTTTCGCTAGGTGACCAGAGAACCAGGCTGCCGATAGCGTAGACGAAGGCCGTCTCTTCAATCGCTAAACCATCTTCTATCGCGCGATCTGTGTGCTGTGTGTCTGCGCTCAGAAAGACATCGAAGGGCGCACCAAACTGGATCTGACTGAAGATTTTCCCCGTTGAGCCGAATGATACGCTGAGCTCGTGGCCAGTCTGCTCCTCGAAGCTTCGTTCGATCTCGGCCATGGCCGGCTTGAAGTTCGAAGCAACGGCTATGGTCGCTTCTTCAGCAAGTGCGTCGGCGGAAGACAGGTTCACCACCAGCAGGCACAAAGCCAGACATGTTCGAATACAACTCGTCATCTTCGCCAGCTGTCCAATCACGTCCTCAAAGGCTCACGCCACATGGGCTCCATGGGAGGGCCACCATCGCCGACGGCAAAAGTGCCAAGCGTTTCGAAACCGAGAGAGCGGTAGAAGCCGGTATTGGCCGGATTGGAGTTTTCCAGATAGGCCGGCAATGATTCCCGGTTACAGGCTTCTAGAACCGGAGCCAGCAGTGCTTTTCCATAGCCCTTGCCTCTGGCAGAGCGCCGCGTACTGACTGAAAAGAGATAAGCGTGGCGTTCCTTGGGGTGGTTTTGCTCCATGAGCTTGCCAAGATGAAAGGCGCGCTTTAATGCGCCCTTGCTCCCACGAAACATGATTGCGTTGGCAAATCGCAGATTTGCCAGAAGCCCTGATCCTGTCGCCTGATCTGGCAACGCCCACATCGTGGCTCCGTGATCTCCGGCGATATGGCAGAGGCCCCGGCCAACGTAGACGTCTCTTGCCATTGCCCTAAAGCAGGCCCGGATCGCGGCTTCAGTGCCGAATATCCAGCGATTCACCGGATCATCGGCAAATGCCTCGCCGGTAATGTCAGCGACCGCTCGCCAGTCACTGCGGCTAGCGGATCTCATGTTTTCCGGCAGATCTATTTGCAGCACAGTCATTTCGGGTTCCCATCTACAGACATCATCGCTAACACGGCCCATCAACCGGGAACAGCGAAAGCAGTAGAAATGCGTGATGGTGGCCGGATCGCGGCGGCAATAGATGTGCTTGGGGATGTGACCAGCCGACATCAGCCGGTCAAATCGGCCATGCGCGACTGGGGCAAACGCTCCCGCTATGCCGGTTCAAAGGATCGGGCCTGGGTGTCTGGTCTGGTGCTGGATGCGCTTCGAAAGCGAAATTCCATTGCCCACGCCATGGGATCTGAAGAGCCCCGCGCTCTGGTTCTTGGAGCTATATCCTTTGCCTGGGGCTGGGATATTCGCCGGATCGACGAAGCCATGGATACCGAACATGCCCCCTCGCCATTGACTCTCGATGAGCGGGAGAAACTGGTCATGGCACCTGATGTCACGGCACACAGCCATGTTGCCGGAGATTTCCCGGAATGGCTCGTGCCCCATATGGCTCGCGTCTTTGGTGAGGAAGCGGTGATTGAGGCTCAGGCCATGGCCGTGCGAGCCGATGTCGATTTGCGGGTCAATACGCTAAAGGCCGACGCTGAAAAGGCAGGAAAGGCCCTTAGATCAGTTAAGGCAATCCCATCGCCTCTCCTGCGGCACGCCTTTCATATTCCGGCTCCCGACCCATCCCAGCGCGAGGCGAGCCTGCAATCCATCCCAGCCTACTCTAAAGGTTGGGTGGAGGTTCAGGATGCCGGGTCCCAGATCGCGGCCTCGGTGGCAAATTTGAAACCGGGCGAACAGGTCCTTGATTATTGTGCCGGTGGTGGCGGAAAGACCCTCGCCATGGCGGCAATGCTTGGCGGCAAGGGGCAGGTTCATGCCTATGATATTGACGGGCGGCGTCTAAGCGCCCTCATTCCGCGGCTGAAGCGGTCCGGCGCGCATAATGTCCAGCTTTGTCACCCCCGGGAACCGGAGCAGCTGGAGGCTCTGAAAGATGCCATGGATTGTGTCTTCGTTGATGCGCCTTGCACGGGTACTGGCACTTGGCGGCGTCGGCCGGATTCCAAATGGCGTCTCAAGCCAGCCGCTCTCGATAAGCGGATCGCAGAACAGACGGAGATTCTTGAAGCTGCCTCTGCGTTCGTGAAACTGGGTGGCCGACTGGTCTACGCGACCTGTTCTTTCCTGATGGAAGAAGACGAAGACCGCGTCGCCGGTTTTCTCCAGGACCATTCTGAGTTCACCCAGATCAGCGCCGCCGAGGCGGCGATCGCGTCGGGCTTGCTCACCGATAAAGGCACAGAGAGTGTGCATTCGGCCGAAGGACCGACCGGTAGCGTGCGTCTAACGCCTCGTCGGGCGGGCACCGACGGATTCTTCTTTGCGGTGATGCAGCGACGCCCTAATTGACACGCGCGTAACTCTTTCATCGGAGACCATCATGCAGACACTCGCCTTCGCCGCCAGCAACAGCCTGAATTCCATCAATAAGGCACTGCTGCAACATGCTGCCAATGTGCTCCGCGCGGAGATCATGGATACCGAAATTGAGCTTTTCTCCGTGCGCGATTTCGATCTTCCGATCTATTGCATCGATACCGAAAATGAGATGGGCATTCCGGAGCCCGCGCAAGCTCTGTTTGAAAAGATCGGTGCCGCCGATCAATTGCTCTTTGCTTTTGCCGAACACAATGGCTCTTACACGGCAGGGTACAAGAGCCTTTTTGACTGGATGTCCCGGATCGAAACCAAGGTCTTTCAAGCCAAACCCATGGTCGCCCTTGCCACATCGCCCGGAGGTGGCGGTGCTAGAAATGTCCTCGGTCAGTTTGAAACTTCGGCACCGCACTTCAAAGCCGATTTGAAGGCAACATTCTCGGCACCAAAATTCTACGATGTTTTTGATAGTAATGTTGGGCAGCTCACAGATGCAGAATTGCAAGTATCCCTGCGGTCAGCCCTATCTGCTTTCAAACAGTAACCGCAGAGACCGCGACTCGCTTGGCTTGTCAGCAGCCTCAAGACTCAGATAGACGAGCCCATGACCAAAAACACTTCAGCTGATCAACCTCATGAACGTGCGCTCATTATCGATTTTGGCTCTCAGGTGACCCAACTGATCGCCCGTCGCCTGCGCGAAAGCGGCGTTTATTGCGAGATCCACCCCTTCAACAAAGTCGATGGCGATTTCCTGACATCGTATCAGCCACAGGCAATTATCCTCTCCGGCAGTCCATCCAGCGTTACATGGGAGGACAGTCCGAGGGCGGATGAGGCGGTCTTTACCCTGGGCGTGCCCGTACTCGGCATCTGTTATGGACAGCAGGTGATGATGGAGCAGCTTGGCGGGCGGGTCGAAAGCGGGACAAGCCGGGAGTTCGGCCGCGCCTATATTGACCGTGTGCTCGATGATCCAATTCTCGCTGATCTTTTTGGGAGCGAGAATGGCGAGCAGGTCTGGATGAGTCACGGTGACCATGTTGCCGAAATGGCTTCCGGTTTTCAGGTCATCGCGAAATCACAGGGCGCACCCTACGCCGTCATTGCCGATCCGGAACGCCATTTCTATGGCACCCAGTTCCATCCTGAAGTTGTCCATACCGTCAATGGCACGATGATGCTGCGCAATTTCACCCACGGCATTGCCGGGCTGAAGGGCGATTGGACCATGGCGGCCTATCGCGCTGAAGCGATAGAAAAAATCAGAAAACAGGTCGGGCAGGGCAAGGTAATTTGCGGCCTCTCTGGCGGTGTGGATTCCTCCGTCGCCGCGGTCTTGATCCATGAGGCGATCGGCGAACAGCTGACCTGCGTTTATGTCGACCATGGCCTGATGCGCCTTGGTGAAAGCGAACAAGTGGTTGGCCTGTTCCGGGAGCATTATAATATCCCGCTCATCCATGTTGATGCTTCTGACCTGTTTCTTGGCCAGCTCGATGGTGTGTCCGATCCGGAGCGGAAACGTAAGATCATCGGTGGCTTGTTCATTGATGTCTTCGAAGAGGAAGCGAAGAAGATTGGCGGTGCGGATTTTCTGGCGCAGGGCACTCTGTATCCGGATGTTATAGAGAGCGTCTCGGCGATTGGTGGGCCGTCTGTGACGATCAAGTCTCACCACAATGTTGGTGGTCTGCCCGAGCGCATGAATATGAAACTGGTCGAGCCTCTGCGTGATCTGTTTAAGGATGAAGTCCGCGCTCTCGGACGAGAGCTTGGCCTGCCCGAAACTTTTGTCGGGCGGCATCCCTTTCCGGGACCGGGTCTTGCTATCCGTATTCCGGGAGAGATTACAAGGGGGAAAGCCGATACACTTCGTAAAGCGGATGCGATATATATCGAAGAAATCAAGGCGGCTGGCCTCTACGATGATATCTGGCAGGCGTTCAGCGTTCTATTGCCGGTAAATACCGTCGGAGTAATGGGGGATGAGCGCACCTACGAAGCTGTGCTGGCTCTTCGTGCTGTAACGTCTACAGACGGTATGACAGCGGACTATTTTCCCTTTCCCCATGACTTCCTCGGGCGCGTCGCTACCCGGATCATCAATGAGGTGAAAGGCGTCAACCGGGTCGTCTACGATATCACATCGAAACCTCCGGGCACGATCGAGTGGGAATAACTACCAGTCTTGGTCATGAGTGAGACTAAATAGATGTTCCCTCTGTTCGTGATACCGCCTCGTTATTTCTGGTGGATGCGTATAGAAGCCCTAATGGCAAGAGCGCGAGTGGTATAGCGGCCATGAAGACCGGCAAGTACCCTCTGGTATCAATCACGTAACCGGCCAATGGATCGATTAATCCGGGCAAGAGCAAATAAATGGCAATTTGGGCTGAGAAGTCGAAGCCCGGTATTTCAGGACGGACCTTGTCCATCGCACCTCGAAACATAACGACGTCCGTAATCGCAATCCCTATCCAGACGATAATAATGGCAAACCGGATTTCGGAGGGAAATGCGGCGGCGATCACGCTCACCATCAAGAGAAGTGGAATATTCAAAAAGCCAATGAGGTAGATTGCTTGTGTGCGTGGTAAGTCGCGCAGAAGCGGACCGAGGACGGCGGCGGTTCCCCCGCCAGCGCACATAGCGAACAGACCAAACCAGACCGCGATTTCTTCAATGCTCATTCCTACATCGACCATCAGCAGGCGCATGGGGATAAAGGTGAGCACCAGCGGCAGACGCATTGTGGCTAGTATTGTGAGCCACCCAATAATCTTGTCTTGCGTGAAGAATTTGAAGGCGCTGGTAAATTCAACCTTCGGTGCGTCCTTGGCGCGCGGGGGTTCCTCTACGGTGAACAAGGTGAAGAGTGGCAAGGCGAATAGCACGATCTGGATTAGCAGCGCCAATGTCCAGCCAATCGTATTGTATAGATAAAGAAAACCGAAGCCGCCGATCAGACCCCCAGCATAGAGCCCAATATTTTGGAATGTACTACCAATCGTGCGTTCAGATGGGCGCATCAAGGATATGGCCAACGCGTCAACGGCGATGTCCTGCGTACTAATCGCCAAAGATGCGAGAACCAATAAGGTAAAGAGTAGGGTTATATTACCATCAGGGCCGGTGAGGGCCAAAGCCACGATGCAGACGATGTGAATGATCGATAGAACCAGAATCCACGATTTGTACCTTTGGGTTCCGATTTGAAATCGATCAATCAGCGGAGCCCAAAGGAACTTGAAGATATACGGAAGCGCCGCGAGCTGAAGAAACCCTATTTTCGTTGCCGAGTATCCCTCCTGACGCAGTATGATCGGCAACGCCATATTGGCAAATGAAAAAGGTATGAACTGAGCAGCGTACAGTAGGCCTATCACAGCTAAGACCCGCCAGCGCGCATTGTCTTCCATCTGCGGGTCACTCCTATTTGCTAGTCGACTCTGGCTCGATTTAGACGAGTTGTCTTACGGAAGCGAGGCGTGACCCCAGTCCCTCCGCCGCCTTGTTAACGCGCAAGCGTGGCTTGCTTCTCGCCAAAGCTGCGGAGGGACAACGATTCAACCTAAAAATCTGCAGCAACCGAGAACAGAACGGTTCGTGGTTGAGCCAGAACGAGGAAGTTTGCTCCCGGGAAGCCACCGCTCGATTCGAAGAACTCATTATCGGTGACGTTTTCAACACGCAGTCTCATCACAACATCTTTGGACGCAACATTGGCAGCATAGCTCACGCCGAGGTCCAATCTTGTAAAGCCATCAATCTGATTATCGTTCGTCAAATCAATAAACTGGCTATCCGAATAGATGACCCGGCCATCAATGCTAAAGCCGGGGATGATAGGAATGTCATACCTCGCATTCAGCGTTGCCCGAAAATCCGGAATCCCTATCGGGGTGTTGCCTTCGTTGATGCCATCTTGCGTTTCATTGAGATCGGCATCTAGGAAGGTCAATCCGCCAATCAAACTGAGACCGTCAACAGGCTCTCCATAGGCGACGAGTTCAATGCCTCGGGTGCGCTGCTCCCCATCATCGGTAAGCTCAGCCTCCTGAAAGAGGCCGCCCATACCGTCATCGGCATCAACGACGTCGGTGACGATCGCATTTGCTTGTGTGACCTGGAACAAGCTGAAAGTTACGCCGTAATCATCGTTGCCGTACTTTGCTCCGAGTTCGAACTGTTCTCCGCGAAATGGATCGAGTACGTCATTGGCGTTTCGAAGGATTATACCGCCCGGGCTCACCGCACCGACGACCTCGCCGGGTTGCAGGTTTTCGGCATAGTTTCCAAAGATGGAGACGTTCTCAAGCGGCTTTGCGACGAAGCCGAAGGCGGGTGTAAATGCGTCGCCATTAACATCGGAAACGGTTTCGCCGGTGGTGAAGTCAAACGCTTCTGTTTCAATGTCCTGAAAACGGACCCCCGCGGTGACGAGCAAACGATCATCGAAAAATGACATTGTATCGGCGATCGCTATGGACAGATTCTGGTTCGACAAGGTTGTGAGAGGATCATCCAAATCACCGCCAAGGAAGTCGCCTATTGG
Source organism: Pseudomonadota bacterium (assembly GCA_039196965.1). Classification (GTDB taxonomy): domain Bacteria; phylum Pseudomonadota; class Alphaproteobacteria; order Caulobacterales; family Hyphomonadaceae; genus CALLCD01. The sequence continues at coordinate 23,598 of JBCCUK010000016.1, read as the reverse complement.
CGATAATACTGTTTCGGGTCCACCAGGGAATATACTGCCTGTGATCGCGTCGAAATTGAAAGCGAAAGCGTTTTCGGAGTCGAGGTCGAAGAATGATCCTGATGTTATGAAAGTGTGTCCCACTGGACCGGTATCAAAATTCGCGCGGATACCAAGGTCGCCGGATAAAACCCTGTCATCCCTTACATTGTCAAAACGAGACGCTGTGAAGGAACCATCTGTCAGCACCGTTGGGTTTGCCAGAGCGTTGACCTCTTCACCGCTCCGGCCGCCAAACGCGACCCAGGCCGTTACAGAATCGGTAAGGTCGAATTCGCCACGAAATGCCCCAAAAAACTGTTCATCGTCGGCAAATGTTCCGGGGACGGCAAAGTTGAAATCGGCGTCTGGAGCTTCCGGTGGAGCTCCAATGGGGGTTATTTGAGGTCGTGGATTATCGAGCAGATTATTCTGGTATCCAAAGTCTACTGAAAAGCGCGCACGCGTGACTTCATAGGTGGCTCCTAATGATAGTACGGTCAATTCGCGATCTTGATCGTCGACGGCAACTTCACCGTCCCGCCGCACGGCATTGAATCGAACGCCAACCTCATCATTCCGGCCGAAGCTCCGAGCAACATCGACGGCCCCGATGAACTCTGCTCCGGATCGAAGTCCGAGGGTCAGTCGATTCAGATCTTCTTTTCCAGCGCGTTTGGGCACGATATTGACCAAGCCACCGGCACCGCTTGTCCCCGGCGCAGCCCCATTAATGAAGGCATTGGCTCCGCGAAACACTTCAAGTCGCTCAACCAGTTCTGCAGCCACGAATTGGCGAGGTAAAACCCCAAAGAGCCCATTATATGTGAAATCATCCGAGAAGACGGGAAACCCTCTGATGACGTAGACTTCCTGAAAATTACCGAAGCCCTGTGCAATTTGAACAGTGGGGTCATTTCGCACAAGATCCGTAACCGAAATCGCTTGCTGCTCGCGCGCAAGCTCCTCGGTAAATGCTGTGCTTGAAAATGGGGCATCCAAATAGTCAAGATTTCCCAATATCCCGGCCCGTGCTGACCTGGCCACATCTCCGCCGCCATACTCACCGCCGAGATCGACTTGTGACCCGACAATCACGATTTCATCGAGTTCCAGTTCTTCATCTGATTGGGAATAGGCGTATTGGGGGGGAGTGACTGCGAGCAATGCGAGCGCGGACACGCCCGCCAAATGTCCGGTGCGATTTACCATATCAATAACTTCCATAAGTCAAAAAACTATATGAGAATAATATGCATTCGCGGTATAAACTTATTGGTTTGGGTCAAAATCCGTCGCTATCGGGCCAAAATAGGGGCTTGCCCGCGCCCTCTGCCTCATCTGTGGAGCGGAATTACAAGTGCTTGTTCGATGTGCAGAGAGGCGCTGCTAGAGGTTGAACTACAGGAACTGTTGTGGCCTGGTGTATGGTGAACGCACTGGAACTGATCTGGATCCGTCATTCAGCAAGGCGTTCTATGTGAGGCGATATCTCTTTGGCGACGTCCCAAAGGTCTGTCGGAACACAGCGCTGAAAGAGCTGGAGCTTTCATACCCGACGGCATACGCGACTTCGGTAACGGGCTGACCGGCGGCCAGCAGGGAAAGCGCTTCAAGAAGCCTTGCTTGTTGGCGCCATGCGGAAAGGCTGATCCCGGTCTGTCCTCGAAACAGCCTTGTGAGCGACCGCTTGCTCATGCCGGCGAATGTGGCCCACTCATCGAGATTTCTTCCATTGGATGGTATGTCCTGGATCTCTCGACAGATAGCGAGCAGGCGCTGGTCTGATGGCATCTTGAGTTGGAGTGGTGCCCGTGGTGCCGCCGCGATTTCGCCGGCAAGCAGCCGCACAATTTGCTCTTCTCGTTCGCGCGCGCCCTCTTCGGCAGGAAAATGCACAGCTTCGAGGATTAGGGCGCGCAGGAAATCTGAAACTTCCAGTACTCTGCACTCTGCCGCGATATCAATCGTATCAGTTGTTATGTACAGGGTCCGCAAAGAAATGTCGCTTCGGCAAGCCACTTTGTGCGGCACTCCTGATGGTACCCAAAGTGCCCGGCCCGGTGGGATAAAGTAGCTGGTACTTGGAACTTCAGCGACCATAATGCCGCTTGATGCGAAAAGGAGTTGAGCTCTGTCGTGGCTATGGAACGGGTGAATGAAACCGGCAGGATATTCGATGGCCGCACCAACGATGGGGCAATTCTCATATTCGACGTTGAAATTGTCTGCCACTGATCCGATCGCAATAACTTGTCCGAGAATGACAAAGATAAATACTAGCTCCTGCGCTCATGCTGTTCAATTTGAACGATGCTTATGTGAAGCGCTATTTTGATCCATGAGTTGCTCTAGAGCGTTGAAAAATATCGCCTCGTTCCTCTGCCAGTGTTATTGATGAAGCGCTGAATCTTGCAGGCAGGGTATTTACTCGCTCCACTTGATTTCACGAACCATCGATAAGCGCTTCCAGATCCTCTTTGATGTCGATATCTATGGCGTGGCTGGGCGACAAATCAATGATCTGGGTTTGCTCGAGTGTCTTAAAAATATCGCGTGCGCCAATGTCTGATGGCAGCTCTCTCAACTGCGGAAAGACGTCCCGCGAAAATAGGGCAGGAGGGCAAAGTATGCCGTCCACTTGAGACATCACAGCTTGCACGCCGGGCACCATTGCTGCCCGCATGGCATATAAATGCTGATCGGGAACAAAGGGCATATCTGCAAGCAAAACCAAAATCGCATCGATGCCCGGTGCTTCTTCTATATTCCTAACGGCTGTTACCAAAGATGAACCAAGCCCGAGTTCCGGTGTTGGGTTTTCCGAAGTATCCCAGCCATGCTCGCGAAACTCATATGCTCGCTTGGCATGTCCTGGACCGATGACGCCAATGCGCATACCAACACGCTCAGATGATAGAGCACGCAAACCGTGACGGATAACTGGCTCTCCCCGAACTTCCGCCAGCAGTTTATCATCAGTCCCAAAACGGGAAGATGATCCAGCTGCAAGCATCGCGAGACCTGTTCGAGAAAACGGTTGCAGTACTAGTGAATTGTATACGTCTACAATTTCAGCGAGTGTGGAAATAGCCAGCATGGATGCGTTTCGTAGAGACGGGATGAGGCCCACCGGCCCGCGAACTCGGGAAATCTGCTCGGGCGTCATCCCAGCAGATTTGAGAACTTCGCAGCGTTGCTCATGTGACCGCTTGCTGCCAACAGCACCAATGTAAAAGGCCGGGCCGGAGAGTGCTTGCTGTAGCAATGGTCCTTCCAGGTTCGTATCGTGTAACATCAACACAACTGCAGTCCAATGGTCGTCAAGAGTGTCTGCTTCTGGCTGTGGTCTGTGCAACTTTACCAGCTGATGGTCATCGGTCTTCTTATCGTCTGGCCAGGTTATGGTCTCCGGCAAAGCCAATTCGCTTGGGAAACCCGCTGCCTTGCATAATTTCCATAGAACGACTGCATCTGGCCCGCGCCCCGCAACTCGAACCCGCAGTTTAGGTTTGTATGCATGGCTTATTTTTCCTGCCGGGCCTGAAAGATGCAGCGTAGTGGGGTGCCGTGCAGCCAGGTCGAGTTGGCACTTTTCCAGAACGCGAGGATTAGCATTGGGTAGAATTGCAATTTCCATAGCACCCCCGCAGGGCAGGGGCACATCCTTGAAGGGGGATCCTTTGCCATATCGAAGGAGACGCGGTTCATTTTTGGCCAAAGCTGATAGGGCGTTCAAGGCAACATCTTCGTCAATGCAGCCGCCAGATACGTAGCCTGCGCGCTCGCCATTCTCGGAAATAGCCATTAGAGCTCCGGGAGCTCTAACCCCGCCGCCTTCCGTCTTCGTTATAACAGCGAGGGCTGCACGGTCGAGCTTGTTCCAATCGAGCCATTGCTTGATCACATCTTGAGGATGTTCGGAAATTGACTCTCGGATCATGGTCTCGCGTCAGACGTAACTTTGCGCACTATAGACGTTACGTGCTCTGAGTAAAAGAGGATGACAGTCAACCGGCGACAAAGCCAGGTGGAAAGGAGTCGCTAAAGGCGGGAACAGAGCTACTGATCCGTAGACGCCGAAAAGCTCAGCTTTGAAACAGCCCAAATCGACTTGGCACCTTGCTGACGGGTAGGGACGCAACCACAATACCCCTCGTTACTATACTAGCGTTACAATCGTAAGTTTCAAAGCAAAATACGAAACCTGAGACACGCATACAGATAATATCTATACGGAATTTATAGTGCTCCCGATGCTATCAATAAAGAGCGTTAAGCTTGGCAAGACTGCTCACCTGCAAACAGCGATTCAGCACACATGTCGGATTTGATTCGGCTCTATTTAACTACCGTTCGACCACCACATGATCAGCGGTACCCATATGAGAGATGTCGTCGTCAGTCCTTTTACGGACTGATATGTGATCCAAACCCAGAAGAGCTCCTTGCGGCGCGCCTTCAGTGAACGAATCCACCTAAGTGGAGCCAATCGACGGCGGTCGACAGTTTTTGCAACGGACCCTAATGTTGCTGTCTGGCTCATTCCATATCCCTCTAATTCAAGCCACGCGATGATGCTTAATGGAAATTCGCCCCAGAATCCCTGAGCGGCTATCCGGTAAAATACCTATACTTTAGAATGCTATGCGCGCCCGTTGGTCAGGGCAGGGGACGATCATCATCATTATCGAGTAGTATGCGATGCGCAGCGCCATCAGGATCGTCATATTGTCCGGACTTTACTGACCAGATAAATGCAATCAGCCCTAATGCACCGAGGGCCAATGCGACTGGAATAAGATAAGCGATGATCTGCACTAGAGTCAGCCTCCGGTAGAACGCATGCGCAAAGCATTCAGCGTTACAATTAGCGACGAGGCGGACATGGCGATAGCGGCGATGAGCGGCGTTACGTTTCCCGTGACAGCAATCGGTACTGCTATGAGATTGTAGCCTGCTGCTAGTCCGAAATTCTGGAGCATGGTTTGGCGTGCCGATCGCGCGATGCCCAGAATTTTTGGTATATTTGTTAGTCCGCCGGAGAAAACTGCATCGGCTGAAGCCTGGCTGACGTCTATTGCACCGCCCGGTGCAAGCGACGCATGGGCAAGAGAGAGCGCCGCCGCATCATTCAGACCATCACCTATCATAAGGACCTTTTTGCCCTCAGTGGCGAGATCCTCCAATTTGCGTGCTTTGTCCTGGGGGCTGGCTTCACCCATCCAATGCTCAATACCAAGTTTTGCTGCCATTGATGCAACAGCTGGCGATCTGTCACCGGACAAGATCTCCAACTCGAACTCATTCTCTTTCAGAGCGTCGATTACGGACGGAGCATCGTCTTGAATAGCATCTTCGAACTTCAGATTAACGGGCTTCTCATCGCCGCGCCGGTACCACAGGGTTGGTCCTTTATATTCAGTGTCCGTGTTTTCGCCGATCCAATCCGCTGAACCAAGTCGATGCTCGATGCCATCTATCGTCGCTACCAATCCCTTGCCCGGGAACTCCTGAACGTTTTGAACTACAGGGCCAGGTCCCGCTGCTTGTACAATTGCGCGAGAGAGAGGGTGCCGGCTTGCCCGCGCGAGTTTTGCCGCCGATGACAAATGAATATCCGCTTCAACGTCAGACTGTAGTTTTGGTTGTCCAAAGGTAAGCGTTCCAGTCTTGTCGAACACAATATGGTCGACGGTTGCAAGCCGCTCCAAGGCATCGCCGGACTTCAGGTATGTGCCGGATCGAAAAAGTCTCCCTGCGGCAACCATTTGCGCTACAGGCGCGGCCAAAGCGAGGGCACAGGGACATGTTATGATCAGGGTTGCTGCAGCGACCAAAATAGCTTCGCGCACACCAGCTCCCACTATGAGCCAGCCGAGAAACGCCAGAAAAGCCGTTGTGTGCACGAATGGCACGTAAAGTGACACGGCCTTATCGGCGATCTTTCTATAGGTTGAGCGGCGTTGCTCTCCAGTATCAAGTAATGTCGCGATATCGGCAAGAAGCGAATCCGAGGCGGCAGACAAGGCAACACCTTCCAGCGCATCGCCAAGGTTTACGGAGCCTGAGTAGACCGTTGCGCCTGCCTCGGCAAACCGAGGCAGGCTCTCCCCAGTGACAAGACTTTCATCCACATCGGAGCCACCGCTAATGACTTTAAAGTCAATTACGACCTGCTCGCCGGGCGCGATCAATATCCTGTCTCCAGGGCTCACATCACTTGTTTGAACGGCTTCAACGCCTTCAGGCGAGATCTTGTTGACCGTTCGATTTCGAAGCGCGGCGAGCTGGTGGGCGGCAGCAAATGCACGTCGTCTCAGCCGCGCATCGAGAAATCTGCCGATGAGCAGGAAGAAGAGCAACATGACGCATGCGTCGAAATAGGCGTGTTCCCCGCCGATTAGTGTTTCCCAAACGCTGACCCCGAAAGCGAGCCAGATCGCCAGCGAAATGGGAACATCCATATTCACGCTTCTATGGCGAAGGGCGGACCAGGCGCTGGAAAAGAAATGCCGACCTGAAAAAATAACCACGGGGAATGCAATCAGCCCAGAAATCGTATGGAAGACTTGGCGAGTCTGCTCACCCATTTCCGCTGCGCCGCCCCACACCGATACAGAGAGGAGCATAATATTTGCTGCTGCAAATCCTGCGACACCCATAGCAATCAGCAGTTTCCGCTCCTCGACCCGCTGCAAGGTTTCGGATTCATCTGTGCTTTGAGCGGTAACTCCGTAGCCAAGATTCGAGACGACTTCGGCAATGGCATTGGCTGAAAGTTCCTGATCGCCAATGACAGCTAATTGTCCCGTGGATAAATTGACTCTCGCCGAGGTAACGCCGGAAATGTCCCTTACGGTCTTCTCTATTTTGGAGATGCAGCCGCCGCACTTCGCTCCGCGCACGGAAAGGTCGAGCTTTCTGACACCACCTTTCTCTCTCACGAATGCACTGAAATCGATCCGATGTGATGTCCGCGTTGGAGGCGCTAGCCCCGATGGGCAACCAATTTCCTGAGCGGTCAAGTCTGTCATTTTAAACTCAGAGTTTTAGTTGCGGTGAACTCCACATTTTGATCATCTACCGCATAGACAGATATTACAGCTTCCCACTCACCGGTGGCAAGAGCGTCGATATCTACACGATACTCTCCGGGCGACCCCGGTAACAGGATAAGGTCTGTGTCGCTCGATGTGGTTGCCAACCGGCGCATCTTCAAACCAACCTTTCGCCACGCGATAGGACTCTCATCCTTATCGAACAGGCGGAAAATCAACTCCTCGTTTTCGACACCCAATTCAGCCGTCCAGCCGAGTTTTGCCTGGGCCGCTCGCTCGTCAAGTACTGTATTATAACTTATTCCCTGCACGTATGACTTTGGAATATCTTCGCCGGGAAATGATGTAATGGCATGATACAGAAATATGCCATTTACAGCGAACATGAGGGCAAAGAACCCCATGAGCCAAGCAAGGGCGTGCCAGCCTGTGAAATCTCCTTTTGCGGCTGCTTTACTCATGGCTCTGGTGTCCTGAATGGCATGCGTTCGATTAGCGTCTCACCGCTTTCAATGTCGGTTAGCTTGAAGCTGATATAACGCTGAGCTGTTTCGTCCGGTACGGTGACCAGTACGCGATATCTATCAACACCATGAGCGGCTACGGGAAGCGTGGCGCGGGTAGCGCTATCTGTTTCAAGTCCGATAATTTCAAAGAAAGCTCCCTCAGCACCGCCTAGGGTAACTTGCATCGTCCGCTTGTCGCTCGCTTTGTTTACGAGCTTGAGTGTGTATCCGTTGCGGATATCACCATTGGAGAGCTGAACGAAAGGAGGGGAGCGATCTTTCAGAACATTGACTTCGAAGGTCGCCTTGGTGGCAAATCCAAATAACATAATCGCTGCGATAGCTGCCATTAGGATGGCATAAAGTACGGTACGTGTACGTATCAGCCGATGTTTCGGTGCAACCTCGTTGTTTGCGCGTGCGGCAACGGCGGTATCAGTATCATACGCGATAAGTCCAGTCGGTCGCCCGACTTTCTTCATTATACTATCGCAGGCATCAATGCACAGCGCGCAATGAATACATTCAAGCTGCGCCCCCTCTCGGATATCTATTCCCACAGGGCACACCTGAACGCACTGTTTGCAATCAATGCAGTCGCCACGATTATCCCAGGATTGTGATTTCCGCTTTGGGCCTCGCGGTTCACCGCGATCATATCGATATGTAACGTTGAGGGCATGTTCGTCGGTCAATGCCCCCTGAATTCGCGGCCAGGGACACATATAAGTGCAAACCTGCTCTCGCATGGTACCGGCCAGAAAGTACGTTGTCAGAGTAAGTATGCCTGCAAACCAGTATGCGGTCAGCGGGGCTTCTCCGGTAAACCATCCGCGAGCCACCGTGGGTGCATCATGCCAATAGAGAATGAAGGCACCGCCGGTCCAGAACGCGATAATAAGCCATACAGTATGCTTACCAGCCTTTCGCCAGGCCTTATTGACTGACCAGTCCGCCTTGTCGAGGCGCATGCGAGCTGCGCGATCTCCCTCAAAAGCGCGTTCTACCCAGATGTAAAGGTCGGTCCAGACGGTCTGGGGGCAGGCATATCCGCACCAGACCCTGCCAAACAAGGATGTTACAAAAAAGAGCGCCAAGGCTGACAGGATCATGAGCCCGGCAAGATAGTAAGCTTCCTGCGGCCATATCTCGATCCAGAAAAAGTAAAACTTCTCACCAGCGAAGTCAGCAAGAACGGCCTGATTGGGGATGCCTTCCCCTCTTTCCCACCGAAGCCAGGGGATGAGATAATAAATGGCCAGCGAAATCACCATAACAAGCCATTTTATCGAACGGAATCTACCGTGAGCGAGTTTCGGATATATTTGCTGGCGCTTTGAATAAAGATCCTTTGGCTTCGGGGGTGGGGAAGGAGGTCCCGAACTACCATCCACTAAGTTCAAGAGGGGTATCGAAGTTCCCATAAGGGTGCCTACTCTCCACCACCCAAAGAATGTACATAAACTGACAGCGCTTTTATTGTGGCTTCGTCAAGACGGCCCTGCCATGCAGGCATATGGGCATTTCTCGCAGTATAAATAGATCTGTATATGTCGTTAGCAGATCCTCCGAAGAGCCACTCATTATCCGTCAGGTTCGGTGCGCCCTGTATCCTGTCGCCTCTACCATCGACGCCGTGGCAGGATGAGCACTGTTCTGCAAAGACCTGCTCGCCCCTCGCTGCCGCATCAGCGTCGCTGGTGCGACCTGATATCGTAAGGATGTGGGCAACGACGTCATCAATTTGATCATTCGTCAGAATACCGTCACGACCGAAATTTGGCATCAGAGAAAAGCGAGTATCCAGATTGTCTTCATGGCGGATGCCGTTTTGGATGGTTGTCTGGATACCTTCCAATGTACCGCTCCACAGCCATATATCATCAGCAAGCGAGGGATATCCGACTGCGCCTCTGCCACCTGCGCCATGGCAGGTTGCGCAATTGTCGCCAAACATACTCTCGCCCATGGCCAGCGCAAACTGTTGAAGGTCGCGATCAGTTTGGATCTCTTCAAGAGTGGCATTTAGAAGAGCAGCTGACATTTCCTGGCGCTGGCTGTCCAGTTCAGCGATCGCGAGCGCGACCTCTGAACGGTCGGAATGATTTCTAACGCCTTTGGAGTGTTGATCATTCGTGAACGGAAGAGCTGGAATAGCCGGCATGAGAATCATATAGATGACGGCCCATACAATCGTCATATACCAGATGTTCAGCCACCACCTCGGCAGCGGGTTGTTGAGCTCCGTAATGCCGTCCCAGCTGTGACCAGTTGTTTCCACATTACTTATCGGATCGATGATTTTATCTTCAGGCATATCTGTCATGGGTTTGGTCCTTCGTCCTCAAGGGGCGATTGCGCCGCACGATCAAATGTCTGTTTGTTGTTGGGCCAGAGCGCGTAGACTAGAGCCCCTGCAAACATGAGCACGAAATAGATAAGGCCACCGGTCTGTGCAAAACTTGCTAACATCTCATACATGAGCGGCTCCTATCGGCGGTTGCTGAGGTCATCAGCTTCGTAAGTCGAGAAATCCACAAGGGTACCTGTCATCTGAAGATAGGCCACGAGGGCATCCATTTCGGTGATGCGTTTTGGGTCTCCGTCATAGTCGCGAGCTTCAACCGTACCCTCTCGTCCTGAGGCTTCGGCGTACAGTTCGAACAATTCGTCAACATCGTCATAGCCGCGTTCATTCGGGTCAGCCTGCGCGATGAGGTGTGCTTTCGCGTTGGAAATCATTTCGTCCGTATAGGGCACACCTACCAGGCGTTCGGTCCTCAACCGGTCTTCTATATCATCGAACCTTAGACGTTTCTCTGCAAGGAATGCATAGGGAGGCATGATGGACTCAGGCACAAGCGCACGGGGGTCTATAAGATGCTCCACCTGCCACTCCGCAGAGTACTTGCCGCCCACCCGGGCTAGGTCAGGTCCCGTTCGTTTGGACCCCCACTGAAAGGGATGGTCATACATGCTTTCAGCCGCGAGCGAATAATGCCCGTATCGTTCTATCTCATCTCTGAGTGGACGAACCATTTGCGAGTGGCAGACATAGCATCCTTCACGAATATATATGTCCCGTCCAGCCAATTCGAGAGGCGTGTAGGGGCGCATGCCGTCCACCTTCTCGATCGTATTGTCCATATACATGAGCGGAGCCATCTGGATTATGCCGCCAATCGAAACAACAACGAGTATGCACACGGTTAGAAGCAGAGAGTGGCGCTCTAAGAGATCATGGCGATCAAGTACGGTCATCTCAAATTCCCTTATTCTGCAGGCACGAGCGTGGTGTCGCCTTGGGTGCCGGCTCGTTCTTTTCGTTCAGTGGTGCTGGCTTCGCCACGACCGAGAGCGGTCATTATCAAATTGAAGGTCATCAATACGGCACCGGCGAAATATAGCAGACCGCCCAATGCCCGTATGATGTAACTGATATGCTTCGCCTCTACGGTCTCTATGAAGGCATACTCCAGGAAGCCGAACTCGTTATATGCGCGCCACATCAGTCCTTCGGTGATGCCCGCGAACCACATGGAGATCATGTAGAAGAGGATACCAATTGTGGAGATCCAGAAGTGCCATTCCACAAGGCCTTTCGAATACAAACCTGGGCGTTTCCAGAGCCATGGTGCGAGGCAATACAGCGCGCCAAATGAGATATACCCAACCCAGCCGAGGGCACCCGAGTGTACGTGACCGATACCCCACTCTGTGTAGTGACTAAGTGCGTTGACGGCTCTGACGCTCATCAATGGGCCTTCAAATGTCGCCATGCCATAGAATGCAAGGCTGACAACCATCATACGAACGACGGGGTCTGTGCGCAGCTTATCCCAGGCACCGGACAGGGTCATGACACCGTTGATCATACCGCCCCAGCTCGGCATCCAGAGCATGATGGAAAACGTCATGCCCAGGGTCTGCGCCCATTGGGGCAGCGCAGTGTAATGGAGGTGGTGCGGGCCCGCCCAGATATAGATAAAGATCAAACTCCAGAAGTGAACGATAGACAGCCGATAAGAGTAGACGGGCCGGTTCACCTGCTTCGGAATGAAGTAGTACATAATCGCGAGGAAGCCGGTGGTGAGAAAGAATCCGACGGCGTTGTGGCCATACCACCACTGCGTCATGGCATCCTGTACGCCCGCAAACAACTGCACTGATTTGGAGCCGGTAAGGCTTACGGGAATCGACAGGTTATTGACGATGTGTAGCATCGCAATGGTCACTATGAAGGAGAGGTAGAACCAGTTTGCGACATAGATGTGTGGTTCTTTGCGCTTCCACAGCGTTCCAAGGAACACGAGGAGATAAACCACCCAGACAAGGGTCAGCCAGAGGTCAACATACCATTCAGGTTCAGCATACTCTTTAGACTGAGTAACTCCGATCAGGTACCCGGTCGCGGCCATCACGATGAATATCTGGTAGCCCCAGAAAACGAACCATGGCCACATGCCGCCGGCGAGTCTCGCTCTGCACGTTCTTTGTACAACATAGAAGCTGGTTGCGAGGAGGACATTACCGCCAAATGCGAAGATCACGGCGGATGTATGCAGTGGCCGCAGACGTCCGAAATTCGTCCAACCGAACTCCGGAAAATAGAATAGCGCGGGCCATGTCAGTTGCAGCGCGATGACCACACCCACAAAGAGACCGGCAAGTCCCCAAAACGCGGCGGCAAATACACCATACTTGACGATCGTATCTTCATACGCCGTCTGATCGAAGGGGTTGTTGGTGCCAAGCTTGCCGCCCCAACCCGCCAGGCTGATAAGAAAGGTTGCTGACAGTGCCAGAAAGGTCAGCGCCTGAATTTTCATTTCCGGGTTAGCGGCATTACCTGCAATTAGCATTGCTAGCAGGGTGAAAACGCCCATTAGGCCCCCGACTAGCAGAGTGCTTGAATGGTCCGCCCGGACGTTGCTCGTCTGTGCACGCATTACTGATCTTCTCCTCGTCGTTATCTTCGACGCTCTGATTTTGAGTTTTAGGAGAGGCACCTATGGGCGCGTATACGGAAAACTACGGATGGCTAAGTGGCGGGTATCACGTACATACGCTGGCAAGATGAGAGAGGATACAATGTTCCGCTTTGCTTCAGTAATTATTGGCTTTTTATTGCTCACAATAGGGCTTGCGAAGGTATGGTTTCACATGAATTCCGGGGCGTTCATAACGCTTGAGGGGTGCCAGGGCGGGGTGTACTCTGTGCCAATAGGTCGCGCCACGGCTCATTGTTGGGGATGTTACGCAGCAGCACTCGGTTTTTTGCTTCTGTTCCATAGAGTTGTTCGCTTTGTCCGCTTTCCAAGTCCAGCCTCAAAACTGTGTGTATCGCTATGATTATGCGGTTGGCGGGCAAACCGTCCGATGACCAAGTTTCCCTCCAATCAACCGTTAGAGGGGCTTGATGTCCTATTCGATACGATCCTGCAGTCCGTTCCTGACGCGATGATCGTGATCGATGAGGCAGGCATTATCATGGCATTTAGTAACTCTGCTGAGAAACTATTCGGGTTTACAGCCGACGAAGCGATTGGCCGGAATGTTTCGACCTTAATGGTCGGGGCCGATCGGAAGCATCATGATAATTATATCACCAGTTATATGCACACGGGTGAAAAACAGATCATCGGCAAGGGCCGAGTGGTAAAGGCCCGGCGCGCGAATGGAGATGTCGTTCCGGTGCACTTGACCATTGGCGAGGCCCGAATTGGCGATAAGCGCTTTTTTTCGGGATACGTGCGTGATGTCACAGAACAGCAGGCGACAGACCATCAGATCAGTCAAATGCAAGCTGAACTCAGCAATTTTTCTAGGTTGAGCACGGCCGGAACGATGGCCTCCGCAATGGCCCACGAACTTAATCAGCCATTGACCGCAGTTGCTAACTATCTGGAAGCAGCTCGCGATATGCTCGAATCGCCTGAGCCGGACGTTGTTGCCCTTGTTCAGGGCGCGCTCGATTCAGCGGCTAATCAGTGTGTTCGAGCTGGAAAAATTGTCCGCCGATTGCGCGATTACGTGTCCCGCGGAGAATTTGAGTTAAGCCGAACCAATTTGAACGAGCTCGCCCAGCAGGGTATCTCCCTTTCCAAAATAGGTGTAAAAGGAGCAATCCCTCGCGTCGCATACAAAATACCTGACCGACAGTTCGAGGTTTGGTGCGACGGGTTGCAGATCCGGCAGGTGATTCTGAACCTTGTCCGAAACGCAGCCGAAGCGACTAGGGGGTGTGAAACGCCGCGCATCGAACTGCGTATTGGCGAAGTTCCTGAGTCCGAAGATCTCATCGAACTCAGCGTTTCCGATAACGGGACGGGGATAGAGCTTGAAGACGATAGATCTCCTTTTGAGCCCTTTCAGAGTTCAAAGCCTGAAGGCATGGGCTTGGGTCTGTCGATTTGTCAGACAATTATCGAGGCCCATGGTGGAGATATCTGGGTTGAAGAGAGCGATCTGGGCGGGGCGAAATTCTGCTTCACTCTGAAAGCTGCTGAGACGGAGTGACCACATGGGCACCAGGAATGTACTGATCGTTGATGATGATGAAGCTATCCTATACTCTACAAGCTTCATGCTCAGGAATGCAGGGTTCTCCGTAAAGACCTACCCTGATGGACCGCCCTTCCTGGATGATCTTGATGCGGACAAAGAAGGTACATGTGTACTTCTGGATGTGCGGATGCCGAAAATGGATGGCTTGTCCGTCTTGCGGGAGGTGCGCGCTCGGGGTGTCCACATGCCCATTATCATACTGACAGGACATGGTGATGTGTCGACTGCTGTGTCAGCGATGAGAGCGGGTGCAACGGATTTTCTGGAAAAACCATACAAAAAGGAGATGCTGCTCAGTTCTATTGAAACAGCATTCGAACTGATCGAAGCGGGCCAGATGAAAATCTCCCAGCATAAGGCAGCTGAGGCTAAGATTAACGGTCTGACCGATAGAGAAAGGCAAGTTCTAGAACGTCTCGCCGATGGTCTTACCAACAAGGCAATTGCTGAAGACTTAGGCATATCTGCGCGTACGGTCGAGATCCATCGCGCCAACCTAATGGCAAAGCTGGAAGCCGACACACTTTCTGCAGCATTGAAGCTTGCTTTTGCTGCTGGCTTAGGTGTCAGTGACGATAGGTAATTTTGCGTAATGACAATTTTTAGGAAGAAGTCTAGTCAATGGTTGGGTCAGCAGGGCTCCGTTGACGAAAATATGTGAAGGCAAGAATGTCCGGCGTCGTCTTAGCTCAAATCAAAGATCGGATCTTGCTTATAGAAGATGATGAGGAAGTGCGCCGGTCACTGACCTTGATGCTCCGGGCCCGAGGGTACTCATTAGACGTTTATGAGAGTGGCCTCGAACTTCTGGCGACCGGCTATTTACCTAAGGCTGACTGCATTCTTATCGACTACAAGATGCCGAAAATTGACGGTATAAAGCTGCTTGGTCGCCTTCGAGAAGCTGGCTTGGAAGCGCCAGCACTTCTTATTACCGGTTTCTATTCAAACGAGCTGGAGCGCAAAGCGCTGGATGCAGGCTATGCTGGTGTACTAGAGAAGCCTGCCTCGGCAGACGTGCTCGCAAAATCGATCAGTGAACTTACGGGTGGCTAGGACGTGCAGGTCGGAACGCGCCGCTGGCATGATTGGGTTTTGCGTCTCAGATAGAAATTTAATCGATACTTATCTTAAGTAAGCATTTTTGAGTTTATCCGCTGGCTGCGGCTATGAGTTTCGTGGTTGCGCACAGATCCAGTGGGATCGGATGAGGTTGGTCCGACTTCCTCAATATCACGCGAATTAGCCATATCTCCGCTTAACGTGCGGTGCTGCGACACATATTGACCGTATAGCGCTAGACAGCGTCTGAAAGAGCTCCCCAACGTAGATCGCAACGCATCCTGTTGTTGAGTCTGTGACATTAGACCAAAGTCCATCTCGCAACAGCCAAGGAAATAGAGGAGCTTGTAGGTGCGGGTTAACCGCCAAGATACTACTTCAGGGAGGATGATATGCCACAACCAAACTCGGGGTCAGAGTATAGCGGGTATTGGGGGGCTACGGTCCGGCTAACGCTCTCCCTGCTTGCCATCTGGTTTCTCGTGTCCTTCGGAGCAGGAATTCTGTTCAGGGATTTTCTCGATCAGTTTTCAATTGGAGGGGCACCCCTCGGATTCTGGTTTGCTCAACAAGGGTCCATCTACGTCTTCGTGGCTCTGATTTTTTACTACTGCTATGCAATGGCACGCCTCGGCGACAAATACGGTCTGGAGGAATAAGTCATGACTGCAGATTTCTGGACCTGGTTTTTCGTTGCTATCACTTTCAGCCTCTACATCGGTATCGCGATATGGGCGAGAGCTGGATCAACCGATGATTTCTACGTCGCTGGCCATGATGTTCATCCGACAGTTAACGGTATGGCTACGGCGGCGGACTGGATGTCGGCGGCGAGTTTTCTGTCTATGGCTGGACTTATCGCGTTCTTGGGATACGGCGGCTCGGTGTATCTGATGGGGTGGACAGGAGGATATGTACTCCTCGCGCTTCTTCTTGCTCCCTTCCTCCGCGAGTTCGGCAAGTTCACGGTGCCTGATTTTGTTGGGGACCGATACTACTCGACCCTGGCGAGGATAATTGCGGTGGTCTGCGCGCTATTTGTATCCTTCACCTACATCGCTGGACAAATGAAGGGGGTTGGCGTTGCCTTCTCCGGATTCCTTGGCATTCCATTTGAACTCGGCATCATTATCGGCATGGTCATCGTATTTTTCTATGCGGTGCTCGGTGGTATGAAAGGGGTCACATACACTCAAGTCGCCCAATACGTCGTCTTGATATTTGCCTATACGGTTCCGGCGATATTCATTTCACTGATCATCACTGGAAATGCGATACCGCAGCTAGGATTCATCTCCAACGTTAGAGGTGAAGATGTGTCCATGCTGCAGAAATTGAACACCGTGGTGACCGACCTCGGGTTTGGTGAGTACACGCAGACCAATAAATCAATGCTGGACGTCTTTGCAATCACAGGCGCTCTGATGTTCGGCACTGCTGGTCTACCCCATGTGATCATTCGCTTCTTCACGGTAAAAAGCGCAAAAGCTGCGAGGATCTCTGCAGGTTGGGCCCTGATCTTCATCGCACTGCTCTACACAACGGCACCAGCCGTAGGTGCCTTCGCTCGGTTGAACTTTATCGATACGGTCAACGAAGCGACCTACATCACCGATGCTGAAAACTATGCCGAGCGCTCGGCGGCCATCGAAGCCGACGGCGGCAAGCCAGTGCCCATGTGGTATAAAGACTGGGAGTCGACGGGCCTCCTTTCGTTCGAGGACAAAAACGGCGATGGCGTGATGCAGTATCGCGGACCGAATGCCCCCGATGGTGTTGAAAATGAAGTATCGCCAAACCGCGATATCTTTGTCCTTGCAAACCCTCAGATTGCCAATCTGCCTGGATGGGTCATTGGCCTCGTGGTTGCTGGTGGCCTTGCCGCTGCTCTCTCGACAGCCGCGGGACTGCTGATGGTGATCTCGTCTGCTGTTAGCCATGACCTTTGCCGCAGAACCTTGTTCCCGGAAATGGATGACAAGACGGAACTTCGGGTTGCCCGTGGTGCTGCTGCAGGAGCCGTCGTCGCGGCGGGCCTCCTTGGCCTTTTCGCCTCGCAACTGGGCTTCGTGGCTCAGGTTGTTGCTTTTGCCTTCGGTCTGGCAGCAGCGTCTCTATTTCCGATCATCTTCCTCGGCATCTTCTGGAAGCGGATGAACAAAGAGGGCGCTATTGCATCCATGCTGACCGGCTTGATCACGACTTTCGCTTACATTGTCCATTTCAAATTCGGCGGCGGAACACCTGATCAGTGGCTGTTTGGCGTCTCTCCGGAGGGGATCGGCTTTGTGTTCATGTTCGTGAGCGCAGGCGTCGGTGTCGCCGTTGCGATGGCAACCAAAGCCCCACCTAAGGATATTCAGGACCTTGTCGAAGATATCCGGGTCCCTGGGACACGTCAGCCCCATGGGATCGCCGATGAGGGGATGTCGCCCATGCCGGCAGAGTGAGGCAGGTGCCTTGTCCTGATCCTAGACCAAGAGCGGCCCTCATACTCCGGGGGCCGCTTTACTCTTTGGTTAGGTAAGCGACTTGCAAGACGGGTGCAGTCATGATCCACTTGCAATCCAAGGGAGTAGATATGCCGATCTGGTTTGTCCTGACGGCTGCAGCGATCTACATGGCCGGGTTGTTTGCCGTAGCCTGGCGCGAAGATCGCAAAGCGAGCGAGACGTCATATAAGCCAAATGCCTTCATTTTTGGTTTGGCGCTCGCTGTGTACTGCACATCCTGGACGTATTTTGGTGCTGTCGGAACAGCTGCTGCATCCGGTTGGGACTATCTACCCATCTACTTAGGGCCAGCTCTCGTCTTCCTGTTTATGATCGGAACATTGCACCGTATAGGAACAATCGCAAAACGGGAAAGCGTTACCAGCTTGTCGGATTTTCTGGCGGCACGTTACGGCAAGAGCCGGGCGGTGGCGGCGCTTGCAACGGTTGCGGCCGTCATCGGCATATTGCCCTACATCTCCTTGCAATTGAAATCTGTTGGCACGAGTTTGTTGGCGCTGGGAAATGGTGGAGACGCTGCGGCGCTTAGCGGTGCTGACGAAACAGTGTTGTTTACTGCCTTCGCCCTCGCGCTCTTCGCCATTCTCTTCGGCGCAAGACAAACTGATAAAACACAATACAATGCAGGTTTGATGCGGGTGTTGGCGATAGAAGCCATGGTTAAAATTGCTGGGCTCGTTGCCGTCTGCCTGCTCTCTCTCGCACTGCTGAATGGACCTGATTTCCAGGCTACCGAGACTACATTTTCCAAATTTGAACTAGGCGGGTTTTCCGATCGCTTCATTACGTTGACGATATTGTCCATGGCAGCCATTATTTGTTTGCCACGGCAATTTCACGTGGCGATCATCGAGCATCGTGACAAAAGCGATTTCGACCGGGCGCGGTGGACATTCCCGATTTACTTATTCGTGACGAGTCTTGTCGTCATTCCTATCACAGCAGCTGGTCTCACAGTTCTCAGTCCGCAGGCTTCACCAGATTTGTTTGTGCTTGACCTTCCAATGGCGACGGGTAACGGCACGCTGGCTCTTTTTGTTTTCCTTGGGGGGTTTTCCGCAGCCACAGGGATGGTGATTGTTTCAACAATCGCTCTTTCGACCATGGTGACAAATGATCTGGTCGTTCCGGCGCTTATGCGTTCCGGCAGACTGCCGGGCCTCTCCGGCGACTCCGGCGCTCGTCTTCTATCTCTGAGAAGAGCGGTTATCGTCGGAATATTGGTGCTTGCTTATGGATATTATCGGGCTGCGGGGAGTAGCGAGGCCCTTGCTCAAACGGGGCTAATTTCATTCGCGGCAGCTATTCAATTTGCCCCGGCGTTGCTAGGAGCGGTGTACTGGCGGACCGGGAAACGTGCAGGTGTCCTTGTAGGCTTGTCGATTGGTATGGCGCTTTGGGCACATACACTCTTCTTGCCCGCGGTGATTGGTTATGATGCCATGGCCGGGGCTGTTCCTTCATTTTTCGATCCGCACACGCTTTTCGGGTTCAATTTTGGTGATCCGCTTACCCATGGTGTTGTTTGGAGCCTTGGTCTCAATCTGATTGGTTTTGTAGGCTTCTCTCTGACATCCCGTGAAAGGCTCAGGGATAGAATTCAGGCTGCTGCATTTCAGGGGGATCGGACGAGCGCTGTTCAGGCGAGCGCCTCGGCGACTCTGAAGGCCGATAAGATCAGCCCCGACGGATTGAAGGCACTGGCGTCGCGATTCCTGAATGAAGATGCTGTGGATCATGCTTTCAGAACATTTGCGCTGGAGACAGGAATTGCCGCTAGTGGGCTGGGGGCTGCAGATTGGCTACTTGTTCAGCGAACAGAGCGCCTTTTAGCGAGCGCTTTAGGAGCATCTTCTGCTCGCGTCGTATTGGCCTCGGCCATCGGCGGGCAAGATGTGACCCTTCCAGATGTCCTTTCCATACTCGATCATCAGACTCAGGCCGAGCGCTTTGATCGCCATATGCTGCAATCGATGCTGGAAAACATTGGCCATGGTATAAGCGTGGTTGATCACGAACAGAAGCTTGTCGCCTGGAACAGTGTCTATCTAAACCTATTCGAATATCCAGCAGGGCTCGTGAAGGTGGGGCTACCGATCGAAGAACTGATTCAGCATAATATAAAGACCGGATGGATCGATGGAGATCCAATCCACCAGGCGAGGCGCCGTACTCAACATATGAAGGCTGGCCGTAGCCATACATATGAAAGACGTAACCCCGACGGGCGGTTCTTGCGCATAGTCGGAAGTCCTATGCCTGGCGGGGGGTATGTCAGCGCTTTCATGGATATAACTGAAGACAAGCTGCGCCAGCAGGAATTAACTGAAGCGAATGAAACACTGGAACAGCGTGTTCAGGAGCGGACACGCGATCTCCAAAACATGACCCTGGATCTTGATGCTGCACGTGAAGAAGCTGAAAGAGCAAACACATCCAAGACACGTTTTCTCGCCGCAGCAAGCCACGACTTGCTTCAGCCTCTAAATGCGGCGCGGCTTTTTCTTGGCGCTGTGAAAAATAGCCCGTCGGCTGGAGCAGAAGAAGTTCAGCAGCTTCTGGCGAAGACGGATAGATCCATTCAGTCTGCGGATGAACTACTTAAAGGCCTGCTAGATGTTTCACGTTTGGATCACAGCAAGGTTGAGCCAAGACCGACAATATTACCACTTGGGCCTCTTTTGGAGGACATCGCCGATGAGGCGCGTCCCATGGCGGAAGCCGCAGGCCTTGATATTCGCGTTGTCCCAACGAAACTAGCGGCACAAGTGGATCCTGATTTTGCAGCGAGTATCCTCCGGAATTTTCTATCCAATGCAAGGCGGTACACAAGAAATGGAGGGGTGCTGATTGGCGCAAGACGGCGTGGTGATAAAGTTCGTGTCGAAGTCTGGGATACGGGGCCGGGAATTTCTGATGATCAACAGGCATTGATATTCGAAGAGTTTCAGCGGTTCGAAGATACGGATAATGCTGGTCTTCGCGGGGCCGGTCTGGGTCTGTCGATTGTGCGGCGAATGGCGGCGATTATGAAAAGTCCAATAGGCGTACGCTCATGGTTGGGGCGCGGCAGCGTCTTCCATGTAACATTTCCCTTGTCTTCGAATATGGATGATGCTTCGTTCACACTTGGGTGTGATCAGCGCTACGTATCGCCATTAAATGGATTGAAAATCCTATGCATTGACGACGAACAGACAATTTTGGATGGAATGTTTGCTCTCTTGAGCGGCTGGGGTTGTGAGGTCTACACCGCTAATAGTGTCTCTTCAGCTGAGACGGTTGTTTCCAAGCGTTTGATTGATGTAATGATTGCCGACTTAGATATCAAAGAAAATATTGACGGGCTCGATTTGCTGGTCAAGTTAAGGCCATGCCTTCCCCATATAGATAATGCGGCTCTGCTAACCGCTAGAAATAACGATATATTAATGGCGCGCGCTGAGGAGGTTGGCATATCGGTATTGGCCAAGCCTGTTAATCCAGAAGCAATTCGTCGGTTCTTGACACTTTGCCAAGAGCGTAAAGCACCCTACGCAGCGGAGTGACTTCCGATTTCGATAGCCTCTCTGTAAACAAGTAAAGCCTGTGTTCGATTATTTGCACCGAGCTTCCGAAAGATAGCTGTCATGTGTGCTTTCACCGTGGCGATAGAAATCCCCATATCGTAGGCAATTTGTTTATTTAACAAACCCTCGGAAAGTCCAGTAAGCACTCGTAGCTGAGTGGGCGTCAACGTCGATACGAGTTCGTTTGCATGATTTTGCACTGTGATATCGCTTTCGGGAAACCACTCGCCTCCGTCGAGTATAGTAACTAGCGCTGCGGATAGATCGCTAAGTGACATGCTTTTGGGTAGGTAGCCGCTTGCCCCTAACTCGCGAGCCGTTCTGAATGCCGTATCTGTCTCCGTCGCAGAAACAATCACCACGGGTATTTTATTTTCAATCGAGCGAATTTGACTTAGTCCGCTAAAGCCTTGTGAGTCCGACATTTGCAAATCCAGGAGAACAAGATCGAACGCACATTGAGCAAGTAAATCCATAGCTGCCGATACGCTCTCTGCGTGATTTGCAGACGCGTCACCTGGAAAGGCAGTGTGCAGAGCTGTCTCCAGGGCATCTCTGAAAAGCGGATGGTCGTCCACGATTAAGACGGACGGTGCCACGGACATAAGTTTCCTCCTGATCTGTGCTAATGCTGCGCAGTATCAGTCTGTAATATTGCAGAATTTTCCGGGATTGTCGAGATATTAGACCTTGGTCGTAGAACCAAAGGCCAATAGCAAGGGGGCCGACAAGCAGGGATACTTCCTTCCAGAAAATATGTGGGAGGATAAAAATTGCACAAATGCCGTAATGTTCTATTGGGTGCCATCATATTGGGACTTATGCCCGCTGCCGCTATTGCTCAAGATGAGGAGCGAAGCTCTCTTGAGGACCGAATTGCTCTTTTGGAAGCTGCCATTGCTGAGCTTAAATCCGAGCTCGCCAAGGAGCGCGAGGATATTGTCCGTGTAGAGCAGAAAGCCGACGAGGTGGTTACTGCAATAGAAGTGGTAACAGCTGCGAATACGCCAACCAATAATGGGTTTCGCGTTGGCGAGACTCGCCTTGGTATTGGCGGTATTATTGATCTCGATGCAAACGTTACGGACGTGGCCGAAGGAAGCATTGCATCAGGGTCCATCGCGAGAGATTTTTATATCCCTGGGGCCACGCCCATTGGTGGAGCAGAGGGTCAGAATGTAACGGACATTACAGCCCAGGCATCTCGTATTTATTTCACGGCGGATCGTGAAGTCGGAAAACATAATGTATCCGGTCGCATCGAACTCGACTTTCTCGGTTCACTTCAAGGTGATGAACGCGTCGTAAATAGTTTCTCTCCCAGAATTCGACTGGCATATGTTGATGTAGACGGTCTGCGATTTGGACAGGATTGGACAACCTTTCAAAACACAGCCGCTATTCCTGAAAGTGCGAGTTTTCTCGTTTTGTCCGACGGCATGGTATTCATTCGCCAGCCACTTATTCGTTATACTTGGGGACCATGGCAGTTCGCGATTGAAAACGGTGATACCACGGTCACGTCACTTCCCGGCGCGCGCGTCGAGGCCGATAGCCAGCGTCTGCCCGATGCCGTTGTGCGCTACAATATGAAAGGCGATTACGGAGACATCTCGTTTTCAGCGCTTGCCCGGGAGTTGCGGGGCGACGTGGCCGGCATGGTCGATGATAGCAAGTTTGGTTGGGCGCTTAGTGCATCTGGCCGTATTAATCTTTTTGAACAGGATGACATTCGTTTCAATATTGTTGGTGGTGAGGGCGTTGGTCGTTACGTGGGATTAAACGCGACGAATGCCGCCTTTGTCAGTCCTACGGGGGAACTTGAGCCGATCACAACGGTTGGAGGGCTGGTTGCCTACCGCCATGTCTTTGGCAATTCTACTTGGCGGACGAATTTCGGGTGGTCGGGATTGTTTGCTGATAATCCCGACTTCTCCGCGCCAACAGTTACCAAAATGATACAGAGTGGCTTTGCTTCGCTCCTGTTTGATATCGCCCCGCGCGTAACAGTGGGCGGCGAGGCCCTCTACGGCATTCGTGAGCAGGATGACGGTCAAACGGGTGATCTGTTCAGATTCACATTCTCAACCAAATACGCATTTTAAAATGAAGGAGCGCATCATGGCAGACGGACAATTCGACATTAAGTCGTCAGTATACAAAGTTCCCGAGATATTTTCAGTTTCTTCGAATTTGTCTTCGGATGGGTATTCGGAGCTTTATGCGGCATCGGTGTCTGATCCGGAGGGGTTCTGGCGGCGCGCGGGTGCGCGGCTGGACTGGATCACGCCCTATACGAAGG
>JBCCUK010000015.1:0-89447 GCA_039196965.1 Pseudomonadota bacterium | reverse complement strand
CAATGTCCATGTCAACGGGGCCGGAGCCGACTTCGCAGCACCCTTCGGCGGATATCGCCAGTCAGGCAATGGCCGCGAATGGGGCGAGTTCGGTCTCGAGGAGTTCCTGGAAGTCAAAGCGGTACTCGGATACGAAGCGGCTTAAATCTTGAAGGCTGTTTGCGACGACCGTCTTTAACCTGCAGCCGCGGAGGATAAGGCGGCGGGCAAGGACCGACAGATAACGACGCGGCGGCAATCTATTACGTGCCGCCGCACGTCTCTTATTAAACAGGCTCAATCGCCCACTTTATTCCGCGTCGCAATAGGTCGTAGAACACAGGCAGATCCCACGCACATCGCTCCACTTCGGGATAGTAGTCCGTGATGCCCTGCATATCATAGTGCCCTCGAGCGTGGCCAAGCGTATTATATAGAACAGCACCTTCGCCAACCTTCCTTTTATAAAGAACAGGATGGCTCGCGTGCTCCCAATCCTTCTCAACAAAGCCTGGAGCCTCGCCGCCGAACTCGCAGTGGAGTAAAACATCAAGCTCGCCGTGGATTTCCATCAGATAAAGCTCGTCGGTCGTCTCAAAGGCTTCGACGCCCTTCACCATTGGATGATCCGGCTGTGTCACCTCGACTTTGTAGGGTCCAATCGGAGGATGGGCGATGAACTGACTACCAAGTGTCTCCATAAACATTGGAGCTGAGCGTGGAGCGTCAACAAGAAGTTCACCGTAGTCAGCCCCCTCTGGTGAAAGAAATTGAAGGATCGAGTTCGTTCCATGGAGAGCGTGCCACCGCTTGCCACTCGAAACGAAAGCCTTAAGGGCTTCCTGCGTTTCAACCTTACACATGACATTGACAGTATAGGAAACCAGAAAGTCAGCTTCTGCGAGCGCTGGGCGAGCGCTGTCATAATCCTCAAACACTCGTGTACGTATCCGATCATCTTCGGAAAGGAGTTTCAGAATTTCCAAGCGAGCAAAGTCGATGTCGTGCCAGTCACCGCCACATACCAATACAGCTTTGATGGGTCCTCTTACATCATCTGCCATGGGTCCCTCCTAGTACTGAATGCGCTTGGTGACCCCACCATCAATCACGATATTAGTCCCGGTCATGAACGGAACAGCACCGGAAGCAGCAAAGACAATCGCGTTTGCGATTTCCTCGGCGTCTCCAAACCGCCCCATAGGTATCGCCGCAAGTGTCGCATCATAGAATGGACGCATATTATCTTTCACCCAGTTCCAAGATCCACCATCGATATAAACCGGGCCTGGAGAAACCGTATTGACCCGAATGCCCTTCGGAGCGAGCGCCTGAGACAAGCCAGCTGCATGGGCGATCACGGCAGCTTTAATGGCATTGTAGGCTTGAACACCCGCAAAGTCCTCCAAGGCCGCCGTTGTCGATACACAGACGATTGCTCCGTTCCCGGATTTCTCCAGGAATGGAGTAGCGGCATCTATGCCACGAAAGACACTCATCAGATCAACGTCGAAAGCAGCTTTCCAAGTCTCTTCGCTGGCAGGCCCTCCTCCGGCGGATGCCATCGGCACAAAAACGTCGCAGCCTCCCAACTCACTGGCCGCACTTTCAACCCAGTCACGATATGCAGATCCATCCCCGATATCGACCGCATGACCGACGATCTTCGTGCCAAGCGTTGCGAGATCCGATGTCGCAGCATCGACTCCGTCTTGCCCCCGCGCACAAATCGCAACGTCACAACCTTCAGAAGCAAACGCCTTTGCCGTTGCCAGTCCAATACCGCGACTTGCGCCAGCGATCAGCACCTTCTTATCTTTCAGTTTTAGGTCCATAGTCTTCCATCCCTCTCTTTTCACTGTTCTTCCAATATCGACGCTGACAAGCGCGTTTGATTGCATCAGCTCCGCTATATGTAGACCCTAATTAAAAAGCAGGATAGACTGCTTTTTATAAAATTGAGAAGGGGGTCCAAGCAATGCAATTGAGCTTAAGTGACGCAGATCAGGCATTTGAAGCAGATACGAAGACTTTCCTGGAAGCTCATTTGTCGCTGGACATGCGCGAAAAGAACGCTTGCGGTGCCGGTGTGTGGGCGGAATTCAACCTTGCCATGAAGTGGCACAGAATTCTCCATGAGTCGGGTCGCATCGCGCCATCCTGGCCAGAAAAGTATGGCGGCCCAGGATGGTCTCTCGTTCAACGCTACATCTGGGATAAGGAGTGTGCGTCCGCTGGGGCCCCGCGTATTCCTGTAATGGGCCTAAAAATGTGCGGCCCTGTACTCATGAAGTACGGGACAAAAGAACAAAAGAGCCAATTTTTGCCCCGTATTCTCTCGGGAGAAGACTTCTGGTGCCAAGGCTACTCAGAACCTGGTGCAGGCTCAGATCTCGCCTCACTTCAGTGCAAGGCTGAGCGAGACCGCGAAGAGTATATAGTAAACGGCACGAAAATTTGGACCACTTACGCTCAGCATGCCAACTGGATCTTCTGCCTTGTAAGAACGGGAACATTCGATAAGCCTCAAAAAGGCATAACCTTTCTACTTATACCGATGAACTCTCCCGGCATTACTATCACACCTATCATTACCCTCGCTGGAGATCATGAGGTTAACCAAGTCTTCTTCGACAATGTCCGTGTGCCAGCAAAATACTTGGTTGGCCAAGAGAATGACGGTTGGACCGTGGCAAAGTACTTGCTTGAACATGAGCGGAGCGGGTCCTACGCGGCGGCGATGAAACGAAAACTATACAGGCTTCAGGAAATTGCTCATCGAACACCAGTTGGGGATACAAACTTGGCAAGTGATCCGATCTTTTCTTCGCGACTTACACAGGCCAGTATTGATGTTACTGCGATAGATATCACCGAACAGCGACTTATTCAGGAGATGTCCAATGGCGCTTCAGCTTCTGCAGGGCCGTCATTCCTAAAACTGCGCGGGACAGAAGCAACCCAAAAAATCGATGAACTACTTATGGATGCGCTCGGACACCAAATCACTCCAGACTATCTTTCCGCAAGGGAAGGAAAGGCAAATTGGTACCCCGGATCAGATTATGCCGTACCAGTTGCGGGCACCTATTTGAACAACCGGGCCGCGACAGTGTATGGAGGTTCAAGTGAAGTACAACGCAACATCATGTCAAAGATACTATTTCAATTATGACAAAATCATCCTCCCAACGACTTGTCGAAACACCAGACTTCTCAAATTCATTGGACGAGCTTCAAGCGCAAGTTCAACGAATGAACCCGAACCCAGAATCCGACGACGGCATAGGCTGGCAAGAAAAGAAGAGTTGCCAGACGCGTGTTGCCCTTCTTAAGGCGACCGTTGCGTGTCTTTCTGAGGCTGGATACGCGAGAACGACTACCCAGCTCGTCGCGAAGCAAGCTGGCATCTCTCGCGGCGCGATGCTGCATCACTACGCGACTAAAGCAGATTTGATCGCGGGTGCAGCCGACTACATAATGTACCGAAGGCTAGATGATCTTTATCAGCAGATCGTCAAACTAAGCGATCGTCAACGAGTAGATGAGATGAAGGGCCTGGAGATCTATTGGAGCTCGATTGTCACAGAGGAGT
Organism: Pseudomonadota bacterium; assembly: GCA_039196965.1. Taxonomy (GTDB): domain Bacteria; phylum Pseudomonadota; class Alphaproteobacteria; order Caulobacterales; family Hyphomonadaceae; genus CALLCD01. Next base: position 85,873 of record JBCCUK010000015.1, on the reverse strand, counting down.
ATCAAGCTTTCCTGGAACTGCTTATCGCATCACGAACAGATCCAGAGCTTGAAAAGGTCTTCATAAAGAAGGCTCGAACGTACGACGACTACGCCTTCTCACTTATACCAAAATTCTTCCCTGAATGGTCGAAGATTTCCGAAGACAAGTCTCGGCTAGCGCGTGATTTTGTTTTCACTGCATTTGAAGGACTCCACATAAATCACGCACTTATTAATGATCGTAAAAGACGAGTTGCTGTTCGTGAATTAATAAAGACTTCACTTCAAACGCTCTTACGGTCTGAAGACAACCAAAAGAAGTAAGATAATACAGAGTGCCAAAAGCAAGAACTGGAAACATTCTTTTCTCAGAAAATCTATGCCGCACCATATTCGGTTTTAATATATTTAATCGTCAACATAACTGATGGTAAGCCACCCGATATCATATAGGAAATCGGCGAAGCGCCAGCGAAGGGATCCACGTCAGCTGGATTGTGCAGCCAGTCCATATTCTTGCCCACAATTAGTCGCGAAACAAAAGCGAAGGCATATACCTGCAAACAGGCTATCAGTCTTTTGGTCTGCTCGGGAGTGAAACCTGCAAAACTATCAATTGATAATGACGCGTACTCTGCGGCCGGCATTCCGATCAGCGAAGCCGCCTGATCTGGACGAAGCTCCCATTTACTTGTCACTCTTTGATAAGCCTCTATCAAACTTTTGCTACTTGCTGGCACAAATCCATGATTAGATACGACACCTGAGACGCATACGGATAAGTGTGATGTCTGCACGGCAGTGTTATCCTTGAACTTACATAAGTTTTTTGCAATCGGCCAACTGAACTTACTAGAAAGCGCTCAGCAAGCGAGAATCGCGTTCCAAGTATGGGTTATTCTCGAGGGCGCTTCACATATGAGATATTCAAGTTTACGACGCCACGCATCAATATGCTCGGCAAATATTGTAAGTCACCTTTCGTTGAATCAAGGCTTAGACCCGACAACCTATCTAAGATGATTGGAAATGCAGTGACCATTTCTTTCCGAGCGAGTTGCGCACCAAGACACGTATGAATGCCTGCCCCAAATGCAAAATGCCTTTTGGCGTTGGCTCGGCTGATATCAAATGTATCCGGATCCGAAAACACACTCTCGTCACGATTGGCGGATCCATACCTCAAGAGAATCAAATCTCCTTCCGATACGTCGACGCCACCTATGGCGTCATCACTGGTGGCAACGCGCCACATGTTATTCGTGGGAGATAAATAGCGAAGCGTTTCCTCCACAAGGTTTGGGACAAGTGTCGGATCGTTCTTTAACTTCATCAACTGGTCCGGATACTGCAGAAGATAGCTTATCCCTGCAGTCAATGTGTGTGCGGTCGTCTCGTTCCCGGCCACCAGCAATTGCTGAAGAATGGAAATCAGCTCTGCATGGTTCATTTTTCGAGAATCGCCCTCTTCAGCTAGATCGGCGTGCACAAGATCGGAGATGACGTCATCGCCTGGATTTGCACGTTTTTGTTCGATGACATCCAGGAAGTAGGTCTGAAAGTCGATTATACGTTCAGCAGCCCAAAGTCGCTGTTCTTTGCTAGCGACACCAGAAAGCTGCGCAATAAAGGCGTTCGACCAAGACTCAAACTCTTCGAATTTTTCTCGTGGCACTCCAAGAGCATCCGATATCACATACATGGGTAATTTTGCCGCGAAGTTGGCCTTAAACTCGCAACCATCTTCGGGCATTGCATCAATGAGTTCATGGCAGAGATCGCCGACATATTCGGTCATCTGCAAGACGCGCTTATATGTGAATGCTTTCATCGCGAGCCGTCGGTATCGCGTATGCACCGGCGGATCGGCAGTTAACATTGTATCCATCGGAACAATGCCTTTCGACATTATCGCTATTTCTTCCTCGGAAGGCGGCTCTACACCGCCCGAACGCAAACGCTCTCCGAACTTGTTCGAAAACACACGTGGCTTTGAATTGACCTCCTGGACGAGATCGTAGGTCGCCACATAGACGACGCCACTCTTCGGATCACGATAGACAGGTGCCTCGGTTCGGGTGCGCGCGTAAAAAGGATATGGATCCTGAAGAAACTCTCCGTCAAACGTATCCACCTCGCTAATCGGACACGTTAAAGGATCCGGTCCAACGGCTTCTTCTATGTCTGGCATGTATTTCTCCCGCCTTTAATCTCGATCATCTAGGCGAGGTATCCGCCGTCGATTGGAATGTCCGCTCCCGTCGTAAAAGACGAATTGTCCGAAGCCAGAAAGACAATGGCGTTGGCAGGTTCCTCCGGACGCCCTAGCCTTTTCATCGGATGCACGCTCGCAAATCCATCGATAACCTGATCACGAGTCTGGCCAGACTGCTCTCCAGCAGCGATGTATGCGTCAACCATTTCAGTGTGAATTGCGCCGGGTAGAATAGTATTCACTCGAATATCGTATTTTTGCTCAGTACAATGAAGTGCGACTGATCGTGTTAACAGGCGGACACCGCCCTTAGAAGCTGAGTAAGCCGGAAATAAAGCGCCTGACTTGACCCCAAGCGTGGAAGCCACATTGATAATTGATCCGCCCTTACCGTCTCTCATGGCGGCAACGCCAATCTTACAGCCTAGAAATACACCTTCGAGATTGACGCTAATAGTTGCTTTGAAAGTAGCGAGATCGATCTCCTCGATACTACCTGGTACGCTGATACCAGCTGAATTAACAATTGTTGTAACCGGCCCAAATTCGAGCGCCTTGTCTATTGCAGCGGCCCAGTCGTCAGGATCGGTTACATCTAATCCTATCCACTTTGCACTTGCGCCTAAGTCGCGAGAAAGCGCCTCTGCTTTCTCCGCCTGAATATCTGCAAGGACAACGCTTGCCCCCTCTTCAACAAAGCGTTTTGCTGTCGCTGCACCAATACCGCTAGCGCCCCCCGTTATGATAGCCGTTTTACCGGCCAATTGCCCGGACTGCATTCCATCTTCTCCAACATGTTCTTTGAGCAACATCATAAACAAATCTGCTTGTTTATTTCAAGCAGGCTTGACTTTTTTATCTCAAGACACGCTAAACTGACATTGTAGATCGGAATAACCGACACATAGCTAGTGACAGGGGAGGAAAGCATGTCACGTAAAACTATATCGCATTCATTACAAAACTATCCGGCGCGCTCAGCGTTGATTGCGGCAATGGCTATAGCCACGTCACCCGCCACGCTATCTGCTCAGACAACGGACAACGAAGCAGCTGATACAGAAATAGAGGACACCGATATTCTCCGTATGGATGAAATGATCGTATCAGCTCGTCGGCGCGAAGAAAGTATCCAAACTGTTCCAGTTTCGATTACCGCTGTTAGCCCGGAACAGTTAGCCAACGAAGGCGCTCTGACGATCGAGGACATACAGGGATTGGCACCCAATGTCGTGGTTGATAGCGTATCAGCAGCGCCAGGCGCATCGGCGGTATCGATTCGGGGAATTAGTTTTGAAGACGTCGAGAGAAGTTTCGAACCCACCGTTGGCGTTGTTATCGATGGTGTATTCCTAGGAACGAGCGTCGGCCAATTGTCTAACACCTTTGACTTCGAAAGTGTCGAAGTTCTTCGCGGTCCGCAAGGAACACTTTTTGGGCGGAATACGATAGGCGGTGTTATCAATGTGCAGCGCTCGCGACCGACGAAGGATTGGGGATTTAAGGCCCAGGCTTCTGTTACCAATCAGGAAAGACAGGAATATTCAGGAATTTTGAATGTTCCGATTGTGAAGGACCGCATCGGTCTTAAGGCGTTTGTATTTGAACGCAATTTTGACGGCTTCTTTGATAACATTACCACTGGCAGCGATGATGGTGGGGCAGACTATCTGAACTATGGATTCACAATCGGCGCAGATATCACCGAGAATATTGATTTTCTATTCACCGCAGAACGCCAGGAGTTTACCGGCGATCCAGTTCAAGTATCGCTTAGTCAACCTGGGCTTGATTTGATATGCGGTATACCCGGTGCGGTGCCATCCTTTGCTCCACCAGCAGAGTGTGGACTAAGTGTTGATGACCTTGCAGATACATTCGAAACGTTTTCTGACTTCGACGACGCCTTCTTCCTCGACGAAGATGACCTAACAGCCGAGATCAACTGGGACATTGGGGACTTTACCCTGACCTCTATAACGGCTTGGCGGGAATCTGTTGACAGTCAAACTCAGGATTTTGACGCCACGTCCTCCCCGTTTTTCTTTACAACCAGAAATCAGGACTACCGCCAATTTTCTCAGGAGCTGAGGTTCGCAGGTCAGCTAGGCGATCGGATTGACTTCGTCACCGGCTTCTATTTGTTCGACAGCAATTATACACTGGATCAAATAACCAACGGTGGAATCTTTCCACCAGATCCAATATCTGGAAATCCAGGCCAAATTCTTGCCGATGTTGAGCAAGATACTCTGTCATGGGCTCTGTTTGCCGATGTTGATGTCAACATTACCGATAAACTGCGTTTAAATCTGGGGGGGCGATTTACGCGGGACCAAAAAGATTTTCGCATATCTAATGACTTGAATTTCGACGTGGTGGGTGTTGTCCCAATTTTTGATACAACCGATCCAACACAGCTCCCTGAAGGCATCGAGATCGCCAGTGACGGCTTCCTAAAATCTGAGTTCGACGATTTCGCCCCGCGAATATCTCTAGATTATCAATTTACAGATGATATTCTTGGATTTGCCTCATGGTCGCAGGGTTTCCGAGCAGGAGGCTTCAACGGACGCGCGGGCACCATTACCGCTGCCACGACCATCTTTGAGCCTGAAGAGGTGAACTCATTTGAAGTTGGATTCAAATCAGAACTTTTCGAAAATCGAATTCAATTAAATGCAACGGGATTCGTTGCTCTATATGATGACCGTCAGGAAGATGTCGTAATCCCAATCGACGAACCACCATTCCAGGAGACCGTTGTTCTAAACGCGTCAGATTCAACATTTTGGGGCATAGAGTTTGATTCACGAGCGATCGTTACCGAAGACTTCGAAATCGTGACATCATTTGGATATTTGAATGCAGAATTCGACTCGTTTCCGATTCTTGGCGTCGATCCCGCGACGGGCGAACCTGCTTTATTTGATCAGTCAGACTTGGAAATCCGGCGAACACCCGACTTCACTTTTTCCATTACTGGCAATTACTCAAAACAGATAGGACCTGGCGACTTCAATGGGAGCTTAAGTTTCAGATTCACCGACGGTCTTCAGACAACGATCGTTAACGCCAATCCGCTCATTGGCCCTCAAATCGACCCATTAGTATCACCGGACACCAATGGACCAGCCTTTAATGATCCGCGTGGTTTTTCAGAATCCGAAGAGATTCTTAATCTTACGCTTTCTTATTCTTGGGATGTCGGCCCAACTCGCGTGACTGGAGCCTTCTTCGCCCGCAACCTACTGGATGATGTTGGCCTTAACAGTGTCCTACCGGTCGCTGGGCTACTCACATTCGGCACACTGGACGCTCCACGAGAGATCGGCGGATCTATAACTGTAGAATTCTGACTTCGAAAACCATTAGGCCAATAGATGACAGGAACTATGAAGCGATGAGCGAACTAAATAAAAAGGTCGCACTGATAACGGGCGGCACACGTGGGATCGGTCTCGCGTGTGCGTCATGCCTCGCTGAGGCAGGTGCAAAAGTGGTAATCACCGGCCGATCCGAAGAGGCCGGCATAGCAGCTGCAGCAGCACTACCAGGACATAGCCTATTTGTAAGGCAAAACGTTAGTTCTGAAGCCGATTGGGAGACGGTTACCCATAAAGCCCAAGATGCCTTTGGTCGACTTGATATTCTCGTCGCCAATGCAGGTATATCGAATGCGTCACCTCTGACCGACATGTCACTTGATGACTTCAGGACTATGAATGACGTTCATCTGAAAGGGGCTTTTCTAGCTGTAAAGCATGGTGCCATAGAAATGCGCAAACATGGAGGCGGTGGTTCGATCATTTTGATGTCGTCAATAATGGGCCGGATAAGCGCGGCAGGGTATGCCCATTATTCGTCGGCAAAAACAGGCATACGCCTGCTCACCAAATCGGCAGCGCTTGAACTTGGACCGGAGAACATCCGCGTAAACAGCGTGCTGCCTGGTTTTATCCGCACAGATATGACCGCCGCTTTTCCCGAAGATCAGATCGCGCCTACGGTTGTTCCCATGAAACGGTTCGGTAACGCTGATGAGATTGGCGACGCTGTTCTGTTTGCAGCCACCGACCGATCAAAGTTCATGACCGGCACCGACCTCGTTCTGGATGGAGGCATGATCATCCGATGACCCCATTGAATGAGTTGAATGGAAAAGTTGCAATCATCACCGGCACCACAAAAGGTATCGGGCGCGCGACCGCAGTGCTCTTTGCCAGGTCCGGCGCAAAAGTTATCGCCACAGGCCGCAACGAAGCAGACGGCGCGCGAACACAAGGCCTGATAGACGAAGCTGGTGGTGACAGCATTTTCATTCCCCAGGACATCACCAGCGAGAGGGAATGGGAGCGGATCACATCGGAAGCTATGTCTCGTTTCGATGGGCTCGATATCGTTGTGAACAATGCCGGTGTGTTCATGGTGAAACCGGTCGCCGATACCACAGCCGAAGACTATGACTGGATCTACCAAACCAATGTTGAGGGAACTTTCCTCGGAATGAAACATGGCTTTCGCGCGATAAAAGAGACGGGCCGTGGCGGATCGATCGTGAATGTCTCGTCGCTTATGGGCCAGGTTGGATATCCAGATGCGACGGCCTACTGCGCCACTAAGGGAGCTATCACGGGGATGACGAAATCAGCAGCCCTGGAAGGGGCAGAGCTGGACCCACAGATTCGAGTGAACTCATTGCATCCAGGGGTGATCTGGACAGAAATGCTCACCAGCCAATTTGGCGACGATGAAACGCTTAAAACCAGTTTCGCTGACGATACTCCCCTCAGATCGGTGGGACTACCAGAAGACATTGCTGACGCGATTGCGTTCCTAGCCTCCGACCAATCCAGCTATATGACTGGCGCGGAATTGACTGTCGACGGCGGACGTGGAGCAGACTGAAAACTATTCGTATACAGATGGACATAACATGCAGCTACAGATGAGCAGAGAAGATCTCACCCGCGCCTACCGGCGGATGAGCGCAATCCGACAATTCGAGGAGCAGGTCGAGAAACAGTTTGCCCTCGGTAATATCCCTGGCTTTGCCCACGTCTACCTTGGCCAGGAAGCCTCAGGAGTCGGCATCTGCCACGATCTGACAGACGATGACTGGATTGGATCCACCCACCGAGGTCATGGCCATTGCCTGGCCAAAGGCTGCGATATTGAAGGCATGATGCTGGAAATCATGGGGAAAGCTGGCGGGCTCTGCAACGGCAAGGGTGGCTCCATGCATATTGCTGATTTTGATCGCGGAATGCTCGGTGCCAATGCCATTGTCGGCGGCTCCCCGCCCATCGCGGTCGGCGCTGCACTTACCCAAAAGATCAAGAAGACTGGCAATGTATCGGTCGCCTTCGGAGGCGACGGTTCATCGAATCAGGGCACGACCTTCGAAGCAATGAACATGGCTGTAGTCCTTGGCGTGCCTGCTATCTTCGTCATCGAGAACAATGGCTATGGTGAGCACACAGCCGCAAGCTATGCCGTCGGTGCTGACTCTATCGCCGCGCGCGCTGCGAGTTTCGGCATGCCCGCCGAAACGGTCGATGGGACAGATTTTTTTGCTGTACGCGACGCCATGGGCAGGGCTCTCGAACGAGGCCGCGACGAATGCCTCCCCTCCACCATCGTAACTGAATGTCCGCGCTATCTTGGTCACTTCGTCGGGGATCCGCAGCCTTACCGCAGTGAAGACGAATTGGTTGAGGCGAGAGGACGGGATGGCCTCAAGAATTTCCGCGCCCGCGTTATCGAAGCAAGCTTGATGACCGATGCAGACCTCGACGCAATTGAACAGGAAATCGCCGCCGAGGTCGCGGCTGCCGTTGAGAAAGGACTAGCAGCTCCCATGCCGGACGTCTCCGAACTTGAAACCGACGTTTACGCTTCTGCTTATTGAGAACCAGACATGCCCAAGAAAACCTATCTACAAGCCATTAATGAAGCCCTGCATCAGGAAATGGCACGCGATGAGAGCGTCATCCTTATGGGAGAAGATGTCGCGGGCGGCCAAGGATCAACGAATGGTGCCGGCAGTGTGGGAAGTGTCTTCGGACAGTCAGCAGGTCTGTACCACACGTTCGGCGGCGACCGAGTTATCGATACACCAATTTCAGAAAGCGCCATTATCGGAGCAGCGAACGGGGCAGCGCTCACCGGTCTACGGCCGGTAGCCGAACTCATGTTCGTCGACTTTGTCGGCGTCTGTATGGATCAGATTTATAACCAAGCTGCCAAGTTCCGTTATATGTTTGGCGGGAAGGCAAAAACGCCTTGGGTCATGCGGACCACCGCTGGAGCAGGCTTGCGTGCCGGTGCTCAGCACAGCCAGACCCTGCATCCCCTCTTCACCATGATTCCGGGCCTGAAGGTCGTGATGCCGACAAACCCCTATGATGCGAAGGGTCTTCTTATCGAAGCTATTCGAGATGATGATCCGGTCATCTTCATCGAGTCCAAGACCCTCTTCGGGACTGAAGCCGACGTCCCCGACGAAGCTTACACGGTGCCATTCGGCGAGGCTGAGTTTGTCCGTGAGGGTGATGACGTGACCATCGTCGCCATGGGCGGAGCGATGCTTCACGCCAAAATGGCGGCTGATGCTCTCGCTAAGGACGGTATCGATGTCGAACTCGTCGACCCGAGAACGACCTCACCGCTCGACGAGGAAACTATTCTCGAGAGCGTGGAAAACACCGGCCGACTCATCATCGTTGATGAAAGTCCGCCGCGGTGCTCACTTGCTTCGGATATCTCATCTATCGTGGCGGACAAAGGTTTCAAACTGCTGAAAGCACCGATCAAGAAAGTGACTTGTCCTCACACACCCGTGCCGTTCGCGCCATCGCTAGAAGACGCTTTCCTGCCGAACGCCGAACGTATTACGGAGGCTGTAAAAGGAGTTGTTGGCTATGCCTAATCAGGATCCGCAACGAGCTGATTGGCCTGCGCGACGAGACAGCGTCGCCCTTAAGCAGCAAAAAGCCTATGTGGATCGTATCCGCGCGGGTGTGGGAGATCTCGCAGCAAATGGAGCCATGGAGAACGATGCGCGGGTATACACCGATCCAGCGCGCCTTGAAGCCGAGATTGAGAATGTCTTTAAAGGTCATCCGATCCTCGCCGCCCTTTCTCAAGACCTACCTGAACCTGGCTCGATCTTTCTTTTCGAAGAACTTGACACATCAATCATCATCACCCGCAACAAAGCAGACGAAGTGCACGCCTTTCTCAACATGTGCACCCATCGCGCGGCTAAGCTTGCCGAAGAGGCCTGCGTCAAGAGGCTGATCACCTGCCCTTTCCATGGCTGGAGTTTCGATCTGAATGGGTGCCTTATCGCCGTCCCGGAAGCCGAGGCCTTCGAGAATATGGACCGGGAGACAAAATCCCTTATTTCTGTTCCATGCACCGAATGGGCGGGTATGATTTTCATCGTTCCACACCCGGGGGATGAGGCCATCGATATCAGCGCCCACCTCGGGGATTTCGCCATTGAGCTTGAGCAACTAGAACTCCATAGAGCCGAACCGGTCAAAAACGGCGTTATCGAAGCCGACTGTAATTGGAAATACGCACTCGATACCTATGGTGAGGGTTATCACTTCCCAGTGCTGCATCCGAAAACCGTATCCCCGATTTCCCGCACAGAAACCTTGTACGAGTCTTTCGGGCGACACCATCGCATCGGGTGGGCGGCCCGGGCGCAGGCTGAGCTTGTCGACAAGCCAGAAGCCGATTGGCCAAAGCCGGACTATAGCGGCGTCCATTATCTCTTCCCAAACACGGTTATCTTCTTTGGGACGGTGACCGAGACCGCCCCTTTTGCCCAGATCTTCCGCCATTTTCCCGACGGTGTCGGCAAGATGTATACACGCTTTGCGGTCTACGCCCCAGGCGGTGTGCGCGATGAGGTCCACCGGGAAGAAGTTGCGACCCTTGGTTTTGACGCAACGGCCCACGTTGTAGAAACCGAAGACTATTGGGTCGCCTCCAATGGTTGGGAACGACTGAAATCCGCGCCTGAAGGTTTTAAAGTCACCTATGGCGCAAATGAGATCGCGCTCCAGCACCAGCATCGCAACATTGCCGAAGCAGCCGGGATGGCTCTGGATGTCTACAGCTGATGACAAAAGCTGATCTGATCGCTGCTATTGGTCCCGTCGTTCAAGTAGCCTTCGTGCCTGAAGACTTCGACGACGCCCTCGCCCACTGGACAAATACCATGGGCATCGGCCCCTTCTTCTGGATTGAGCATGCCGGCCTCGTGAACGCGACCTTCGAAGGCCAGCCATCCGATGTCGATTTCGGCCTCGCTCTCGCCTATTGGGGCGACATTCAGGTAGAACTGATCAAACAGCATAATACGGCACCCTCTATCTACAATACAGCGCCCTATGCTACATCAGGCCTCCACCATATCTGTCTGATAACGGACGATATCGCGGATGCGCGCACCAAAGCAGACGCCTCAAATGCTCGCCGTGTTGTCGAAGCAGAGCTTCCGGGCGGTGGAGCAGTCTTCTATGCCGAAACCCGCAGCGGTGAGCCGCTCGTAGAAGTACTCCAAAGCCCCCCTGGCAGTGATGGCCTGTTCGACATGATCAAATCGGCCGCTGTGGGCTGGGATGGCAGTGATCCGTTACGGCCCCTCGGGCAGAGCGACCAATGATCTTGGAGATCCGCTTATGACAGGACGACTAGACGGCAAGGTATGCCTGATTACTGGTGGCGCATCGGGCATTGGTGCCGCGACGGCGCGTATCTTCAATGAACAAAATGCGATCGTCATCATCACAGATATTCAGGATGAAAAGGGCGACGCTCTCGTAAGCGAAATCGGCTGCACCTATTACCACCAGGATGTACGTGACGAGGCGCGTTGGGCAGAGGTGAGCGATGCAATCATTACCGCCCATGGTCGACTAGACGTACTCGTCAACAATGCGGGCATCTTCCTGCCAGGTTCCATCGAAGAAACCGATATGGAAACCTGGAATAAGGTCATCGGTGTCAATCTCACCGGCGTCATGCTCGGCTGCCGGGAAGCTGTGAAGTGTATGAAAGACAATCCAGGTGGTGCTTCGGGCTCTATCATCAATGTCTCCTCGATTACGGGTTTTGTCGGCCTCGCAGGTGGGCTCGCCTACACCACATCGAAGGGCGGCGTCCGCCTCCTGACAAAGTCCGTCGCGGTACACTGTGGGCGAACGTACCAGAACATCAGATGCAACTCGGTCCATCCGGGCACAATCGATACGCCGATGAACCAGGCGGCCTTTGACGCCTCGGAAGATCCCGATGGCATGCGTGCAATGTTCGCAGCTATGCAGCCCAATGGGCGCATGATCGATCCATCCGAGATCGCCAATGGCATCCTTTTCCTCGCCTCAGATGAGGCAAGTGCCACCAATGGCACAGAGCTTTTGATCGACAGTGGCTGGCTCGCTGCCCCTAATCCCCTTTAGGAGAAGACTTGCAATGACAAAGAATAGACAATGGCTGATCAATGACCGTCCAAACGGTCGCCCCTTGAAGGATGGCGACTTCAAATATGTTGAGACCGACGCCACCGAACCTGGCCCGGGCGAGGTGCTCGTCAAAGTCGAATATCTCGGCTTTGATCCGGCGCAGAAAGGCTGGATGGAAAACATCGCCAATTATGTCGCCCCGACGGAAATCGGCGAGGTCATGCGCGGCTCAGGTATTGGCGAAGTGGTGGCCTCCAATGACCCGAAATTCACGGTCGGCGACAAGGTCCAGGGCATGCTACGCTGGCAGGACTATGCTTGTTTGCCGGGCAGCGAGCTTAACAAAGTCCCAAATGACGAGTTGCTCACCGCCAATCTCGGAGCCCTTGGCACGACCGGAATGACCGCCTATTTCGGTCTGTTGAAACATGGTCGCCCCCAACCGGGTGATACTGTCCTAGTTTCCGGTGCGGCAGGCGCGACGGGCTCCATGGTCGGCCAAATCGCTAAAATCTCCGGGTGCAGAACAATCGGCATAGCCGGCGGCGCGGAAAAATGCACCTGGCTTCGTGATGATGTCGGCTATGATTCAACCATCGACTATAAAAATGAGGGCGTGAAGGACAAGCTGCAGGAGCTTTGCCCCGGCCAGGTCAATATCTTCTACGATAATGTTGGCGGAGAGATTTTGAATTATTCTCTCGCCAATCTGGCTATGCATGCGCGCGTGGTGATTTGTGGCGGTATCTCCCGCTATGAGCGGGGCAAGATGCCTGCCGGCCCCGAGAATTACTTCAACCTCATCTTCATGCGAGCAAGTATGTCGGGCTTCATCGTGCTCGATTATATTCCAGAATATCCCGAGGCTCAGCGCCGTATGCGTGAATGGATCCGAGATGGCAAAATTACCTACAAAGAGGATGTTCAAGAAGGCTTCGATAATATCCCGGCGACTCTCAATCGTCTCTTCAGCGGACAGAATTTTGGCAAGCAAATTCTAAAGCTGGACTAGAGCGTTTACCAGCCATTTTGAACACGGTGCGATCAAAGACTGTAAGGTCAGCGAATTCAATATAATCCCTTGTTTAGCAAATTATATCGCACCAATTAGGATTGATCAGCTATGGTAACGATAATATTTCGCGATCATCACGGCAGTGAGGAAACAGTCGACGCGAATATCGGCGAAACCATCATGGAAACCGCCATTAGAAATTCAGTACCAGGTATAGACGCGGACTGCGGCGGTGCCTGCGCATGTGCCACATGCCATGTATATATTGAGGAGTCGGCGCTCTCTAAACTACCGCCTGCGGACAGTATGGAAACGGCGATGTTGGATTTCGCCGATCACGTTCAACCGAACTCAAGATTATCTTGCCAGGTAACGGTTGCTTCGAACTTGGAAGGTATTGTTGTTGTTACACCCGAGAGCCAAGGCTGATCCTTAAAATGTGGATACTTACAGAGCTCACTTCGTGACGGCCAGCGTCATCAACTACTCCGCGGATGTGAATGTAATGGTTAGCGTACGTGGGCACCCATTCGAACGAGACCCGTTTGAAGCTATCTTCCAAGATATGGCGAGTATCAGTGTGACTTTTGTCGATCAACCGGCCAGTGTTGAATTGATGACTCCGAAGGGCCTTGCACCCTATCAGGCGCTTGTCCTCTACGACATGCCGGGTATCGACTTTGCCCACGGCGATCAGCCGGGCTTCGTCGAGCCGCCAGATGCGCTTGTATCGGGCCTTACAGCCGCACTCGACCGAGGTATCGGAGTTTTAGCGCTCCATCACGCGATTGCCGGCTGGCCCGCCTGGCCGGATTATGGCGAGTGGCTAGGCGGGAAGTTCTGTTACCGCCCAATGGAGATCAGAGGGAAACTGCAACCGGACTCCGGCTATCGCCATGATATCACGCATATGATCCATATAGCAAAAGATCTACCAGAACCGCTCTCGCCGTTGCTTACCGGCCTCCCCGAAACCTTCGAGCTTACAGACGAGCTTTACTTGGCTCCGGTCTTAGAGCGTGACGTCTTCCCCCTGCTTCGCTCAGACTATACGTTTACGGAAGATAATTTCCACTCGGCAAGCCGCGCTGTTCGAGGCGACATGTTCTCTCGCAAAGGCTGGGCCCACCCGCCGGGCTCAAACCTAGTCGGCTGGGTAAAACGCGCCAGAAACAGTCCCCTCGTCTATCTCCAGCCCGGCGATGGACCGGCCACATATGCTAACCCCCAATTTCGGAAACTTGTCGAAAACGCACTCCGCTGGGCGGCGTCAGATATCGCTCATGATTGGGCTAGTCAGCCGTGAAAAAGTCTCCCCGTGGCACGCCTTCGGGGTCATAAACAGGCTCAGCCAAATCGCTTCGGTATTTTAGGGTTTCAGCAGCGAGAATCCCCACAGTTGCCAGGTGCCCCGCCATTTGTTTGTAAGGCGCTTCTGATAAATGAAAGATCAAATCCTCTTCCCGCGTCCAACTTTCAAAGACATGGATGCGCTTCGGATCATAGGGATCGGCGGTCCAGGAATAAGCTTCGCAACCTGGCTCTACCAAAGCGGCATCTATGTATGGCTTTGCGTCCTGCAAGGCCTGTTCACGTTTTTCCGCCGGCACATCTACCCAGCCTGCAACCAATACTCTTGCCATCATCCTGCCCCTTCCGCCTTCGTTTCTTCGTATAGAATTTTGTAAGCGCGGCTTGCAAATCGCCACGCCCCATCGACCTTTTTGCATATGTCCTCATAGGCTCCTTCAATCCTGCGGAGACCGCCTTCGTTCGGGACTAGAGCCTCACTTACATAAACGCGCACCGCAGCCTGATCGCCTTCAATCTCGATTGCACCGGGTGCGGCGTGAAATGCAACGAAGTCGAATGTGCTCATCGCAACGAGCCAGGTTTGCAAAATCGTTTCCCGGCCCTCAACGATATGTCCCATAAGGTCCCAGGTCGCGTCATCAACCCATGTCGCGATCCAGGCATCCGCATCCCGGCGCGCCACGGCATCGGAATAGGCATCGATCAGCTCGCGGATCGCTAGTCGATCCTCTATAGGTCCGTCAAAACTCATCAGTTCACAGCCCTGTCTTTTCCATCCCAGTACGGTGCACGCAGTTCGCGCCGCAATATCTTACCCGATGGATTGCGCGGCAGTGCTTCGATGAAGTCTACTGATTTTGGACATTTAAAAGCGGCGATCTGGGTGCGGGTATAGGTAATGATATCGTCTTCGCTCACCTGCGCGCCATCTTTTAGAACGATACAAGCCTTTACCGCTTCGCCCCATTTGTCATCCGGTATACCGATCACCCCAACGTCTGCCACAGCGGGATGGCTGAAGACTGCATTTTCTACTTCGGCAGGATAGACATTCTCACCACCGGAAATAATCATATCCTTCACACGGTCATGAATGTAGATATACCCATCTTCATCGGTGTACCCAGCATCGCCCGTGCGTAGCCAGCCTTCGTCATCGATTGTTGTTTTCGTGGCCGCATCGAGGTTCCAGTAGGCGCTCATATTGCCGATAGACCTCGTCGCGATCTCTCCGACGTCCCTAGGTGGCAAAGTGTTGCCTTCGGCATCAATAATCTTGACCTCAACCCCTTCGAGCGGCTTGCCAACAGACCGCATTCGCTCATTGCCATTCGGGTCGTGGTCTTCCGGTGGCAGGGCGACAATCGTGCCGGACGTCTCAGTCATCCCGTACATCTGAACGAACCCGCATTGAAATACATCCATGCAGCTCTTCAAGAGGTCCAGCGGAATCGGCGAGGCACCATAAAGCATGTATTTCAGCGGCGAGAAATCGACCTGCTGGGCCTTGGGCTGCTCAACAACGATCTTCATTGCCGCAGGCACCATGAACATTTTCGAAATTCGATACTCGTCGATGAAATCGAGTACGCGGGTTGGGTCGAACTCCCGCATGACCACCCCGGTTGCACCGTTGAAAATACCCGTAAGGCCCCATCCCGTACCCCCTATATGAAAGCATGGCATGGCGACGAGGCTCATATCGTCCGCGGTCCACTTCGACCAGTCTGGTGGCGTCATCCCACGGGAGTCGTGACGCACGAGCATGGCGTCATTGCTGATGACGGCCCCTTTGGGATGGCCAGTCGTACCGGATGTGTAGAGCTGCAGCGCATCATCATTACCAGATCGAGCAATCTCCGGATCGGCTGTGGCAAACCCATCTCTCCACGCACGATAATCCAGGACACCCTGTGATGCGCCCTCCGTACATAGAACGGTCTCAATGAACGCTAGCTCGTCCTTAATCGCATTGTAAGTCGCTATGAACTCGGAACCTAAAACCAAAGTCCGCGCTTTGGAATCGTTCAGAATGTAGACGATTTCGGGTCCGGCAAGACGCCAATTGACAGGGCACGTCACGCCGCCTGCCTTGGCAGCACCCATTAAAAGCTCGAAATAGAAATGCGAGTTCTTCCCGAGATAAGCAACCCGTTCATCGGGCTGCAGCCCGAGCGAGAGCAGACCGTTGGCTACCCGACTCGCGCCATCGTTCAGCTCAGCATAAGTCAGCGTATCACCTTCAAAAATAAACGCTGTCTTGTCGGCGCGTATGTCAGCTTGCTCTCGCAAGGCGTCCGCAATCGTAACAATTTTCACGGCCGTCCCTACACCCGTCATCCCTCGCCTCCCTCGCTTCTATTGCATGTTCTTTTGGCATTGGTATAAAACAGTCATAATATCCGGAAATCAACAATAATGACTGTTTTGATTTCCATTATAGCATAGCCAGCGGGAGGTTTTGGCCGGTGCAGCTAATAAGTGAGAATGTAATTTCCAAAGCGACCGATGGTCTCGTACTCCACGGCGGTCGATGTAAATCCGATAATCGGATCGTCTTCCCGATGCCCGAGGGCGCTGAGGCTGCGCTCTACGAAAAGATACCTCTGAAATCCGAGGGAACCTTGTGGTCCTATACTGTTCAGCGGTTTCCTCCAAAAAGCCCGCCTTATCTTGGGCCGAACACACCAGACGCATTTCAGCCATTCGCTCTTGGCTATGTTGAGCTTGAAGACCAGGTCATTGTCGAGACGCGCATAGCGACCGATGACTTCGACGCGCTGAAAGTTGGAATTCCCATGCGGCTCACCGCTATAGAGTACACCCGCAATGCTGCGGGTGATCCAATTGGAACATATGCATTTGAACCTATTGCGAGCAGGAGCTAACCCATGAGCGACGTCTATATTATTGGCGCAGGTATCCACCCTTTTGGTCGCCATGACGACAAGACTGGTCTCGACCAGGGTGTCTTCGCCACACGGGAAGCTCTGAAAGACTGCGGCCTCAACTGGGAGGACATTCAATTTGCATTTGGTGGTTCATCGGCCGCTGGCGCAGCTGACGCTATGTTGCCAAGGCTGGGACTGACTGGCGTCCAATTCATCAATGTCGCTAATGGCTGCGCAACCGGTGGATCAGCACTTCTCTCCGGATACTGGGCAATTAAATCGGGTGAATTCGATGTTGGTCTGGTTACGGGCTTCGACAAACATCCGCGCGGCGCATTCAATCCGGAGCCTGCTGATTGGGGCCTTCCTGACTGGTACGGCGAGACCGGCATGATGCTGACAACCCAGTTCTTCGCCATGAAGATCCGTCGATACATGGATCAGTTTGGCATCGAGGAGGAGGCCCTCGGACGGGTCTCGGAGAAAGCCTTCGAGAACGGAGCGAGGACACCCCATGCATGGCGACGTCAGCCGGTGGACTTCGATACAATCATGTCCTCGCAAATGCTGAGCGATCCTTTGCGTAAATTCATGTTCTGCTCCCCGGCCGAAGGGGGTGCGGCGCTTATCCTGGCGAGTGAAAAGAAAGCGAAAGAACTCGGGCTGACGCAGGTTCGAGTGCGTGGCGCGGCTGTCCGTACACGGCCTGAAGGATCTTTCGAAGTGTTTTCTCCTTCACTGTCGACGACACGTGGACCGGCACCAACGGTGCTCGCTTCGAAGGCTGCCTACGAGATGGCAGGCCTTGGGCCGGAAGACATGGACATCGCACAAATTCAGGATACAGAGTCCGGTGCCGAAATTATGCATATGGCGGAAAACGGCTTCTGCAACGATGGCGAGCAGAATGCCATGCTCGCCAATGGAGACACCAAGATTGGCGGATGGCTGCCTGTGAACACCGATGGCGGATGCCTCGCCTGTGGAGAGCCAATCGGTGCTTCCGGCCTGCGACAGGTCTATGAGAACGTTCAACAAGTGCGCGGCTCCGCGGGAGACCGTCAGGTCGATGGAGCCCAGATTGCCTATAGTCAGGTCTACGGCGCGCCAGGCTTGTCTGCAGTCTGCATTGTGGGGGCCTAAAACAGCGTGTCTGATCAGGAATTCGCCACGATCGTCTATGACATAGAC
This sequence comes from Pseudomonadota bacterium, assembly GCA_039196965.1. Taxonomy (GTDB): domain Bacteria; phylum Pseudomonadota; class Alphaproteobacteria; order Caulobacterales; family Hyphomonadaceae; genus CALLCD01. Next base: position 67,784 of record JBCCUK010000015.1, on the reverse strand, counting down.
TGTAGGCGAGCGCGGATCACACTGAACCGGCCGGACAAGCTCAACGCCCTCAGTCTCAAACTTCAGTCAGAACTCTGTGAAGCCCTGTGGGATGCAGACAATAACTCAGACGTACACTGTGTTATTCTAAAAGGGGCTGGCCGCGATTTTTCGGCCGGCTACGATCTATCTGGTGGCGGCGCGGCAGTACCGGTCTCGAGCCGGGCGACTGCGGATAATCCAGGGCGAGGTTATCGTAGTCTGGATGACGACATCTGGCAGCTGGAGCGCGCCCAGCGATATCGCATGGCGCTCTTCGATATGCACAAACCCGTCATCGCCCAGGTCCACGGCCCGTGTATGGCAGGCGGCACCGACCTCGCCCTGCTGTGTGACATGGTCATTGTTGCAGACGATGCGACCATCGGCTTCCCTGCAGGCCGCGATCTCGGTGCGCTACCAAATCAGATGTGGCTCTACCATGTTGGCCCGCAATGGACGAAACGAATGATGCTGACAGGAGACACCATTACCGGACAGGAAGCAGCGCAAATCGGTTTTGCTATGAAGTCTGTGCCTGCTGACGTTCTGGAACAGGAAGTTGAACAACTGGCAGACCGTCTCGCCCATATCGACCCCGACATATTAGCGGCCAACAAGAGGGCGGTAAATTTGGGTCTCGAACTCATGGGTGCGAGAACCCTTCAGAGGCTTGCTGCCGAAAATGATGCACGGGGTCATCAAGCCGCTTCTGCAAAGGCCTTCGTTCAACGGGCAAAAGAAGCTGGCCTCAGAACAGCGCTACAAGAACGCGACGCCCCTTTTGGTGATGGACGTGCTCGCGTCGATGGGCCTGAGTTACGAGATGCAAAGGGAAATTTGATAGATGATTAGCTCTATCTATCCCCACAAAACTCTCAACATGAACAGAAACCCTCAACCGCGCCAAATCTGAGAGTCTCAATCGCCAATCTATCCCCCCAATTCAGTCGATGGATTCTTTACTAGGATTTCTCCATTGCTTAAACCAAACTGGTCGCCGGACTTACCCGTACAGGGATAGCGCTCATGCGCGGAATGCCTGTGCGCTTGTCGAAATCACGATCATTGAAGGAAAGGCGGCCTGTGTTTCCACCGGCCCCTAAAGGATCATCAGACTCGTCGGGGTTAGTCCCCCAAGCATGGGGTATAGAGATACATCCCCTACGGACATCCGTAGCTGCCATAGCAACGCACTTGATCATGGCACGGGCTGATTCCACTTCAATGATCTCACCCTCGGTAACACCGACATCGCTCATATCGTCAGGATGCATAAAGGCCGGATGATGGGGGACGCGACGCCTTTGTGCGTCGGCCTCATGCCAGTTGGAGTTGTGAATATCTTTGAGGCGACGAGAAATGACTCGAAAGGGAAAATCATCTTTTAGATCATGTAATTCAAGGCGTTGAGCGACATCTTCGAGTTCTTCCATCATAGCGGAGTGCGCAATGTTCAGTCGCTCTTTCCAACCTTCCGAACGTGGTTGAACTGGCTCGGCCTGGCGCGGCATTATCTTCCCCTCGAAAGCATCCGGATCAGCTCGCACCTCACGATGAGACATGGGTGCCCCCTTCAATACCGCATCCCAAGCCGTTAGCGGATCTGGTGTGGAGCCACCTGCCTCAAACAGCGTTCGATGCTGCTCAGCTTCAGCAGGATCAAGGATCGACTTCGTCTTTACACTGAGGTCCAATCCCATATATCCAGCAAGAGCATGGAAGAACTCAAACTCTTCGCAAAGGTCAGATCCGTCCGGTGTTGAAAGAATAGGGTCGCACACCTGCGCATACGGTGCTTCATACCCCCAACCGCCACCAAAATTCCCGATAAATTCGTTTAGCGCCGTCGTTCCATGAGTCTCATAATGAATTTTTGGTGCAATGACATAGTCCGCAAGCTGAGCTGTTTTTGATAAGCGCGGGTCAAAACAAGCAAGTAAATCAAGTGCTTTCATCGCCTCAAATGTCTTGATCTGATCCGGCCAAGCCAGCATAGGGTTTCCACCGAGAACGAACAAAGCTTTAATCTGACCCTCGCCCGGAGTGAGAATTTCATCTGCCAATGCGGCCGTTGGCAAACCCGATATGCATTCCTCCAGCCCGCGCACTCGCAGCTTCTTTCCAAAGCCCCAAGCTGGAACGGACCCAGTTCCAGCAGCTATGGCTGGAAACCCCTTTATGAATACACCGACATTTCGCTTGATATCCCCAGCGCGACGCCAGTGCCCCATCAAAGTCTTGATCACGAGATTCAGATACTCCGTCGCATTGCCGTAGCCGGACATGTTCGCGCCGGTGCCGCAGCTGATATCGCCCTTCTGGCAGGAGGCATAAAGACGCGCTGCCTCGACCAGTTTAACCGCGGACACCCCAGCACGCGCAGCCACGCGCTCCGGCGAGAATGGTGCTAGTTGATCTTTCAGGGTATTGAAGCCGTCAACCTCGTCAGCAATGAAATCCCTGTCATAGGCTTCATCCTCAATAATCTGACGGGCGATACAAGCCAGTATGGCAGCGTCCTCCCCAGGGCGACATTGCAAATGGATATGCGCTTTCTTGGCGACGTCCGTTATGCGCGGATCGATGACGATCAACTTCATCCCCCGGCGCAGAGCACCGTGAAGATTGCGCGACGGGTTCATACCCAAACCACCATTCATAGACACAACAGGATTGGTCCCAACAAGCATCAGCCCATCCCACTCTTTATGACGGTAGCCGCCCGCAAGCCAAGTCCCATGAAGCGCACCAGCAACCCCCTTGCCCGGCTGATCAATCGTCACCGATGTGAAGATCATAGGGCTCCGGATAGCTTCCATAAATGCGAGTGCGAACGCTTGGGCTGGGAATGTGTTGTAACCGAAGGTGCCGATATAGATCGCAACAGATTCTGCACCGTGGTGATCGATGATCCGCTGCAAATCATCAGAAGCGCGGCGAGCGGCGTCACGCCACGGTGTTTCTATCAACTCGCCATTGACCTCTCGTCGCAAACTCCATTTCAGCCGGGATGGTAAGCTATGATAATTTGCAAGCTCCCGTCCTTTGATGCAGGAAAATCCAAAATAGGCTTGGTTGTCTTTGTTTCCAATGGTTTTTTTGACATTTCCCTCGTCATCAAAGTCAACAATTAAGCTGCACTGTGCGTGACATGCTCTGCATATGACATGCTCCTGCCGAGTGGCCATAAGCGCTCCTCTTCTAACCATATTTTTGACCTGATCATTCTTGAAACAATCAGGCTTGCCTGTTTTTTTAATGTGTCATATTATCAAAAAAACCGCAAAATGGTTAGCGAGCGGAGGAGATGTTCACCGATGGCAGACGATATCGGCAAGACGACATTAATCGGCGGTGAGCGCTGTCCTGGAACGAGTTATTCAGATCTTCTTAAACTCGATACAAGGGAAGTGCCCGACTTCCTTCATGACGAGTCGTATGAAGATATGGGCGACGAACCGCTCGACGTCGATCGCTATATCTCCCACGAATTCATGGATCTTGAAGATCAAAAGATGTGGCCGAACGTCTGGCAGTTCGCCGCTCGCGAAGAGGATATGCTGGAGCCCGGCGACACAGTCGTATATGAAAACGGGCATAAATCCTTTCTGCTGATCCGACAGAAAGATGGTTCCGTGCGGGGTTTCTATAACGTCTGCCTCCACCGCGGGCGGAAGCTTCGAACGAAATCGGGTTTCTCACGTGAGTTAAAGTGTCTGTTCCATGGATTCACCTGGAACAATGACGGCTCATTGAAAGAGATACCGTGCCGTTGGGATTTTCCACACCTCACCGATGAGAAGATGCAACTGCCAGAACTGCGAGTCGACCGATGGCAGGGTTTTATTATGATCTCGGAAAAGCAGGACATACCTAGTTTTCGAGATTGGGTCGGGCCGGCACTAGAACATTATGAACGTTGGAACCTTGATGAGTGTCATACCGTCGCTTGGATTGGTCGCGTGATCCCTGCAAATTGGAAGGCCACAGCAGAAGCCTTCATGGAAGCTTGGCACTCTATAACGACGCATCCGCAAATTCTGCCTTTCACGGGTGATGCAAATACGCGCTACGATATCTATGGCGACCATATAAATCGCGCAATCACGCCTTCAGCCGTGCTCTCACCTCATATCGCTGACAAGTACGACCAAGGGTACATTTTGGAGAAACTCGCTCAGTTTGCGGGGAACGCCGACAGTAGTGAGGACCAGGGTGAACAACAGGAAGCAAATCCCCGTCGGCGTGCAGCGCCTGACCGGTTTAGTATTTTCGGTGATGAGCACGAAGTGTCTCCTGATGATCCTGTATTCGCCCGGAAGATCATCGCGGAAGCAAACAGGCAAGCCTTCAGTGCTATGTCGGGACGCGATTATGCGCACATGTCCGACAGTGAAATGACGGACAATTTTACTTATAATATCTTCCCGAATTTCGCGCCTTGGGGTGGGTTTATCCCGAACATCGTTTACCGATGGCTGCCATGGAAAGATCCAGATCATTGTCTGATGGAAATTCGTATTCTAACGCGCGGCAAGAAGGGAGAAAAACCACCTAAAAGTCCTGAGATGTTTTTAATTGGTGAGGATGAGCCATTTTTGTCTGCATCACACTTGATCGGAACTGGGCTTGCTACGGTATTTGACCAGGATATGGCCAACCTTCCTTACGTACAGGAAGGCATGAAGGCGTCAGTGAATGGTCGGCTTGAGCTTGGCAATTACCAAGAGAGCCGGATCAGACATTTTCATAGGACGCTTGATAAGTACGTGAAGGGCTAGCCGTAAGACCACAGCTATCGAGAAATTAAATCCCCGTGGGGGAGCGGGAGTACGCATGTCGATTGAACCGATAAAAATGCCCAAATGGGGCTTGGCAATGGAGGAGGGAACGATCGGCCAATGGTGGGTCGATGAAGGTGCCAGTATTGCCGAAGGCGAAGATCTCGTAGACATTGAGACAGCCAAAATCGCGAATGTCTACGAGGCACATCAGGACGGTATATTACGCCGAATAATAGGCCAACCAGGACAGACATTGCCAGTCGGTGCCCTCATTGGTGTGATGGCGAATGCCGACATAGGCGATGATGCCATAGACGCTTTCATCACGGACTTCACCGCGAGCTTTGTACCAGGTGAAGCGGATGATGATGACGCCGGGCCGGAAATAACCAGCGTTGATGTCTACGGTAGAAATCTGCGCGTTGGTGTTATGGGACAACAAACTTCTGGTACACCGATCATTTTGCTCCACGGATTTGGTGGAGACCTGAATAACTGGATGCTTGTACAGCCTGCTCTCGCTGAGGATAGGCCAGTTTACGCCATCGAACTTCCGGGACATGGCCAGTCATCTAAAGACGTTGCGGACGGAAAGTTGCCCACACTCGCAACCGGTATCGTCGCGGCGATCAGAGCGCTCGATTTGGAGCATATCAGCGTTGTTGGGCACTCCCTGGGCGGTGCGATTGCCATCGAAGTCGCCGCGCAGTTACAGAGCAACGTTTCCTCCCTTAACCTCATCTGCCCGGCTGGAATGCCGGGCGGGAGAATCAACAGAGATTACTTGGACAGTTTTGTCGCGGCGCGCCGGGCACGCGACCTACGCGAACCGGCCAAACTGCTATTCGCCAACAGCGATATGGTGAGCCGTGACATGCTGGAAGATCTTATCAAGACTAAGCGTCTTGACGGCGCTGAAGCGGCGCTCACAGCCATAAAGAACAATTTGAATTCAGATGATCCAAGTTTTGCAAAGCTCGGGGATCGGCTCAGCGAATTGGACACCAAAATCACGATCATCGCGAGCCGGGCCGACAAAATCGTCGGTGCTCCGGACGAAACAGCCCTACCCGATGCAGTAACTGTTCATTGGCTGGATAATGTTGGCCACATGCCGCATCTGGAAGCGAGCGGCGATGTCGTCCAAATTCTAAAGTCCGTCATTTGATTGTGTCGCTGCCACAAACGATTCGGGCGCAGCAATGACAAGCAATGCGAATATAGGTGATACGCTAGCCTCGCCTGTTCGAAGCACGCACCGAGCCAATTATTATCTGGCCGTTTTGTTTATCGTAATGGTACTTAACTTCTTGGATCGGCAAATTATTGCGATCCTAGCAGAACCGATAAAGCAGGATCTCAATCTCAGCGATACGCAAATCGGTCTGATGAGTGGGTTGTCATTTGCGATTTTCTATACAACGCTCGCTATGCCCATCGCCGCCCTGGCAGATCGTTGGAACCGAAGCAAAATCATAGCGATTTCCCTTGCAATCTGGTCAGGCATGACCGTGCTGTGCGGATTAGTCGGCAGCTTTATCCAGCTGTTTCTCGCGCGTATTGGCGTTGGAGTTGGCGAAGCGGGGTCCGTGCCCGCCTCCCACTCCCTTATTTCAGATCTTTTTCCGCAGGAGCGCCGCGCCGGTGCGTTCGGGACATTTGGTATGGCCATTCCAATCGGAGCATTTTTTGCCTATGCAGGTGGGGGATGGATCGCCGAGAGTTTCAGCTGGCGCGTCGCGTTTATATGTGCTGGTCTGCCAGGCATTCTCGTGGCGGCGCTCGTTTGGTTTACTGTTCTGGACCCGCGAAAGACCTCCCCTTTGCGCGAAGCCTTCAAGCCGGATCCTGGCCAACTATCCTTCAAGGCAGGACTTACCGCCCTGTCAGGAAAGCGTGCTTACTGGCACCTTATAGCGGCTGGCACTCTCGTGCAGTTCGTCGCGTACGGATTCGGTAGCTTTTATGGCAGCTTTTTCGTACGCGTTCACGGAATGGGCTACGCTGAACTTGGCTTGAAGCTCGGAATTATGGTCGGTCTGGTTGGCGCATTTGCATCCTGGTTTGGTGGCTGGACGTCCAATAGACTGCTCAAGCGGTCGGCTGCCGCACCGTTGAATGCAAATGCGCTGCTGCTCTTATTTTCCGTCATGCCCGGAATTATCGGGCTTCACGTGGCGAACGCAGATCTTGCCCTTATTTTATTCGCAGCGCCTGTGTTCGCGGCGAGTTACTATTTCGGCTCAACATTCGCAGCAATCCAAGCCTTGGCACAGAATGAGACCCGCGCCTTTGCTGTCGCTCTATATTCTCTTATCGCCAGTCTGCTCGGTCTTGGCTTGGGCCCGGTGTTTGTTGGCAGCCTCTCCGATTTCTTCGCATCATCTTCTACGAGTATCTTTTCGTCTGGAGTATCGGACGCTGACGCACTGAAGTCGGCGATCACTATCCTTCTGATTGGCAATATGTGGGCGGGCCTTCATTATTATCAAGCCGGCCGTCGAATGGAAGGAGATAGAATTTTTGATTGAGCCCGATACGGACAATCATTACTTGATAGATCAGCTAGCGCTCTCGGAGCTTTTAAAGCTCGCGGATACAGATCCGCACTTTCCTATGTCGAGAACATCTCAAGGAAGAATACCAAAATGACGAACTTAGATCGCGCCCTGAGCTTTTTTAAGTCATGGGAAACATGTGACCTAGACGCGGTTATAGAGGCCGCTAGCCCGGGTATCTTTTATCACAATATTCCCATGGATCCGATTACTGGTAGGGATGGCCTCCGAAAATTTGCTGAACCATTTCTGCAAGGCGCAACGCACTGCGTATGGGAGATTCACCATATCGCGGAAAACGCATCTGGTGCTGTTTTATCTGAACGCTCGGATAACTTCCATATGCGAACAGGCAACATCATTTCAGTGCGCGTGATGGGCACACTCGAGTTTGATCAAAGCGGACTAATCACACATTGGCGAGATTATTTCGATCTCGCCGAATTCCAATCGCAAATGACTTAAAAGACATGCCGTCCAATCACGGATATAGGGGACAAACAAATGAACAATGCGAGCTCCTTAGCACAATCAAACACACCCCATGGCTTCGAAGCAGCGAATTTTAACTGCTCCTTTCTAGACGCATCAGGCCCCTACTTTATCAAGCGCTTAAACCAACAAAAAATCATCGGAATTCGCATCGATAAGGGGCATATCAACCACGTCCAAACGGCGCATGGCGGGGTGCTGGCGACATTGGCTGACGTTGCCCTGAGTTATCAGGTGCATGTTTCCGCAACCCCACCGCTTCCTGTCGTCACGATCAGTCTGACAACAAATTTCATTTCTGGCGCGAGACACGGCGAGTGGGTTGAAGCCCGCGCAAGAATAGAGAAAATGGGTCGCAGAGTCGCTCATTGCAGCGCTGACATCCGTACAGAAGAGCGGATGCTTATGACCGCAACGGGCGTTTTCAGTATCGTAGGGCCCCAAAGCAATAGGTGAACGCGATATATCTCAAGAATTGGAGGATACGTAATGCCAGCTACCAAACTGCTGTCCGACATCAAAGTCGCGGATATGAGCACTGTCATTTTCGGCCCCTACTGCACGCAGACTTTTGCGGACATGGGAGCCGATGTGGTGAAGATCGAACCTGAAAAAGGCGATGATTTTCGCAATGTTGGAAAGCCGGCGAATACGCGTGGTATGGGCCCGTGCCACATGACCATGAACCGGGGTAAGCGGTCGGTGATCTGGGACTTGAAGTCGGAAGCAGGAGCCGAAGCGATACGAAAACTGATCGCTGAAAGCGACGTCTTCATCCACAATGTGCGGTCGTCGGCAGTTGCGCGGCTCGGTCTTTCCTTCGAAGAAGTCAAAGCCATCAAGCCGGACATCATCTATGTTCACTGTGTCGGCTTTGGCTCTGATGGCCCCTATGCAGGCAGGCCAGCTTACGATGATCTGATCCAGGGCTTGTCAGGTGCCGCGAGCCTCTTACCCAAAGTTGATAGAAACCCGAAGCCGCGCTTTGTGCCGACAGCCTTCGCCGACAAGGTGTCCGGTTTGCACGCGGCCTATGCGACGCTCGCAGCGCTGCATCATAGGGATAAGACTGGCGAAGCGGTTCATGTCGAAGTGCCGATGTTCGAATGTGTGACTCACTTTTTGTTGGAGGAGCATTTCTACGAGGCTGTGTTCGATCCGCCGGTCGGGCCGTTCTGTTATCAACGTCAGGTCGATCCCGCTCGCCAGCCATTGCAGACAAGTGACGGTTACATCGTGCTCGCGCCCTATGTGGATGAGCGATGGATAAGACTGTTCAACGCTGTGCTCGGTGCACCGGAAGAACTCGAAGACGAACGCATCAGCGACTATCGCGGACGCTATTTCAATATGGCCTACATGCTGGAGCGCGTGCAGCACTATCTGCTCGAGAACACCAATGCGTACTGGCTGGCTGCGTGTGCGGACGCCGACATTCCGGCCGCGCCCGTCAACGACTTCGACGACTTGCGGAATGATCCGCACCTGAAGGCCACCAATTTCTTCCAGCGCCGCGAACATCCAAGTGAAGGGGCGTATTGGGAAGCACAACCACCAGTCCGTTTTCACGGCCTGGAACAGACTGAAATCCGTCCCGCACCCTCACCGGGTCAGGACACAGAGCTTGTGTTGATGGAATTGGGATTGGGGGTTACCGCATAGGCATTTGTGTCAGCTGCCCAAAGCTCATGAGGCAAATAACTTATTCCTATACGGAGTGTTGCGCCATTATCTTTGAAAGCAAGTTAGAGAACTGTCTTGCTTCATCTTTGTTCAGATTGCCCAAAATGGTTTTGGTTGCTTCGATGAGAGCGCCATTAAAGGCAGCTACCTGCAATAGTCCTTTCTCCGTGAGACGAATTTCCAAACGTCTTGCGTCAATGTCATTTGTTGATTTTTCAACGAGCCCCTTTTTGACAAGCAGATTAAGTAGTCTTGAGACTTGGGATTTGTCGCGCCCCAGGGTTGACCCAATAAGTTGAGCGGTTGTCGGGCCGGATTCCGAAATCACTATCAGAATCATGCCACCAACCGGACCGATTTTTTCTTTATCAATGCGTTCCGCGCGCGGATGCAAGTTGGAATGAAACCGACGCATCAATCGGTCAATCTGTAGGGCAAGGATCGCTTCGTCTGTCAATTCGAAATCCATTGGTTGACTCAGTCAACCATATCGCATTCATTATGTCTGCCAACATGGAGGCGGTTGGCTGCTGAATTTCTGCCGAGGAACAGTCTATTGTCAAACAGCCAACTTAACCTACTGAAAGTCGCATCGGTATTGTGGATCATATGGGGTCTGGTCCATGTGTTAGCAGGCGTCACCATTATTCCTGCAGATGCTTCTGGCGGATTGCAAGCCATAGCCGATGCGGTCCCAGCAGAAGATCTGCAAGCCGATTATCACGAAGCGGTTGGCGGCATCCTCAACCAGCATGGCTGGAACTTGCTTTGGGGCGGCTTTGTCACGATCGTCGGCGCGATCTTTGTCTGGCGGGCCAATACCACTGCCATATGGGTCACGGCGATGATCGGCGGCCTCCTTGATGCTGGCTATTTTGTTTTTGTAGACATTCCTGGATTTGTAAACTTTGTGCCCGGCACGCTCATGACAATCGTCTCCTCATCGGCGATCATCATCAGCGTCTGGGTTTGGTATTCCAATTCAAGTCGGTCTTGAGCGTTTGAACAGCAGACAGAGCGGCCTTTATCTCTTGGGCCGCAGTGGATCAGCCGTCAATAGAGCTGCAGTTGCACCGGTGGTAATAGCCCTCAGCACTACAACCATCTCGGACACTTCAGATTTAGTCACCATCTTGTCTGCGCTAGAGAACAATAAACCCATTGAGGTGGCAATCGTTACCAATGCTGCAAAACTGCCCGCAAACCATCTCGATCGCATGAACGAACTAGATTACCGCCTGTTCTTACCGATGGTGTTGCATGCGCGGGTTCGGTTTTGAGCATAAAAGCATATCCAGAGCGCTCCCCAAGATTCCAGAAAGTGAAGCGGATTTAAGCGTCCGATGATGCGGTGATCGAAGCCATCACGGGCACGGAAAACCGTACGGAACAAGAACAGAAACCTGTAAACTAAGGTGTAAACTGCTCACCGTGTTCCGGTTTTCCTCTATGCTAACCCCTTGATTTTATTGGTGGGCGGTAACGGGTTCGAACCGCTGACCCTCTCGGTGTAAACGAGATGCTCTACCAGCTGAGCTAACCGCCCTGAGGACGCTCCTAATACGATATGGCGTGTGTATGTCCAACCGAAAAATGTGCGAAAGCTGCATTCTTCGAAACCAAAAAAATAGGGCCCGCCATATTAGCGGGCCTTGACTAAATGATAGCTCCAAAAATCCGATTAGTGTCGGCTTCCCTGTGTCACACTTGGCTGCGATCCACCTGGTTCAGATCCTGGACGATTACTTCCTGACAGCGTCGCCTGAAGAGCCGCTTCGTCCTCCTCGGACCACTCTATCGGCACTAGAGGACGGGTCAGCGCGCGCGCAAATACTTCCATGATGTCCGAGACCGGCACAATCTCCAAATCGTCAGTCACATTATCTGGTATGTCTGCCAGATCCTTTTCATTATCCGCCGGAATAAGCACGGTTTTGATACCCCCGCGCAATGCCGCGAGCAATTTCTCTTTCAGGCCACCAATAGGCAGAACGCGGCCACGAAGGGTCACCTCGCCCGTCATGGCGACATCTTTCCAAACAGGGTTGCCGGTCAACAGCGATACGATCGCCGTCGTCATTGCAATACCGGCTGAAGGACCATCCTTTGGTGTCGCACCCTCCGGAACGTGAACGTGAATATCGGTCGTGTTGAAGGTACTTGGCTTTATGCCAAGGGAGACCGCTCTTGCGCGCACTAGCGAGTTGGCCGCCTGGATCGATTCCTTCATGACATCGCGCAGATTGCCTGTGACTTTCATACCGCCGCGACCTGGCATCTGCACGGCCTCGATCGTCAGAAGATCGCCGCCGGTTTCCGTCCAAGCCAGTCCTGTGACGGCTCCCAGCTGATTTTCGCTATCTGCAAGCCCATAACGGAACTTCCGGACACCCGCAAAATCAGCGAGATTCTCAGAATTGATCTCCTGGGAAGAGACGTCTTCCTGGGCAATCTTTCGGACCGACTTACGAGCGAGGCGCGCAATTTCGCGCTCTAGGTTCCGCACGCCAGCCTCCCGTGAGTAATATCTCACAAGATCCCGAACAGCATCATCACTGACAGCCCATTCGGTCTCGGCGAGTCCATGATCCTTGCGGATCTTAGGTATAAGATGCCGCCTCGCAATCTCGAGCTTTTCGTCCTCCGTATAACCGGCGATACGGATAAGCTCCATCCGGTCAAGAAGCGGTTGAGGCATGTTAAGCGAATTTGCTGTCGTGATGAACATAACATCCGACAGGTCGTAATCGACTTCCAGATAGTGATCGTTGAAGGTCGAGTTCTGCTCGGGATCGAGAACCTCAAGAAGCGCAGATGCCGGATCTCCGCGATAGTCCATCCCAAGCTTGTCAATTTCATCCAGCAGGAACAATGGATTGCCAGACTTTGCCTTTTTCATTGACTGAATAACTCGGCCTGGCATCGATCCAATATATGTTCGCCGGTGACCACGAATCTCACTTTCATCCCGAACACCGCCGAGGGCAACGCGAACGAAATCCCGTCCGGTAGCACGCGCGATGGATTTCCCGAGCGACGTTTTGCCGACGCCGGGCGGTCCAACAAGGCACAGGATTGGACCTTTCATCTTCTCAGTGCGTTTCTGTACCGCGAGATATTCGAGGATTCGTTCTTTGACTTTCTCAAGACCATAATGATCCGCATCAAGAATAGTCTCAGCCTCATTGAGATCTGTTGATATCTGTTTGCGTTCTCCCCAAGGCAGTGAAATCAGCCAGTCCAGATAGTTCCGGACAACCGTCGATTCCGCTGACATCGGACTCATCTGGCGAAGCTTGCGCATTTCGCCGTCAGCCTTCGTTCGAGCTTCTTCAGAAAGCGGCGTATCGCGGAGTTTTTGCTCCAGCTCGGCCAACTCATCTCGCTCGCCGCCATCCTGCTCGCCAAGTTCGCGCTGAATGGCTTTCATTTGTTCATTGAGATAATACTCGCGCTGTGTCTTTTCCATTTGACGCTTTACGCGATTCTTAATCTTGCGCTCCATTTGGAGCATGCCCATCTCGCCTTCCATCTGCGAGAAGACTTTCTCCAGGCGCTCTTTTTCGCTTGTGACCTCAAGAAGTTCCTGTTTGTCAGCCAACTTAATGGACAACTGAGCGGCAACGGTGTCCGCGAGCTTACCGGGCTGAGTGATCTTTGAGATCGTCGCAACGGAGTCCGGCTGTATCTTGCGGTTCAGCTTCACATAGTTCTCAAACTGATCGATCACCGCCCGCATCAGCGGCTTCACATCCGAAGCGTCAACGGTTTCGGATGACACAAGAGCAATATCGGCGTCGAAATACTCTCCGCGATCATTCAGCTGCGTTAACCTGGCTCGTGATTTGCCCTCCACGAGGACTTTGACGGTGCCATCAGGCAATTTAAGGAGTTGGAGAATGGTAGCCACGGTGCCGACCGGATAAAGGTCCTCGCCGTCTGGATCATCCACTGAAGGGTCACGCTGTGCGACCAGCATGATTTCGTTCTCGCCCTCGTCCACCATTTCCAGGGCACGAACGGACTTGTCCCGTCCGACAAAAAGCGGGGCGACCATATCCGGGAAAACAACGATATCCCGAAGCGGCAAGACTGGCAGTGTTCTAGACATGTGCACTCTTCTCTCACTTCGCGCTGCTTTCCAAAAGCCAGCGCAGATTTTTATATAGACCCCGCGCGACGCGGCAGCCTAGTTCTGTTTCCACTATTTGGAGACGCAAGAACCGCGCTTCAAGCGATAATTACGCTTATGAAGCTTCTTCCGCAGGAGCCTGCTCCGCATGGACGTAGAGAGGCGTCGCATTCCCCTCGACAACCTCGCCATTTACAACGACCTCTGAAACGCCGCGAAGGTTTGGCAACTCGAACATCGTATCGAGGAGGATAGCTTCCATGATCGACCGAAGACCGCGTGCGCCTGTTTTGCGCTCGATGGCACGACGAGCAACAGCGTTCAGAGCCTCATCGGTGAAGGTCAGCTGTACATCTTCCATGTCGAAAAGACGCTGATACTGTTTCAGCAAGGCGTTTTTCGGCTCGGTCAAAATCGACACCAGAGCGTCTTCTTCAAGATCTTCCAGGGTCGCAATCACAGGCAACCGCCCGATGAATTCAGGAATCAGTCCGAATTTCTGGAGGTCTTCTGGCTCGACATCGCGAAGAATCTCGCCTGTTTGCCGCTCTTCCGGATCCTGCACGTCAGCTCCAAAGCCGATGCTCGCTCCCTCTCCGCGGGATGAAATAATCTTGTCCAAGCCGGCAAAAGCGCCGCCGCAGATAAACAGAATATTGGTGGTATCAACCTGCAGAAACTCTTGCTGCGGATGTTTACGTCCGCCCTGCGGTGGAACGGCTGCCACAGTGCCTTCCATGATTTTAAGAAGAGCCTGTTGAACGCCCTCACCACTGACATCGCGCGTTATCGACGGATTGTCGGATTTCCGGGAAATCTTGTCGATTTCGTCTATGTAAACAATGCCCCGCTGGGCACGCTCAACGTTGTAGTCGGCGGCCTGAAGGAGTTTGAGTACGATGTTTTCCACGTCTTCGCCTACATAACCGGCTTCTGTTAGCGTTGTGGCATCTGCCATCGTGAAAGGAACATCAATAATCCGGGCAAGCGTCTGGGCCAGAAGCGTTTTACCGCAACCGGTCGGACCGATCAGTAGGATATTTGACTTAGCGAGCTCGACCGCATCGCTCTTAGAGGCATGTGACAAACGCTTGTAGTGGTTGTGAACTGCTACGGAGAGGATCCGTTTTGCATACTCCTGCGATATCACATAATCATCCAGCACGTCGCAGATTTCCTGCGGTGTGGGAACCCCCTCAGAGGACGAGACCATAGCAGTCTTATTCTCTTCGCGGATAATATCCATGCAGAGTTCGACGCATTCATCACAAATGAACACGGTTGGACCAGCAATAAGCTTCTTAACCTCGTGCTGGCTCTTCCCGCAGAAAGAGCAATAGAGGGTATTTTTTGAATCGCCGGAGCCGTTCTGCTTACTCATTCAATCCTCAATGCCCGACAAGTTTTAACACAAGGCTTACGCTGAAAGCCCTTTTTTGCCGGTTACTCTAATCATAGGGCCGATGATTACTCACGCAAGCCCTACGCCACAGCGATTCACCCTTCTTCTCCGGGCACCTCTCGCCGCTCATAAACCTGGTCCACAATACCAAAATCCCTCGCCTCTTCGGCGTTCATAAACGTGTCTCGATCGAGTTTCTTCTCGATTGCGTCGTACTTCTGGCCTGTGTGTTTCACATAGATTTCATTCAAGCGGCGCTTGAGATCGATAATTTCTTCGGCGTGACGCTCAATATCGGTTGCAACGCCCTGATATCCCCCTGAGGGCTGGTGCACCATGAATCGAGCATTCGGCAGTGCTGTGCGCATGCCTTCCGCGCCTGCCGCAAGAAGAAGTGAGCCCATGCTTGCAGCCTGCCCAATACAAGTGGTGGCAACCGGGCATCGCAGATATTGCATTGTATCGTAGATCGCCATGCCCGAAGTGACGTATCCCCCAGGCGAATTGATGTACATTGCGATGTCTTTTTTCGGATTTTCTGACTCTAGGTATAGGAGCTGTGCTGTAACAGTAGTCGCGGTGCCATCGTCAATCGGCCCTGTAATGAAGATGATCCGTTCCTTCAGAAGGCGCGAATAGATATCATAGCCGCGCTCACCACGGCTTGTCTGCTCGACGACATAGGGAACATAGTTAAATCCGCGGGGGGCATCTGACATTATGAGACTCTTGAAATCAATAAGTGATGATTGAGAGGGATATGGCGTGCCATGTCCGATTTGTCTACGACAGTATATCGGTAGATCCCAGCAGACGGCTTCCTTTCATCAGCGGATTAATGCATTGCACCGTCAGATTTTACACAAACATCGTCAACTGTCTGATCACGCATGACCACCTATACACCTGTATTCATTGTCGGAACTGGCCGATGTGGCTCGACCTTGATGTCGAACCTCATCAATTTACACCCAGATATACTGAGCCTTTCGGAGGTCTTCGTGTCCTTTTCCACGGAAGGTTTTGTCCACAGAGAAATGGACGGCCCCCGGTTTTGGCGACATCTGAACAAGGCGTCGCCGGTCCTCCGCAAAGCCATAAACCCTACCAGGAGCCCGGTTGAGTTCACTTATGAGTTCGGACCGGATAGCCCATGGACAATGGCAGACCTGCCAGCGTGTCTTTATATGACGCTGCCGCACCTGTCGGGTGAACCGGACGCCCTTTACCGGGACATGGAGCCCGCAATCAAAGGCCTGCCCCGATCATCGATGGGAGACCTCTATCAATTCTGGTTCGACTGGCTGAAAGATCGTCAGGGCAAAAAAATGTGGATCGAGCGCTCCGGCAACTCGATCACAATGGTCAAACAGATCAATCGATTGTGGCCCAATGCAAAGTTCGTTCATATTCATCGGGATGGTCGAGAGGTCGCCATGTCGATCCGGAACTTCATGCCATTGCGTGTTTTCCTGCATACATGGCAACGCCTAAGGCTGATCGGCGTGGATCTACTCAAAACGCCATTTCGCTATTCTGATAGCCAGATGGTGAACACATTCGCCCCTCTCATTTCTTCGATCATGCCGACGGAGCAGTTTCTGGACCGGGAACCGAGCCCTATTGAAACCGGCCGTTTCTGGTCAGCCATGATAGAACAAGGGCTTAAGGATCTCTCCGCTATTGCGCAAAGCCGCATTCACACGATGACCTATACGGATCTGGTGGAACGGCCCAAGGATACTCTATCGGACTTTCTCGATTTCGCGGCACCGGACCTTCCAAAGGAACCATGGCTAGATCAAGCCAGCAAACTTCCAAAGAAAAACGAGCCAAAGTGGACGTCTCTACCCCCAGATCAGATTACTGCCCTCGAAGAGGCTTGTGCCCCTGGGATGAAGCTGTTGGAGTATACTTAGAAGACCAACAAGGAGGACGACATAAATGTTACGCGTCACACTCTTGAGCGGTCTCTTTGGTATATTATTGGGTGCCGTCCAATCTGCCCGCGCGGAATCTCCAAGGGTGACTGTCGAAGCACTTTTCGAGGCTATGCGCGCAGGTGATGGAGACGCTGTTCGCAAACGCGTCCGCGAAGGATCCGTTCTGCAGAGAGCAACCCCTGAGGGCATCGAGGATCTACCCTTCGAGGATTGGGCGAATTGGATCGATACACTCGAGCCAGATCAGGCTGACGAGAGCTTATTCTGGGCGCGAGTTACCGAGCAAAACAATATTGCAACCATTTGGGCTCCTTTTGTAATCAGAATCGGAGGCGACATCAAAGGATGCGGCACCAACCACTTTACACTCGCCCGCGAGAGCAATCGCTGGCTCGTAATCCATGGCGTAGATACCAAATCACAATATGATTGCGAGGCGTTTGAAAAAGTATGCATCCTCGGACTTCACCAGTGCGACCCACGCACCTGGGATGCACCTCGCTAAAGTCCCATATGCAGAGATCGAGACCTACTCTTCCATCTCGGCAAATAGCTCGTCTTTGGACACATTCTTGTCAGTGACCTCAGCAACCTCAAGAATGTGATCGACCACCTTCTCCTCGTAGATCGGTGCCCTGATCTGGGCGAGCGCCGAAGGGTTCTTCTGAAATAGCTCGATCACTTCGCGTTCCTGACCGGGGAAGCGACGGGCTTCGGCAAGAACAGCTTGCTGAACTTCTTGATCGTTTATCTGGACATCGGCCACGCGGCCAATCTCAGCCAGCACAAGCCCGAGACGTACCCGACGCTCGGCAATCTTGCGATAATCAACTTTCAGCTCATTATCAGATTTGCCTTCATCCTCCTCGTCGAGATTTCCAGCTTCTTTTTCCTGCATCAGCTGTTGCCAGATCTGGTCGAATTCCTGATCTACCATTTTCGGTGGCAAGTCGAAGTCATGCTTGTCGTCAAGGATATCAAGCAAAGCACGCTTCGCTTTCTGCCGGGATGCGGAGTTATGACGGCTTTCAATCTGGTTGCGCATCATATCGCGAAGCTCTTCAAGCGTATCAAAACCGAAATTCCTGGCGAACTCCTCATCAACCTCAGGCGTCTTCGGTTCCCGCACCTCAGTGACTTTCACCTCGAAGACGGCTTCTTTTCCCTTGAGGTTCTCAGCTGGATAATCTTGGGGGAAGGTGACATTGAGCTCGGTTTCATCTCCGGCTTTGACGCCAACGAGTTGCTCTTCAAATCCTGGAATAAATCTGCCGGCACCAATTTCGACTGCCTGCTCCTCAGCAGCTCCACCCTCGAAGGGTTCGCCATCAATCTTGCCAAGAAAATCGATGACAACCGCGTCGCCATCTCTTGCCTTGGCAGTTTTTCCGCGCGCCTCAAACTTCTTGTTCTGTTCAGCAAGTTCCCCGAGCGAAGTCTCGACATCTTCGTCGCTCACGGCTGTGACGGGGCGTTCAAGTTCAATGGTCTTGATGTCCGCAGGTTCGAAGTCCGGCATAACATCAACGCTGAACTCGTAAGCCAGGTCTGCTTCGCCATCCAGCACATTTTCCATTTCACCGTCGAAATCGACATCCGGCTGAGATGCGGGGCGGATTTCAGCGTCGCTGATGGCCTTCTGATTGGCTTCACCGATCAAGCCTTCGACGAGCTCGCCCATAATCGACTTGCCGAACATCTTTTTGACATGCGCGGCAGGAACTTTTCCGGGCCGAAATCCCTTCAGACGCATTTGCGGCCGAATTTCCTCAATCCGGCTGTTCAGCTTTTCCGCCAATTCCGATGCTGGCACGCGCACTTTGAAGGTGCGGCTTAAACCTTCGGTTTTCGTTTCGGTGACTTCCATGGCTATCGTCTTCTTCGTTCTTGTCGCCATACCCGCATTTCACGAGCATTCTGGCCGCTTTTTGTCCTTGAAGGCGCGGCTTATGTCATACACCTGCGTCCGTGTCCACGCGCCAATCAACGACTTTGCAGTAGCAGCGCTTGCAGTGATAAATTGTGTGGTATATGCCCCGCGTCTCAGTGCGGGTGTGGCGGAATTGGTAGACGCACCAGATTTAGGTTCTGGCGCCGCAAGGCGTGGAGGTTCAAGTCCTCTCACCCGCACCATGATGGCCATGTCGTTTCCCAAAGCTATATGGCAATTTCTTAAGCTTCCGGTTTGTGCAAATCGCCTATAATAGATGCGATTTTGCAGCCGAATAACTTCAAGACAGTTTTTTTACTCGAAACTCACTACTTCTTGATAAACAACAAACTTACACTAGCTGCTAACCTACAGTAGGCATTGCGATAATACGCAGTTCTCCATGATGCGGCGCTGGGAGACACCATGTTCTTGCGAATACTATCCTTTGTTTTGGCCTTTACCCTGACCACTCAGGCGGCCATGGCTCAAGGTCAGCGCAGGGCTGCACCTGTTGTCACGGAACAGCCGAGACTCGTAAAAATCACCGACAATATTGAGGGCATAGGGACACTCGCACCAAAGGAAATCGTCGAACTGACGGTGAATGCACCGGATCGTGTCACTGCTGTTTATTTCGAGGATGGCGAGCGAGTTCGACAGGGACAAACACTGCTTGCCCAGGCCCAAAGGGAGCAACTAGCGGCGATTGAAGGCGCTGAGGCTACGGTTAGAGAAGCCCAGAGCGTCGTTGATCGAATGGCAACGCTTGTGGCAGATGGCGTCGTTTCCGGTCTGGAATTTGACCAGGCGAAGCGAAATCTGGAAGTCGCGAGATCTGAGCTCACATCTGTACAAACCCAGCAGCGCAATCGCATCCTTGTCTCGCCATTCGACGGAGTATTGGGCTTCCGCCAAGTTAGTGCCGGGGCCTACCTCTCCCCTGGCGACCCGGTTGCAACACTTGTGGACGACAGTGAAATGTATGTGGATTTCTTTGTTCCAGACATTGCGCTCGCATCTGTCGAGGAAGGACTAGAAATCTCAGCGACAACAGCGTCTCTCCCCGGCGAAGTCTTCACCGGAACGCTTGCCAGCATCGACAACCAGATCGATCCATCGACGCGGTCATTGCGCGTAAGAGCGCGGCTGCCCAATCTGGATAGAAAGCTGAGGTCGGGTCTGTTTATGAATGTCACCATTCTAACGGCCCCCCGCACGGCGCTATCGCTACCAGAAGGCGCGATTGAACCTCTTGGTTCTAAGTCTTTCGTTTATGTTGTCGACCGACAAGAACAGAACACATTCGCCCGTCGGACGGCGGTTGTTCTTGGAACACGTTTCGATGGCCGCGTAGAAATTATATCGGGTATCGAGCCTAGTGATGAGATTGTTATCGAAGGTCTTATAGGTGTGCGAGACGGCGGTCAGATAGATGTAAAATCTGCAGCGCTCACAGCTGGCAGTGACACGACCGGGAGCCACGCTAGTGGTGGACGATCAGTATCTACCATAAGGCGCTAGGCCATGGTCATTTCGGATACAGCAGTTAAGCGGCCTGTGTTTGCCTCAGTGCTCGCGCTCCTGCTGGTGATATTTGGCCTCGTATCTTTCCAGCGGCTGCCCCTTAGAGAGTATCCGGATATTGATGCTCCCATCGTCACTATTGAAACCGAGTATCCAGGTGCCTCGGCCAGTATTGTGGAAACGCGTGTCACGCAGATTATCGAAGACCGCATAGCCGGTGTTGAAGGCATAAGATCGATCGATGCACAATCTGAGGACGGCAGTTCCCAGATCAGCATCGAATTCGACATTGATCAGAACATCGACGTGGCAGCCAATGATATCCGCGACCGTGTATCCAGTGTAGTCGATCAGTTGCCAGTCGACGCCGATCCTCCGGAAGTCACAAAAGCCGATGCCGATGGTGACGTGATTATCTGGCTCAATCTCGCCAGCGACACGATGACAACACCGGAACTCTCCGATTATGCAGAGCGTTTTCTGGTGGACAGGTTTTCAGCGCTCGACGGCGTAGCACGGATGCGTGTTGGCGGGGCGCGAAACTACGCACTCCGTGTATGGATCGATCGAAAAGCACTGGCCGCTCGCGACCTCACCGTCACCGATATCGACGAAGCCCTACGGCGTGAGAATATCGAAGCGCCAGCTGGTAATCTTGAAAGCCAATCCCGGACCTTTGTGGTGCGCCTGGATCGTCCATTCCAGTCACCAAGTGATTTTTCCGATCTGGTTTTGAGAGAAGGTGAAGATGGCGATCTGATCCGCCTTGGCGATGTCGCCCGGGTCGAGAAAGGGACAGAGGAAGACCGAAACCTCTTCCGTGGAAATGGCATCCCCATGGTTGGTCTGGGTGTGGTCAAGCAGTCCACAGCGAATACTGTCGAAGTTGCCGCCGCAGCCCGAGATCTTGCTGACGAACTTAATGACTCACTCCCAGATGGCATACGCATCTATCAGAGCTTTGACAGCTCGGTCTTTATCCAAGCGTCAATTCGAGAAGTTTATATCACACTAGGCATTGCTGTCGGCCTTGTGACCCTGGTTATCTTCCTTTTCCTGGGTAGTATCCGGTCGACCATTATTCCGGCGATAACCGTGCCGATCTCCATCATCGCGACATTTATTCTCCTCTATAGTTTCGGACTTTCGGTAAATCTACTGACGCTTCTCGCTCTGGTTCTTGCCATCGGCCTTGTCGTTGACGATGCGATTGTCGTGCTGGAGAATATTCACCGCCGCATGGATGAGTATGGCGAAACACCGCTTGTGGCTGCCTTCCGTGGGTCACGTCAGGTGGGTTTCGCGGTTATAGCAACAACGCTCGTCCTGATCTCCGTTTTCGTTCCAATTACCTTCTTGCAAGGTAACATTGGACGGTTATTTACAGAGTTCGCGCTGACCATGACGGCGGCTGTGTGTTTCTCAAGCCTCATTGCGCTCACGCTTTCCCCTATGTTAGCATCGAAAGTGCTGACCGATAAGCCTCCGATGGGTCCGCTTGCCATATTTCCGAACGTTGTCGGGCGTCTGTTTGATGGGCTGAGCCGGATTTATGGCTGGCTCTTAAACCTGCTCACGCCACGACCGCTCCTCGCAGTAGCAGTTATGGCCTCGATGATTGCCACAGGCTATTTCTCATTCCAGACATTGAGATCCGAGTATGTTCCAAGGGAGGATCGCGGCGGCTTCTTTATTCTCATCCGCGGACCTGAGGGCGCATCATATTCCTTCATGGAAAGGTATATGGACGAAATTGAGCGTCGGCTCTTGCCTTATGTGGAAACCCCTGATGTCGATCGTATTCTGATGCGGGCTCCCGGTTTCGGCAGCAATGCATTCAACCAGGGATTTGTGGTCGTGAACCTTGAGGATTGGGGTTCAAGGCGGCCTGCAGATGACATCATTTCAGAAGTGAATATGAAACTCTCTGATCTGCCGGGTGTGCGCGCCTTTGCTATCATGCGCCAGGGCCTCGGAGGCCGACAGACCAAACCAATCCAATTCGTCGTCGGCGGTCCGTCTTACGAAAAACTTTCCGAATGGCGCGATACTTATATCGCAGCTCTTCGGGAGGCTGATATCGGGCTCATTGATATTGAAGCCGACTATCAGGAAACCCAGCCTCAATTCCGTATCGCGATAAATTATCAGCGCGCATCCGACCTCGGCGTCACTGTCGAGGATATCGGAACGACATTGCAAACCATGCTCGGATCACGGCGTGTCACGACCTATCTGGAGAATGGCGAGGAATATGACGTTATACTCGAAGGTGTGCGTGAGGATTACTCAGCGCCAAACGATATTCAGAACATTTTTGTACGCTCGGTTAGGTCTGGCCAGTTGATTCCGCTGTCCAATCTCGTGAACATTCGCGAGGCCGCAGGCAGCCCTTCACTCAATCGATATAACCGCATGCGTGCTGTGACCATAGAGGCAGGGCTTGCGCCGGATGCCGCCCTTGGGACTGTACTAGATAACATGGTGGACATCGGCCGAGAGGCTTTACCCGATGAAGCTGTTTTCGATTTCAAAGGGCAATCTCTGGACTACCGGACATCAGGCTCGTCCATTCTGTTTGTCTTCGCCATTGGCTGCATCATCGTATTCCTGGTGCTGGCAGCTCAATTTGAAAGCTACGTCCATCCATTCGTGATTATGCTTTGTGTCCCGGCCACACTAGCAGCCGGTGTCGTCGGATTATATGTCTCTGACCAGACTTTGAATATTTATACTCAGATCGGCTTGATCATGCTGGTTGGGCTGGCAGCGAAGAACGGTATTCTTATTGTAGAATTTGCAAATCAGCTTCGCGACGAAGGAAAGGCTTTCGACGAAGCTCTGCGCGAAGCAGCACTCGCGAGGTTCCGCCCTATACTGATGACCGGTCTGACAACAATGGCGGGTGCTCTGCCGCTGATATTATCATCTGGCGCAGGATCGGAAACACGTCAGGCCATCGGGGCAGTGATCCTTTATGGCGTGGTCGGCGCGACGGTAGCCACATTAGTCCTAGTCCCCCCCTTCTATAGTCTTTTCGCAAGAAAGACAGGATCGCCCGGCGATGTCGCACGACGGCTAGACGAGCAAGGCACAGTAGACCTAGGCGCAGCTGTACAACCTGCTGAGTAGTCTAAGCGAACCGGCTGTTAGATCCCCTATGTTAAAAGCCTGCCCCTCAGGGCAGATCGCAGTGCCAACAGTCTTCTGCTATTTGGAAAGATCCAATGGGACTTCCCGGAGGTATTTCCAGAACTGGCTGAGATACATTGTCGTCGCGCTCCAAGTGACGATCAATGCGAGTTGCCAATTCGGTAAAGAGGCGTTTTTCAGCTGGCGTTCTGCCGGCTCGCCTCCGGCTTAGGCTCTCGCTCACTTCGATCAATTCACCGTCTATAGTTCCTGCGAGCAGGACGGAGATATCGTCCCTTGCTGAAAGATCGATCAGATGGCTGACAAAGCGAGACTGTACAGTATGCGCCAAAGCCGCGTACCGTGGATTATCCTGCTGAAGGAAAACCGCCTGTCTCACATTTAGCAGCAGCGTGCTGGCCGTCAGTGCACCCGAGCTCCGCTGCTCCAACGCCAGCAGACGCTCCAGTCGCGCCGGATCGAATAGAGCCGATAACGTCAAACTTGCAGCAACGTCTGCCGCTCCGTGGAGATCAAATACCGGGCCTGTCCGGGATTTGAACGTCTCCAATGCCTGACCGCCGCCCGCGAACCCAACATCGCCGGGGGTCAAAAGGTTCAGGATCTGATCCGGAACATCCAGGACTGCCGGATCGAGAGTGGCGATTAGCGCATCAAGAGCGCGACGCTGTTCCTCAGGAGCCACAGGAGTTGCAGGCCCCTGTCCATCGCCATTGACGCTGTATCCAAAATCGAGCCCGCCAATATACTTCGCGGCCGCCGCTACCTGATACCGGTGATAAAGATAGATCGGCACAATGACCGCATTGAGATCCGACGTTGGTCGACCTGCTGCTAACCGGTCACGCCCGAAATTCTCAAGAGCTATGCGACGAACCCCCATCGTTTCGTTGAGCGTCGCGATAGCATCAGCTCCGTTATCCCAGACAGATGCATAAGGGTGCGCCGTACTGACCGATCGTCCGTGCACGTCGCCGATGAATCGCAGGTCGCTTTCATAGGTCTCGGCTACAAGACCATCCAGTGCAACAGCCTCGTCCTCGGTGTCAGAGAACTCCGAGTACAGCCATTTCACTGTGAAGATATCCCAGTCACCAAGGCCGACATCATAGGCCTCGGAAAAGTCGAGTTTACCGTCTGACATCGGCCGGATGAAGGGAGCCGGATAATCCATTACAGATGCGCGATTGTTGGAGCTCGCCGCAAAATTATGGGCAAATCCCAGAGTGTGGCCAACCTCGTGCGCCGCCAGTTGACGAATACGTGCCAGAGCAATCTCGACGGGGTCGTTCGCGCTCCCGGTGCCGGTTGCCGCGACACCGGCGAGGCCTTCAAAAATCATGCGGTCCTGCCGGACACGCTGTGACCCAAGAACGACATTCGCCTTCAGAATTTCCCCGGTTCGCGGATCGGAAACGCTGCGCCCGTATGACCAGCCCCGTGTCTGTCTGTGGACCCAGTTGATCACATTGTAACGGACGTCGAGCGGGTGAGCGTCTTCCGGCAGGATCTCGACCCGATAGGCATCTTCGAAGCCGGCGGCTTCAAAACCCTCAGCCCACCAGGATGCACCTTCAATCAGGGCATTCCGAATCTCTTCAGGCGCGCCACTATCGACGTAGAAGATAATCGGTTTCTTCACCGGCCCCAAAGGCAAGTCTGGATCTACTCTTTCAAGTCTGAACCTCCTCGACAATCTCTGTACGATCGGCTCGGCCAGATCGCTGGAATAGTCATAGTATCCCATACCGATATTTGCCGTCCGTTGATCAAATTTGCGCGGGCGATATCCATACTCCGGCAAACGCACAAAGGAATGATGCAGGACGAGCGTTATCGCTCGCGCATCGGGAGCTGTCGCCAGTGTCTGCTGATTGGGCTGTGACGTCTCAAACGTGAGAAAGGCATCCAGCTCAATATTGTCCGGAAATGCGAGCGCTGCAGAAGGATCAGGAAAAGACCTGTCTGCCGCCAGAGCATAAGTGCCTGCCTTTTCGCTGCCATGCTTTAGTGATGTCGCAATGCCGAACTGATCGCGTACGAGAAAATCAGATACGTCAATCAGGATCGACCCATTCTCTGCTTGGGCAAGTATATCTGTCGACCATAAGAAGGATGTCGCAAACGATTGAGCGACGGCCAGTTTTTCCTGTTCACGATCAGTAGTGGCCCGATACTTCAAGTTCTCCTGTTCGGCCACGACCTTGCCGCCCACGCGGCGAAAACGAACAATTGCGCCATTGCCCGCATTACCTCGGTCTAGACCAATCGGGTTCGATCCAAGACCAGCCGTCAGGCCGCTGGCATAGATGAAACGCTGGGAAATACCCTCTTCATCGGGTGCCGGCAAAGCGAGCATCACCCGACCGCCATTCGTATCGACATAAAGATTCATAAAACCGGCTTTGTGTTCGAGGCCAGAAATCAGATCCTCAAACGACGCGTTCTCTTCAGAGTGACCAAAGCTGAAACACGAGACGAAAACCGCTATGACTACCACCCAGAACCGCATGATGACCTCTCAATATTCTTGAGAAGGTGTTTAGAGCGTTCAAACGCACCGACGCAAATCGAGCTTGAATCTAATTTTGGAATTTTGAGTATGTGTGCTCTCTCAGAGCACTTACTTCGAACGCTTGCTGAAGCGCTAGAAACCGATCTCTTCCCCAACAAGTTCAGGCAATTGCATCACGATAAGAAGATCACGTAGTTCCTGGCGTGCCGCCACATGGCTCATGGTGAATGAGATATTTGAGCTTTGCTCTGTCAAATCGAGCAAGGTGAGACCGGCAGGAAAGAGCTCGCGATAGATCACGCGCTCCGAAAGGCCTGGTGCGAGTCGGAACCCTATGCGCTTGGAGAGGTTTTCCAGCGCCTCACCGACTTTTTGCTTGTTGCGCGCCTCAAGCGGCGACATGCGGTTTCGCATAACAACCCAGTCAATCGGCCGACGGCTGGCTTTTGCCTTCTCCTTCCGGCACTCCCAAACCATTTCGGAATAGAAACTGGGACGGAGAACTTCCAGTGTTTGCGGATTCACGTCGCCGAGAACATCGAAATCGATAAAGCTGTCATTCAGGGGCGTTACCAGAGTATCGGCCTGCGTATGGGCAAGCCGGCATAGGAATGTGTGCCCTCCCGGTGAATCGATAATGACGACATCACAGCCAGCCTTCAGGCGCGCGAGGCTTTTTAGGAACCGGTCAGCTTCTTCACGCTCTGCAGCGTTCAGATCCCTGGCATCGCTTGCGTCAACTCGGATCATCTCCGGCATGGGCAGCTTCGACCCTGTCGAGCGCATCCAACGAAGACGGTTTTCAAGGTATCGGGTCAGTGTTCGCTGGCGGACATCAAGATCAATGACACCAACAGTCTTACCGGATCGTAGAAGTGCTATGCATAGATGGACAGATACGGTTGATTTGCCCGCTCCACCTTTTTCATTCCCAACGACAATGACCCGCGGCTCTTTGCGCGGGTCGGCACCTGGCTTCTTTTGCAGGACTTGTGAAGGCGCGTAGCCGTCAGCTGCCATAGCGGAATGCTCCGTCAAACAGGCCTTCGAAGGTCAGACGAATGCAGCAACGCTCGGGTCTCGCACTCAAATGCCGGGATGGGTGGTATTGGCAAACCAGCGTAATCCTCAAAGAGATCAGCATCCTCCGATACCAGCCAGGTCGCTTGATGATCAGTCGCCAAGGCCGCTTCGCCGTCGAAAAGATCAGTATCGGACCAGACAACAGCCTGTATTCCGGCCTCGAGCTGTACTTCCTGCGCAGCTGGAGCGACCGATGCAATTTGAGACGCTATTGAATGAAGGTCACTAAGTCGGTCGCTAAGGCGGGTGAAAGCACCGGTATAATTGCTGACTTCACTCTGGAAATTCCGTTCCTTTTCAAGAAGCCAGGTGTCGGCGTCCGGTTCTGGAGATGGTGTCTCAGGCTCAAGTGGAAACGTTCTTGCAGGCTGAAGCGCCATGGATGTGACCATGCGCGGCAGGACAAGATTGCGAAGGGCGGTTAACAGCTTGTCGATCATTGTTAAATCTTTCCGGCCAAGGGGTTAACAAGGCGTTTACTTCTGGCCCGGATGGAGCCTTTGTAATGAAGCCAACTGACATTCCCCGTCTGCGAACACGCAGCGAGATACGCGAGACTGTAAGAGCCTGGAAACGCGAGGGTTTACGGATCGGATTTGTGCCAACTATGGGAGCCCTCCACAGCGGACATCTGTCTCTGGTAACAGAAGCACTCGAGAGATCGGACCGGGTCGTCGCAAGTATTTTTGTTAATCCCGAGCAATTCGCCAAAGGTGAAGATTTGGACGTGTATCCGCGCGATGAGGATGCTGACTGCGCCAAGCTCGCAGAGGTCGGATGCCACCTCGCCTACTGTCCAACACACGAAGAAATGTATCCGCCGGGATCGCTGACCAATGTCGCAGTTAAAAAACTGTCAGATCTTCTGGATGGCGGGCCCCGACCCCACTTCTTTTATGGCGTCACGACCGTTGTTGCCCGCCTGTTCATTCACGTCGAACCGGACATTGCGGTGTTCGGTGAAAAGGACTTCCAGCAGCTTCAAATCATCCGCCGCATGGTTACAGATCTAGGTTTTGATCTGGAGGTCATCGGCGCACCAACCGTGCGGGATGCTGATGGTCTCGCGCAGTCATCACGAAATCTCTATCTGAAAGCAGACGAACGTCGGCGGGCCGGCGGGCTTCATGCAGCGCTTCATAGAGCGAAGTGCCGGATCGAAGCCGGCACGCCTATCGACGTATGCTTGGAAGAAGCACATAATTATATAGCAGTCTGCGGCTTTACCCAAATTGACTATATGAAGGCCGTAAATCCGATCACCCTGCTGGACTTGAATGAGCAGGAAGTAGTGGAAGGAAGTGAGGGACGCCTACTTGGTGCCGGCTGGTTTGGGACGACACGATTGATCGACAATATCGGCTTTCATCGAAAAAACTGAGCTAACCATTGCCGCCAGGGAAGTACCTCACCTGTGGTATGACAGACTGCAATCATGTATCTTAGTTAATCGCGAAGAGCGGAAAGCAAGGGCTCGAAGTAGAAACGCTGACAAACTGGTTCATCCCAGTTGGCTGCGAACAGCAAAGACCAGGGAGCCCTGCCCTTGACGAAAACAGAACAAGATGAGGAAATTTTCGACCTTATCTATGCCGGTGTCACCGGCGGCGAAGAAATGGAAAAAGCACTGCGCCTCTGCATAGAACGACTGGGTGCAAGTGGTGGCAATATTCAGATAACAAGTAAGACCGATTTCAGGCCGCTTTACTTTCTTGGTTTCGGCGATGGCTACGAAGAAGAGACCATCGCCGAGTATCTCGACCACTGGCAGTACGCGAATGCCCATCGCGATGCCATGCGCCGAGCCTATGAATCCAGACCCGACGAGGCGTTTCTATGCCATGAGCACATTTCTGAAAAAGACTTTCGGACAGGTGCCTATTTCCAGGAATTCTTCACTAGAATAGGCCAGCGATGGCTCTCTGGTGGCCTCGCTCGGGATGCCCGCGGCATCGAGGTATCTGTCGCATTCAGCCGGCGGCTTGGAAGCGAGCAGTTTAGTCCTGAAGATGGAGACTTTATCTCGAGACTGCTGCCCCATGTTCGCCGCGCGACAAGTATCGCGATGAAGCTGGGGCTGCCCGTGGGAACGCCGCCCGCCATGCTCAGCCGCAGTCTGATGGAGGCACGCACAGCCACTTTCCTGATCGATAGCGAGCGAAAAGTGCATTGGCAGAATTCCGCCGCCTCGATGATGCTGAAAGAGGACTGGTCACTCTCACTAGCGCGCGGCATCCTTGTGCTGGATGATCCAATTGCCAACAATAAATTTGTCGAGGCGACCGGCAATGCGCTCGACAGAAAGCTCGCTGCCACACCATCCCAATTCATAAACATGACGAGTGCAGACCAAACTATAGAGGTAGAGATTGTACCGGCAACCATGCCGAGAAGCTCCTTGATCGGAGCAGCCGCGCTCGTTCTGATAATGGTGCGTCGGCGGGGCCTTTCTGCAGACGTTTCCGAACGCCTCAGACATCAGTATGGACTTACGGATGCCGAAAGCTCTCTTGCTGTCATGATGGCTGAAGGCATTGGTATCGATGAAGCCGCCGATAGGCGGGATCTTAGTCCGCATACAGTTCGAACTCAGTTGCGGAGCATTTTTTCCAAAACAGGTGTTACCAAGCAGACGGCACTAACAGCCTTGGTATGGCGCTCTTCTTGAAACTCACTCGAAAAAAATGTGGCGGGCCAGGAGGTAGTGTTGGGGAACCTGGCCCGCCAGGGATTACTGCCGTGTGGCAGAAGACGAGGGCTCAGCGTTTCGCTTCGCCAAACTGACAGCATCCAAAGTTCGCCCGGTCTCTGCTTCGTGTAACGCTATAAGGCTGGGCATTTTCGTTTTCATAACAACGCGATCCATCAGCTCTGCCTCGCACTGTTTTTGAAGCTGTGTCCTAAAGACGCCGCGAAGCCCGTGAGTTTCGGATATACACGCGCGGCGAGCCGTTCGCTTAAAACCGTCATACGTTTCAGCCTCTGAGGCATAAGGGTTGTAATTAAATTCGACCTTGAAATCTTCAGTGCTCCCAGCAGCGGCGGGCAGAGCGAGGGCAAGGGCAAAACAGCAGGCTCCAAGTTTTTTTAGATTGGCAATCATGATCGTGGTCCCTGATCAAAGCGTTGATTAGAATTGTCCGGATCAAGCTGATCCAAACAATGTGGATGGTCACACCCGAACAGAACTGTTCCTTACCCTTGTGCAGAGACTTTATCGATAAACGATCATACGGGTCATGCCTCAAATGAGGTATGAAATCGGAAATTTTTGGAAGAAAATTGCGCACTATATTTTTTCAACCAACGAAAAGAGAATTTTTCACCAAAAAATATCAATTTTTTCGCGAAGGCACTGCGCGAGCCTACCATACCATGGCGACTTTCAGCGCCTCATCAAGATCGGCTGGAATATCCGCGGCTTTGTCACCGGATTTCAGGTCGGCAGGTGCGTCGGCGGGTTTCAAATAGCGCCACCCCTGAAACGGGCGTTTGGGCTGAGCGTAGGTTTGTATGAGTTCAGGATCGAAGTGGAGTTCGCAAAGAGATCGGCCATCCTCGTCGTCGACCTTACGAACTTCGATTATCCGTTGGCGAACCCGAATGGCACGGCGGATCACCCAATAGATCGACCCTCCCTTCAGCAGTTCATCGATCTGTTTCGGAAACATGCGTGTATGATGCACCGGCTTCGGCAGCGTTCGCATAAGCCGGTTCTGCCATGCCACCAGATCGTCAATACTGTCAGCCCCTACGCAGAGCTTCACCATGTGAATCGTCATGGATGAGAAGCTAGCGTGTTCGCCGCAGAAAGAAATGCGCTTTCATCTTCGGGAGTGGCAAAGAATACCTCAGCCCTGAGGATTCTTGAGGAGTAGTTCCGCCGAATCGTTTTGAATCCGCCATGAGCCTCGAAAGCGATTATAATCGATGTGATAAGGCTGAAACCGAAAACGGGATCTGGCTCCAGAAGATAAGACTGGTCAAACTTTGTAAGCCGACCACCTTCAGGGCCACTGACCGGGCGTGGCAGCTCATAATCGATCCGGAGAAACCGCTCGGTCTCTGGTGATAGCCAAGCCGTTGCCTTAAGCCGTTCAGCCGCCCAGACATCGAACTCGCCATCATTGGCGGATGGCGCATGGCGGAAAGTAAATCGCCACGCTTCGCCGATCTCGGTAATTTGTGGTGCATCACCAATACTTACGCGCAAATCATCAGGAAGAAGGCGTCCATCCGGCGCGGCCTCGGCTCCCCAGGCGGCGGCGACTTCGTCGAGGAACGCGTCCTCCCCCTCATCCAACGAAATTCGCCACTGATCACCCTCCGGCCAGCGAGGGTCGAAACTGAATACCCGGCGACCTGTATCGCTCCTCAATTCCACGTCGAATGCAATGCGCAACGCAATCGGCGCTTCGGTCGCCTTTAAAGCCATCTCGAGCGCTTGCATATCAGCCGGAAGATCAGCTCCGAAGACAATGAGCGGGAGGAAATTCATGGGGAATGAACTGGCGTAGGAATTGGGCGATCATGGGGCAGCCATTGCCTATGGGATTCCCCTTATTGATCGGGAACTGCGCCCATCACAGCCTATCCGATCACCTTTTGGTCAATATGGGGGATACATGAATGATCGGTGATCGCAGCCTGCCAGACGACGCGCTTCCCTATGCAAAGACCTCAATTTTCACAGCTGAGACAGTGCCAAGCAAGCTCACCAATACTCACAATACCAAGAAAGGGATCTGGGGGCGGCTAAACGTCAATCGCGGCGAAGTCAGCTATTATCTGGACGGAGAGGATGCCCCCCTCGCTGCGATACGGGCTGGCGAAACACTCATCATTCAGCCCGAAGAATGGCACTTCGTGCGCCTCAATGAGGATGCTGAGTTCTTTGTAGAATTCTACAAATGACCAGAACAGCCCCACTGCCTGGAGAAAGGTTGAGCGCAGCGAAAATGCCGGGGCATTGGCTGCTTGCAAGGCTCGGCAAGCGGGTGTTGCGCCCCGGTGGCCTGGAAACCACACACGCGCTTCTGAAGGCTCTATCCATTGGAAATGAGGATGATGTCGTCGAGTTCGCCCCCGGTCTTGGCGGCACAGCACAGCTGATCCTTGGTATGCGGCCGAAATCCTACACAGGACTGGAACGTGATCACAACGCTGCAAGTTTCTCACGTCAGCAACTCCGCGAATTTCCGGACATAGATATCCGAGTTGGGGCTGCCGATGCCAGTGGATTACCTAACGGGGCAGCGAGTGTCGTCATAGGTGAGGCCATGCTCAGTATGAACACGGTGGCCCAGAAGGCGAAGATCGCCGCGGAAGCATTTCGACTGCTGCGACCCGGCGGGCGATATGGCATTCACGAACTGAAGATTGCACCTAACAGTATTGAACGATGCAGGCACGCCGAGATCGAACGTGCCCTATCGTCAGAAATACATGTCGGGCCGAAGCCGCTTACGTCTAGCGGGTGGCAGAGCTTGCTTACAAATGCCGGTTTTGAAGTCGATGATGAAGGCAGCGCGCCTATGCACCTTCTGCGACCTGATCGAATGATCGCCGACGAAGGCATACTCGGTACATTGAATATTGCGAAAAACGTTGCGCTGAATCCAGGTGCTCGCCGGCGGGTATTCGCGATGCGAAAGGTCTTCGAAAGATATCAGGATAATCTTGGCGCGATTTATCTGATAGGGCGCAAACCGGGGTAAACAATAATACGGGCTTTAAGCTCGGAGCCTATGAGTCCTGCGATCGCGGCAGCGATGCATTGAAACCGGATCTTCAGCTTTCCTCGATGAGTGTCGCAATGACAGTGCCTTCGGTGAGTTGCTCGCCAGCTGCGGCCATTACATCTTCCACGGTGCCGTCTCGCGATGCCATAAGAGTGTGTTCCATTTTCATGGCTTCCATCACTGCGACTGTATCCCCCTTGCTAACCGCATCCCCCGACTTCACGGCAATGCTTATCAACTTGCCCGGCATGGGAGCTGCGATCTGATCTCCACCGGCGAGGGCTTCCGCTTCCGCATCGAAATCCGGCACGAGAACGAGGGTGGAATCGCCGCCCGTTGTCGCCGCGAACCGACGAGGCGAGAGATCGGTGATCAGCGGAAGTGGGGTACCATCAGCGACCGGATGATCATCCGGGTCCAGAACATCTGCGTCATCAGCAACCGCGACAGCCGCCATCGTGCGAGACTGCGCATTAAGTCGCCAGCCATCGCGCCGCGCCCACGGATCGGGGTGACCGTTATCCTCCAATTGGACATCACAGACCGCCATGACCGAAGCATGCTGATGATCGTCTTGCGGCTTTGTGAGAGCATCGCCCTGCTCTGCTATCCAGTTTACATGGTGGGTGCCCTCGGCGAATTCATCCGATGCAGCACAACGCGCAAGAAAGCCGATATTGCCGGGTACACCGATGAGCTGAGTATGGTGGAGCGTTTCTATGGTCCGATCGATACAAGCCTCACGCGTGTCGGCCCAAAGAACAAGCTTTGCAATCATGGAATCGTAAGAAGGTGGAATGCGGTCCCCGGTTTCGAAGCCTGCTTCCCAGCGAAGTGTGTCATCATCGGTGCTCGCCAGAAGGCCGAACTCTTCAACAACTCCGGCTCCGGGGCGGAAATCTTCTGCAGGGTCCTCCGCACAGATACGGCACTCAATAGCGTGGCCGAGCATTTCGATCTCATCTTGCCTGGCAGGAAGCGGTTCCCCTGACGCAACGCGTAACTGCCATTCGACAAGGTCGGTCCCGGTAATCATTTCTGTAACCGGATGTTCGACCTGCAGCCGCGTGTTCATTTCCAGAAACCAGAAGCTATCCAGCGTCAGCGGACCTTCGCCATCGACGATGAACTCCACTGTCCCAGCACCAGCATACTTGACCGCTTTAGCAAGCTCGACTGCAGCCCCCGTCATCGCGGCACGAACATCTTCCGGCATATTGGGGGCCGGCGCTTCCTCGATCACCTTTTGACGACGACGCTGCAGCGAGCAATCCCGTTCGAACAGGTGAACAGCGCCGCCCTTACCGTCTCCGAAAACCTGCACTTCTATATGGCGCGGTGTCTGGACCAGCTTTTCCAGCATTACCCGGCCATCGCCAAAGGCGCTCTCAGCCTCACGCACGGCGCTTTCCAGATTGGACTTGAGGTCGCCCGCCTTTTCGACCTGGCGGATGCCGCGGCCGCCGCCGCCCGCCACGGCCTTGATCAGCAGCGGATAACCAATCTCTTTCGCCGCCCTTTTAAGCGTATCGAGGTCCTGGGCCTCGCCGCGATAGCCGGGCAATACGGGCACACCTGCCTCTTCCGCAATGCGCTTGGCTTCGTCCTTAGGGCCCATGGCGCGTATCGTGTCAGCGCGCGGCCCGACCCAGATTAATCCGGCTTTCTCTACCGCTTCGGCAAAGTCGGCATTCTCGGAGAGAAACCCGTAGCCAGGGTGGATCGCCTCGGCTCCACTCTGTTTTGCTGCGCTCAATATCCGTTCTATCGAGAGATAGCTTTCTGTCGCCGGGGCAGCACCAATATGGATTGCTTCGTCGGCTTCACGAACATGCTTGGAGCGAGCATCAGCGTCGGAATAGACGGCGATTGTTCGTGCACCGAAGATACAGGCGGTACGAATTATACGGCAAGCAATCTCGCCGCGGTTTGCTATGAGCAGGGATTTGATCATCTAAATATCCTCCGCCCAGCTTGGCTTGCGTTTCTCAAGAAAAGCGGAAAGACCTTCACGGCCCTCATCGGATGCGCGGCGGGCAGCGATCCGTTTTGCCGTTTCATGCCCCAAATGCCCATTAATCTCCTTGCCGGTTACATCGCGTACAAGCGCCTTGGAGTCATCAATTGCGCCAGGTGCGGCGGTAAATACAAGACCCGCTATGTGCTCTTCTAGTTGAAGCAGTTCTTCCGTATTTGCTGCGGTGTAGTGCACAAGGCCGATCTTCTCGGCATAAGCCGCATCGAACATTTCACCCGTTGCAAATAGCGCCCGCGCCCAGCTTGGGCCTATGGCTTCGATCACAAACGGGCTGATTGTGGCGGGGGTAAGCCCAAGGCGAACCTCGGAGAAGCGGAACTTTGTGCTCGCCATGGCAATCGCCACATCGCAGGCCGCGACAAGCCCAGCGCCGCCCCCCATCGCCGCGCCCTGAACAAGGGCGAGGGTCAGCTGAGGAAGCTCATAGAGTTTGCGAAGCATTGCCGCCAGGGCGATGGCATCTTCTTCATTTTCTTCCCGCGTGTAGTCTGCTGCCGCTTTCATCCAATCTAGGTCCGCTCCGGCGGAGAAGGACTTCCCTGCCCCACGCAGAATGATCAGACGAACACCATCCTGCCCCTTCAGCGCATCGAAGACATCGCTGAGCTCGGAAATGACATCTGCGTTGAAAGCGTTGTGTTTATTTGACCGGTTCAGAGTGATGACCGCTACACCTGCCCGCGTCGCTTCCACTTCGATTGTTGTGTAGATTCCGTCCATGCTCGTGTCCTCGCTGGCCCTCGATACGTGCAGGCTGGGTATCTGCTCACCGCTAATGGCGCAAGACGCAGTATGGATTACATAACTAAAAAGACCCCCGTCTCCTTCAGAAACGGGGGTGTAAGGCTTGGGTTGAGAGCGGGTTAATTCATCCGCAATCTAAGCCGCTCAGGAGCGGCCAGGCGAAGTGTCATCGGTCACATCTCCCGGCATAACCGCCAGGAGCTCGGCGAGACTTAATAGGCCGTCATCGCCGGCGATGGAGGCAAATTTCGCGCTAGCCTCATCAAGCGTGTGTCCTTTCCGCGTGGTGGAATATGAGACGAATTCTGCTTCAGAGACGAGACCGTCAGTGTTTGCATCCATAGATGCAAAAGTCTCTGAGGTCGTTTCGGCCGTAGCTGATCCAAGGCTGATGGCGAATACAGCTGCGGTGCAAAGGCCTGCGCGTTTCAGATGGGTCATAAGTGACTTCCTCTTCAAACTCGCCCCCGTTCGATGCCCCGAAGGCAGCAAATGGATCAATTGGCAGATCCGGACTGCGAGCTAAGAACGCCACAAATCTGAGAGCTGCGCGACTTAATCTTCAGTCATTCCCTCGTAAGGATTCAAGACCGCCTTGAGATTTAAAGACAATTAGGAGCCGAAGCCGCCCGAAGAACGCCTTGGAGCTGGCTGCGACCGCCTTTCGCGAGCCTCGGAACTACGGCGGTTGGGGCGACGCACGGCCCTGCGTATATCTTCACCTGCGTTTAGACTCGCGACCGGGCCATTACGGAACTCCGTCAAAGTTATACGCTGATCAGTGCCGCGAAAATTATCAAAGGCGAAATTCGCGGAGCGCTCAGATTTACCATTTGCGATCTGGTTGGTGACAAACTCATCGCGAGAAATCTGTCCATCGCGATTTCGATCCATCGAAAAGAACTGGTTTTCGATTTCACCAGCAATTGCCGGGGATGCAAACGTCACCAAGGCGAAGAACGCTAGCAAACTGTATCTCATAAACCCTACTCCGATCATGAATTTACAGACGTGCGGCGTCTGTCCAGAATATCTTACGCCGAGGGAGCCACGAATTCACTTCACAGAAATCTGACAACTTAGTGAGCAGTGAGACGGTGCTTTAACCTGGACGTTCATCAGGCGAAGAACGCTCGAATTCCGCGTCGCTGAAACAATCAATCAAATAATCCGTAAACAGCCGGACTTTCGCAGAGAGATGGCGCGACGGAGGATAAATCAGTTGGAGCATGTAGTTCGGCAACCCGTACGCCTCAAGAAAGGCCACCATTGACCCGGACTGCAATTCATCCCGTACGGCATATCGCGGCAACGTCGCGATGCCCAATCCAGCACATGCCGCCTCGCGGATGGCCTCAAAGTTATTCGCTGTGAGCATGGGCTTGACCTCAACTGAAATAGGGCCACCCGCTCCCGAATAATGCCAAAAGCGCGAATTGCTCGATCCTGGATAATGCAGAAGTGCATGGTCTTTCAGATCGTCCGGATGCTTCGGAACATCCACCGAGCTAAAATAATCAGAGGACGCACATGTAACGTATTCGACAGATGCGATGCGATGGTCAACGAGTGCGGTCTCCTCATTGGGCGGCGCAATGCGTATAACGCAGTCAAAGCCTTCAGCGATGGGATCTACAATGCGCGCATCCTGTATTAGCTCTACTTGGAGAGCTGGATGGCGTTTCATAAAATCTATCACAATGCCCGAAAAGTTCAGTGCACCGAGAGACAGTGGCGTGCTGACGCGCAGATGGCCGATCGCCTCAGTCGCGGTGCTTGAAAGAGACGTTTCCGCTTCCTCCAAATCGTCAAGAATTTGTTTGGCTCGCTGGTAAAATGCCAATCCCTCGCTTGTCGGTGCAACATGGCGTGTCGAGCGGTTGAACAATTGAACACCGAGATGTTCTTCAAGCGCAATGACGAGCTTGTTCGTTTGCGAGCGAGACATACCGCTGACACGGGCGGCAGCGGCGAAACTGCCTTCTTCTACAACGCCTTTGAAGGCCTTTAGGCTGGAGAACTTATCCATGCGCGTTCCGATATCATTGGCAAATCAGTGAGAACGCTATTGTCACATATAATGAGACAGTGCTCACCCTAGTTGATGCATATTCCCGCATTGGGCATCGATCCCGATTTCAAGCGCAAAAGGACTAGTCAGGATCAGGACCGGAAAATCAAACGAATGCATAGAAGAAATTCAACCCGCATGATCTATTGGTGCGTCGCCATCAGATTATTTTGCGTTTGCATCCCGCTGAAACCCAGATACTAATATTATTGAATATCAATATGACGGAGTCTGTCATGCGCGCTGCCCATTCAGTCATGATCGCAGTACTCACCTGCGTTATCGTTCCCGCCAGCCTCGAAAACTCACACGCGCAATCCAACTCTCAGCCGGCGGCAGCTAATATCGAATGCTCAGCACCAACCTCGCCCTATCGCGACCTCGATTTCCTCATCGGCGAATGGGAGTTTTTCACCCCTGATGGTAAGAAAATCGCAGATCAGGTCTACTCAAGCCGGGAGCGAGGCTGCCTCATTCTGGAGGACTGGACAACGATATCAGGCGAAACGGGAACCGGTATGAATTTCGTTGATCCATTTACAGGAAAATGGCGACAGGTTTGGATGAGCCCGCGATTTCATCTCGACTATGGCGGCGGCATGACCGAATCTGGTACCCTCATCTTAGAAGGCCGGATGTATCCGAACGATGGCAGCGGTGCAGCCGAGATCCGCGGGATCTATACCCGCCAGAGCGACGGAAGCATAACCAAAGAGTTCCTGCGTAGATCTGAACCAGATGAAGAATGGCATCGCTTTTTCATAGGAGTTGCGCGTCGGACAAGCGATTCGACACCTATGGACTGAGGAGCTGACGGCCGTCAACAAACCACTGAGCAAACCCGGTGCAGATTACTAGGGTCGCCCAAAAATCTCACAGCTCAGGCCGCGCGTTCCCAGGATGCCTTCTTTCGATAGATCGTAGACGGATTTATTTGCAGCTGCTTTGCAGCGGCTACTATATTTCCCCGGCACAGCGCTATAGCGCGTTCGATCGCTTTCTTTTCCGTTATCCATAATGGTTCCAGACCATAATCCAATTCAGGGATATCTGTTGTTACCCCAAGCGATGTTGGCTTTTCTGAAGCAATGTCTGACGATGACGATTTTGAACATCTGGATACGGGGATCGATGCACGACTGATTTGTCCGCCCGGATTGAGGACCACGATTTGCCTGATCAGGTTTTCTAGCTCCCTTACATTTCCGGGCCAGTCATGGGAAATCAGCCACTCTTCCGCATCACGCGAAAAGCCATCAAAGGTTTTTTGCTCTTCTGCAGAAAACTGAGCCAGAAATGTTTCCGCGAGCAACAGAATATCAGCGCCGCGATCCTTTAATGGCGGCAGGGTCATGGGAATAACATGCAGACGATAATAAAGATCCTCTCGTAAACGGCCAGCTCGCACCGCTTCCAAGGGTTCGCGATTGGTCGCGGCGACAATTCTCGTATTCGATTTACGAATTGCCGTTTCGCCCACACGATTATATTCGCCAAGCTGAAGAAAGCGCAGAAGCTTTGGCTGTAATTCGATCGGCATTTCGCCCAATTCGTCAAAAAACAAGGTGCCCCCTTCCGCGACCTCAGCTGCACCAACTCTGTCAGCCGTTGCTCCTGTGAAGGCACCTTTCACGTGTCCGAATATCTCGCTCTCGATAAGGTCCTTGGGAATTGCGCTACAATTGATTGCAACGAATTTCTTCGATCGTCGCGGGCTCATCTCATGTACGGCCCTTGCCACCAACTCCTTACCGGTCCCGGTTTCTCCAGTTATAAAAATACTCGCCTTTGAAGGCGCGGCTGCTTCAATAGATTTAAAGACACCCTGCATAACGAGTGATCGGCCGACAATTCCGCAGAAATCGGAACGGCCCGCTTCGGCTTCGTATGTTTCGACGACTTTCTTAAGCTGGAAGTTCTCTACGGCGTTTTCGACAGTGACATTTAGGCGTTCTTTCGTTGAGGGCTTCACAACAAAATCAGTCGCACCTCGCCGCATTGCATCCACCGCAATCGACATCGATCCATTGGCTGTGACGACAATTATAGGAGCCTTAAGCTGAGCGTCGGTCCACCGGTCCAGAAGATCAAGGCCGTCTGCATCAGGAAGTTTTAAATCCAGAAGCACGCAATTTGGTTCGGCTTCCTGCACAAGTTCGATCGCTTTCGAGCCCGTTTCAGCTATCACCACATCGCTGAACTTATGCTTCAAATGTGCTTCATAAGTTCTCGCCAGCGACGGCGTATCTTCAACAATCAAAAGTCGTCCGAGATCAGACATTTGCATTCTCCCCAAGATAGTCGCGCTCAAGGGCATTTCTCACCGCTTCAGCTTCAACGCCGATGCGCCCGATAAGCTGCTGAACACGCTCCAAGTCTCTCGTCTTGGAGACGCTTTCTAATTCCGAAGCCAGATAGCTTAACTCAGATGCGCCAATGTTGAGGGCAGCACCTTTCAGCGAATGGGCATGGTGCTCCAGATCTTCCCCCTTCGCCTCCTTAAGGCCCGGCAGACGCCACTCCAGTTCATCCAAAAATATCCGGCCGATCTCCGCGAAAGTTTCGAGATCGCCATCCCAAACGTCTCGGATTGCGGTCGCATCGAGAGCATCGCTAACCGAATTCGTCGGTTTTGAACCCGCCTGACGTGTCGGCAACCATTCTTCAAGGGCGGATTGTAGCGCTTGAGGTCGAACCGGCTTAGTGAGATAGCCTGTCATACCGCTCTGAAGCGCATGGTCCCGGTCCCCTTTCAGCGCATGAGCTGTCATCGCTATGATCGGTTTTTCAAAGCCACGATCACGTAGAATTCGGGTTGCTTCCAAACCGTCTAGATAAGGCATCGAAACATCCATTAGGACAACGTCAAACTGGCAGGCTAATGCCGCATCCACCGCGGCCGCACCGTCCGTGACATGATGATATTTCAGACCGAGGCGATCGAGCATTTTCTTAGCGACCATGGCATTCGTCTCGCTGTCCTCAGCGATTAAGACATGACCGCTTAGTTCATTCTGCTCAACAAGCTCGTTTTCAATTGCGTCATCCTCCTTATGCGAGAAGGTAACTGGCACCTGGAAGCTGAAGGTAGATCCTATGCCCGGCTCGCTTCTGACGGATATGGTCCCGTCCATAATATCGACCAACTCCTTGCAGATGGACAGACCAAGTCCGGCACCGCCGTGGGACTTTGAGCGAGACGAATCGGCCTGTTTAAAGCGATCAAAAAGCACCTCTTGATCAGAGCTTGAAATACCAATCCCGGTATCTATGACTTCAAACAACAGATCGCCAGCCTCGTCGTCCCCTGTATAGTCTATCGTCACTTCGACTTGTCCCCGCTGTGTGAATTTCAACGCGTTTCCGACAAGGTTGATCAATACCTGACGTATCTTTCCAACATCTGCTCGAAGCGACCACGAAGGAAATTTGACTTCTGTCAGTAAAGCAACACTCTTTTTATCAGCAAGCGGACGGAATACCTCAGAGACGAGGCTGGAAAGTTCCTCCGGCTGAAACACAGTATACTCCAGTTCGGTTTCACCGGCTTCAATTCGGGATAAATCCAATAGGTCATCTATCAGTGTAAGTAGTGTTTCTGCGGAACGTTCTGCAGCATCGATTAATCTCGTGGTCTCAACGTCGACGAGTTTTCTATCTATGAGAGACAGCGATCCGATCACGCCGTTCAAAGGTGTGCGCATTTCATGTGACATGTTCGCCAAAAAATCAGATTTCGCCGCATTCGCGCGCTCGGCGGTTTCCTTGGCATTTCGCAGCAGTTTTTGTCCGGCAATCCGCTGGGACACATCTCGAACAACGCCATGATAGAGAGGTCCATTGTCGGTCTCTATCCGGCGCCCCACAACTTCTGTGGGAATTCTTTCTCCACTAGCGTTCAGAAAATCTATCTGGACCTCAACAGTGTCACTGCCCAACGCATTTCTGACCCCCTGCACCGCAACAGATACCTGATCATCAGGTACAAAGGCCAAAGCCTTTTTAGAGACCATCTCATCCTTGCTGATACAGGCCAATTCACATGCACGGGAATTCACATCCACGATGTCGCCTCTACCATTGATCACCACAATCGCATCAGGGGACAAATCAAACAGACTCTGAAAGCGCTCCTCTGAGGACCGCAATTTGTCCTCCGCGGCGCGCGCATCAGTGATGTCCCTGAGGTAGGCGGTGAAAATCGTCTCACCACCAAATTCCACGGGCGAGACGGCGAGTTCCACAATCAAGTCATCTCCAGATTTATTGATGGCCGGAACTTCAACACGCTTGTTCAATACCTTATGTTCACCGGTCGCTAGGTAATGCACCAATCCCTTATGGTGAACATCTCTTAAATTGCTGGGAACAATTAAATCCGCCAGTTTCGCTCCAACGGCTTCATCATATGTGTATCCGAATGTTTTTTCGGCGGCTGGATTAAACTCAATGATGATCCCTTCCTGATCCATCATGATGATGCAGTCCAGCGCGGCATCGATGACAGCGTTTCTTAATGCACTATCGCGCTCCATTAAGACAATAGTCTTCTCACTGTCTCTCAAGTCTGGATCTTTCAGGTTTTGATAGCGATTAGATCGGTTTTGCGGTGACATTATTTCTTATCCTGCCTGTCGATCAGGAAGTGTTGCAAAACGCCTACGAGATTTGGGAATTTCCAACATAGCCAATCAGAACAATGCATTAGCGGTTTAAATCTCAATTTCCTTCGAATACTAGATAGCATTTTGCCAGCCAAAGACGTGCAAAATGCAAATAAATATACTGCAATTTGCAGCAATAATTGTCGCGCCACCACTATTGGAAGACATGAATTCTACTGGCTCGTGAGGCTCGATTTACTACTTCAAATTTCATCCAGCTAACGATGGAAAATCACGGAGGTTCTTTTAACGAGAACCCGAAAAGCTATCTCGGAAAATATTCAACCGAGGTCATATACGGCTTCCTTGTTCACTCTTCGCGTGATTACAGGCTTCTACGCAGCTCTTTTGTTTAATCTATTGCGAATATTATAAAGAAAATTTTCAAGAAATACCCGAGGTGCATCAAAGTCCACCTTACCGTTGAAGTGAAGTATATGGACGACGAAATAGTACCAATGCCGCAGTTTAGCAGGGTGATACGGAACAAATTGGATGGCCAGCATAAACTTTTTATTAAGAAGCAACCTCTCCCTCATCTTCGACAGGGGCTGTACGACAACTCATGGTCCAGCATTTCAATATCCGCGCCACTACCCTTAGTAGTATTTCGATAATAATAGATTAACTGGCAGCAGGACTTAATAGGCACCGCGCGCCTTGATGACAGCAAGTGGTGTCTTGAGCAGAATGAAGAGATCCATCCAGATCGACCGATTTTGCAGATAGGCGACATCCATAACGACTTGGCGCTCAAACGGTATGTCAGCGCGGCCGCCAATCTGCCAAAGGCCGGTGATCCCCGGTTTTCCCCGCAGTCTGCGACGCTCGACGCGCGTGTACTTATCGACTTCAGACGGTAAAGCTGGTCGGGGGCCAACCAATGACATATCTCCGATGAGAACGTTCCAGAGTTGTGGCAGTTCATCGATCGAATACTTCCGAATGAATTGCCCGACCTGGGTAACCCGCGGATCCCGTTTGAGTTTGAAGGTCACCCCCCCTGCACCATGGTGATTTTGGCCGGTTAGCTCCGCCTGTTCAGGGCCATCGATCCGCATAGAGCGCAATTTGATCATTTCAAACAGTCCTCCATTCTCTCCGACACGTATCTGGCGAAACAACACGGGGCCTTTGGTCTCGAGCTTAATCGCGAGCGCTGTTACGATCAGGAGAGGTGTAAGGATAGCCAGACCGAGTGCTGACCCTAGAATGTCTAAGCAGCGCGCAAGCTGTCGGTCGGTATTTCGAGTGAATCTCTGAAATCGTCGCCTTAATAGAGAACTGAGCGCATGGAGTAGGAATGTTGAATTTCCAACGAGATAGCGTTTCCACATCCGGCGTGGTTCGCACCTCAGCCGATATATCCACTCAATGCCCGCTTTTCGCATCCAAATCGGTGCTCGCGGTATTCGAGTCGATACAAAGTCGAAGAGTCCACCTACGCCCAAAACCACAGGGGCATGAAGCCGATGGCGAATACGAGCTAGCAAAACATCCTGATACGGAACGCCAAGCGCAACAAAAATGACACGTGCTCCAGATGCGTTGATTTCAGCAATCAGGTCATCTTCTTCTCGGGGTGTGAAATAGCCGTGGCGATATCCTGCAATCTGCAGGTTCGGGCAATCTGCCATTGCATTATCCGCAGCGGCCTTAGCAACTCCAGGCAAGCCGCCAAGGAAAAACACGGGAATGCGGCGAAATGCCAGGCAACGACACAAAGGGCCGAACAAGTCTGTTCCGTTCAGATTGTCGCTCAGCTCGACTCTATCCAGCTTTGCCGCGAGTAAAATACCTGAACCATCGGGCAAAAGCGCATCTATATTCTGAAGTGTGTCCTTGTACTGCCAATCGCGTCTCGTGATATTGAAGCAGTGGGCATTGATGAAAGCTATCTGGGTAGGTGTGTATGACTGGGCCCGGTCCGCAATCCAGTAGACCATTTCCGCCATTTTGGCGTTTACAATATCAAACCCCAAAACGTTCACCGAGTTAAGCTGGCGTCTTGGACCAATTTGTGGACGAGACGGTTTGAAAGCGGAGCGTAAAGGTTGGTGAGGCTGTGCGTTCTGCATAACGGTCTCCAGAAATCAATGAGTTTGATCTCACTGTCGCAGGAGCCGTTCCTCTCTATGCAGAATTTTTTTATTCAATATTTTCAGGCATCTGTCAGATGGCTGATGATTATGCCGGCATTTCAGCTTGCAAAAAGTGGCTCTAAGCCAATGCAATATGCGGGAGGGTTTGCATTCCGCAAAAGTCAATCAAAGACGTCGGACAAGTAAAATCCCAACAAATACAGAGCGCAAACGCGCTGCTGGCCTAAGCCTCGCAAGTGGGCCGGTTCTTGAAACTTCCTAGAGCATCGTTTTGGGAGCTTCTAGTGATCTCGACCACTCTGAATATATCTACCAAATGGCTATTGCGCATTTGCGACGGACAGCTGGGACGAAACATTGGCTGGCTCACCGGCGCTGAA
The DNA here is from genome assembly GCA_039196965.1 of Pseudomonadota bacterium. Lineage (GTDB taxonomy): Bacteria > Pseudomonadota > Alphaproteobacteria > Caulobacterales > Hyphomonadaceae > CALLCD01. The sequence goes on along the minus strand of JBCCUK010000015.1, from coordinate 22,821 downwards.
ATAGTTGTTCGTCTCGGCCGCATCATCACTGCGATTGTGCTCGCACGGCATCTGGACGCAACCGTGTTCGGCATCGCGGCCATTGCTATCACAATCTTCGAATTGGTGCGGGTCTTTACAGAGAACGGTATCGGGGCCGCTGTGATTCGAGCGAACAAGCGCGATTTCGATAAAGTCGCCAACACCGCGCACACTTTAATGTGGATAATCTGTACAGGGCTTTTCCTGATCCAGCTGTTTATCGGTGCCTTGGTCGAGATAATGCTTCCAGGAAACGATGCTGGACTGATGGTGGCGTCCCTCGCCCTCGTCTTCCTCATCATGCCATTCGGGTTGCTGCACGCCTATTGCCTTCAGCGCGCTGAGCGCATGAAACATCTCGCAGTGGTTACATCCACGCAGGCCATCGCAGATCATATTCTTACGGCCGCTCTCGCCCTCGCCGGCTTTGGAGCATGGGCCATTGTGCTTCCCAAGGTTCTAACAGCTCCGATTTGGCTTTTTGGCGTCCGATATTCAAAACCATGGACGCGGGAGGCGAGTGCCGGAAGAGCACCGACAAAGACAATTCTGGCATTCTCCCTTCCGGTGCTCGGGTCAGAACTCCTTTCGGTCTGCCGTGACCAATTAGACAAAGTGATTGTCTCACTCACACTGGGAATAGACGCGTTGGGCTTATACTATTTCGCTTTCAATGCGGGCCTTGGCGTATCGACGTCGCTCAACCGGGCATTTTCGAATGCCGTCTACCCTCATCTTTGCGCCGAGGCTGACAAGCTCGCCGCCTATCGGAGCGCAATGCTCAGGATCGGCACACCGATCACCCTGGCATACATCGCTCAAGCGGCGGCCGCCCTTTTATATGTCCCTATTATCTTTGGGGCAGACTGGGCGACAGCCGCCCCTCTTGTCGCGCTCATTTGCCTGGGGGGCCCTGCGCGCTTGCTGGTCGATGGCGCTCGCATGAAGGCTCGTGCTCACGGCCATTCTGGATCAGAGTTCTTAATCTCCCTCGGATTTTGTCTGTGCGTACTTCTGCCCTTCGCCGTCTTTGCGCCCCAAGGACTTTTTTCCGCTGCGACGGCTTCCATTGTCGGTGGCAGCCTTTATGGGGGCGCACTCACCCTAAAGCAATTCAGTGGTACCTCCTCATTTTGGACAACCAAAAGGCAGGTCGCGTCATGAGCACTCCACCAGACATTTCGATCATTATGCCGGCCTATGACGCTGCCGCGACAATCGCCGACTCCGTAAAGAGTGTGCAGGCACAGACGCTGAAGAACTGGGAACTGATCATTGTTGATGATGGCTCAGCGGACAGCACCGCCACGATTGCCTTCGCTTTGGCGGATGATGACCACCGTATCCGAGTAATTTGCCAGGACAACCAAGGTCCGTCCGCTGCTCGTAATCACGGCGTAGCCGATGCCAAAGCTCAGACGATTGCATTTCTGGATGCCGATGATTTCTGGGCACCTAGGAGACTTACAGGCATGCTCTCGATCCTGGCTTCACACCCGGATATCGGCGTTCTCTTCAGCAGAACGCGTTTCGTTGATGCAGAAACGCTGAAGCCCGGAACCCTTACGCGCTACATCGCAGACCTCACTGCAGCCGATCTTATGGCCGAGAACGCTGTCTGCAGCACATCCAATATCGTCTGCAGAAAGACCGTATTCGAACAGATCGGTGGGTTCGCAAAAGGTCTTGACTACGCCGAAGATCAAGACTGGTTGTTACGCGTGGCACTTGATCGAAAATGGCACATTCGGGGCGTAGATGCCGAGTGGTTTTTCTACCGATCTAATGAGGTCAGTCAGTCGGCTGATTTGGAGGCTATGCGCAACGGCTGGCAGCGTATGGCCGCGTCGGCTTTAGAAGACCATCCAGTAACTGCCGCGCTCGCAGCCAGGCGAGCAGTAGGCCCCATTCATCGTCAATTGGCACGCCGTGCGCTGCGGTTGGGACAGCGCGGTAAGGCGCTGCAATACATCTTAATTGCCCTTTGGCAAGACCCGCTACTTTTGTTCCGTCAACCAAAGCGCACCGCATTGACCCTTCTCGCTACGTTTCTCGTATACATTCCAAATCAGAAAATCAGGGAGCTTGTCGCAAAATGACTCAGCCATCTGTATCCGTTGTGATGCCCGTTTATAACACATCAAAGTACGTCCGATCCGCGGTGGAGTCAGTGCTCGCCCAGTCATTTTCAGACTTCGAGCTGCTGATCATAGATGATGGCGGCACGGACGATTCAGTTGAGCAATGTCGCGAGTTCAATGACGACCGAATAATCATCCTTTCGCAGAAAAATCGGGGGCTGGCTGGTGCGCGAAATACTGGCATTCGAAATGCCCGGGGTGAATTCGTTGCATTATTGGACTCCGATGACCTATGGGAGCCGGCCAAGCTTCAGCATCATATTGACCATCTGCGCAATCGCCCAGATGTCGGAGTAAGTTATGCGGCCTCTCATATGATCGACGAAGACGGAGCACTTTTGCGCGTTACTCAAAGACCCAAATTAAAAGGCGTCACAGCGGCAGACATTTTTCAGCGTAACCCGGTCGGAAACGGCTCCGCACCCGTCATCCGCAAGGCGGTATTCGATGACATTGCCTTCATGAACTCCGAGCGCGATGAGTTCGATTACTTCGATGAGTCTTTCCGGCAATCGGAAGATATCGAATGTTGGTGCCGAATCGCCCTGACAACCGATTGGTCTTTTGAAGGGATAGAAGGCGCGCATACACGATATCGGATCAATGAAGGCGGGCTCTCTGCCAATGTAATTCGTCAGTTTGAAGCATGGGAAAGAGTCCGTGACCGGGTCAAAAAGATCAATCCGGGATTTGCCAAGTCATTCGCTCATCGAGCAGAAGCCTATCAGCTTCGTTATCTCGCCAGACGTTGCGTCCGCATGGGTGATGGCGCGATGGCCTTGGCGCTGATGAAGGACGCACTGAAAGTCGCACCGGGTATTCTTTTGCAGGAGTCAGGGAAATCCGTCACGACGCTTAGTGCTGCCATTATCCTGCGTTCCCTGCCTGCCGCCGTAAACAGACCTCTACAGGCTGCTATTCAGAAGAGCTAATACAATGTCTCGCCGGCGATTTGTACATATACTGGACGATATGGAACTGGGTGGTGTCACGCGCGCGCTCAGAAACTTTCAGCACCCAATACTGCAAGAATTTGGGTACCACGAAACAGTCGATATTCGGACTGGTGCGGTGCGCGCGTCCAAACCCTCAGATATCGCAATTATACATTTTACCTCCAATTGGTGGAAACTGCCGCAACTGTTGAAACTTCGCACTCAAGGTAGATTTTCAAGACTGATACTGATTGAACATACCTATACTGATGGATTTGAAAAAAGCGAAGTTAGATCGCACGCCCGGTTTCGTAACATGCTCAGATGTGCATACCGCCTAGTAGATACCGTGGTTGCCGTTTCCAATGCCCAGAAGCAATGGATGCTTGATGCAGGGCTCGCAGCGCCGGACAAGATTGTCTCGATACCGCAATCGCGGGACTGTTCAGATCTGCTCACGCTTCCGCTTCCCGAAGACAGATCGGGACCCATAATGATCGGTGCGTTTGGCAGATTTCATCGCCAAAAGGGATTCGATCTCCTTTTGGAAGCGATGGCTAAAATCGATCCACAAACCGCAAAGCTCAAGCTTGCAGGGACAGGACCCGAAAGATTACGGCTTCAAGGCATGGCAGATAAACTGCCACATGTTGATATCTGTAAGCCGTTTAACTGTCCTCTGGAGTTCCTGAAAAACATCGATCTGGTTGCCATACCTTCCCGTTGGGAGGCTTTTGGTCTCGTCGGAACTGAAGCGCGAACAGCCGGACGTCCTATATTGGCATCACGCATAGACGGCCTCCACGATCAGCTTGTTCATGGCGGATATTCACATGAGCCAGCAGATGTAGCTAGCATAGCATATGGCATTCGGAGGGCGGCGTCTGCACCAAGCTTGAGCGCGCTCGGCACATCGGCTCGCCGTGAAGCGGCTGGAGAATATGATCGTATGATCAATGGTTGGGCCAAGCTGCTGTCGATCAGCTCGTCACTCGCAATGGAAGCGGCATAGCGGTAAAAGAACGATCTATACTGTTAACAGAAATTCTGTTTACGCACTTTTGAGCGTTCTTGCAGCTCTCGGGCCGCAATACCCATGGCAATCAGTCCCGGCCAGATCAGATAAGCGAGGATCTCAAGATTTTCGCCAACGGAATAGAGACACATCAGGAGCACCATGGCGAAGGCCAGCTTGCCGGACCGCGAGCGCATCATGGCCAGCAAGGCAAACTCCAACAAGCTCCAGACCAGCGGAACTGCAAGTGCCACAGCACCTACAGCCCCCTTCACAAAAAGCAAACCATACCAGGTGTGATGGCTGCCAATCGGCATGAACTCCACCACATGCGGTCCCCTTTCTACAATCCCATGTCCCCAGACCGGAGCCTCGGTCCACCAACGATCAAGCGCTATGTCGCCAAGCGCTTCCCTGACACGCGTTGAGTCGGCGCGGAGGGACCTCACTGAGTTCAGCGTGCCATCGATCCAGTCGATAATCGGTTGCGCGACCGGCATCACTACCAGAACACCAACTGTAGCAACCAACCAGAGAGCGGGGCGTCTTGTTTCGCCGAGGGCAACGATAACCGGCCAGATGATCATCGCAGCGGCTATCGCCAGCCGAGACTTGGATGTCAAAATCATGGCGAGCGCTGAAATGATACCCATCCATTTCCACCAGTACCGACGGTCAGACAAGGCGAAGATAAGGTACATATTGCCGAGCATGCCGGCTGCCGGTGACCAGGGCGTGAAGTATCGAAGTCTGATCGAATCATCGGTCGGCTCAACGGAATATAGCTGAACGGCGAAAAACTCCGGACCCGGACCACCAACCACTTTCAATGGAGAAACATATAGCACTTGCGGCAGCCCCAGCATCGGCCCGGCGAGCAATAGCGGCGTCAGAACGAGCGTACCAAGCGCAACCCACCCCGTAGATCTGATTAGTGTTTCCATGCGGATGTGAAGGCATGCTCCAATGAGGGGAAATACGGCCAGCAGCGCCCAACCCTTGGCCCATCCTATCGTGGACTTTATGGTCTGCCCCAGGCCAAGTTGATTTGCCGCGTGGCCAATTTGCAAGGCCACGAGCATCATCAGCATGCCAGCAATCCAGATCCACATACCGAAGGGAATCTGCCCAGCTGCTCGAACCGGAACGCCGCTATTTTGTAAGTACCAGCGGATGCACAAAAGACCAGTGAGGCCGGCCCCAAGCACAGGACCAAGCACATACAGCCCACCAAAGAGATAGATCCCCCAGGTCAGCGTCAGCGCTGAGGCGACTATAGCGTCTTCAGGAGCGCGCGAATGACAGGAAGTCTGATCCACAACAGAGCCAATCCAATTGTATAAAGGAACATTCCAGCGCCCGTTCCTAGAGCGACAAATTTCTTTGACGGGTTCACGGGCGCTTCCGGCAGGCCGGGCGTTTCGACGGTTTGCGTGAGGGGATAGGATGCAAATATATCCGTGCGGTTGGTATCAATTCTTGCCAAAGCGGACGCAAAGACCGTTTCCGCAACCTGATGGTCTCGCAACAAGGCATCGAGCTCCGTGGCGGGTACCGCGAGGCGTTCGACACGGTTTTCTGTTTCGGCCAGTTGCTGGCTCATAGCCTCACGGCGCTTGGCGACGCCCGCGAGCTTTACCGAGGCTTCCACAAGTGATCCGATCAAACTAGAGCGCTCTCCGGTCGATGTATAATAAATACGATCGATGGATGCGAAGTCCTCCAGTCCGAGCAACATCTGACCGCGCGACTTCAATCCGTTGCTCAGCCCGGCAAACTCCTCATTCGCCGCCAGCAAATCTGGGTGTTTGGGACCAAACATCTGCTCCAGTTCGGATCTTTCCGTTTCCGCTTCAGCCCGCGCATCCATCAGCGCTTGAAAGGTGGTATCGGACAGAAGCGTCAGAATATCTGCCGCCATATCGGCCGTAACCCCCAGTATACCTGACAGGCGTGATACCTCACTCTTCGCAACGCGGTATTCAGCGTCCGCCCTATCAAGCTCCGTGCGCATTGTCTCGGTTTGCGCAACAAGCTCTTCAAACTGATCGACTGAAATCAGTCCGTATTCGCTCTGAAACGATATAATGCGAGATTGCGTTTCGCGAACGGCACCTTCGAAGCTCGACAGCGTTTCGCGATAGGCATCTTCCCGCAGGTCCTGCTCTTCATCGCGGAGCGCGGCCAGCTCGTTTTCGAAGGAGGAAAGCCAGGTATCGGCGAGTCGTTTTGAATCAGCTGGCTTACGAGCCCTAACAGATACAAACATGAGTTTTGTCTGATTTGCGAGTTGAATTCGCGGGGCAGGAACATCCTCGATCTGGAGCCCCAGTGTTTCAGCAACCTTCCCCCTCAGCCGGTATGATTGCAGCAGCCTTTTATAATTCTCGGTAGGGCTAAGACTGTGACTGCCAAAGGGAGACGCGGCATTGCTGCTGGCTTGACCGAGGGATTCCAGATTGACCGTTGATGCCGCGCCCGCGCCCGGCAGTATCAAAGTGAAACCACTCTGGTAGGATCGGGGGCCTAAAATAAAAAACGCTGCCGCCAGAAACAAAATGGCGAACCAGCCCATTGCGAGAACAAGAAGATAGCGGGCCACGCGTCCCTTTTGTAGCCCACCTCTTAAAAAGCTCCAATTGCCGATCATCGACCAACCCCGCCAAGCAATGCAGCGTTCAGTGCCGGGGTGGCCGCTTCGGCAAACATGGCAATGATGTCGCGCACATTGGTAATGTGAGAGTCGTAGCAGGCGATGGCGTCATTAGGCAGAAGCACGGGGTTGAAATCATCCCGGTCCGCGCGGCGCACCAAATCCTCAACGGATCGTGCGATCACTTCGCTTTCACCCGAAATGGGATTTTGCGAAATCAGAATAGCCCAGCGGCGGGCATTGGTCGCTTGAACGCCGCCAACACAATTGGCAGATACAAGTCCCTGAAGCATCCGCGTGCCGTATGGCAATTGGGTCGCATGCTGACCAATAGCTGAACTAGCGTTGGACGCTGCCGGTCGGGTCAAATTTGAAAGAAATACGCGCACACCGGGCGGCGTAATCCTTGACGGCCGCGCAAGGGCCATCTGGAAACACCCCCTGGACGGCACATAAACGCGATCACCTGCCACAAGTAGCGGATCCTCAATAGCGCCACCGTCCAGCGCACCTGACATATCGAAAATGCGGCGACGTCCATTTCTTATTAGAATAACGTTCCGAATGTCCGCATCGGGTCTAACGCCGGCCGATGCAAACAGAGCGGCGCTCAACCGGCGTCCAGTAGTAAAATCGCCTGAAGCTTCAATGCGAGCCATTGGATCGCTATCGGCAGCCTTTTCGTTCAGCAGCACATCACCGGACTGGAAAACGGCTCCCGATACTGAGACCTGAATTGGTGCCCAGTGGAGTACCGAAATCGCGACCTGCACAAAGCGAGACGTAAAGTAACCACCACTCACCAGCAGCCTTGAAACGGTGTGCTCAAGCTGATCTTGAGTTGTGCCCGCTGCTGGAACATCGCCGATAAATGGCAGCCGTAAATAGCCATCCGCGGAAATGACGAAATCCCCCTGAAAGCCCTCACCTCGGACAATTTCGATATGCAGAAGGTCGCCAGGGGACAGAAGTTCAGGCTCAGCGAAGGCTGCACCCAAGCCCGCGGTTATAGGTTGGACTGCCATAGCGAGATCCGCATCCTGACAGCGGCCAAGATTCTGTAAGCTGGCGCTCAGAAAGGCGTCATTTTCCCGTGCATCGGACATTGATTGTCGTTCGGCAAGATATCCGCTGGTCGCCATGTCAGAAATGTTTCGCGGCCGCTCAAACGATCCCGCGCATCCTGACAGCATCGCAATGAACAAGAGAGCCTCAAGCCTAGTCATCGCCCGAACTCCCAGCTTGCGACTGCAAAATAGTGGCGAGTGCTTCGGGGCATTCCGTCTTAATGGTCTTGAACAATGCCCCATCACGGATCGAGGTCTGGACCACAATCATGTCGCGGGCCACGATGCTTGCGTTGCGCAAAGCTTCACTAAAAGCTGCGGCTGCCTGCTCCGTTTCGATCGAGATGCTCAGACTAAGCATGAATGCCTCCTATCCAGCATTCATTGTTGCAAGTCACGCGTCAGACAATAATAATGATATTTTTCAATGGTTTAAATTATATTTCGCAAGTCGATTTTCCACTCCTGCAAATAGCCTGTTGCAATTTGCCGAAACTCTCTCCTGCAATTTGCAATACTTATCACCCCCGGAACGGCCTCTTCGAAGGAGCCACTAGCACCGAAAAAGCGGATTTGAGGGGCTAGTTCTGCCACTCACCGATCAATCATTATTCCGGAAAAAGCTGTGGTACCTCTGGCCGGACTTGAACCGGCACTTCCGAAGAAAACGGATTTTGAATCCGTCGCGTCTACCAATTCCGCCACAGAGGCTCACCAACGATGTTTACTGCCGGAGAGCATCATTCCGGTCAATAGGCGAACCATTATAGATGGCAGTTTCCTTCATTTCGTTGTCCCTGAAGCCCTTGGGTCAAACGATAAGGAAAAGCGCTCAATCTAGCAGATCGAAGGACAAGCCCAGCTATTCATTCCAGCCTAATAGACATCCCGCAGATAACGCTTATCAATTTTCAGCTTGCTGACATAATCCACGGCGTCGTCTTCTGAATATCCGCCTTCCTCCGCGATGATATCGATCAGAGCCGCATCAACATCCTTCGCCATGCGCGTGGCATCGCCGCAAACATAGAAATATCCACCTTCTTCGAGCCAGGCGAACAGCGCCTTGCTGTTCTGACGCATACGGTTCTGAACGTAGATCTTGTCTGCCTGATCGCGCGAGAAGGCAAGATCAAGACGCGTCAGGATGCTGTCGCGTGACATTTCACCAATTTCATCCTGATAGATAAAATCGCTTTCCCGATGCTGATCCCCAAAGAAGAGCCAGTTTTTTCCCTTCGCGCCGATCTCCCGACGCTCCTCCAGGAAGGCGCGGAACGGCGCAATTCCCGTACCCGGACCAACCATGATCATCGGGGCATCATTATCAGAAGGTATACGGAAGGACTTATTGGGTGACATGAATATCGGGGTTTCACCACCCTCTTCGCACATATCCGCTAGAAATGATGACGCGACGCCGTGGTGCATGCGGTCCTCATAATTCCAGCGTACAGCCGCCACTGTTAGATGCACCTCGCCCTCGTGCGCCTTGGGGCTGGAAGAGATCGAGTAAGCGCGATGCTGGAGCGGCTTAAGCCAGCTAACAAATTCAGCCGGATCAATCTTCAGATCAGGGTTCAGACTCAGGAGATCAAGGGTGTCCCGACCCCACATGAAAGCCTCTAGAGACTCCTTGTCACCATTTCCGACAATATGGGAGAGCTCGTCATGGCCGGCGCGCTTTTCGATCTCGTTGATGATGGACCGCGGAGGTGTACGGATTTCCAGTTTGGTTTTTAACAAATCTTGCAGAGGCAGGTCTTGCCCTGCAACGGTCTGCTCTGGATCAGCCCCCAGACGATTGATGAGCCCATCGACGAGATCATCGCGGTTGATCGGAAAGACCCCCAAAGCATCACCGGCCTCATAGGTCATGCCGCTATCGCCCAAATCAAAAGCAAAATGGCGGATTTCCTTCGATGATTTGGCCCCGGACAGAAGACGGTTCTCGATCGTGTTCGAAAGATAGGGATTCTTACGGCCCCAACCAGCTTTCTTGGGCCTGGCAGGCTCTGCCGCTATCGGGGTACCATTCAGCGCCTCCGGTTCCAGACCTTCCTTTGCCAAGGGAACGACCGTACTGACCCAATCGCCGGCATCGTCTTCAAAGTCCACGTCGCAATCAATACGCGCTGACAGACGGGATGCTCCAAGCTGTTCAAGGCGCAGATCGATCAGTTTGCCAGCCTGGCAGAATTCATCGTAATTCGTATCGCCAAGGGCCAGAACGCCGTATTTGAGGTTCTCAAGGCGCGGGGCTGTGGTCGCCGAAAGGGCCTCCCAGAACACATCGGCATTGTCCGGCATTTCCCCTTCGCCATAGGTCGAGATGACAACGAACAAGCGCTTCATTGACGCTAGTGCATCCATATCCACCGCATTCAGATCGTTCAGGCGCGGCGCAAATCCGTTTGACCGTGCAAGATCCGCAGCGTCATTCGCCACAGCCTCAGCATTACCTGTCTGAGTGCCGAACAGAATATCTAGCGGCAAGGCCTGATTTTCCGCCTGGGCCGGAGCAGTCGGAGCAGCCATGAGACTCCGCGAATGCAGGCCAGCTAGAAAACCGGCTAGCCACTGTTTCTGATCGTCCGAGAACGGCGCATCGTCTGGCATATAAGGTAGCTTCATGTCGATTACTCAGCAGCCACTTGCGCAACTATTTCCGTAAGCGCATTTTTCGCGAACAACTCCTCAAAGCTAGGAATGCGCCCCAGCTGTTCGAGATTTTTCTGGCTTTGCAGTGCAATCCAGCCCTCCGTTGCCGGGTTGTCCATTGACCGCGCATCGCGCAGACTCAGTGCAAGCTTAAAGTCATTCACGCGCTTGTCCGCCGTCAAAGCGGCGAGGTCGGCATCATCATATTCGCCCAAAGCGCTACGGGCATGTTTTGCCAGCTGGCTCATCAGGGAGAAGTCTTCTGTCAAAATGAGATTTCGGACAGCCTTGTTGCGCGCCGGATCACCGCGTTCGCCGCCAGCCCGTTTTTTGGCTACCGATTGGGCCATCTCTAGAACACTCCACGTATTCAGAAGGCGGTACATTTCCTCCGTGTCGGTCATACCGAGTTCAGGGATCTCTCCCTCCAGAACATGCTCCCCGGTCTTCCACGACTCTTTCAGCCGTTTAATCTGATAAGTGGCAAGCGCGGTGGACAGCTCCTCTATGAGATCCTTACGAGGTTTCGCAGCGAGTATCGCCTCATAATCCTGATACTGAAGTAAGGCCCGGGGCATGATCCACTTGAAATTATATTGCTCAGTATCCCAATTATCTAGAATACGTGCGGCAAGTCTCGACCCAGTGGCGTCAATATGGCATTGCAGCAGATGACAGATCATTTGGCGGTGAATATCTGTCAGCAGAGAAGCGTCGCTTAGCTCATGCACGTCGACAGAATCGTGACTAACAAAGTCCTGAAGTTGCCCATCCGGATCATATTGGTAGGCAAAGCCGCCTGACATGCCATTGCCGAACCCTTTTGAGAACCGGCCAAGATTCAAGACCGCGCCATTGGTCATGTACTCGCAGCAGAAGTCTCCGACACCCTCAACCACCGCCACGGCACCTGAATTGCGGACAGCAAATCTATCGCCCGCTTCGCCTTCGACATAGATGCGCCCGCCAGAGGCACCGAACAACGCGAAGTTTCCGATAAGTACATTCTCACCGGGTCCAGCGCTACTGCCCTCTGGAGACCGTACAATGATCTTTCCTCCGGATGCCGCCTTACCAACACCATCATTACACGTACCGACATGCTCCATCACCATGCCGTCATTACAGAAGACGCCATAGCTCTGCCCGGCCGAACCATCCGTCCGCACGTGCACCGCATCAGGCTTGAAATGGTGGCGGCCCCGATTATCCACCATAACCGCCGGTAGTTTTGATGCGCTCTTGCGGTCATAGTTCAGCAGTCGCTCGATATCTGCTGATAGCTGTCCACCAACGGACTTATTCCGATTGTTCAGCGTAATGGGTTTCTTAAGCTTCAGGCGGCGCTGCTTCCTGGACACGATACTGTCCCTCACCCTTGCAATCAGATCTTCGTCAATATCGTAATTGCGTTCAAGATAAGTTGGCTTTTTGACTCGCTTTTCCGGAAATTCGATCAGCATACCGCGCAGGTTCAGCTGACCTACCGAGGATGGGTGATCGAGAAGGTGTAGAAGGTCGCCGCGCCCGCGCGCTTCATCAAGGGACTTCAACCCGAGCGATGCCAGAATTTCCCGCGTCTCGTGAGCGATATTCAGGAAATACTGCGCAAGCGATCTCGGGTCGCCATCAAACAATTCCGAATTGGTAGTGAGGCCAGCGGGGCATTTAACATTGCAATTCTTGGCCATAACGCATTTGAGCATCATGAGCGCTGTGGTTCCAAACTCGAAACTATCGCCTCCGAGGAGAGACGCCTTCACCACATCTGATGCGGTCTGCATTGCACCAGAGCAGCGCAACTTGACCTTCTGGCGAATGCCGTTCGCACACAGCGCCTGGTGGACCTCCGACAGGCCAAGCTCGGCGGCTCGGCCGGTATATTTCAGCGATGTCACTGCCGCAGCGCCGGTGCCACCTGTATTGCCGGCGATATTGATCACATCGGCTCCAGCCTTCGCGACGCCAACGGCGATTGTGCCGATGCCTTCAGAACTTACAAGCTTCACGACCACACGAACCCGCGCCGCCTTTGCGTCGTGAATCAACTGAGCGAGATCCTCAATGGAATAGGTATCATGGTGGGGTGGCGGGCTGATCAGTTCGACACCCGGCGTTCCGCCCCGCGCCGCGGCAATGGCAACCGTGACCTTCTTGGCGGGCAACTGTCCGCCCTCGCCCGGCTTTGCGCCCTGACCGATCTTGATTTCAATTTCTTCCAGATTGGGGTCAGAAATATACCCGACCCAGACACCGAACCGTCCGGAGGCGAACTGTTTGATCCGGCTTGCCCGAACTGTCCCGTATCGGGAGAAGCTTTCTCCACCCTCCCCGGAATTGGACATCGCCCCGACCATATTTGTGCCCTGCGCAACTGCTTCATGGGCTCGGGCGACAAGCGCACCATGGGACATGGCCCCGGTCGCAAGCCGCGGCGTGATCTCTGAAGCCGGCTGGACGTCGCTTAACTCGATAGGGTCAGGTGCTTTTCGGATACGGCTGATATAGTCTTCCGCCCATCCTGTTGCCTCGACCAGCAACGCACCGCCCTCAACCCAATGGCCCTGAACATCGTCGCCGAAGCGCTCGACAAGTGTCTGAGCCAGAGCGTCCAGACGAGCAAGATCATCCGCCCTCGGACCTGTCAGTTCTATCCGGTACGCGCCGTCTACCTTCTCGACATTCAAGCCGCGGATAACAAAGTCCCTGTTTCCGGCGCGGTTAAACAGCATCATCTCCCGTTTGATGTCCGCTGCCTCGCTCATAAAGGTGATATCAGCCGGAAATGTCAGCACATCCCTTAAGGCCACTGGCCGACGACGACGCTCCTCTGTCATCGTTCGGGAAAACGCCCGGTAACCCGGGGTTATGCTGAAATTGTCGATCTGTTCTTTTGTCAACTTGTCGAAACTGGTTCCGTAGAAAGTCGACTTGTCGATGGCAAAAGCGTCGTACATTTCATTATACGTCAGTAAGCGGTAATCCTCGATCTCCTCATTTGCTTTCGCAAAGGATACTTTCTCCTCGGTCATGTCGACAAAACCGCGAACCGCCGTGACACCATATGAGTGTCCCGCCCCCTCGGAACGCTCCTTGAACAGGCCAAGCATCGGAATGTCGCTGTCGGCCTCTATGGACAGTGCTCGTTCATGCCAGTCCGCTGCCGATTGGGCGATCGTGCCGAACTGCACACCACCAACAGGTGTGCGCATATTGGGGAAATACTTCTTCAGCACAGGATCATTCGTATCGAGAAAGTCGGGCTCGAAGAACTCGCCGCCAGAATAACTTTCAACCGTGCAGAGACCAACTTTCCCCATGGTCTTCATCAGCGACTTTTCCGCCGCCTTCTTGAACTTGCCAAAAGCCTGCTCGACTTCGCCTGAAAACTTCTCTTCCGCGCGGAACTGGACACCCATGGGATAAACGGCGCTCGCCCCAAAGCCTAAGCCGCAAGCAATATGGTGCGGTGAGCTTATCTGCCCGCTCTCAGCGATAAGCGAAACACGGAGCCGGAGCCCCTCCTCGATCAGACGCTGATTAATTGCAGAGATCGCCAAGGTCATTGGGATAGCTGCATGCTGCCGGCTGATATGGCGATCGGAGACGATTGCGATACCGCCGTTATCAGAGGCGAACTCAACGACGCGATTGGCAAGCGTGTCTACAGCTTTGATCAATGCCGATTGGTTCGCTGGCGGATCATCAAATACAGGCTCAAACAGCATATCAAAATCCATCACAGGCGTCTCGCTCTGTGCACGGATTTTCATGAGTTGCCGCATATCCAATATCGGAGAATCGACGATAATCTGCTTCGCGCCGGTTGGTCCCTGATGTGGCTTTTCACCGAGGGCAACGCGAAGCGTCATACCGTCTTTTTCTCTCAGCGAATCAAGAGGGGGATTGGTCACCTGAGCGAAACGCTGGCTGAAATATTTCGCAATGCCGCCCTCATTGTCGGAAAGCGCATTGATCGCGTTGCCATACCCCATGGCTGAAACTTTTTCGACGCCGTTGGCAAGCATCGGGTCCATCAGGAATTTAAAGCTCTCCTGATTATGATTGTAAGCTACAAAACGCGCCGAAGTATTGAGATCGCCAGCATATTTCTTGGCCTTGGTAATCTTCGCTTCAATCGCGGCATCATCAAAGTCTTCGACATGGGAACAGGATTGCTCCAGCAACGATTGGTAGTCGGCCCGGTCGGCAAGCATTTCTAGCGCGTCGTGCGTATTGTATGCGCGCTTCTCCGAGTGATCGTAATAGAGCATGCCGCCCGCTTCGATCCGGCCACGTCGGATAACCTCCTCAGGCGGGAAGTTCACTTGACCGGCCTCTGACATAACGGCCAGATAATCGTCAGTCTCAACGGTCCGGAGAGGGCGTAGGCCTAACCGGTCAAGACGCGCACCGATAATGCGCCCATCACCAAAGATCAGGGCGGCAGGCCCATCATTCTTTTCTTCATAAAGCGAGAAGAATTCGAGCATCGCGCGGACTTTGGGCGACAGGGTGATATCGTTTTCCCAGGCTGGCGGCATCATGGAGACCACCGCCGTCACCATATCCAGATCGTCCATGATAATGCGCCAGCTCAGGGTCTGGTCGAGCCGGCAGCTGTCCGACTGACCACTCGGACGAATGATCGTATTGTTTTTTGCGAGGGCAATCGCCGTCTCTGACAGGCGATTCTTCTTGTCAGTATTCAGCTCGCCATTGTGCGCCATCAGCCGGAAAGGCTGTGCCATGGAAGGATGCGGGTCTGTATTGGTCGAAAACCGGGTGTGGAAATAGACCGAATGAATAGCGTGGTCGGGATCACAAAGATCGGTGAAATAAGGAACGATTTCCCATGAATTCACCCGGCCCTTCAGAACCTGCGTATCGGCCGAAAGAGAGATTGGATAAAGCCCATGCAGATCAGGAGTCGTGTAAGCGACTGCCTCAATCTCCAGAAGCACCTGATAGATCGCCCTATTCAGATCCTTGCCGCGTACGCCTTTCGGAGCTTTGAAGACCCACTGCTCGATCGGCAACTGCAGCACAATCCCCCTGGATTCGATGGCATCATTATCCACGGGAACCGCCCGCATCAGCAGGATTTTCATGCCTGCTGCGTTGATTTTGTCTTCGATCAACTCCATAGCCTGGGCACGTTTGTGCTCATCTTCGGGCAGGAAGAAGTTGCCGACACCGAACTCGCCGAGCTTCAGCTTTTTCCCGGTGAGCTTGGAGAAAAATGCCTCTGAAATATCCATGGATATTCCAGCACCATCTCCAACGCCTTCAGACGACATCCCGCCTCGATGGGGGACCGCGCAAAGCGCTTCATGCACTTTCAGTAGGACGTCATGGGTTTGCTTCCCATCCTTACGGGTCAGGAAACCAACGCCGCATGAACTGTATTCCAGTTCGGGATCGTAGAGTGTTTCCGTGGCCGCGCGTCTCATCCAGTGTCCGTCCAGTTACCTTTCGCGACCAATTCGAGGCCGCCAGTGATTGATGGTTTGATTTTCGAATGTTCAGAATGCCCAATGCAGACATATCTTTCCGGGGCCGGGTATCAACCGCCGCAGAAACCATACACTGCTGTGACTCTTTCAAATTAGCGTAATGCCTGATGCATCTCAAGTGTGCGGCAACTTGCTCCACAGGCGCAACAGGCCTTAACCAAGTCAATTATTTCACTAATCATAGAATAAACCGGGAAATACTTCCCCTAGGTGAACATGTTCTGCGGGATTCTTTGCAAAAATCAATAGAATGCAGGGAATTTCACATATTTTCAAACTTGTACGAAGATATGTAAATATGCAGCCAAAAGTGATTTTGGCAGAGATTCCAGAGCTCAGGGCTTACTCATTTGTTCCGTAGGCTCGACATCCGCCAACCCCGGCCCCGGGTTCAGGCCAAGGGACCATAGACATTCACTTGTCCCAAACTCTCCAACACATCATGTATACCCGCCTGCACCGGCAACTACGGTGAGATAGATGAGAGGGTATGAAACTTTTCAGAGATGGATCCTCTGATGAAAAATACTCAACGGGAACGACGGTTGAGACTCTCACTTTCAGTGCGCTGAGAGTCCGAGAATCTCAACTCGTAAACCGCCCCCAATTCACAACTACGGCGCTGCTTGCACTATGGTCTCGCCCCGGGTAACGGCGATGAAGACAAACAGCGTCGCCGAAATCAGGACGCCTGATAGAACGAAAGGCGCTCCTGGCAGATAGATCGGGGCACCGTCCGCCGTAAATATCCGGAAAATCTGCGACATGACAAAGGGCGCAGCAATGGCGTTGATACTCATGACGCTAGCGATCACGCCCTGAAGCTCCCCCTGCTGATCATCGCTGACCCGCTCGGTCATAAGGGTCTGCATGATCGGACCGGAGAATGCGCTCGGGGCCGAGATAACGATCAGAGCATAGGCCATCCAGCTTTCAGTGATGAAGCCATAGGCGAAGTAGATGATAATGCCGATGACAATCGAGAAGATGCCAACCTGAACCTTGCCGAACTTTGCCGTGACCGGCCCGGTAAGCCCGCCCTGAATGACCGCGATCAGCAGGCCGTAAAGCGCGACGGAAATGCCTATCTGAAGTTCATCCCAATTGAACAGCTCAATTGTGTAGTAAGGCCAGACAACGCTGAAACTCATCCAGGCGAACTGCATCAGCAGGAAGGCCGAGAGGACGCCGAGAACAATCCGGTGCTCACCAATTTTCAGCAAGCCGCCGACAGGGTTGGCCCGCCGCAAGTCAAACCCCCGCTTCAGACCGCTGTTCAACGTTTCCGGCAGGAGGAACAGGCCAACTGCGGCGGCGACTAACACCATAGCGGCTGCGGCATAGAACGGCGCGCGCAGGCCCACCGAGCCGAGCAACCCGCCGAGGATCGGACCGAAGACAAAGCCGATGCCAGCTGCCGCCGCCACGATGCCGAAATTCTTCGCCCTTGTGTCATCGGTCGAGACGTCGGCGACGCAAGCATTGGCAACGGGCCAGGTCGCTCCGAGAATGCCGGCCAGAACACGCCCGACAAAGAGCCAGACAATGGTCGGTGCCGTCGCCATTAAGATGTAATCGAGGGCAAGCCCGGCCAGCGCCACAAGCAGGACGGGCCGCCGACCAAAGCGGTCACTCAGCGCGCCGAGAATGGGCGCGAAGAGAAACTGCATCACCGCATAGGAGGCGAAGAGGTAACCGCCAATCCCAGCCGCCTCGCCGAGGGTAACGCCGGTCAGGGTCGTGATCAGATCCGGCATGACCGGGATGATGATGCTGACGCCCATCATATCTATGAAGACGACAAGCGCCATGAAGTAGATGGCGCGATTTGCGCCAGTGGATTCGTTTTGCGTTTCGATCTTTGTTTCAGATACGTCGGACATGGGAGTCCCCCCGTAGTGGAATGGCGTGCGATCCTTGCCCTGGGCAAGGTACATGTGTGCTGGAAGCGTGTGTTTTTGTGAGATGGGTTGCCGAGCATAAAGGCTCAGCTGGCGAGGTCAGTTACCGGGGCGGTTTCGTTACTGAAATAAACACGGTGGACCTCCGTCCGGGGCGCGACATACGTCGCTAACGCTAGGTTAAGTTCAACATTAATGCGCCGACCGGCTGATGATTGTCAAGCAAGAACAGAACGAATTGACGATGTGCAGAAGATTCAGGAAAATTGCTGCAAACAACAAAATAATGGAGAGGGAAAAAATGACGTTGCTGATCGCTGGAACATTTCTGTTCTTTGCCGCGCACACATTTTCGGCATTCCGTTCACGCGCCGCTGGTCATGATATACGCGAGCGAATGGGCGAAGGTTCCTATATGGGCCTATACAGCCTGGTCTCCCTGCTTGGCTTTGCGCTTATGCTTTATGGCTACAGTCAAGTGGCCAAGGGGTCCCTGCTGATCGCCAGCCCCGGCTGGGGTCGAGGGGCTGCATTCCTCCTGATGGCCGTCGCGTTCATACTGCTCATGTCGGCTTATATGCCGCGGGGGTACATAAAGTCCTTCGTTCAGCACCCCATGGTTTTGGGTGTGGGTGTCTGGGCGTTCGCACATCTTTTCACGGGCGTGGACTTGCGCGAGGCCGTGCTGTTTGGGGCGTTCTTTGCGTTCTGTCTGGTGGACTATGTCGCGTCCCTCAGGCGGCCATCGCCAGCGGGCACGCGAAAACTGGTGGGCGATCTTCTCGCCGTCTCAATCGGGCTCGTAGCCTATGGCGTATTCTTGAGTTGGGGGCACGCCTATCTGCTTGGCGTCTCGCCGGTCTGAGGGCGGCGCAAAAACAAACCCCCGGCACTCTTGAACCGGGGGCTATCTTTCGCGGAGAGGTCCGCTTGGGATTTCGTTTGGTTGGACTGAGGCTTACATGAAGCCCTTAAATTTGTCTTTAAACCGGGAGACGCGGCCACCACGGTCGAGAAGCGTCTGATTGCCGCCGGTCCAGGCTGGGTGCGTGGTCGGATCGATGTCGAGCACGAGCCGGTCGCCCTCGCTGCCATAGGTGGAGCGGGTCTGATACTCGGTGCCGTCGGTCATCACCACAGTGATGAAATGATAATCGGGATGGCCTTCTGATTTCATGGCGAGCCTACATATGTATAGGGCGCACGGTATGCGCTTGAATTTCTGGAATAGCGCCTCATAACCGAAGCAAGAACAGAGAGCAAGCCCCGCAGGCCATGACAGATACAACAGACACGCTGGTCGATGCCCCCGCCCATGACAGGCGAGCAGCGGCCCCAGACGAATATGGCGATTTGAATCGCAGCGAGGGACGCTCGCTGCGATCCCTCGCCATGCTGTGGCCGTATGTGCGCCAGCACCCTTTGACCGTGATTGTGGCTTTGATCTTCCTCTTGCTCGGAACGGCGCTGACCCTCTTCATTCCATTGCTGCTCGGCGATGCTGTGGATGCCGGGCTCGGCGGATCCGTGGACGATGCACAGCTCCTTCAGGTGATAGACGGGAATTTCTTTCTCGTTTTCCTTGCTGTGGTGATTCTCGGTTTTATCGGCGCGACGCGGTTCTACCTCATCTCACGGTTCGGCCAGAGGATCGCTGCGGATCTGAGGCGGGATCTTTACGGTCATATGCTGTCGCTTAGCCCGCGGTGGCATGGGCATATGCGCTCCGGCGAGGCGGTGTCGCGGCTGACGGCGGACATCACGCTGATCGAGACATTTCTCGGCTCCTCGACAAGCTTCGGCCTGCGCACTCTGATCAATACGATCGGCGCGCTGGGCATGATCTTCCTGATCAACTGGAAACTCGGCGGCGGGTTGTTGCTGGTAATCCCAGTGGTGATGGTGCCTGTGCTGGTGATCGGCCGCTGGGTGCGCAAGCTCTCCAATGAGACCCAGACGCGGTTAGCCAATGCCGGGGGCGAAGCCGCCGAAGCGCTGGACTCGATTGAGCTGGTGCAAGCCTATAACCGGGAGAGCAAAAGCCGCGCCCGGTTTACCGAGGCAAGCGAGGCGACCTTCTCCGCCGCGATGCGCCGGATCGGAGCAGAGGCCGGTATGACCGTTGTGTTCACTTCTCTCCTCACCGGCAGCATTGTCGGATTGCTCTGGCTCGGTGCGCGATGGGTGACGACCGGGCTGATGACGGGCGGAGAGTTGAGCTCGCTGGTGCTCTATTCAGTGTTTGCATCCTCGGGCTTCATCTCCATGGCGGAGATCTACGGTCAGATAATGAGAGCAGCTGGCGCAGCAGACCGGGCCACCGAGGTGTTCGACACGAAACCCGAGATCGCCGCGCCGGAGACACCGCAAAACTTGCCAAGCCCGGTGACAGGAGCGCTGCGCTTTGAAAACGTGACCTTCGCTTATGATACACACGAGCGCCCTGCCTTGCAGGACTTCAATCTGGACATCGCGCCCGGGGAGTTTGTCGCGCTCGTAGGCCCATCGGGCGGCGGGAAGTCGACCGTGTTTCGGCTCGCACTCCGCCTGTTTGATCCAGCGGCTGGTGCGGTGCGGCTGGATGGTGTGGCAGCCCCCCAGGCAGATCCACATGAATGGCGAGGACAATTCGCTTATGCCGCGCAGGACGCAACGCTCTTCACCGGAACGGCGCGGGACAATATCGCCATCGGCGCTGACAGGGTGACCGACGCAGCGCTGCGACAGGCCGCGGAAAGCGCCGAAGCATGGAGCTTTCTGGAAGAACGCGGCGGGCTCGATGCTGAGCTTGGCACGAAAGGGCGTGCGCTTTCGGGTGGTCAACGCCAGCGCATCGCCCTGGCCCGCGCCCTTGCCCGCAATGCGCCGGTGCTGTTGCTCGACGAGGCGACGAGCGCGCTCGATTCAGAGTCCGAAGCTTTGGTCCGCCAGGCCCTGGAAGCCGCTGCCAAAGGGCGCACGACCCTCGCCATCGCGCATAGGCTCTCGACAGTGCGCCAGGCCGATAGAATTATCGTTATGGATGGCGGACGGGTCGTTGAGACCGGCACCCATGATACACTCGTTGCCAGAGGCGGACTTTATGCGCGACTCGCCGAGATGCAGTTTGCCGGAGTTTAGATGTCGCCCGCGACGTCGGGGTGAGTGATTATTCTTCAGCTCAGACCTGCAAAGTACCGCTGCCTTTCAGCTGATCTTGGCAGACGGATACAGCAACTGCTCTGAAAACTATCCAAAACGCCAAAAGGAACCGAGCAGATAAGCTCATAATCTTGCTACGTTATCGCTTATAAACGGAATGCTAACGCAAAGGTTGAATTGTCAGTCTCAGTATTATCGTTACCAGAGCATGGAGATTGAGAGTGTCTTTTTCAGCAATCACCGAATCAGGCTCGCGAGCACTATTGTTGTTGCGCCAAGCTCAGAATATAGGTCAGTCTAGGCTTGATAGTCGTGGTAACAGCGACGCTTTGTCGACAAGACCGTCTATTATCTACGGCGGCAGTGTCTCGAGCGATGGGACGAACCCGGTTGAGGCCATTCGCGAAATTCTGCGCAATAGCCGAGCCGAAAACATACCAGCAGTCGCAAGCGCTTCGGGCCAAGCCTCGCTTCAGAACGCTCTTGAACGGTTCGCCGCCTCAACGCTCGACGTTAAAATCGAAGTGGGTGGGCAGCTCTTCACAGCTGCCGCAGCAGGGGCATTGGGGGACAAGAATATTGGCTTCATCACAGATTTCGCCGACCAGCTTGTCACCAATGATGAAGAAGCGCTGGCAAAGTTTGGTGAGATACTGGAGCAGAGTGCAGCACGCGGCAGCAGATCGCTTGCGAATGATATTTTCTATGACGCCTACAGAGCGGGCAATGTCGAGCTGGTCGCGGCAAGCGAATTCGGCATCGAAACAGATCGCACAAAAACCTTTATCTTCTCAGCTGACGGAACATTTTTCGGAAGCAGAGCTCAAAGCAACAATCCGGCAGCATCAAGAGCGATTGGCGAACTCTATGAAACCCGTTTCCTTTTACAGGATGACGGCACCAGAATCGACGTCGAGACCGGGCGACACGCCTCCTATGTCTATTTTGGCGGGCGCGACTACTTCGCGTTTATCAACCCACCTGAAGACACTTGATACTGCCCGTATAACGCCTTTGCTATCAGAGCAAAGAACCCTCTTTGATCAAGGTGTCTTGACCCTACAATAAAGAAACGAGGCCGATGTCCAGCAAGGAGACGGCCTCGTTTCGGGGAGCTCTCTATGGGAGCGAAGTGTTACCGAGCGCGCAAACGTGCCTGGCGACGGCGGCGTTTGCCGAGAATGTTGGGGCGGCGAGCATCGCCGGTATCATTTGCCGGTATGGATGCGGTGATCTGGCCCGACTTGGCGAGAGGGTTAAATGGAGGAACAGGCTTCACTGTTCTCAGGGCAACTCTTGGGGTGGTCCGAGCCTCACCTGGTTGCGGTATCATTGTGTTAGTCCTTCTAGTTAAACAGTTTTTCTTCTATCGTCAGCCTATTCGGTCATCCCTCTGCGCCTCCGATGAATGACAGTTGGGAAGGGTATTATTGTTTTTCAATATGTAATTGTTGATTTTCAATATTTTTCTGAAAAAGATAAATAAAATCAAATGATTAAGAAGTGCGCTCTTTTGCCGATCGGCACTCCTCAATAATCTGTGGCCCCTACAACCACGCAATCGGAACCCGGCGCAAAACTGGATTCATCGGGCATTGACAAAATATAACCAACCGGTTAGTTTTAGTCATGTCAAAGGGTGAGAAAACGCGCCAGCATATCATTGAAACCGCCGCAGACCTGTTCTGGTCAAGGGGTTATAATGCAGTGAGTGTTAGCGATCTGAGCCGCCAGGCGGGGTTGAACAAAGCGACGCTCTACCAATATTTT
>JBCCUK010000014.1:0-91118 GCA_039196965.1 Pseudomonadota bacterium | reverse complement strand
CTGGTTCCTGGGTGAGGTGGACACCTCCCTCGGACGCACACTCGCCGGAGCCACCCGCGCCGACATTGACTTCATCAAGGCCTTCATGGCCCTGCCGGAGCCCGCGCGAAAACAGCTCAGCCGCGCGCTGATAAGGGATGGCGGGTGAGGGGGCTTCCACACGCCCGGCCTTGCCCTTTACCGTCCCGGCTGTAGGGTGCGCGGCGTTTGACAGCTTCCATATCTTTAGAAAGGGCAGGGCATGGCCGATCCCGAAAATACAATCATTCTGGACACCACCAAAGGCAAGGTGACGATAGAGCTGAAGCCGGAACTTGCGCCGAAACATGTCGAGCGCATCAAAGAGCTTGCCCGGGAAGGTTTCTATGACGGGATCGTTTTCCACCGGGTGATTGATGGTTTCATGGCCCAATGCGGCTGCCCTCAGGGCACAGGCATGGGCGGATCGGATAAGCCTGACCTTGAAGCGGAATTCAGCGCCGAGCCCCATCTGCGCGGCACATGTTCCATGGCGCGGACAAATGATCCGGATAGCGCGAACTCGCAGTTTTTCATCTGTTTTGAGCCGTCAAGATTCCTCGACAACCAGTATACTGTCTGGGGGCAGGTGACCGAGGGTATGGAAGCGATTGACGAGCTGAAACGCGGCGAGCCCGTCCGCGATCCGGATTCCATCACGTCCATGAAAGTGCTCGCCGATATTTGAGGTTCAGCCTCAGAGCGATAAGCTGCTGTTATGAGTAGCTTTGTGCCCTTCAAACGCACATCTTTCCGGCGGCCCTTCGGCTTTCTCGGCTCGCGGATCGCCCAGCTGATTCTGGCGTCGAACCTCGCCGGGCTGGCGATCCTGATCATTGGGGCCATGGTCCTGAACGAGATGCGAGCTGGTCTGGTCGTCGCGAAGAAACAGGATCTGGTTGGTCAGGCCCAGGTGTTTACAAACCTGCTCGGCGAAGGGGCGACCATTGGCCAGCCTGAGCCTGAACTCGATGAAGCGCTAGCACGTGCCGTTGTCCGCTCACTCGATCTGCCGACAACGATCCGGGCAAAAGTGCATACCCGCTCCGGCGAGGTCGTGGCCGACAGTTTCTTTCTGTCTGATCGGGTAGATGTCGCTGCGCTGCCGCCCATTCGCGAGCCCGGTCAGTTTCAGGTCTGGTCAGCGTCCTTGTCAGAAGGATTTGAGGGACTGTTCGGGTTTCTCGTGCCCAATCGCGGGGGATCGGCGGTTCGGGCTCAGAGCTTTGATGAGGAATTCAGGATTGCTTTGGCCGGTGACGACGCAGCGAGCCAGCGCTTTTCTGATCGGGGCCGCCGGGTGATCTCGGTATCAGTTCCTATACAGAGGGTTTCAGCGGTTGTCGGTGTGCTCACCGTTGAGGCGAGCGATGTGGAGCAGATTGTCAGCGCAGAGCGGGCTGCTCTGGTGCCTTTTATTGGGGTTGCCATGCTAGTTGCGCTCGTTACATCGGCGCTGCTGACATTGGGCATTGCCCGGCCGCTGCGACGGCTCGCATTTGCGGCAGACAGGGTGCGCACAGGCCGTGCTGAGCACCTGAATCTTCCGGCTGTTACAAAGCGAAAGGATGAAATTGGCCAACTTGCCCAGTCGGTCGATGCCATGACTGATACGCTGTTCGATCGGATAACAGCGAATGAGCAATTTGCCGCCGATGTGGCTCACGAGCTGAAAAATCCCCTTACATCCATCCGTTCCGCGGTTGAGACGGCGGAGCGCGTGAAAGGTGATCCGGAAGCGACAGAGAAGCTCCGTCAGCTGATTGCCAAGGATGTGCAGCGACTTGATCGTCTGATCACAGATATTTCCAATGCCTCACGTCTGGAGGCGGAGGTAACGCGCAGCCGCACCGAAGTTTTGGATATTGGCCGTTTTCTTGCCGATATTGTCCGCACGTATAGTGCGACCGAAGACGATCGTGCCGAGGTGATCTTTGATGATTTGACACGGGGGGGCGGGCTCATGGTGCGCGGTCGGGATGGGCCGCTCGGTCAGGTTGTGCGTAACCTGATTGACAATGCCAGGTCTTTTTCGCCGGAGGATGGCCAGGTGCGCGTTCTGTTGCGTCAGGCTGCCGACGGGCCACAGACGCTGGCCTGTATTATGGTGGAGGATGAGGGGCCCGGTATCCCCGATGACAAGCTCGACAAGATTTTTGACCGTTTCTATACGGACAGGCCAGCGGGCGCCGATTTCGGAAACAATTCCGGGTTGGGTCTGTCAATCGTGAAGCAGATCGTGTTGACGCATAATGGCCGTGTAAGGGCTGAGAATCGTGACCAGGATGGCGCGCGCTTTATCGTTGAGCTGCCGGCCGACTGATCAAATCACCCTGCACACCTTGGTGGCGATCTGCCACGCGACGCGCGGCGGACAGTTCGCCCCGAGCAATTGAGGCTCTGCCGGGTCCGCCGGCCGAGGATCGTAGCGCCATTCCAGAGTGTTAGACCAACGAGTGCCGCAATAAGAGCGTACTCCAAACCTGTGGCACCCCGCTCATCTTCCAGGAGAGACAGTTTCTGCTGGTCGCCAGCCTGATCTGCTCTTGGAGTGCCGAGAAAAAGCTGTCTGCGTGTGAATGCCGGATGTTTCATCCGCCGAGGTAAACAACTATAAGATTTATATAACGTAAAAAATCTTCTTAAGGTTGTTTTTTTGTGGTGATTTTTCGTGATTACTGCGAGATAGTTTCCACCGCGTCCATCATGATTACCAGATCGCCATCTTGGGTGACAGTCTCGCTTCGGCCTGTATCAGATTTTTGTTCAGGCGATCCGACGACAATTGGCACAGCATGGCTTCTCGTGAACGCACCAATTGGCGTTTCGACACGCGCATTGAGGTTTACGTAGAATTTTCCGGCCTCCTCGGTATCGAAATACACGGTCCACTCGTGGGTGTCGCTGTCGCCTAAATCGATTGTTGTCTCATCCTCTGTTGTGAAGAGTTCGATACCATCCGATGTGCTCGCTGTGACTCGCATCTGTCCAGAGCGGTGCCCTTCAATGATCGTGATCTCAAGCGCGCCCGCGTCGCCAGGTGAAAGCGTTTCACGCAGCTGCGTTTGAAACTGGACATTGGCACCGGGTTTGACAGTCGCCATATGATGTTTGTGGAATGTATCCGCAGCATCGGAAGGCTGGACAATATCGATTGACGCATCGTCGGTCTCTTGCGTGCAGGCCCCTAAAGAGCAGGCTATTGTAGCAGCGAGAAACGGTCTGATGATCATCGTTTGTGCCCTCAATTCGCGGAGAAATTATAGCAGGCGTCACCTGGCGGCGCACCGCTTAAATCGTCTGGGTCAGTATTTTCGAAGTCGCGAGCATCGACAATAAGTAACCCAGCTGGAAGGTTGGTCGTGATCACTTCAATATCGTCATTGGCGCTAAGGCCGGCTGCAATGAAATCACCCTCGTTCCGTATCGTGAAGTCCGGATCGCGGTTTGTTAGTCCGGACACACGTTCCATACGTATAGTGGATATGCCGGAAGCAGGGTTTTCCATGGCGATAAGGATCCGATTTCCAAGCCGGTTGACCTCACCTGCATCATCGATCGAGCAAATGGTAATCGCCGGATCACCGACAGTGTAAGGCACGAAAACAGGAAGAGACTGGCTGATGCCGCCATCATTTGTTTCGCCGAGGCCAAAATCGCCGCTGCCGTTTATATCTTGAGGAGCAAGCAATGCCGCCACGGCTGCCTCGCTAATCCCGGGCTGGTTCAGAAGAGCTTCGGTGAATGAGAATATAGTCGTCGCCGCATCATTGTTCGTGAAGCCTGGGCTGGTGAATGCGTCAAAGAGGGGGCCGAACCCAACCGAGATACTGTCCGGCCCATCGCTGTTCGAATCAAACACATCAAACAAGATCGATTGCACCGAGGACTCACCATACCAGCCATTTGCGTCCAGAAAGGCACCAATACCATTCAACTCCAGATTGAACGCAAAGCCAAGCTGATTGCCAATTCCCGCATCCACGTAAATCGGATCGCCTGTCACGATGGCGGCAAATGCATTGCCCCATCCTTCACTGAAGGCGACCCGGGCATCTAGTAAACTGTCGAGGCTGTGGGCCCCGCCAATCGTATCGTCGCGAGAGATCAGCGCCTGAAAGTAATGTCCGAACTCATGGGTGATGACGTGCTCATCATATTCATCAGTATCGGTGTCAACATCCCCCAGAACGAAGATAGTGGGAACATTTCCGACCGCTGCGCCCCCTGTCGTGAAAGATGTCGAACTGATCTCACCATCTGAAATGTCTCCGCCACTCGGTCGGTTGTCGATGCTCCAAAAAATCTGTAGCGGCGGGAAGGCCAATCCTGGGCTCTGTGTTTCGATCAATCTCAATCCGTTCAGGATTTCATCAAGGATTGCAAACGGAGCTGCGGCGCGTTCGCCGGTATAAGATGACACGCCGTCAGAACCCGACGGAGCGAAAAGATCCCGCGTTGAGTTCGTTGCTCCGCTATTGGTCAGGCTACCCTGTAGCACGTAAAGTGCATTTCCGCTGGTATTATCGAGTACCGGGACATCCCAACTCGCTCCCGAAGTCTGTAGGAGTCGGGCTTCCACCTGGATACGGATATCCGTATTGGCAGCGACGTCGAGCGAATAGGCTCCGCTGTCACTGGTGATCGTGGAGGCCACCACTGCACCGGCCGCATTCACTGCTTCGATGACAACACCTCGAGCGGGCAGGGCGGAAAGATCAGACAAGTCGAGCACAAAATCGTTATTCGTCGTTTCGACCCCCACATCTTCGAAGGTTACGGCACCGCTGATTGTTACTGCGCCTGAGGTTGGTGGTGGGGGAGGTCCGCCCGCTGGCGGCGGTGGGGCGGGCGTGCTGTCATCCGACCCGCTACAGGCTGTCAGTGCAAAGAGCAGGATCGCAACGATCACCTTAGCGGCTGAAGATATTGATGGCATATATTGAAAGACCATTATCAAACCTGTCAAAAGCCCATTGGAACAGTAGTAGTCTTCCGACGAGTGAGGCCGGTGAACGGTTCAGTTGTCAACGCAATGAAGCGTAACATTGGCGCAATTGTGCAGCGATTGCCGCACCTTAGCGCCAGGATTTAGTATTGCGTCAGTCGATGTCTCACGTCATCGTTACGATTGCCGGTGGAAAATGGACGCAAAAATGATCGGAGTAGTTGTTGTTAGCCATGGGAAACTCGCCCGCGAGCTCGTCGCCGCAGCTGAGCATGTAGTAGGGCCGCAGGAGATTTTCCGGGCCATTTCGATAGAAGCCGATGACGATATGGAAGCTCGGCGCGACCAGATTATAGAAACGGCAAGAGCTTGCGACAGGGGAAGTGGGGTCATCATTTTGACGGATATGTTTGGCGGCACGCCGTCTAACCTCGCCATCTCGGTTATGCCCAAGGGAGATATTGAAGTCATCGCTGGGGTGAACCTGCCAATGCTGATTAAACTTGCCGAGGTGCGCGATTCGACGACGCTCGCCGAGGCGGCTCAAGCGGCGAGCGATGCGGGCCGAAAGTATATATCAATCGCCTCACAGCTCCTGGAAAAGCGGGCTTGAGCTGTTTGATGCCAAAGGCGTCGCAGCGCGTGACGATCGTCAACAAGAAGGGCTTACATGCCCGTGCATCGGCCTCCTTCGCCAGGATTGCAGGCACATATCGTTCAGCTATTTCAGTTACTTTTAACGGGCTCACGGTGAACGGCACACATATTATGGATCTGATGCTACTGGCGGCGCATAAGGGCGCGGAGATCGAGATTATTGCTGAAGGCGAAGACGCTGAAGTAGCGGCAGGTGCCTTACAGCTGCTTGTCTCGAACGGTTTCGGTGAACTTCGTGTGGATCGGGAAGAAGCGGGTCGCGAGGACCCAGAGCGCCCTAGCTCCCATTAGCGGGGGCACCGCGAGCAGAGCTCGCATTCGGTCCGCGCCGCCTCGACGGGCGGTCTTCGCCCTCTGCGCTATCATCGCCATTTCGCACCCGGCGTTTGGCTTTCAGGGAAGCCAGAACGATTTCTCCGGTTTCTTCATCGGACACGTCCTCGGCGAACCCAACGATCACCGTGTGAAACTCTTCGGAACTGACCCGCCGATCGAGATTGGGATCAAACCGTGCCGGGTTTGAAAGGCTGGCATCGCGCGTCGGTAAACTCTCCGACCAACTGATCTGCTCTAGCGGCGTTAGAAAGCCGTCGGCATTATTATCAGCTTCTGCAAACGCGCTCTCAATCCCGGCCATCAGCTCCGCGTCGGACACGCGTCCGTCCTGATCGGTGTCGAAACTCAGCAGCAGCCCGCCACCCGGTATCAGCCGATCAGCTTTTTTAAGCTGCGGCGCTGCATCGCGTTTTACTTCTCCCTGACCTGGCAGGCGTACCGGGTCCTGCGCTGAAGCTGCGATCGGCAGAGCAAACATGGCTGATGTGCAGAGCAGAAAGAGACGCGTCATAAGAGAGTACCTAAAGCTACTTCTCGCAGACTAGGCGGACTGTTGCTGAAAAACCACATCATTTTTCAGCTGGGCTTGCCCAAATTACATAAACATACAAACATACGTTTATATCTATGTTGCCGTATAGACGTTCAGTTGCTAAGAGGCAGCGAGATTTCAGACCATCCAGATTGAAGGGGACAGATTATGTCCGATTATGCCGTCGCCGATATTTCCCTTGCCGAATTCGGGCGTAAGGAAATTGCGATCGCGGAAACAGAAATGCCAGGCTTGATGGCCGCGCGTGCCGAGTTCGGGCCGTCGCAACCTCTGAAAGGCGCGCGCATTGCCGGATCGCTCCACATGACGATTCAGACCGCTGTGCTGATCCAGACGCTGGAGGCTCTTGGCGCGGAAGTGCGCTGGGCGAGCTGCAATATCTACTCGACCCAGGACCACGCCGCCGCTGCGATTGCCGACAATGGCACACCAGTCTTTGCCCATAAGGGTGAAACGCTTGAGGAGTATTGGGAGTTCGCGGACCGGATTTTCCATGGCCCTGATGGCTGGGCCCCCAATTTGATCCTAGACGATGGCGGCGACGCGACCCTCTATCTGGTGCTAGGTGAGAAGGCCGAATCCGATCCATCCGTGCTGGATAATCCGGGCTCTGAAGAAGAAGTAGCTCTCTTCAATCAGATCAAGGAACGTATGTCGATGAGCCTCGGCTGGTTCGCCAAAACCAAGGCGGGCATCAAGGGCGTCTCCGAAGAAACGACCACCGGTGTCATGCGCCTTTACCAGATGGCTGAGCGCGGAGAGCTCGCTTTCCCGGCGATCAACGTCAATGACAGCGTTACCAAGTCTAAGTTCGACAACAAATACGGTTGTAAGGAAAGCCTTGTTGATGCGATCCGCCGTGGCACCGATGTGATGATGGCAGGCAAGAAAGCCTTTGTTGCTGGTTATGGTGACGTCGGCAAAGGATCGGCGGCCTCCCTTGCCGGGTCCGGTGCTCGCGTTACCGTTTCGGAAGTTGACCCGATCTGCGCCCTGCAGGCCGCTATGGATGGTTACAATGTGCAGACGCTCGATACCATGGCTCCGGAAGCAGATATTTTCGTCACCGCCACGGGCAACAAGGACATCATCACCGTCGACCATATGCGCCAGATGAAGGACATGGCGATCGTCTGCAATATCGGTCACTTCGACAATGAAATTCAGGTTGAGGGGCTGCGGAATTTCGAGTGGACCAATATCAAACCCCAGGTGGACATGATCACCTTTCCCAATGGCAAGCGGATCATTCTTCTGTCCGAAGGCCGCCTTGTGAACCTCGGCAACGCCACGGGGCACCCGTCATTCGTAATGTCGGCCAGCTTCACCAATCAGACTCTTGCTCAGATCGAGCTTCACCAGAATGCTGGCGATTATGAGAACAAGGTCTACACGCTGCCGAAGCACCTTGATGAAAAAGTGGCTCTTCTTCACCTCGAAAAACTTGGTGTCGGACTCACCGAGCTGTCCGGCGAGCAGGCCGATTATATCGGCGTGGAACAGGCCGGGCCGTTCAAGCCGGACCATTATCGCTACTGATATCTCGAAATCTCGAGCGCGGGGCAGCATTTGCGTCGCCTCGTGACGGGACTCGGGCTACCATATTCACCCCAGTTATCTGATCGCCTCGGATCTGGTGCTATCCTTTTGAATCCATGGGCGACGCCAAGCCCAGTCTCTCTCGGAAGAGATAGACGAGCAGCGACAGGAAAACGACGCCGCCCAGGAGCACGAAGCCCGCGACCCAGAACCGGATCGGATAGATGTACCTTACGTAGTATCTCAGGCGCTTGGTGCTCGCAGCGGGCACCGGCGCGGCGACTTCCGTCCATGTTTCACCTGCGTCGGCACTGCGGTAGAAGCGGTCGCCCTCATATCCGAACATCATCTGGTCCGTGGCATAATCGGGCGAGAACAGGATGGCCGGGAATTTCGGCGTCACTCCATCAAATTGCGAGAACTGAATCTGCTGATCCAGCATGTGTGTGGCAAGCGGCGCAAAATTGATACCGCCATTTGTCGATTTCAGCATGCCGTTGCCGCGAACCGAGATGACCACCGTCCCATCGTTCGAAAAGTCAGGCGAAATCGCAACGGTTTCGACATAGCTTCGCTCGGAGAATGAGCCCAGATCAACTGGTGTCCAGCTCAATCCTCGATCTCCGGATCGATGAAGGCCTTCAGAGCCGGCAACGAATACAATGCCGTCCTGTTCAAATCCGGGTGAAAGAGTGATTCTCTGCGTTTGGCTTTTGCCGCGTTCGACATCGAGGAAGCTCAAAAAGCCTACGATTTCGCTTCGCGGATAACCGACAGGCAGCACATAGGGTTCAAGTTTCTCGGCTGGCACAAGCGGCGTATGCGACCAGGTTTGGCCGCGATCCGCACTTCGCCAAACGCCCGAAATGTCACCGGCAAACATCAGCCCATCCGTGCCATAGGCAGGGGAGAATGCGAAGGAGCCTGAGTTGCCCGTAAGCTTTGTGACGGTTTCAAAGGTTTGCCCGCCATCCTCAGATCTTACAATTTCTCCCCAATTGGTCGACGCAAACACGGTTTGGTCCGTTGCATACTCCGGCGAGGCTGCCATCACCAGCGCCTGATGGCGTTTCTCCTTAAAAGAGTCCGTCTGCGGAGCTTCGAGCTTCTGCCAGGTTCTTCCGCCATTCGTCGATTTCAGGGGAGCATACCAAGTCGACAGAAATATCGTATCGTCCTTTTCATAATTTGGCGAATAGACGGGCTGGAACAATCGCGTCAGACCATTGTGCCTTGGATAGTCAATCAGCTCATTCGAATTGATGTCTCGCCACGTGTCTCCACCATTATTTGATTCAAACAGGCCCCACAGCATCGTTGTCATGAGCATCTGTTTGTCTGTGGAGTAGTTAGGCGAAAAGGTTGTTGATACGATGTAATTGATCGGGAAGGTTTCCAGCTCGGAAAACGAGGTGCCGGCCGTATCCGACCGGAACAGACCATCATATCCGGCAACGAAAAGCGTGGCATCATCTGCAAAGTCTGGCGATACGGCAACTTCACTAAAATTTGGACGTCCAAGACTGATGGCTTGCTGATCTATCGTCAGACCGCGGTCACAGAGTTCCCAGGTCACGTCCGTGCCACGGCCACAATAAATACCATCTTTCCAGTGGCTTGCATAAATTCGTCCTGATGCGGAAAAATCTGGTGAAAAGGTGATTGAGGTTATTGGTGCAGGTACGGTTGAAAAGACCTGCTTCTCTACAAGGTTAGCTGTCGCAGAGCGGAAGAACAGGTGGCCATTATTGTTTCCGAAAGACAGGCTTCCGTCTTGAACTGCGATCGCTGAAATTGAACTATTTTCATCGCTTTCAAATACTTGTTCCCAGGTATCGAAACCTCCTGAAGAAAAAATTTTTCCTTCGACCGTTCCGACATAGATGAGTACCGAACCATCCTCGGCCGAGCCGATTGCTGCAGCAGTGACGTCGCCGAACGGCCCTTCAAGTGCCTGCCAACTTTCGCCGGAGTTTTCTGTAATAAATAAATCTCCACGTGCTGCCACGGCTAGCACTTGGGAGCTGTCTAAAGGCGATATGGCAAGCTTGTGAATATGACGCTCTGTGAGGCCCAGGCTGGCATTGATCCAAGTCTCTCCGCCATCGAGGGATCTGAAGACGCCTTCTCCCCGGGAGGCTGTGTAAAGCGTTTCGCCATCCGGTCCGAGCACGAGGTCCACGAGCATTTGTATATTATCCAGTCCACGGATCATACGCTTCCAGCTTTTTCCGCTATCCGTGGATTTCAATACGCTTGACCGGGTCAGGGTGTAGACTGTTTGATCTTCAGTGAAATCAGGGGAAACAGTAACCGCGAAAACATCGTCATGGGGTGTGTGCGCCAACGCCATTGGCGACAGAAAGGTCCCAATAGCAAGGATGATTAGTGCCAGATTTCGGATAATGCGTTCAGCCATTCCACCCTACCTCAGTTTGAAACAGAATATTTAAGTCCCGTGTGCTCGATTGTCTGGCGTATCAATTCCGGTGCCATCCGACGTCCGCCAGGATGACAAATCACGGTTTAGAAGGCCCTCCAGCGTTTCGATCTGCCCGGTAGTTCTCGTTTCGAAGTATCGACGCTCTTCAAATGTAAGGCATTTGCCGGTTTCGAGATTTGCCTCGGTAATTTTCTTTCTCAGGGACGATCGAAGGGTCTTCGGAAACAGCCTTTTGATCGGTCTGAGGGGGTCCGTACCGCCCCATGCCGATTGATCGAGATAACGCTGCAAAGCCTTGTACTTTGGAACGCCGCCGACATTGAGTTTCTCTCCGGTATCCGGCTCGTGGCTGTCGTCGACGCCAAGGAAACGGTAGATCTCTGAAACAGTTTTGTTGGGATTGGCGGAGAAGTTCTCATAGAGAAGAATCAGCACCTGATCTGCTGGGAACATCGCCAGATATTCCTTTAATCCATCTGCATAAAGACTTTGAGAGACGTACCACCAATGCGGCGAATACCCGGAAGCCTTTCGCTTCTGTTCTGCCTCGCAAGCGTCAATGAAACTCTCAATCGGTTCTACTTGTTCCCGGATCAGGTGCATCCAGTGGGAAAAGGCCCGTTCAACTGGGTTCCGCAAGACCACAACAATTTTAGCTTCCGAGAACTGTGAGTGGATTCTCGCTGCTACTCCGGGGTAGGTCAGATACCAGGTTGAGGCTTCGCCAATTGCCGTGGCACCTGCCGGATCAGCGAACAGGTCTTCATATTCATCACGGCTTGTCGGAACATAAATGCGTTCATCGAGGGGGCCGGTGAAATTCGGGCGGCCATTCGGGAAGCATAGAAAACGGGGTTCCTTCGGTTTGCAGATGAAGATGTCTGGATGGCTGCTGAGTTGATGGGCGAGGGCCGTTGTTCCGGCTTTTCCGGCACCGATCAGGAAGAAGTTCGGCAGTGTCATTCCGGATCCTTTAGATAGGCAATAACACTCGGCCATTCTGCATGGGGAACGAGTTCCCCAACTTGGGCCATATAGGTGCCCTCGAATTCATCGTTCGGATTCATTAGAAATGAGACGAGACGATCTTCCGTCCAGGTGCGCGTTTCACCGGCCAGCCGTTCCGAATAAGCAAAGCCTTGAACCGAGCCGATTTTCCTGCCGACCACACCGACAAGGTGAGGGCCTGAATGGTTTTCGCGCTCCACAGCATCATGGCAGGAGGCGCAATTGGCTTGAAATAGAGCTTTGCCGCGCTCCTTGGCTGAAGTGAAAGTGGGCTGGAACTTATTTTGCGCCTGCTGCACATCGGCAAGGCTGCTGAACACGACCGTCGTCGCCTCGGCGCTCTCTGCGGCTGCCGCTTTCTCTCCGTTCCGCAAGAGGATCAGATGGGGCGTGTCTGTGAGCAGGGCGATGCGGCCATTTTGAAGCTGAATAACATCGCGTATCCGCTCATTGATCTCCATGGCCTCGCTATAGATTACGCGGTCGCCTTCGAGGCGCAGGCGATAAAGTGTCTGTGCCTTGAGAGAGCCTACCAGCAGATCGCTCTGCCAGAAATCGAATTCCGGTGCGGTGACTTCGATAAGATTGGTGACGGCGATAGACGGCATGAATACGAAAGTCGGCTTGGCATAAGGCTGTGATCCATCGTGACGCCCCTGGGAAGGGTTCAGCGGCCAGGGCCGGCGTGGGTAGCCGTAATTGAAGCCATAGGTAACTTCCGGCCAGCCATAGTCGCTGCCAAAGACTAACTCATTCAGCTCGTCGCCGCCCTGGGGGCCGCTATCGGTGATCCAAATGCGGCCTGTCTCGGCGATGATTAGTCCCGCCGGGTTGCGAAGCCCCTTGGCGACGATCTGGCTTGTGCTGGTCTCGGTATTGATCAGGTGAACCTTGCCAAGACCCATCTCGTCATCGGCTGACGCACGGATTGGCGAGTTTTGGCCGTCCAGTTCGAGGTCACCGGTTGTCATCAGGAGCTCTGTTTCAGAGTATTCCTGGATACGCCCGCCGGATTGATGGCCGGCGAAAGGGAACCCGCCAGCCTTACGGCCGACACATGGCGGGACCGTATAAATCGGCTCGAATCCACCGTTGGCCGTTGTCAGTTCATCCCCGCTGCGGATGATCTCGGCGCGGCTGAGAACAATCTCTACACAATCATTTCCATAACGGTGATGGCTTGCAAAGATCTCAAACCTGTCCGTCTCAAGTTCCCTTACGAACAGATCATGAGTCCGGAACCAGTAAGTTCGGACAAGGGGGTCATCCAGCCAACCACTTTCGACAAAGGCGGTGTTCTGCATATCAACGTTGGCACCAAGGGCGCGGAACACATTGTCTGAGCCGAGATACCGGAACTCGCCCTTCGGGGTCATAATGATGATTGTGTCGCCAATCTGCTCGATAGCTCCGCCGCCGCCAAAATCCGTCCAGTTACCCACCGGTATGCGCATCATTTCAACATCGTGGAGGGCAGTCTCTATGGGAACCCATGTCGCTTCGACGCGATTGAGGTCGATGAAAGTACTTCCGCCATTTAAACCGAGCACTTTGTTTGCGATTTTTCCAGCGAGGCCTGTGGCAATGAGGACGCCCAGTAGAAGCATGCCGACAATGGCGAGCGCGCCCAGCGTGCGCAGCGGTTTAGACCGAGCAAAAGAAAGAAGTGATCTGACCTGCAGCAGCTGCACGTACCTTTCCCCCTACTGGCTGGAAATCTAACTTAACTACAGCCAGTTTAGCAATTGATATGCCACAGTAGGAAAGATCAAATTGTTTGTGATGGCCTGTTACGGCAGCAAATTTGCGCAGCGCACAGACAGGGCTTTCCGGGTAAAACTGAACGCCTTGCTAGTGTCGCCGGATTGTAGAGCTTCCCGGATGCGCCAGCGCATACCCAGCACAATGGCGTTGGCGATGACCGCTCCGGCGGGCTTGATCGATTTCAGGTCTTTCAGTCTCGATTGAATGGATAGGTCTTCTGTGATCTCATCGCACCCATACTTAGACGAAAAGGTGCGGCGCAGGATGGTAAGCTCGTCATCACCAATCCTGGCCGGACCGCGTGTGGCGGCGGCGACGAAATCCTCTAGAGCTTCTGTCCAGAGTTTTTTGCGCGCAAAGATCACACCGCGTTGCAAAAGGGCCCGCCGCGTGCCCGCATCGTCTTCAGCCGTCCATCCCCTTGGCAGGTATTCGCCGAGGGCGATTTCACTGCGCAGTTTTCGGAAAATCTGCTGATCATGTTCCATCCATTTCGCGTCGCGCTCTGCAGCGGAAAACCGGTCGTTGGAGGCTCCGCGCTTGCCGTCGTGCTGCCGCTGGAGGAAGACAATGTCATCGGTGCCCACACAGGGTGCAGCGCGGGCGAGGCGAATGAGCATTTCATAGTCTTGGGATCGTCTTAGCGTCACATCGAAAGGCCCGACTTCATTGAAGAGGGATTTGCGCACGATCATGCCAGGTTGGTGGGGAAAGAAGTCTTCAAGCGTTTGGAGCAGGAAACTGTCAGGGTCACAGGGCTGCCAGTATCCCGTCCCCAGCTCCTGCTGCTCACCATCCGCGCTCAACGAAAATCGCATATGCCGGCCATAGGCGAACCCTGCATCCGGTGTCTGATCTAGCAGCGAAAGAAGCGTTTCCAGGCAACAGGGCAGGGCGATGTCATCATCGTCCATGATCCAGACGATGTCTCCGGAGATCAGCTCTAGCCCCATATTGAGCGAAGCCGCCTTGCCGGAGTTCTCCGGTTTGCGGAAAAAATTCACGCGTTCGCCAAAGCTTTTTGCGACACTTTCTGTATCATCGCTGGACCCATCATCGATCACCCAGATCTCATCCGGTTGCCGCGTCTGCGCCAGAAGCGAGTCCAGGCTTTCTTTCAAATAGCCAACGCGGTTGAATGTCGGGACAATGACAGAGACGCGTTTCATTCTGCCGCCTCCTTTGGTGTAACGGCACCAGCTGACCGGAAATCGCCTTCCACCAGTCGGTAGAGAAGTCTTTCAAGCCGATCGATCGATGTGTTGATATTGAAGTCCGTTTCAATGGTTTGCCGCGCCGCTCGGCCCATGGCAGCCCGAATACCATGATCTTCGATGACATGGATAAGTTGTTTCGTAAGGTGATCAACATCCCCTTCAGGAGACAAAAAGCCATTGACGCCATGGTTTACCAACTCGGGGATGCCGCTGTGCAGTGTGCTGACGATCGGCAACCCGGTTGCCATCGCCTCCATCATAGCGATCGGTAGCCCCTCCATGTCCCCGTCTTCGGCGACGACACTTGGGTGTAGAAAGACATCCGCGTCGGCGAACACTTTACGCAATTTGGCGTTTGGAATCATGCCTTTGAAGCGAATGATGTCGTTCAAGCCGAGCGCTGTGGCTTTCGCCTTCAGAGAAGTCCGCAACGGACCATCTCCATAAATCCTGAATTCGAAATCGAGCTCCGGCCGTTTTGCTCGAACTTGGTTCAACGCATCCAGCGCTGTAGCAAGCCCCTTCTTTTCAACAATTCGGCAGACCGTCGTTAGAATAATCCGGTCACCATCCTGCTTCTGGCGTTCGATAAAGCTGAACTTCTCCGGGTCTACACCAAGATGATGAATGAGGTTGGCGTGGTCCGGTGCCCCTCGGGCAGAAAGCCTCTCCTGCCAGATTCTGTTGACCGATAGAAACAGCCCGCCGGACTTCAAAAGTTCATCGTAGGCGTTTTCATTGCCGTGGGAGAGATGTCTCGACATATCATCACCATGGAAAATGGTTGCGAGCTTTCCGGCGGCACCCATCCCCTTTGATGCTTCCTCCATACGCGCCCCGAACCAGCCGAAATTGCAGACAACGGCATCGCAGTCGGCTATCAGGCGGCGCTCCTGCCTTGCTTCCATTGCGCGCCGTACCCGGAAGGGCAGGGCATTGTATGCACTTTTGAGTAGGTCTGATCTTGGCAAAATATACGTTGTTCGCGCTCTTGCCGCACGGGTGTCATCGGCCAGGGTATTCTCGAGCGCGTCTGGCGGTGCGTCCGCAAGCATCACCACCTCATGCCCGCGTTGCATCAGAAAATTGATCTGATTTAGAACGAATGTTTCCGAAAGCTTCGGAAATATACCGACCCGAAAGCCGATACGCATGGGAAGTTTTGACTCTTCTGACACCTGTGTCACTCGTCCCGCAATACTATCCGATTAAGCCTGCAATTTTCAGTCCACGCGCCCCGCACTTTGATTACATGCGCGCACATGTCTTGAAAAGTGCAGACCAATGCAGTGAATTTGAGACACTCTCTGGAAATGGCCCAAGGTTTGCTTTCTCTAGCGGGAAGCCATGTCGCTTGCTGCGCGAGTGATGTGGGATTACGGTCCGAACGGCGAGAAAAGGGATCTTGGTCGTATGTTGAGTTCTAGTCTGTCAGAAAAATCACGCCTGCGCCTTGGCATAATCGCAAATGAGTTTTTCGATGCCCGCATCAGCCGTCTCGGCGGCTTCGGGATGCTCAGTAAGCAGATCGTTGCAGCAGCGCAGGGATCGTCCAATCCCCAGATCGATGTTGACCTGTATTGGGGCGATCCACCGGACCACATCCGCGAAAGCAAGGAAAAGCTTAAGATTTATGGTCGTCCCGCTCGTTTTCCGCTTTACAAGTGGCGGCGGGAAAAGCTCGCTATCATGGCAGAGCGCAAGGTTCCCGATCTTTTCCTGACAATCGATTACCGCGAGAACTATGAATACTATCTGACAATGTTCCCCCGTGCGCCCATGCTAATGTGGGTGCAGGATCCGAAAACACCTGAGGATTGGGACAGGATTGCGACAACCCATGTGCCGGGGCAGAAGGGCATTG
Organism: Pseudomonadota bacterium; assembly: GCA_039196965.1. GTDB lineage: Bacteria > Pseudomonadota > Alphaproteobacteria > Caulobacterales > Hyphomonadaceae > CALLCD01. The sequence goes on along the minus strand of JBCCUK010000014.1, from coordinate 74,771 downwards.
AGCCGAAGGGCTTGCAGTACATCGACTGCACCCCGCTCGCCGATCTTGTGAAACGCCGCCGTGCCGCCGGATACAAGACAATATTCGCGGCTCCGTCGCCTTTCCTCGAAGCCAAGGTAGAATCCACCTATGGTATGATGCCAAATGAGGTTGCGTCTCTGTGTTATCCCATGGAGCCCGCTCCCGCAGGCCCCTATGAGAAGTCGGAAAAACCAACGGTGATGTTCCTTGGACGCCTGGATCCGCAGAAGCGGCCATGGATGCTGCCGGAAATTGCTCGCCGCATGCCAGATGTCACTTTCCGTATCTTCGGAAAGTCGCATTTCTCCGGGCCTGGCTCATGGGAACCTAAGGACCTGCCGGAAAACATGGAAATGCTCGGCCATACAGAAGGCGAAGAAAAGCACCGCCTTATCGCCTCATCCTGGCTGCACTTGAACCCGGCCATTCATGAAGGGCTGCCGATTGCCTTTGTAGAGGGGCTTCAGCGCGAGGTTCCCGTGGTGTCCTGCGTGAATCCGGAACGTGTTCCGGAGCGCTTTGGAGCCCATGTCGGCGAACCGCGCGGGCCGGGTATGGACGAGGTGGATAAGTTCGTCGCTGCCCTTCGCGATCTGATCGACAATGATGAGAAGCGGAAGCGTATGGGTGTCGAAGGCCGTCTTTGGGCAGAAAAGACCCATTCAGCTGAGAACTTCCTGCGTTCCTTCGAAAAGCTCGTCGCGCAGTTCGATCAGGAATTGGTCGCCTAGGCCAGATAGGCTTTCAGAGCAGCCTCCAGATCGGCCTGAAGATCGCCAATATCTTCAAGGCCGATATGTAGCCGGATCAACCGGTCCGACGACTCGTCGAGCCAGTGCCCCTTCGTGCGCTGCATCCCGGGATCGGCCGGAATCGCGAGGCTTTCATATCCGCCCCAGGAAAAGCCGAGGCCGAACAGCTCCAGCGTATCGAAGAAGGCTCGAAAAGCGTCATCACCCCGGTCTTCCAGCAGCACGCCGAACAGGCCATTTGCACCGGTGAAGTCCCGCCGCCAGATATCATGGTCCGGGTGGTCCGGCAGGGCAGGGTGAAGCACCGCTGAAACGCCGTCATGACCCTTTAGCCATTCCGCGATCTGTCGCCCGGCAGCGTCATGAGCCTGTACGCGGGGAACAATGGTGCGCAGGCCCCGCAGTGCCATATAGGCGTCGTCCGGGCCGAGGGTGATTCCCCAATCGATGGCTGTGTCTGTGACGGCTTTGTTAAGCCTGTCGGAGCCCGTCATCACGGCACCTCCAAAGCAATCAGCATGGCCAACCACGTATTTTGTCAGTGCTTGAAACGAGATGTCGACACCGAGATCGAGCGGCTTGTGGATGACGCCGCAACCCCAAGTATTGTCCATCACGGTGGTGATGTCCCTGGCCTTGGCAAGGTCGACAATCGCCTCCGTATCGCAATGCTCGAAGGTGAGAGAACCGGGTGACTCGATCAGGATTGCCCGCGTCTTGTCGGTAATCAGGTCCGCAAGCCCTACTCCAATCCTAGCCGGAAAGAACGTCGCGTCGACGCCCATCGCTCGAAGCCGTCGGCGGCAGAACCGCCTACTTGGGCCATAAACATTGTCCGCTACCAAGACATGGTCACCCGATTTTATCACGCTTGCCATGGCGAGGGCGCAGGCGGCGACCCCGGTGGGAGTAAGTCTGGTCTGAGTTGCGTTTTCGAGGGTGGAGAGGCCGGCTTCCAGCTCTCGCTGAACGCTTAGTCCGGTCCGGCCATAGGTCTGGCGGGTCGAATCATAAAGCGCGTCAATATCCGGCATGAGCAGGGTAGAGCCACGCTCAACGCCAGGATTTACTGTGAGGTTCGGACGGCCGCCCGAGCGCTCGTGGATGAGCCGCGTGGGCAATTTCTTTTTCATTACGACGCTGTGCCTGTTGCTGTCGGCCGGGAAGGATCAGAGGCCCACTCTGTCCATGATCCATCATAGATCGAAACGAGATCGTTCCCTGTGACTGCCGCACCGAGCGCCAGAATCGCTGCTGATACGCCCGATCCGCAAGTCGCGATGAAGGGGTCAGACGCCATGACATTTGCGGCTTCAAAGGCAGCACGAACCTCATCAGCCGATTTGAAACGGCCGTCCGCTCCAATGAGTTCGCCGCTTGGCAAAGAGGCGCTTCCGGGAATATGCCCCGGTGGCAGGCCTTCGCGGGGCTCCGGCACCGCTCCGGCAAACCTGCCCGTCGGCCGTGCATCAACGATTCGTTGCGAGCCCTCGCCCGAAATCTCTACAATCTGCTCCAGCGTCTTTATAAGGTCGCCGCGCACTCTGGATGTAAAATGGCGCTCAACGGCGACCGGCGGCAGATCGGCGGTCTCACTACCCGTCGCGAGCCAGGCGTCGAGGCCGCCATCGAGCACATACACATCGCGATGTCCCATATAGCGGAACAGCCACCAGGCCCTTGCCGACGCAAAGAAACTGTTCCGATCATAAACAATGACGCGGTTGCCATCTCCGAGGCCGAGCTTGCGCACTTTTGAAGAAAAGACATGGGGCGGGGGAACCGTATGCGGCAATTCCGATGCCGGATCGGCTATCTCGTCTATGTCGAAATACACCGCACCCGGAATATGAGCCTTGGAATAGGCTGCGTGTCCGGTCTCCGGTGGGTTGGTGAATGGAGCAAACCATGTTGCATCTACGATCCGCAGATCGGGTGCCTCCAGATTTTTTGTGAGCCAGTCAGCAGAAACAAGGGGAGAGGTGCTAGCCACCATCATACCTCCATCCAATTTGGGATCGGTAGATCCTTGGATCGGAGGAAAGCCGGATTGAACAGTTTCGACTGGTATCGGTTGCCATAATCGCAAAGCACGGTGACGATCCGTTTCCCAGGGCCCAGCTCTCTGGCGAGCTTCATGGCTCCGGCAATGTTAATACCCGCTGAGCCGCCGAGGCATAATCCCTCTTCCTGGATGAGATTGAAGATCACCTCCAGCGCTTCGGCGTCGTGCACGCGGTAGGGATGATCAATCTCCATACCCTCCAGATTTGCCGTGATACGGCCTTGGCCGATGCCTTCGGTGATCGATGTTCCTTCCGATTTCAGCTCGCCATTCTTGTAGTATTCATAGAGCGCTGCGCCGCCGGGGTCCGCCAGCCCGATCTGAATATCTTTGTTCCGTTCTTTAAGTGCCATGGAAACACCGGCGAGGGTTCCGCCCGATCCGACGGCGCAGATAAAGCCGTCTACCTTGCCGTCCAGCTGATCGAACACCTCCGGCCCCGTTGTCTCATAATGGGCCTGTCGGTTGGCAACATTGTCAAACTGGTTCGCCCAGATCGCACCGTTCGGCTCATTTTCATTAAGCTCTTCGGCAAGCCTGCGGGAGTAATGGATATAGTTGTTGGGGTTCTTATAGGGGACGGCATCAACCTCGATCAGCTGCGCCCCCAGGACTCTCACCGCGTCTTTCTTTTCCTGGCTTTGCGTTCGCGGCATGACAATAACCACCCGGTAGCCAAGCGCGCCGCCAACCAGCGCGAGGCCTATGCCTGTATTGCCCGCCGTGCCTTCCACAATCGTTCCACCCGCGCGCAGTCGTCCGGCATTTTCGGCATCACGCACGATCCCTAGCGCCGCCCGGTCTTTGACCGACTGGCCAGGATTCATGAATTCCGCTTTGCCGAGTATCTCGCAGCCGGTTTCTTCCGAGGCGCGCTTCATGCGGATTAGCGGCGTATTGCCGATTGTTTCGATAACGGAGGGAAATGTGTGCATCTGGGGTCTTGATCAGATCGTGTTATTTGCCGCGACGCTAGAGCCCGCAACGGCTCTGTTCAACCTTTCGAAGGTCTTTTGGCAAAAAAGTGAGGTGCGGCAAACTGTTATTTGTGTGTATGGGCTTGTTCACTGGACGTTCAAATAAACTATACTATGTCGTATATGAAATCGACTGAGAGGCTTCCCATGAGATCCCTTCTTACAGGTATTATTGCGTTCGGCCTGTTTCCGGCAGCTTTGGGCGACAGTCCGAGCGACATCGCGCAGCCTGATATTGTCGCAGCCACTCTTCCTGTATGGCAACCGGCGGGCGGCGAGATCATTGCTTTTGAGGTCCTGCGAAAAGGTAAGCCCTTTGGAACTCATACGGTGAGTTTCGAAAAATCCGAAAACGGAACGCTTGAAGTGGTCAATGACATTGATCTTCAGGTGAAATTCGGACCGATCACAGCCTACAAGTACAGCCACGACTCCACTGAAGTCTGGGCAGATGGGAGTCTTGTCGAGCTGACAGGGGAAACCCGAAAGGAAGGCAAGGACCTCACCGTTTCCGTATTGAGTGAGGATGGCCAGCTTGACGTGTCCGGCACAAATTTCACGGGCGAACTGTCGGCTGACCTTATCCCTTCAAGCCATTGGCATAGCGGCGAGGTTTTCAGCGACGCTATTCTGTCAAGCGAGGGCGGACAGTTGCTCGACATTCGGGTCGATAATCTAGGCTCTGAAACGCTTACCGTGAGCGGACAGGAGATCGAAACCACCCGGTTTCGCGTCTACTCTGATCTGTCCTTTGATCTCTGGTATGATGAGACCGGCCGTTGGGTGAAATGTGCGTTTGAAGCGCGTGGCCAGAATATCGAATATGTTCTGCAGGAACTCTACTGAGCCGATGCCGCACCAGCCAGGAACGCCAGATTACCCCTAATTTGAACCCGGTTTCGACAGGACGAACTGACCGACATTTATCCGGCCACCTTTGAAGCCTGCTTCACAGTAACTAAGATAAAAGTTCCACATGCGCTGGAATGGCTGATCGAAGCCTAGTTTTGCGATATCTGGCCACGCATCATTAAAGCGCTTGGCCCAACTGTTCAGTGTCCGTGCATAATCTTGTCCGAAGTAGCGCGTTTCATCATATCGGAGGTCGGCCTGGGAGAACTGATCTTTCAACGCCTCTTCACTCGGCAGCATGCCGCCAGGGAATATATATCTCTGGATAAAGTCTGTCCGTGTGCGGTAACTTTCAAATAGCTGATCATCTATTGTAATAATCTGCAATGCCGCCCGTGCGCCGGGCTTTAAAACGGACTGAATTTTTGAAAAATAATCCGGCCAATACCGTTCGCCAACCGCTTCGAACATTTCGATCGATGCGACTGCATCATAGGCACCTCTATGGTCGCGGTAGTCCTCAAGGCGAATTTCAACCCGGTCTTCCAAACCCTGGCCCCGCATCCGGGCTTCGGCGTACTCGCGCTGCGCCTCCGATATGGTCAGGCAAGTAACTTTTGCGCCCCTCTGACTCGCGGCATATTCCGCAAAACCGCCCCAGCCGCAGCCAATTTCCAGAACTTCGCTTTTTGAACCGAGATCAAGGCTGTTACAGATGGCATCATACTTTGCCGCCTGAGAGTGCTCCAGGCTTGTATTCGGACTTGCGTAAATACCCGAAGAATATGTCATACTAGGGTCCAGCCACTGGCTATAGAATTCATTGCCAAGATCATAATGGCTCATAATGTTCCGCCGAGCCCCCTTGCGGCTGTTCTTGTTCAACCCGTGGCGGATTTTATTGATCCACTTCATGAGCGCCCGGCCCCGGGCAAGGTTGCCATTTCCAACAGCATCGAAATTATCGGAGAAGTAGCGCAATACCGCAGTTAAATCTGGAGTCGACCACTCTCCATCCATATAGCTTTCGGCAAATCCAATATCGCCACTGGAAATAGCGCGTTTTGCAAAAGAATATTCGTGTACGTGGATTTCTGCATCGGTGCCCTCCACGCCGCTGTCAAACTTCACTGAGCGTCCATCTGGAAGCTGGATGACCAGGGTTCCGCTATCTGCAGATAATAGTGCGAAGCCTGCAAGTTTAAAGCTTGCGGGCACGTTCTGAAGTTGTCGAATTGTTTTCGCCGAAGCGGTTATATAGTCAGCCATAGTCATTTTATTCAGTTATAATACTTTGTGGGGTGCACCTGCAACTGGCGCAGCGCGGGTGGCCGCTTTTGGATGGGGCGCTGGCTTTGAGCGATAGCCGGCCCCCTTCAACCAGAGTTTTAGCGCCTCCCAGTGGATACCTAAAGTAACGCCATGGGTGGACAATGGTCGCGCAGCAGCTGCGCGCAGAAAAGCACCGTCGGACGCCGCTTCGCGGACAGCTCTTATATTTGCCATATGTATCCGTTTTTCATCCTCGAAATTGTCGACGACAAGATTGAGGTGCTGTCCCGGAGGACGGATGGTAAACTTATAGGCACCTGACACGTCGAAAAACGGTGAGACATAGAGGTTTTTCTGTGCGCTATGACGCATCAGATTATCGGATGCTGCGGCAACGTAAGAGTGGGTCTGGCCGAACGTATTGTTCACTTCATAGATAATGCCACTCAGGCTCCCATCGGGCTGGTACCCGAACCAAAGCGAGATGGGCGAAAATTTGTAAAAAACATGCCTCGGAAAAGTGATGAGGCGAATTGAGCCACCCTGTAAATCCACATTGGCCTCGGCGAACTTCGCCTCCGCCCACGGTCGCAAGTCGACATCCTCTCGCTGTCCATGATCACGGCGGCGGAACGAGAAAAGGTTTGGTTTCTCGAAGCTGAATAACCGGCATATCCGCCCGGCGTCTTGCAGCCTGTCGATATCTAGATCGATCAGAAACAGCTTGTATGCGAAAGACTGTTCGAACGGAACAAAACGGCTGTGGCGCGTTTGTCCGAGATAGAGTTGAAGCGCTGGCGCGCTATTTTCGGGCGATTTGGAACTAGCCATTCTTACCCACGATTTTCAAATGAGCTCCTTCGGCGGCGACCTTTTCCGGTGCGCGCCGCGGCGAGATATTCTGTGGCACCCAAGGCACCTTTCCGCCAAGAGAGAGAGCAGTTTCAAGGCCCGATTTCAAGCCGTCCTCATGGAAACCTGAACCCATCCATGCTCCAGCAAGCCAAAGCCCACCTTCGCCATTCACCCGCTTGATTTCGCGTACAGCAGCTTCGGCCGGCGTGTCGAACTGTGGATGGTCGAAAGTGAAGCTGGAAAAGGTCTTGTCTTCCGCCGGAGGCATATTTGGATTCAGCGTCACGAAAAGTGGGCATGCCTTTGGCAGGTTTTGCAGCGTGTTCATCCAATAGGTCAGGCAGATGTCTTCACCCTCCTGGCGCAGTACATTCCATGCCGCCCAGGCCGACCGGTGTTTCGGCATAAGAGCGGGGTCCCGGTGTAGATAAATCTGGTTCGGGCGATAATGGATGGAGCGCAGCATGAACCGGCGGTCCTCAAACTCGTCGCCGAGCATGGCCAGTGATTGATCAGAATGGCTGGCCAGAATGACATGGTCGAACACATGTTGCCGGCCATCAGATGCTTCCAGTTTCACTTGGTCACCAAACCTAGACACGTCGCGGATTTCCGTTCCTGCACGCACCCGGTCTCCAAGAGCGGCAACGACCTTTTTCACATAAGACTGACTGCCTCCAGTGACTGTCCGCCAATGCGGCCTTTCCTTGTGCATCAACCGATGATTGTCGAAAAATCGGAAGAAGCTCAGGGCCGGATACTCCAGCATCCTGTCTTCCGGCGTGGACCAGATCGCCGCCCCCATCGGCAGGATATAATTCTCCCGGAAATTCTCATCGAAACCATGGCGGTCCAGCCATGCGCCAAGGGTCGTGTCTTTCACCCGGCGGGAATCGAGTTCCTCTCTGGCAATGTCGTTGAACCGCAGGATTGATCTCCAGAAGTGGTGAAAAGCGGGATCGAACAGATTGCGCTTTTGAGCGAAGAAGCCCCGCACATTTGACGACCACTCATATCCGCTCGGATTGGATACGGCAAAGCTCATATCGCTCCGTTCGGTTTCCACATCCAGCGCGTCGAAAAAGGCGATAAGATTGGGATAATTCAGGGCGTTATAAACAATGAAGCCGACATCGACCTCGATCTTGCGGCCGTCATAGTCCACCGTTTTGGTGCAGCTATGACCGCCAATCCTCTCCCGCTTTTCGAATAAGGTGACATCGGCCGTATCTTTCAGGGCCCAGGCTGCGGACAGTCCGGATATCCCCGAACCGACGACGGCAATTTTCATGGTAATTCGGCCCCGTACTGCGACAGTGTCTCTACGAACCAGAAAGTTAGGGCGCGGCCAAGCAGCGGCCAATCCATTCGCTGCATTTGCCGGGAATTTGAAAAAAACATCCCCGCACTCAGAGCATGGTTTAAAACGCTGTGCGATCGGTTTAAGAGATTGGAACGATAGAAACGGTCGGAGCCCCCATGGCCGATACGGCAAACCTGCTACCCAACCATACGGTGCGTCTGCCCGCTGCGGCCGGCGAGATCGAAATATCGAATGAGGCCCCTGTCGTCTTCATTGCCGGACCCTGCGCACTTGAGACCCGCGATCACGCCCTGAAAATGTCAGCGGCGCTTGCCGAAATCGCCAGCCGCATCGGCGCAAAACTCATTTACAAGACGAGCTTCGACAAGGCGAACCGTACCAGCGTGTCGAGCTTTCGCGGTCCCGGCCTCGATGAGGCTCTGCCCATCTTTGAAGAGGTCAAGGCGGAAACCGGGCTTCCCGTCCTCACCGACATCCACACTGCAGAGCAATGCGCCCCAGCCGCCAGCGTCATCGACGTGCTCCAGATCCCGGCCTTTCTCTGCCGCCAGACGGACCTCCTCCTTGCAGCTGCCGAGACGGGCAGGGTGGTCAATGTCAAAAAGGGTCAGTTCCTCGCGCCCTGGGACATGAAGAACGTGGTTACAAAACTTCTCGCCGGCGGTGCCCGCGATATCCTCCTCACAGAGCGCGGCGTAAGCTTCGGCTATAACACGCAAGTCAACGATATGCGTGCCATTCCGGAGATGAAGGCGACGGGCTGCCCAGTGGTTTTCGACGCCACCCATTCGGTACAGCAGCCGGGCGGGAAGGGCGATGCCAGCGGCGGTCAGCGCGACTTCGCACCAATCCTCGCCAATGCCGCCGCTGCCATCGGTGTCGCTTGCGTCTTCATCGAAGTCCATGAGGATCCGGATAATGCGCCCTCCGATGGCCCGAACATGATCCGCCTGGAAGATATTGAACGGGTCATGGTGCGCATTATGAAATTTGATGCCCTCGCCAAAGCTCACGCGCGCCAGGATCGGGCCTGACAGGCCATGGTGCGCCAATGACCGGCCAGGCCCTGAAGTCTCTGATCCTTAGCGCGCGAAACCAATGCGTGCTCTGCCTCGGCGATGCCATGCTCGATACCTTCATCTACGGCGATGTTGAGCGCGTTTCGCCCGAAGCGCCTGTGCCTGTGCTGCGCGAAACCCATCGTATCGAAATGCCGGGTGGCGCGGCAAACACGGCCCGCAATCTCGCCGCCCTTGGGGCTCGAGCTCGCCTTGTCGCCGCCGTTGGTGCCGACGGTCCAGGCGATGCCCTGCGCACGCTCCTCGGTCGAGCGGATGAGATTGCCTCCTTTCTAGTTCAGAGCTCGACCCTCGCTACGATCCAGAAGAAGCGGTTTGTGTCCTCAGGCCAGCAATTGCTGCGCGTCGACAAGGAACCGGTCACTGATCTTGATTGGGAAACCGAGCGCAGCCTGGTCAGCGAGATATCCCGAGCTGCAAGCGGCGCGACAGCGATCCTTATCTCCGACTATGCCAAGGGAAGTGTGACGGAAAAGACCATTGCTACCGCGTTGAAAGCTGGCAAAGATGACCGCGTGCCTCTTGTGGTTGACCCTAAGGGTCATGATCTTGCCCGCTATGGCCCGGTTGCCTTGATCAAACCTAACGCCGGTGAGCTGGCTGCCGTTACCAACCTGCCCACGGGCACCGATGCCGAGATTGAGGCCGCCCTGGAAAAGGCGCTCGGCCTCTGCGCGGCCGACGCCATAATGGTGACCCGGGCTGCCAAGGGGCTCTCATTCATCGAGCGAACAGAGCCCACTGTCCGCCATATGCGCGGCGAAGCTCGTGATGTGTATGATGTCTCTGGTGCCGGCGATACCAGCCTTGCTGCCCTTGGAATTGCCATTGCTTCCGGCGTGCCCCTCTCACTTGCGGCGGAGTATTCCCTTCTCGCCTCGGGCATCGCCGTGACCAAGGCCGGCACGGCCACCGTCACTGCGGCCGAACTTCTCGACAATGACAATGGCGACGTCATGCCAATGGATACGGCGCTCGACCTTGTTGAACGGTGGAGAGGAGCACGCGAGATCATTGGCTTTACCAATGGCTGCTTCGATATTCTGCACCCCGGGCATCTTAAAGTGTTGGAGGAAGCGAAGTCTCGCTGCGACCGGCTTATTGTAGGGCTGAATTCCGATGCTTCGGTTCGCCGCCTGAAGGGGGAGGCTCGCCCGGTCAATGATGAGGCGTCCCGTGCGCGCCTTCTTTCCGCCCTGTCTTCCGTTGATGGAGTTGTCCTCTTTGAGGAAGATACACCGATTGATCTGATCGAACGTCTCCAACCTGATCTTCTCGTTAAAGGCGGCGATTACGCGCTTCAGGATATTGTCGGTGCGGACACCGTCACGGCCCGGGGTGGAACCGTCCACATTGTGCCTTTACTTCAAGGCCATTCCACGACCGCCATCATCTCCCGTTCAAAGGATCCCGCGGAGTAAAAAACTCTCATGAGACGCGCTCAAGGCTGTTGAGCTGACGCTCCCCAAAGCCTACCCCGGAAGTGTTCGGACGATCTCCTCAGGGGCCGAGACAATTTCGATAGTATCGCCAAGTTCAACCTCGCCGCCGTGGAGCACGGCGCATGTCACACCGCCCCGCCATTCCTGCGACAGAGCCTTGAGGAGGCCAGAAAATGCCTCGTCCATCCGTTTGCAGGGCCAGGTCTGGCCCGTCACTTCCAACTCGACATTGCCGATTTTTAAGATCGCACCTTTTGCTCTCGGTAATCGCAGGCCGTGGCACAATAGGTTTGCTCGCCGCACTGTCCAGGGAAGGCTCGCACCATCTTCCGGTAGATCGGAAAGGGCGGCCTGCCAATCTTCTTCAGCGAGGATCGTTATCTGTCTCTTTCGATGTTTGGTGCCTTTGAAATCGCCATCAAGGCCAGCGGCGACAGAGATTTTACCTGCTCTGATCTTTTCCATTGGCGCGCGGCGTTCGCCTCTGCGAGCGATACCGATTATGCGTCCGTAATCTGCCATGTGAGCATTATACGCTTGCGCTGGTTCCCTTCACAATAAGCATCCGTCCGATGGATGCAGTGTAAACGGCGTTGAGCCGATGTGAAACTCCGCCGCAGAAATTGCTTGCATTTCATGCTAAATATGGTGTGTAAGTGGGAAAATACTGCCTTTAATATGCAAAAATGGGGGATGATTTGCCAGATCTGCTCGATAGCGTTGATGCGAAGATTCTCGAATTGGTCCAGGGAGATGCCGGTCTTTCCGTTGCGGAGATTGCCGATCAGGTTGGCCTGTCATCGTCGCCCTGCTGGCGCCGTATCAAGCGGATGGAAGAGCAGGGTATCATTCAGCGCCGGGTGACCCTGCTTGATCGCGATCAGCTTGGTCTCAACTTCGAGGTCGTGGCCACTGTGAAGCTCGCTTTGCCGAACCGCACCAACCTTCAGGCGTTTGAAGATATGGTGCTTGGGTGGGAAGAAGTATCGGAATGCATGACCGTAACCGGTGCGGTGGATTATATCATCCGTGTCGTGACAACCGACATGCATGCCTATGATGACTTTCTTCGCGACAAGCTTTTGGGCTCTGCGCTTGTATCCGATGTCCAGTCCCGGATTGTGATCCGTGTCTCGAAGCGGTCGACGGCTTTGCCCCTCAGCCTGGTTCAACAGGACGACGAGACAGCTTAAGCGATTAGTTCAGAATTTCGAACTCATCATAATCCGACAACCTGAAGTCCCGGAAGAAGCTCCGCTGTTCGGCATCAAAGCCTTGCAATCCGGACCAGAGGGCTTCACTGAAGTTCACTCCCCCTTCTGCCGCGCTGACACTGACCAGTATCAGCCGTCGCTGTGAGGATGTGGCTTCCGGACATCTGGCACGGCCGGGACAGGGAGAGGTTTCGGCATGTTCGCCGAGGCTGGCCGCAAGCAGGCGTGGGCTGTCATCGTCACAGCTCAGCCGGACGGTTCCGAGCCTCGATACCAGTGTCCTTGCACGTTGGCGGGCAAGGGCATGATTGAGCGCCTGGGGGCCTTCAAATGAAGATGTGCCGATGGCGAGAATGCTGTCAGCATCACAAAAGCGATCCTGGAAGTCACCGCCCTGGAAAAGATCTTCAAGTTGTGCAACTCCAGCTCGGCCCTCCACAGTGTCCCCATCTCCGAACACCCAGGAATAGTCCTGACTTAGTATATATATCCGGAGATCGGCTCGCTTGCGGCCGGTATCGAAACCGACAAATTCATCGGACTCCAGCCAGCGATTGTCGTCGAACCGTTTCAGTGTTCCGTCGGCCACGGCCTCTTCATCGGTAACCGGTGTCGTGTCGATGATTTCGGCTTCAGGCAGTGGTTCAAGAACCGGACGCTGCTGGGCCACAATTTGCGGCGTCGTTGTGTCCTCGGTGACGGCCTGCTGATTGTACCAAAACCAAATACCCGCAGCGATAAATCCGACGAGCAGAATGAATATAATCAATACGATCCACCTGCGGCCGGTATCATTGTCTCCATAGGCATTCGGTGGTTGGGTCATATCGGACAGCCTTTACTCACTGGCCAAGCTAGGGCGGCAATGGCGCTATTGGAATGCCGCGCTTGCCGGAATCACGCAAGTGCTATCCTCCGTCAATTGCTTCCACCAGCGTCGCGTGGCCATTTGAGTGGGAAAGAATGCTGCTTTCTCCGCTTGGCCAAACCTGTAACCTCGTCGCCATCCTTGGCAGGGTGTTGTCCCCACCAAAGAGACCTTCCGGTTCAAAGCAGAGCCAGGCGAGTGGTGCTGCTTCCGTGGCATTTGACCCCGCCGTTTTGATGGCCGTTGTGATCGCTCGAATGATCTCGGCAGGTGGATATTGCAGGAACACCGAGTGATAAACGACGGTGGTAACCCCCTCCAGCCGGTCCATCAGTTTCTTCCGCACCCATTCGGCAGCATCGGCCCGGTCCACTTGTGTGTCCATCTCCCGAGCAAGCGCCACCGCCGCGTCAAACCGTCGAAGCCGATCCGGTTGATCGGGCCAGGCATAGGATCGCAGCTTTATAGCCGCTGCTGGATCATGGATGTTCAGCGGATTTTGATCGCATGCGGCTCGTGACGCGATTTCGATGTCCGTATCAAGATGAAGGGGAGGCGGTCCCTGCCAGTTCGTGTCGACACTGACATTGCTGCTTCCGGGCCGACTCCAGCCCGATGTGCTATAATTGAAACGATCCCAATTCTGGTTTAGCCCCGCGCTGGCTCCGAGTTCCAAAAGGTTGAGCGGTTTTCCAAATGCCGCGGAGATCTTCAGAAAGCCCGGTAGGAGCGCAATCGATCGCCTCGTCTCATTTGTCTGCGGAGGAGACTGGATAAATGCCCGCACCCGGTCTTCCGCGCCAGCAAGAAACGGTTGAGCCCTCGGCCAGACAAGCTCCATATCCCAATCGTTCAGAGATTTCGGATAGACTTCTGCCAGATCGGGAGCGGCACCGGTCAGAACCGCATGGTGCAGCGCGCCGCAAAGGCGTAGGGCGAGGGCGTCCTTCCTGGGATCACCGCGCCAGTCGCTAATCAATTCTGCTACTGGACCGCCAGCTTCCAGATCGCCTACCATGTGTTCGCAGAGCGCCGCCGTGAACGGCGAACCCAGCTGGGTGCAAAAAACGGCCTGCTCTCTGAAATGCCCGGCGAGGTGTGATGTGTCACTCACAATGGTTGCATCATATTCTACAGAGTATAATCCGCAAGGGAACTAAGTGTCTTTGGCGATCCAGTATGAGGACATGATCTCATGTGCCCAGTCTGGTTCTATGATTTTGTCGCGAAGTTCGAAACCTGACATGACGGGCTTTATATCGAGGACGGATGTTCCATCGATGGCATCGAGCCCTTTTTGATCCAGTTTCAGTTCGTTAACCTTGATAATTTCGCAAGTAGTCAACCCGAGGCGGTTGGGGCGGTTCTTCCCCCGCTGGGCAAAGATGCCGATTTTTAGCCAGTCGGTTCGCCCGCGCGGGTGCCGAGCGCCTGTCTCGATTTTCTCATCCGGCACACGGTCGAAAAGGAATATAATTTCGGCATGGGAGAAAGTCTCAAGCCCGGCCAATGCTTCTGGAGCGAACCTTTCAGCATCAAGCTCAATGGAGGCGGTGACAGCATCTCAGTCGTCATCAATCGGCTGGTCCCGGTCAGACCGAACCCAGCCGATTGGGCTTGGTTGAAATAGGTCGCGCAGACTGGCTATGCCCGTTCCACTGCCATGGCGATGCCTTCACCGCCGCCGATACATAGCGAGGCAACGCCCTTCTTCACATCGCGGTCTTCCATAGCCGCAAGCAGTGTGATCAGAACGCGCGCGCCGGAGGCACCGATCGGGTGACCCATGGCGCACGCGCCGCCATTGACGTTCAGCTTATCGTGGGAAATGCCAAGTTCTTTCATCGCGATCATTGGAACGACCGCAAAGGCTTCATTCACCTCCCAGAGGTCGACATCGTTGACGTCCCAGCCTGCTTTTTCCAGCGTCTTCTTCATCGCAGGCACAGGAGCTGTGGTGAAGTATTCCGGCTCATGGGCGTGGGAGGATGTGGCCACGATTTTCGCAATTGGAGAGAGCCCGCGCTTTTCAGCTTCAGACTGCTTCATCAGAACAACCGCAGCTGCGCCGTCGGAAATTGCCGAGGCATTTGCGGCTGTTACCGAGCCATCCTTATTGAAGGCAGGGCGCAGTTGCGGGATCTTGTCTGGTCGTGCTGTGCGGGGAAGTTCGTCAGTTTCGACAACGCTCTCACCCTTGCGGGATTTTACCGTCACCGGCGCGATTTCACGCTTGAATTTGCCATCTTCTGTGGCCTTTTGAGCCCGGGAGAGGGTTTCCAACGCGTAGGCATCCTGCTGCTCGCGGGTGAATTGATATTCTCCAGCGATCATATCTGCAAAAGCGCCCATGGGTCCGTGGGCATAGGCATCGGTGAGGCCATCAAGCGCCATGTGATCTTCAGACTTCATCGTGCCGTATTTGTGGCCCTTGCGGACATCCATCAGATGCGGCGCATTGGTCATCGACTCCATTCCGCCGGCGATAACGATGTCCGCTTCGCCCGCGAGAATTGAATTACGTCCCATCACAGCGGCCTGCATGCCGGAACCGCACATCTTGTTGATGGTTGTCGCTTCAAGGCCCTTATCCTGGCCAGCCTTGAAACCCGCCTGACGTGCTGGTGCCTGACCCTGACCAGCCGGCAGACAGTTACCCATGATGATTTCGTCAGCATCCTCTGCGCCGAGTTTGGCCTCGTCGACGGCTGCTTTCACAGCGATAGACCCAAGTTCATTCGCTGAAAAAGTCGACAATTCGCCAAGCAAGCCACCCATTGGTGTGCGCGCCATACCAACAATAACGACGGGATCAGTTTCTGCCATGGGGATGCTCCTCAGAAAGTACTGCCAAATGCAGTGTACAGATGCCGTCCTCCATCCGAGAACGTCAAGAGGTACTTCAACTTATCCCTACCACCAGGCGGCGATTACCGCACTTTTTCGGGGGATACGCGGTCAAGCTCTATGGCTTTGTCGACAATGGAGAGCAATTCATCGTCGATCTGATCAACCGAACCGACTTTCACATGGCGAAGCTGTTTGCCGGTGCCTTCAATACGGTTTGGAAAGTCGTCTGCGAGGCGGTTGCCAGACCATAATTGCAGATTGCAGCGATCCGTATGGGCGATCACTGAAAAGATCCGCTCATGGCCGACCCAGCAGGGGAAACCCCAGGCGAGCTTCAGTGACAGGTCCGGTCCTGCCTCATTGAGGGCTTTGCGAAGTGACACGGCGATTGGAGCAACATCTGGCTCCAACGCCTCAAACCATGCTTCAGGCGTTTTCGCCTTCGCCATATCCTACTTTTTCTTTGTCTTCGGTTCGGCCACCTCAAAGGTCATTTGCAGGTTTACGCGGTAGGCTGACACTTTGCCATTCTTGATGACCGTCGACATATTGTTGACATTGGCGGACTTCAATCCGCGGACGGTTTTAGAAAAGCGTGTTACCGCGATCTGAATGGCATCTTCGAAGGACTTCTTTGACTCCGCCATGATCTGTTCGGATTTCATTACTGCCATGATGCGTCTCCCCATTCTGGATTTATCACAGGGCATTTATCCAACAGGACATTACCTTGTTTGACAAATGAAATTCTCCCAATGCGGGAACCGCATCTCTATTTTCTGCCGAGAATAGTCTTGACAAAGACAGGCCTAAAGAGGGATAGGCGCGGTCCTGTCAAACGCAGTTAGCGTTTGGGCAAGGCAAAGAGAGACGAGATGAAGCGGACTGACAACTTACAGATCTGCTCCTCGCAAGATGCGGGGAGTCAAGCTGGCTACCTGCGCGCCGTTGCCGTGGGCAGGCCAGCCTAACCCAATTTGGTAACTCCTTTAGAGAGGAGGCTGTCATGGGCTTGCCTATGACGGGGAAAGCACTGCGCGAGATGACGGCGCAGCTGACCCCAACACCCTTGCTGGTTCATTTGGCGAAAGGCTATGCGCCGGAGATCGCTGCGATCTGGCCCGCGCCGCACCATGGCTTCTTTGCCCTGCCTGCAGCGCGCCGCCATCTTGCGGCGATGCTGATCGATGCCAATCTGCCGCTGACCGCGGCAATGGCCGATCGGATCGCCGAGCGCGTGACGTTTGACCGGGATGGCATCGTTGCCGATCCGGTATTGCCAAATGGCAGCGCCGGTTTGATGAAAATTCTGTCTCGTGCCGGGGAAACGCTCTGGTTGCGGCAGGACTATGCCGGTCTCCTGCGTCTGGTCCGCCGTGAGGGCATGACCAAGCTGATCCGCCATCGGCAGATTTTCGACGTTGACTTCGTGCAGGTTGCAAATGCGCTGCCGGACGTCATGTTGAAGCCGAAACTCATCGAGGCCATTCCGAATATTGGAACGGCTGAAGATGTGGCTGAGACGGTGGAAATCCTCCTCCTCTATGAAGGGGAGGTCTTCGTCGCTGCGCTTGCCGAGCGTATGGATAGGGCGAATTCGCCGGTCACCGCCATGGAGCGTCTTTCCGATGCTCTGGTGCCCGACAAGTTTGCGCCATATGTGGCTCCACCGGAGCTTCCGACCTCGCGTTTCCAACGCATGGTGTCGCGCAAGCAGCTGAAGGATGTTGCATTGTCCTTCCAGAACTGCCTGCGTGACTACGATGCCGATATCGCAAGCGGTTCCACCGCGGTCTTTCTCGCAGACACAAAGCCCAGAGTGGTTTTGTCGATTGAGCGGGATGCCCGTGGCTGGATGCTCGGCGAGGCCAATCTCGCCCGCAACGAGCAATTGCCGGTCAATCTGCTTCGGGAGATTGCTGGCGATCTTCGCGCAGCGGGCGTTCGGGTCGGTACGGGGCTGAAGGGTTTGCAGGATCGGCTTCACCGCCATGTCTGCAAGACCTGCGGTCCGGTGAACTATCCACCGTGGCCAGACTGGCGGACCCGGCTTGCCGGTGGAGGTTAGAACCAGCTTGCAAAAGGGGCGGTCCCAAATGGGGCCGCCCCACCTTCCTGTATCTTGGTAGAGTGTCGTTGCCCCTACCAGATCCGAATGCGCTCCTCCGGCGGGAGATAGAGCTCATGCTCTTGGGTTACGCCAAAGGCTTCATACCATTCATCGAAATTGCGAACGACGCCGTTCACGCGATATCGCGGCGGTGAATGCGGTCCGCGGATAAGCTGCTGGCGCAGGGCTTCCTCGCGATAGAGATTCCGCCAGACCTGTGCCCAGGCCATGAAGAAGCGCTGGTCGCCGGTCAAGCCGCCAAGCACCGGTGCTTCTTCGTCGGCGCTGATATTTCCGTCTCCGTCCGTGTCGAGACTGATCTTGTAGGCCCGATAGGACATGGACAGCCCGCTGACATCGCCGATATTCTCACCGAGACCGAGGCGACCATTGACGC
The DNA here is from genome assembly GCA_039196965.1 of Pseudomonadota bacterium. Classification (GTDB taxonomy): domain Bacteria; phylum Pseudomonadota; class Alphaproteobacteria; order Caulobacterales; family Hyphomonadaceae; genus CALLCD01. The sequence goes on along the minus strand of JBCCUK010000014.1, from coordinate 56,693 downwards.
AGGTATCTCCTTCATCGAGCGGACAGAAACCGTCATACTGACTTGCAAGGCTGCCGGTCAGGGCTTCGAAATTCTGTCGGTCCGTTTCCGACCACCAGTCACGCAAGACGCCATCGCCGTCAGATTTCGATCCCTGATCGTCAAAGCCGTGCCCCATTTCATGGCCTATGACCCCGCCAATCGCCCCGTAATTCACAGCCGGGTCAGCCGCGATATTGAAGAAGGGAGGTTGCAGAATTGCCGCCGGAAAAACGATCTCATTTCTCTGGGGGGAATAATAGGCATTGACCGTTTGCGGGGTCATAAACCATTCGGTTCTGTCTATCGGCTGGCCGAGCTTCGACAGATTGTCCCTGAATGCCCAAGCATTGGTCATGAACTTGTTGTCGAGCGCCGTGTCCCCCACGCGAAGGGTGTCATAGGTCTCGAACTTTTCCGTATATCCTATCTTGGGCGTGAACTTCGCCAGCTTGTCACGCGCCTCGACTTTCGTGTCCTCGCCCATCCAGCTGATGCTATTTAGATTGGCAGCCATAGCCACCCGCAGATTGGCGACGAGTTTGTCCATCTCGTCCTTTGAGGCCTGAGGGAAGTAGCGTTCGGCATAGATCTGACCGACGCCCTCACCAATCGCGGTCTCCACGGCACTAACGCCGCGCCGCCAGCGTTCTCTCTGCTTTTCCAGACCTCTGAGGGTTCGGCCATAGAGCTCAAAGGTGGCCGTATCGATGGTGCCGGGGAGGACATCGGCATGGTCACTCAGGAAGTGCGCCGTAAGATAGGCTTTCCACGTATCGATGTCCGTTTCCGCTGCGACCTGAAACAGACCCGAAATGCCTCCTCCGAGTTTTGCAAGTTGTTCTTCGCTCAACCCGTACTCGGCAATTTCATCCGCGGTCGGGGTGACCTGGCGGGCGAGGAAGGCCTTCTGATCATCAAGACCAATCGCCCGGATCATGGCGTCCACAGGGAACCCTGCTCCCGAGGCGAGCAGTTCGTCGCGGCTCAGCTTGTTATAGGTGAGGTTGCGGTCACGGCTGACCGTCCTGTCCCAGTGCTCAGCCGCAATGCGGGTCTCGAGAGCAATGATGCCGTCGGCAACTTCCCCGACATCTTCATAACCTGCTTCTGAGAGGAGAATGGTGAGGTAGTTGCGATAAGCTGCGAGCAGATCCTCATTGCGCTTTGAATCCGCAAGATAGTATTCGCGGTCGGGCAGGCCGAGCCCCGATTGTGTGATCTGGAATATGTAGGTATCCGGATTTTTCGGATCGATGTTGACGTAGCCCCCAATGGGCGAGGAAAAGCCGGGGCTCCCGAATAGGGCGGCGATATCTTCATGGCCGGAAGCTGCGGCGATCCGGTCGAGATAGGGTTGGGCGGCTGCCATTCCTGACGCTTCAATGGCTTCAATGTCCATGAACGCGCTGTAGATCGCAGCGATCTTGCCTTCCAGTGTTTCCGATGGCGGCGAATAGGAGGCGAGTTCATCAACAATATTTCGGACGCGCTGTTCTGACTTTTCCCGCAGGATCGAGAACGAGCCATAGCGGGAATCGTCCGCTGGCATCTCGAACGTGTCCAGCCATTTGCCATTGACATACTCAAAGAAGTTATCGCCCGGATGGACAGCCTCCTTTACCGAGGCAAGATCAAGCCCAAAGCTTCCCCAATCGTCCCGGCCGGTTGTTTTGATTGGGCGGGGGACAAAGGGGCTAGGGGCATCTGCCGTTTCGGCGCTGGCGGCATTCAGGGACCCTGCACCGCTACCGTCCGGCGAGCAGGCTGTGAATAGAGCGAGGGCACTCGCTGTAAAAACCAGGTGCTTCATAGTACATCCTCTCACCAGGCAGTTTACCTGCCTTATACCAGTCTAGGTACGCTTACCTGCCCGGACCGGTTTGAGACGAAATATTACTCAGCCGGTTGTATGTCGCCAAGGTCACCGTGCACGTCGGTAATATTATCGTCGTGGGCCTCGCCATCATAGGACTCACCGATAGAGCGGTAAGGGCGTCCACTCCAGGTCCAGCGGAAGATGCGGCCGATTTCAGTGCCGACAGCATACAATGCGGGGACCATAAGCAGGGAGACGAACAGCGCGAAGATCACTGCGCAGCCAAGGGAGATCACCATCGGCCGCAGGAATTGCGCGCCAATCGATCGTTCGGCGATAAGTGGCAGAATGCCGACAAAAGTGGTGACAGACGTCAGAAGGATCGGCCGGAACCGGGAGACACCGGCATCGACGAGGGCCTGCACCGCGCCCACACCTTCGCTTCGTCGCTTATTCACATAATCGACGAGTACGAGGTTGTCATTGATAACTACCCCGGCTGCCGCAGCGATACCGAACACTGAGAAGAGGGCGAGGGGCACGCCGAACAGGAGGTGACCATAAATTGCGCCGGCAAAGGCAAACGGAATGGCCGTCATCAAGAGGAAAGGCTGAGCATAGGAGCGGAATGCAATCGCCAGGATAACATACATAGCTCCGAGTGCGATCCCGGCCAATTGGACCAGTTCTCCCAGGAATTCCTGCTGTTGTTCGAAGTCTCCGACATTTCCGCGCGTGACACCCGGGAACCGTTCCTCGAATTGCGGCCAGAAATTCTGGTTCATGTCTTCAATGATCTGACCACGGGCATCGCCGACAACTTCTGCAAAGACGGTGACGGATCGGATTCGCTCACGCCGCATGATGCTATTTATACCAGGTGCAAATTCGAGGTCTGCAACCTGGGTTAACGGGATTTCCCGGCGGTCTGATGTCCTGATCCGAAGATTGCGCAGCGAGTCGATATTGCTTCGGTCTTCTTCGGATAGTCGCACAATCACGAGGGCATCCTCACCGTCGCGCGGCAACCGCATGGTTTCGATGCCATAATAGGCTTGGCGGATCTGGCCTGACACATCACTCATTGTGAGGCCGAGTGATTGTGCGCCTGGCTTTAGGGTGACACGAACCTCCTCGGCGGCGGAGGTAAGATTATCCCCAACATCGTACAGCGTGGAATAGGTCGCAAACTCATCTTTGACTGCCCCTGCGGCCTCCCGCAACAGATCAAGGTCCGGATGGTTCAAGGCAAACTGAATACGCGTATCTTCTTCATTGATTGTGAAATCAAAAGAAATGTCCTCGGCATCAGGTATCGGTCCGACCTTTTCCCGCATCAGGTCGGATGCATCTTTTACTGACGCGGTTTCCGGGCGTTCTTCCGGCGGTACCATGGAAATGAAGGCTTCGACCTGGGTGCCGCTCGCAATTACCGATCTTCCGATCACAAAACCATTCGGTAGACCGGGATACTTACGTGCAAGCTCGTCGGCCGCTTCGATCACACCGGCTTCGAATTGGTCGCGCACCTGAAGCAGACGCTCTTCCGGTGTGCCATTAGGCATATTGATGTTCACAATCACCAGGTCGCCTTCGATCTGCGGCATCAGCCGGAAAGGCACGATCCCGGTCGAGAGGAGCTGCATGGCGAGATAAAACAGCACCATAAACAGGGTAATCGTGGCATAGCGGAACCGGATCGCTGCCTCGAGGATTGGCTTGTAGAAATGATTGGCGACCCAAAGCAGGCTGTCGGCGATCCGCCTCTGAACCTTGATCAAACGGCCGCTGAAACCGGTATAGGTCTGGGGCTTCATGTGAGCGAGGTGTGCCGGCAGGATTAGCAGACATTCGATCAGTGAGAAGATCAGAGCCGCAATCACCACATAGCTGATTTGCTCAGTGAAGTTCTTTTCCGGTCCCGAGAGAAACGCCCAGGGCAGGAACGCGATGATCGTGGTCAGAACACCGAATATCACCGGTTTCATGACCGATTGAGCACCGACGATGGCGGCGTTGAGTCCTGAATTTCTACCGGTTTCGACCTCTTTGTGAATATTCTCACCGATAATAATGGCGTCGTCGACAATTACCCCAATCACCAAAAGCACCGCGAAGAGCGACAGGAGATTGAAGGTCACCCCGAAGAAGGGGAGGAGCATCGTGCCACCAGCGAATGCCGTAATAATGCCGATGGTGACCCAGAACGCCACAATCGGGCGAAGGAACAGGATCAGCACCAGCAAAACGAGCGTCGCTCCGATCAGCGCTGAAGAGGTGATTGTATCCATGCGATCCTCAAAAGGATCTGCGTCCGTCCACAATATGTCTATTGAGAGCGCTTCCGGCAGCACTTTGTGGGAGTTTTTGATGTAATCCTGGAAGCCGTCGGAGAAATTGACGATGTCCATCACTTCAGGCTGGATAACGAAGACAAACGCTGTTGGCTCGCCATTGAAAGTTGCTTCAAGGCTTTCATCGACGAAGCCGTCGATGACTGATCCGACATCGCTGATCCTGATCGTGCCGCCATCAATTGTCTGCGAAATGATAATATTACCGAACTCTTCTGCGGTGTCGGCAAGCTGCCGCGTCTGCAGACTAACATCCCCGGTGCTTGTCCTTACCCGGCCACCGGAGGAGTTAATCGATGTGTTGCGAACGGCGTCTGCCACATCGGCAAAGGTCAGATTGTAGCGGCGTAGATTGTTTTCCGTGACTTCGATCGCCACTTCCTCGTCGAGCACGCCGCGCACCACCGCCCTTTGTCCGCCTGGCAATAAGGCGATGTCATCGCGAACCTTTTCGGTCCACCTCTTGAGTGTACGCCTGTCGACATCGCCGTGAATGGCCATGCCGAAGAACCAGTTCTGAGCTTCAAGCTGGCGGACGCGGGGGCGCTCCGCGCCTGCCGGGAAGTTGTCGATCTGATCCACCCTGCGGTCCACTTCATTTACGAAGCGGGTCATATCCGTGGTGTTCTCAGCCTCAATAAAGACTTCTCCGCCACCTTCCGCGGAAGCACTGGTAATCCGCTTGAGCCCATCGATATCGGCGATCGACTCTTCTATCCGCGCCATCAATTGCTCTTCAATGTCTTGAGGCGAGGCACCATCCCAGACCATGGTCACGGCAGCACCGTTCACCAGGGTTGTTGGAAAGAACTCCCGCTCCATGTTCAGGTAGGACATCGTTCCGCCAACGAAGGCGACAATCATGATCAGATTGGCAGCAACGGCGTTTCGCGCGAACCAGGCAACAATGCCTTTCATTGAGACACTCCATTCACGTCAGCTGTCGTGAGATTAGCCTGGGTGGTCGATGAATTTGCTGACCCGCCACCGCTATAGGCAACCGGTTCGACAAAGGGGGCGATCGTCCCGTCGGGCAGGCGTTCCCTTATCCGCAGTCGCATGCCGTCAAAGGCCGCTTGTATAGGAGAGACAATTGCCAGTTCACCCGGCTCAGCGCCACCCCGGAAGTAAACTCCACTTTCGTCGCTATACACAACCTCAATTGTCCGGATGGAGAGTATGCCTTCTTCGAGGTTTCCGATGTAGAGTCTGTTATTTCCGTGCAGCGCCGCGCGTGGTGCCCATGTAATGTCCTCCACAGTATCGCCATTGATCTGGGCGGTAACAAACAAGCCTGGTGCCATAGGCGCATCGCCATCTGCACCTTCGCCATAAGGGTCTTCGACTTCGCCGAATACGTTGATCAGACGTGATTGACTGTTTACAGCAGCAGCGGTTCGTGTGATGCGCCCCTGCCAGTTGCGCGCCTTGCCGGCGACGTTTGCCTCAAAGGTCACGATCGGTCCGGGCCGATCGGCCGTTTCAGCGAAAGCCAGTGGAAGGCTGAGCTGACCCAGTTGAGAATCCGTCAGCGGAAGGGCGACTTCCACTATATTCGTTGAGAAGACGCGGCCGAGTGACTGGCCTGGGGACACGAACTGCCCGACATCCACACCGCGTTGGCGAACACGTCCGTTGAATGGTGACCGAATGGCCGTCCGCTCAAGTGCAAGGTTGGCATCGCTCAGCTGCGCGTAGGCGGAGTCCAGCGCCGCCTGTGCTTCAGCAAGCTGCGGTTCGCGGCGGGCAAGGGGACTTGTCTCGTTAATACCAAGGTCCTCAATGTCCCGAATGGCGAGGGCGGCCTCGGCCTCTTCGCGGGCGAGCGCCTGCTGCGCTGTGGCAACGCTCGCCTTGGCCCGGATAACGCCAAGTTCGTAGTCGGCAGCGTCGAGGCGGATCAGCACCTGACCCTTGGATACGAAACCGCCATCCAAGAACTTGTCCGACACGAAGGCGATCCGTCCCTGGACCTGCGGTGTCACATCGATTTCGCTGCGAGGGCGCACTTCGCCCTGCGCCTCGACAATCAAGCTCAGATCCCGCTTTTCTGCCCGCTCTGCAAAAACTGACAATGCCTGGGGCGGCTCGCTCGCAGTTTCCGGTTCAGGTTTCAGCGCGTCCAGCGCTGCGGTTCCACCGAAGCCGAGAACGGCAACAATTATGACCGGCAGAAGAAATGCTAGGAAACGATTCATGGCGCTTTGCTCTCACTGGACTGGGCACTGTTTTGGGTCGCGTTGATAATCTGTTCGTCTTCGGCTTCAGGCCCGAGTGGCCCGCCCCCACCGAGTGCCAGGTGGTAGTCGATGCGGTTGGTCACTCTCTGAGCGCTGACATTGATGTAGCTGGATTCCGCATTCAGCCTGGTTGTCTGTGACTGGAGCAGATTGAATATGTCGACGAGGCCGTTCTGATATTGGCGGAGCGCGAGGTCCTCTGCCAATCTGGCTTCCTCCAGAGCGCGCTTCTGAGCCTCGAGCTGAATGGCAAGATAACGATCATTCGCGAGGGCGTCTTCCACTTCTCTCCAGGCCGTCAATACAGCATTGGCATAGGTCGCCGAAAGCTCTTCGACACGGGCATAGGCTCCGCGTTTGTCGGCTTTCAGCGCCCCGCCATTCCAGATGTTCTGTGTCAGTGCACCGAAGATGTTGGCGCTGATCCGTTCCGGATCGAGGATATCGGCAAACTCGATACTCGAGGAGTTTGAGATCGTTGATGTGGCATTAAATGATGGCAGCATTGCCAATCTTGCCACTTCAGCCCTGTACCCGGCTGCTTCAAGCCGCGCCTCTGCGGCGGCAATATCCGGACGTCTTGATAGAAGCACCGTCGGATCTGAAATTGTTCTGATCCCATCGAGTACAGGCAGTTCGGCTGGCGCTTCGATCTCCGTTGAAGGATACCGTCCAAGCAAGACTTCGAGACGCCGCGCTGCGTTCTCCCGTGTTTGCCCCTGAAGAGCAATTTGTGCATCGGCCTGGGCAAGCTCGGTACGGGCGGTTCGTACATCAAGCGCTGTGGACAGGCCGCGCTCGAAACGTCGCTCGGTCAGATCAACAACGCGTTTGCGCGCCGCCATGGTCTCTTCGGCAACGCGTTCCTGTTCAAGTGCGGCGTTCAAATCGATCCATGCGACGGCTGCCTCGCCCCCGAGCGAAAGCCTGGCCGCCGCGAGATCCGCTTCAGTTGCAAAAAAGTCGGATCGGGCGGCGCGGTTGTTCGCTCGAACGCGGCCCCACAAATCAAGTTCCCACTGGAGGTCGACGCGCTGATCATAGGTCGGCTGGTTGAATCGTCCATCGACGACAACGCCGCCACCCAGCGCAGTCGATGCAAATTGCGTCGCATAGCCGTTCGAGAAAGAATAGTTGGCGGACGGAAGTGACCGCCCAAAAACAGCGCGTGAGTTCTGCTTGGCAACGCGGACGCGCGCCTCGCTTTCGAGAATTCTCGGATTCGCGGTCAGAGCCTCTTCGATAATCTCGACCAGTGCCGGATCATTAAACTGGGCTAGCCAATTCTCTGACTGCGCCGCTTCAACATCTGACTTTTGAGCCCAGCCTTCCGGTGTTGATGGCAGGTTGGGCGTTGTATCTGCAGGCTCGCCCAAGAGCGCATTCTCTAGGCTTGTGCAGCCCGAAAGCGCAATTGCGCCAGCAAATAGGAGTGAACGTTGCAACACAGTTTAGAGCCTCTTCAATATGATGCTGGAGTTAATGGTTTACTATATGAAAGTCAATGAATAATTATCGAAATTCAATAATGAAGATTTTTGTGTCTGTTTGAACACACTTCCACGATGTGTCTGCCTCCATTGTGGGCATGAACCTTTCCAAATGGTTTGGCAGAAGGCATTCAAATTTCCGGTCTGCTTGATCGGAAACTGATATGGTCTCAAAGCCTAACTCCAGAGATATAGGACGACTGCGTCGGCAGGATATCATAATCCTGTCTACGGGCGGGTTGGCATTGCTGTTCGCGTTAACGGCGACTGGTGTCCTCGGCATATTGGAAGGTGTATCGGCGTCGCTTTTGCTGGCCGGGGGAGCCTTTGCTTATCATATCGGTATCCTCGCAAATGCTCGAGTGGCAGAACCGAAAACAAAGATTGTTGTGAAGCAATCGAATGCCGATGCGATCCGCCGGGTTCAACAAAGTCTCGTCGATGCCCTGAATCAGCCGGCGCTGATCGTCGATGCCGGAGCCCAGCTTGTCGCCTACAATCAAGTGGCCGGGCAGATCTTCAGTTTGCCCGACGTCCGGATAGGGCTTTCCGCCGGGTCCCTCCGAAATCCAGAGCTCCTGGCTCATATTGACCGCGTGTTGAATGCCGGGGGGGCGGCGGCATGCGAACTTGTACCGTCCAGGGATCCGAGCCAGACTTGGCTCGTCACCATAACCGCACTTGGCGACGACGCGGCCGGTGAGCGCTCCGCACTGATTGTTCTGACGGATCAGGCACCTGTAAGACGGGCAGAGAAGGCGAGGGCAGACTTTCTTGCCAATGCCAGCCACGAACTGCGTACCCCGCTCACATCGATCTCAGGATTCCTTGAAACCATGCAGGGGCCTGCCCGCGACGATCCGGACGCGTGGCCGAAATTCATTCAAATCATGGCCGACCAGACGACGCATATGAAAGATCTGATAACGGATCTCCTGTCGCTTTCCCGCATCGAACTCGGCGAGCATCAGGCACCAACAACCAAAGTGGATTTCCTGACAATTGTCCGCGAGGCGGCTGAATCGCTTGTTCACATCGCACGGATGAAATCCCAGGAAATCAAATTCGATTTTCCGGAAGCGCCGGTTCCGCTCATCGCATCGGAGGGTGAGTTGAAACAGGTGGTCCACAATCTTGTCGGCAACGCGATCAAGTATTCGCCGGCGAACACGGTCATTACAGTTTCCATGGGGAGATCGCGAGACCTCGATGCGGCGGAAGCTTATGCGTCCCGCGGATGGCCGGAGGCGGCGCGATCGACGCTGTTGGCGGCACCGGAAACGATTGGCGGTGCTTCCCGCGCCGCCGCATGGTTCCGGGTCAGGGATGAGGGCGCTGGAATTGATGCCGCCTTCCTGCCGCGCCTTGGCGAGCGTTTCTTCAGGGTCGATGAAAGTCGCGGAGGTCCCGATGAAGGCACGGGGCTTGGTCTTGCAATCGTAAAGCACATCATGGCCCACCATCGCGGAGGGTTTGCTGTGGAGAGTCAGATCGAGGAGGGTACGGCGTTTTCCGTTTGGTTGCCGGCAATAGATGAGCCGCCGGCAAGCAACTGAGACATATGTCACATCGCCGTTAATATATTTGCCTAGACTAGATCCATTAGGAGGGTGTTATCGGCTGGCTCCTTGAACGTTTTGGACTCATGCCATTTGCCTGGTACGCTTTCGTGCTTCTGGCGGCAGCCGGCATGGCATCCTATACTGCCGGTCGAGTACAGGCACTCTTTCTGAAATTCCAGAGCGGCAAGGCATTGCGCTCTTCCGAAGGGCTGCATGGCATATTCATCCTTATGGCAACATGTTTGCCGATGTTTCTTGGCCTCGCTGTGCTGGCTAGCGTTGACGGTCCGATTGTGCGCGGCGCGCTCGTTTCGGAATTGCCGGAAAGACTATTGGCGCTTCCAACCGTTCAACTTGATCAGTATTTGGAGCAGTTGTGGTACCTTACGGGACAATCCGATGTCCAATTGTCCGATCCATTTGACGATGCGGCCCGCTGGCGGATTGTCGCTCTGATGGGACAAGTCCGGTTAGTTGGTGGCGGCTCCATAGTGGCAATGGGCCTTGCGGGATATTGGTTTGCCTCGCGATTTCAGACAGTTGATGCACCTATAAGAGATTATCTGGAGACAACCCTCCGGATGATCTTTTTTGCCAGCGCGGCCGTGGCTGTTCTGATCACCATCGGGATACTGGCCTCACTGGTCTTCCAGGGCGTTCGCTTCTTTGCTTTTGTAAATCCTCTGGACTTCCTGTTTGGGACCAGTTGGAACCCATCAAACAATCAGGATTTCGGGGCCATACCGCTTTTCTTCGGAACCATCGGCATTGCTATTATTGCCATGGCAGTGGCGGCACCTATCGGCATTCTGTCCGCTATCTATCTCTCAGAGTATGCCTCACCGTCTTTTCGGCGGGTCGCAAAACCGGCAATGGAAGTGCTCGCCGGTATCCCAACAGTTGTGTACGGATTTTTTGCAATTTTGCTCGTGGCACCCATCATTCGATCACTGGCAAGATCCGTGAACCAGCTTACCTGGGTGCCGGATGGCTTCCTCGCCGCCCAGCCGAATAGCGCCCTTGCCGCCGGGCTTGTTATGGGGATCATGATTATTCCCTTTGTATCTTCGGTAACCGACGGCGTGCTCCGGTCCGTGCCCGATGAGTATCGTGAAGGCGCGCTGGCGCTGGGCTCCACGAGAGCCGAAATGATTTTGCGGATTGTTCTTCCGGCGGCGAGGCCCGGCATATTCGCTGCCCTCCTGCTCGGAGTATCCCGCGCTGTCGGGGAAACCATGATTGTTGTCATGGCGGCTGGCCAGCGCGCACAAATCACACTCGACGCCACAAGTGATATGACCACTGTGACCGCACAGATCGTGAGCCTGCTGATAGGTGATAGTGCTTTTGACAGTCCCCGCACCCTCTCCGCTTTCGCACTCGGCGGTGTTCTCTTTCTGGTAACGGTGATTTTCAATCTGATCGCGCTCAGAGTGGTCCGGCAATACAGAACTGCCTATGGCTGATCCGAAAGAAATAAATATGAGCCATACCGGTGCTCTTTCAGGCGTTCGTGTAGTTCGAACACGGCGGATCGTAGACCGCGTTTTAAAGGGACTGGCTATCTCCTGTGTCGGGCTTTCAATCGCTTTTCTGGCGGTGATAATTCTCAGTGTCGTATCTATTTCTTTAAGAGCTCTGACCCAGTATCAACTTTTCGTTGTGCTTACGCCGACATTGGAAAGGCTGCTGCCCGAGAGCGCGTCAAATGTCAGCGACATCGGCAATAATATGGAAGGGTTCAACACACTTGTTCTGGAAGAGGTTCATTCTGTCCTCGGCGAGCCGCTTCTGTCGGATAGCAATCATATCGAGTTGTTCGCGCCGCTTGCGGTTGCCAGCATTGCCGAGGCAACGGCTGAATCTCCTAACCTTCTCGGTGTAAGTCGGCAATATAGGATCCCTATTTCATCCGTCTTCGATCAATATCTCAAAGGTCAAATTGCCGATGAGAGTTTTGGGTCTCTCAGCCAGGCGAGTATGTTCTCTGAGATGAAACCTTCTGCGGCGGGCAGGGCGTCAGGTGATTTATATTCCGTTGGATTTAGGGAGATGCCGCGGGATATTAAAACGGCAATGAATAGAAAGAGGGCAGACCTGCCCAGCATATTCGTGGAAACGGATAATGCGATTTTTCAGGTGATCTCCGTTGCTGATGACCAATTGATCCTGGAAAAGCGCGTCGGCGATATTGTGCCGGAGCCCGACCGTATCGACTACAGGGTCGTTTGGACACCGGAAGTGCAGCGAGCTATTCTTGATCAACAAATCGCAGAGGTGAACTATCTGAAACGGGCCGGTGTCATCCGACCAGCATTGAACCTCCGATTTCTGAGTTCAGGTGACAGTACATATCCAGAGCTTGCGGGCATACTTGCCGCCCTTGTCGGATCATTTCTGACCCTAATTGTTACAGCCCTGATATCCGTCCCTATAGGTATTATGGCGGCGATCTGGCTGGAAGAGTTTGCTCCCAGAAACCGTCTGACGACTTTCATAGAAGTGAACATCAATAATTTGGCGGCTGTGCCGTCGATTGTTTTCGGATTGCTCGGGGCGGCTGTTCTATTGAACTTTTTCGGTTTGCCGCGCTCCGCCCCGATTGTTGGCGGGCTTGTGCTGGCATTGCTTACTCTGCCGACTGTGATCATTGCGTCACGGGCCGCGTTAAACGCCGTGTCACAGGACATTCGCACAGCGGCTCTCAGCCTTGGAGCCTCGCCGATGCAGATGGTTATCGATCATGTTTTGCCTGTTGCCGCGCCTGGTATTATTACCGGTGTCATCCTCGGCCTTGCCCGGTCGCTCGGCGAGACGGCTCCCCTCTTGCTCATTGGCATGGTGGTTTTCATCGGCGAGGTGCCAAGCGGAGTTGGCGACGAGGCCACCACCTTGCCCGTCCTCATCTATAAATGGTCGACTGGCGCGGAGCGAGCCTGGGAGCCTCTCACCGCGGCGACGATTGTGGTACTGCTGATCATCCTGGTGTTGATGAATGTGCTGGCGAGCTATCTCCGGCAGAGATATGAGCGACGATAATGGCTGCTGCTGATGACAACCTGTCCGAATGGTCCCCTTCGGCGGCAAAAGATGCTGAGTCTGTAAAGGTGCGCTGCCACAACGTGTCAGTGATGTATGGTGACCGCGTCGGGCTGAAAGATGTCTCATTGAATATTCCGGACCGGGCCGTGACGGCGCTCATCGGGCCTTCCGGCTGCGGCAAATCCAGCTTTTTGCGGTGTCTCAACCGCATGAATGATACGATCCCCGATGCACAGGTGAGCGGTGAGATCATTATCAACGGCGTCAATGTGAACAGCGCAGATGTCGATCCGGTCGCGCTCCGTGCGTCCGTCGGCATGGTCTTCCAGAACCCTAATCCCTTTCCGAAATCGATTTTCGACAATGTAGCTTATGGGCCGCGCATTCATGCTCTTGCCGATGGCAAGGAGGCCCTTGAAGCGATTGTGCACAGAAGTCTCCGGCGGGCAGGGCTTTGGGACGAGGTGAAAGACCGGCTGAGTGAACCCGGTACCAGCCTGTCCGGCGGTCAGCAGCAGAGGCTCTGCATTGCCCGCGCGATTGCTGTCAGCCCCGATATGATCCTGATGGATGAGCCCTGTTCATCGCTTGACCCGGTCGCCACGGCGCGAATTGAAGAATTGATCGACGAGCTTCGTGCCAGGTATTGCATTGTTATTGTTACACATTCTCTGCAACAAGCCGCTCGCGTGTCCCAGCAGACCGCCTTTTTTCATCTTGGTAAGCTGGTCGAGATGGACGATACAGGCCGTATCTTCACCAACCCTGCGGAGGGGCGCACCCATGACTACATCACTGGCAGGTTCGGCTAACAGGTTTTCATGAACGACCATATCGTCACCGCATTCACCGATGAGCTGGAGCAGCTTTCCAACGACTTGCTGCGCATGGGCGGGTTGGCCGAAGCCATGATCACGGATGCTTGCTCAGCCACGATGAGGGGAGATCTGGTCGCCGCCTCCGCCGTTATTGAGCGGGACCGGGAGGTGGATGAATTGGAGGCCGCTGTTGAACAGCGCATTATGGAAATCGTCGCGCGGCGACAACCTATGGCACGGGATCTTCGGGAGGTGCTGGCGGCGCTAAAAGTGGCCAACGAACTTGAACGTGTCGGTGACCTCTCAAAGAACATTGCAAAGCGTGCGAGCGCACTTGGCAATCTTGCGACCCGCGACGTTCTAAAGGGCGTTGACCGTATGGGCCGTGCAGTTGCGTCACAGCTCTCCGGCGTGCTCGATGCTTATCGGAACCGGGATGAATGCCTGGCGAGACGATACTGGGAAGCGGACGAAGATATTGACCAGCTTTACAACAGCTATTTTCGCGAGGTGCTAACCTACATGATCGAGGATCCGCGCACGATCGGAGATGGTGCACACATATTGTTCATGGCAAAGAATCTCGAACGCATTGGAGATCACGCCACAAATGTTGCAGAATTGATATACTTCTTTGTCACAGGTAATTATCTGGACGCGCAGGAGCGGCCTAAGATAGATGGGCTTGCTAAAAGCTAAGGTGCAAACGCTTGATTGGCAGAAGCCAGAAACACAAGGAGCGGGAAGATGAGCCCACATATTCTTATCGCCGAGGATGAATCGGCGGTATGTGAACTCCTCAAATATAATCTTGAACGCGAGGATTATGACGTTGCTGTCGCTACCGACGGTGAAGAAGCGCTCCTTTTAATGGAGGAGCGAGCACCGGACCTTCTTCTCCTGGATTGGATGCTGCCGAAAGTGCCGGGCATTGAGGTTTGCCGCCGGGTGCGCGCGCGACCGGAAACAAAAAACCTGCCTATAATAATGCTCACGGCGCGCTCCGAAGAGGGCGACCGGGTGAGGGGTCTCGATACTGGGGCCGACGACTACATCACCAAGCCATTTTCGACGACTGAGCTTATGGCGCGCATCCGCGCTGTCATGCGCCGTATCCGCCCGGGACTCGTGGAGGACACGGTTACCGTAGGCGACATTACTGTCGACCGGTCAGGCCACACGGTCACGCGTTGCGGACAGAGCCTCCATCTCGGGCCGACTGAATACCGTCTTCTCGACCATTTCATGCAGCACCCCGGACGGGTCTTTTCACGGGAGCAGTTGCTAGATTCGGTCTGGGGCTCTGACGTTTATGTCGAACTAAGAACCGTGGACGTCCATGTCGGCCGCTTGCGCAAAATCCTAAAAAAGGCAGGTGAGGATCCTATCCGCACCGTCCGCTCCGCGGGATATGCGCTCCGTACCAACTGACAACAAATTTCTGTTTTCGGGGCGACGGCCTCGATATCTCGATCATGAACCCTGCTGGACTAGAGGCGATGGCAACGGGCGGTCTTAGCTTCGCCTCGGGCATAGGCGGTATTCCCGCCGGCTGTTGGCTATATTGAAAGTCTCTCACGGTATATTCGCGAGGGTGGAACACTTTCTGTTTCTTTGCGCCCACTGGGGGCGGAGGATCTCGAAGCCCTTCCGAAACTCGTCGAGGACGCAGATCAACTGCTTGGCTTGCTTGGTTTAAGCGCTGTCCATGAAGCGCCAGCAGATACGGCCGAGTAGTAGGCTAGTCTTTCGAATAAAAAACCCGGCCGGTGGGCTGCACCTGCCGGGAAGGCTCTGCCAAGCAAGATGGATCGATTTCGCTCGGCAAATAAGGGCCTCGTCAAAGAGGAATGAACGTTCTAGCCAGCAATCCTGCGAACATAGTCCTGTTCGCCGCGCTTCCGCTCGCGCTTCTTGGCTGGTTGGAACGCAACTTTCGCGTGTTCTTTGCAATAGGGGCCGCAATCTGCCTTTCGGCCGCAAAACGCGAAATTCGGATCAGCTGGATCTCCGATGGGCCATTTGCACATGGAATCCCGAATTGTGAGGACGGTGGCGGCCTCTCCGTCGTTGAGTGGCAACGGCGTCAATGCGGCAAGGGCTGCTTTCTCCGCCGCTGCAATGGTGCGGTCATTTGGTTGGTTTTCGCGGGTCTCTGTTGCTTTCACCGTGGTCGCGGTTGCTGCAAATTTCGGCTTCGGCCTCGCGAGACGTGGCGGGCGCTTCACAGGACGTGACGGCGTGGCTCTGCCAGAGAGACCGAGCCGGTGCACTTTACCGATCACAGCATTGCGCGTGACACCGCCAAGCTGTTTGGCTATTTGGCTGGCGCTGTGTCCTTCAGCCCATAGTTTTTTCAGAACGTCTACGCGATCTTCAGTCCAAGCCATAACTTCATCATCCACGGTCAAAGCCGTGCCCCTATATGTTGTGGTAAACCTTAATTGGCACCCTCTCAGAACTCAACATATCGTACCTGAAGCGAAACGAAACACAACATACGGATTCTTTTGTCCACAGGAGATTCAATATCTTGTGTTTTGTGAATCGGTTTGGAGACTCGCCAAAACCCTCTTAAGTAGAGGCCATGCCAGACACGCAACATTCTCCTAAGGTGACTGCTGACATATCGAATGCTCCTCCGGTGCAGGCACCGGCGCTGAGATCATATGGTGCCTTCAACTGGCTTGGTCTTTGGACGCTCTATAAGAGGGAAGTTGCGCGCTTCGTCACGGTCTGGAAACAGACTCTTGTAGCGCCGATTATCCAGACACTGCTCTTCATGACTGTGTTCCAGCTTGCCTTCGGCAATCGCGGCAATCTTTCCGGGGATTTTGAGGGATTGGCTTATGGTGACTTCCTGGCTCCGGGACTTCTCATTATGGCGATCCTGCAGAATTCCTTCGCGAATTCCTCATCGTCTCTCGTGATTTCCAAGGTTCAGGGCAGCCATGTCGATTTTCTAATGCCGCCCCTCTCGCCTTTGGAGCTGACCATTGGATTTGTTTGCGGAGCGGCCACGCGCGGACTTTTGGTGGCGCTGATTGCTGGCATCGCTATCCATATCTCACCATTGGCAGATCTGCCGATAAAGTCGCCTCTGGCTGTGCTCTGGTTTGGCTTTTGTGCAGCGATCATGCTTGCGGCCTTCGGCGTGATTGGAGGCATCTGGGCGGACAAGTTCGATAATCTTGCCACGATCACCAATTTCGTAATCGTGCCGCTGACATTCCTGTCGGGAACATTCTACGATATAAATGTGCTGACCGAGCCCTTCATCACCATCGCGCTTTTCGATCCGTTCTTCTACTTGATCGACGGCTTTCGTTTTGGCTTTCTTGAGGCTGCCAACTCCAATCTGGTGATTGGAGCGATGGTGGCTGGTGCGCTAGCGGTTGCCACGAGCGCGGCTGTCTGGTGGATGTTCCGCACCGGATACAAGCTCAAAGCCTAACCGCTCAAAGACATTCCCATGATCGAACCCGTGAATCTTCAGCCGTTTGATAACCAGAAGCAGCACTGGACTGAAATCCGTGTCTATTATGAAGACACCGATTTTACAGGCATGGTTTATCACGCCAATTATCTGCGCTTTTTCGAGCGGGGTCGATCGAACCATCTCCGCGATGCTGGCATTTCGCACCAAGGGCTCCTGAAGAGACCCGACCCGGCCGCCTTCACGCTGACCCGGGTTGAGGTGGACTATAAGAAAGCCGCCAAAGTGGAAGATATCCTGAATATCTGCACCCGTTACATGGGCACAAAGGGAGCGCGCATTCTTTTCCAGCAGATTGCCTACCGCGGCGAAGAAATTGTCGCTACGGCTGAGATCCAGGCGGTCCAGATCCACGCTGATGGCCGTCCGCGCCGTCCGATCCCCGAAATCGCGAAACATCTGGAAGATTTCATCTACCAGCTGCCATCGCCAGCTTAAGCTGCTCTTGGTCCCGCTGCCCTTAGGGAAGTCACAAGGGTTCAGATGCAATACTCTCGAACATCCATGTAATCATGGTGCTGCACGCCAATTTCTCGCCAAATTTGGAGAGGAAAAGAACGCAGTATAAAGAGCGCCATAGCCATCCATGGCTGGAATCGTGCATCTCAAGTGCAGCGCAGTGAGAATAGAAGAGGGTCCCCTTTGATGGTCTTTGGTTTTGGGTCTGTGACAGCTGGCGCAGCAGTAGGGGAAGTCGCAGGAGACTTCTCCTTTCTCGGGCTGTTGCTCGACGCGCATATTGTCGTTCAGCTGGTCCTGATCATGCTGGTCGTTGCAAGCCTCTGGTCCTGGGCGGTGATCATCGAGAAATGGTTCACGCTCGGCGGTTTGCGGAAATCTGCCCAGCGTTTTGAAGCGTCGTTCTGGTCGGGCCAGGCCAATGATGTGATGGGCCGTCCCGGTCAGGCGGCTGGCGATCCGGCGGCGCGGGTCTTTGCCGCGGCGTCCCGGGAATGGAACGATGCCCGCAGGGTGCAAAGCGATGGCGAAATCGATGTGCTCGTTGACCGTGCGGAGCGCGCCATGCGGGCTACCGTGGACCGCGAAGTCGGCCGGGCGTCACGCGGTACGGGTGTGCTGGCCACCGTCGGCTCTGCTTCACCCTTCATCGGTCTCTTCGGAACCGTCTGGGGCATCATGTATGCTTTCATCAACATCTCGGCGAACAATGATACGAGCCTTGCCAATGTGGCTGGCCCGATTGCCGAAGCGCTCTTCGCGACCGGTCTCGGCCTCATTGCCGCTATTCCGGCCGTTATTTTTTACAACAAGTTTACCGGCGATATTGATCGTTTCGCCGACCAGCTCGACACCTTCGCTCAGGACATTCTCGTGCGCATGTCCCGGCGCGCTTCTGAAAGTTCAGGGAGCTAGGCCGTGGGTGCGTCTCTTGGCTCTGGTGGTGGCAAGCGCGGGCGTCGCGCGCTTAACGCCGAAATCAACGTCACGCCCTTCGTGGATGTCATGCTGGTGCTTTTGATTGTTTTCATGATCACGGCACCTCTGCTGACCACTGGCGTTGACGTTTCCCTGCCGAAGGCGAGGGCCGATGCGCTTCCAAACCAGAATGACGACCCGCTTGAGATCACCCTTCAATCCGATGGCACTCTGTTTATTCAGGAGACCGAAGTCGAACGCGGTGAGCTGATCGCCAAATTGCGCGCGATTACTGGCGAGGGTTTTGAAGATCGAATTTTCTTTCGCGGGGATGAGGGGGCAGCATTTGGAGAGGTGATGAGTGTGATGACGGAGGTCCAGGGCGCTGGCTTCCGCAATCTCGCCCTCGTGACCGATCCTAAAGTGGAGCAGAGGTAGCAGCGCGATGATCCGCGGTCTTCCCGCATCGGTTCTGCTCCATGTGGGCGTGATTGGCTTCGGCTATATCGCCTTTCCCTACACCAACCCGGAATATGAAGAGCAGGTCATCATTCCGATCGACCTTATAGATGTTGGCGAGCTGAACAACATCGCGCCTATCGTTGAACGCCAGGACGTGGAGCCAGAACCGGAGCCAGAAGATCCTGTATCCTCGGTCGAGGAGTTACAGCAACTGGTTGACACTCTCCCTGAGGAGGTCGCGCCCGAGGTTGAAGATACACCTCCACCACCCGCGCCGCCGCCTCCGCCCCCCCCTCCGCCCCCCCCGCCTGAGGAGGAGGAAGCGCCACCTCTCGAGCCGGAAGACGAACCCGAACCTGAAGAAGAAGAGCCGGAACCAGAGCCCGAGCCGGAAGAGCCAAAACCGAAGCCTCAGAAGATCGTTCCGCCGGAGCCCGAAACGGATGCTCTGGACGATCTGCTCGATGATGCAAATCTGTTCAGTTTCGAAGAGAAAGAGCCCATACTTGCGCCAGCTCCGAACACGCCTGTTCTGCGAGATGCACCGACGCCGGCCGAAGCGCGCCGCGGAGCAGGGGACCGCACTGGCAATACGGCGCGGATCGAGGCCATCATCTTTGCCCAGGTTCGGGTCTGCTGGAATGATGTTCAGGACCTGCCGGATCCAGAGCGTTTGACGGTCACGGTCCGCTTTGAGCTATCGCCCGATGGCAGGCTTACTGGCGATGTTGATACGGTACGACCGCGCCGAATCCCGATAGGAGATCGGTTCTTGCAGGTGGCTCAGGATCGGGCTCTGCGTGCTGTGAGGACATGTCAGCCGTACCGTTTACCGAATGAGGATTATGATTTGTGGCGCGAGGTCACCATCAATATCGGCACAAGCCAATAGCGTGGGATCACGAGCCGGAAGGGACATAAGAGAGGTTTGAAAAATGAAGAAACTGGTAGCACTCTTCGCCGCGCTGATGGTCGTGGCAACGCCTTGGGCGACCGCTCAGGTCGAGGTCGATGTGCCGATCGGTACCGGTCAGATCAAACCATTCCCAATTGCCATTCCGGACTTTAAACCGGCAGCAGGTGCTGAGGACCTTTCCCGCCAGATTTCCGAAGTTGTCCGAAACGATCTGGTGTCGACCGGCCTGTTTGCCACGACGGATCCCTCAGCCTTCATCCAGAAAGATCTCTCAATTGACCTTCGTCCACGTTTCGCCGACTGGCGGATCATTCAGGCCGATGGTCTTGTCGTGGGCGAGGTGGAATTGCTTCCCGGTCAACCCGGCACAACCGAAGATGATCAGGTGCTTGTTTCTTTCCGCCTTTGGGATGTGAATGGCGAAGAGATTTACCGTCTCAACGGTCAGTCAGGCCGACGCTTGCGCACACCGGTTACGAATTGGCGGCGTATCGCCCACCAAATTGCCGATAGCATCTATACCCGCCTCACCGGCGAAGATGGGTATTTCGATACCCGCATTGTCTACATCGCGGAGACAGGACCAAAGACAGCACGCATAAAGCGCCTGTCGATCATGGACCAGGACGGGGCGAACCAGCGCTTCCTGACAGAAGGCATACACAACATTATTACGCCGCGTTTTTCGCCCACCGATCAGCGCATCACTTACATGTCCTTTGAGGGCGGTCGTCCGCGCGTCTACCTCTTCGATCTTGCCAATCGCCGCCAGGAATCCCTCGGCAATTTCCCCGGCATGACCTTCGCGCCGCGCTTTTCACCCAATGGCAAGTCCGTGATTTTCAGCCAGGCTCAGAACGGGAATACCGACATCTACATAATGGATCTTGTCACCCGGCAGACCCGTCGTCTTACAGATCATCCATCGATCGATACCTCGCCCTCCATGTCGCCGGACGGCCGGCAGGTTGTCTTTAACTCCGACAGGGGCGGCTCACCCCAGCTCTACATCATGAATGTAGATGGCAGTCCGCGAGAATGCCCATCGGGAGGGCGGGATAAGGCCTGTCGTATTACCTTCGGTCGGGGACGATATTCCACGCCGGTATGGTCGCCGAGGGGAGATCTGGTTGCCTTTACCAAGCAGACGCGCGGGCGTTTCCACATCGGCGTTATCGGCAATGATGGTGATGGCGAGCGTCTGTTGACCGAAGCCTATCTCGATGAAGGCCCGGGCTGGGCCCCGAATGGACGCGTCATCACATTCTTCCGGGAGACAAGACCGGGGGCAGCGCCGCAAGTTTGGTCCGTGGATCTTACCGGAAGGAACCTGCGCCCTATGTCGACGACGACGAGCGCGTCTGATCCTGCATGGTCGCCGCTTCTGGACTGATTTAATGGCGGAGCTTCTCCGCTAAGGCCGCAAGTCTGCCTTAAGCGGTGTTTCCATCGCTACTGATCAAGGCGCGCTGATATTCTCGAGGGCAGCGTCCACCAGGAGATAGGCTGAGAGGCGAGGAGAAGCAGGCCGCTTGGAATGGCTTGTCTTGTCCAAGGCGAGAAGTGCGTCAGGCTCTTCAGCCATGATGAAGTGCTGGGCAAGCCTTAATAGATCCGCATCCTTACGAAGTCTCAGCGCGACGCGGTCTACCTCATTTCCGGCCGCTTGGCGGATGGCTGCGCGCCGGGCCTTTTCATCCTTGCGGGCCGCCGCGGCGATGCGCTTTTTGTCTCTCGGTTTGAAGGTTTTGGGCAACGGAATGCCCGACGACTCGAGGCGATCGATTAATGTATCAGCCGTGGTGTCCCTGGCGAGGGGGGCTTCGGTCCTCGGCACGTCGCCCTGCTTTGCCTCATCATCGGCGAGGTCAGCGATAATATCCCGCCATTCTGTGCTATCATGGCCATTCGCTCCAACTCCGTTCAGATCCGGAGCCGAATGGTCATTCGGCTTTATTGGCTCTTGAGTTCTGATCACTGGCGCTGCTGCTTCCTCTAAGTCAAACAGATCCTCATCGCTTGCTGTAGGAGCGCTCGGTGACGGCAATGGATTTTCCCGGCTCTGGGGCCGCAATGGCTGTTCGGGCTCCCGGCTGCTCTCTTTCTCAAAGGCAGGAGACGCGCCATTCATGTCGGTTCGTCCGCGCAAGCTGCCATGGTCGGCCGGTCTGCCAGATGCTCCGTTCAGAGGGGTGTCTTTTGGCGCTTGTGTCGGCTGTTCCTGAGATCGCGGTGCCTGACTTTGGGGCGCGGGCGATGCCGTGTGCTGTGCATTCAGTGTCGCCCTCAGCGCTTTGCCTGTATCTTCCGCCGCAGCACCGGCTTCAACGCTTGCCTGTCTCAGATCTGCCAGGGTGCGCGCCGCATCTTCATGCACTTTCCGGGTCGTCTGGGTAATCTCCAGATTGGCTTCCCGTGCGCTGTCGAGTGCTGCCGACACGGCGTCGCGCAGAGCATTCCCAGCCCCCGATGCGGCGTCCACGGCCATCGAACTCGCGCGCTCTGCCATTTCGATGGTCTTCTGCGACTCGCCAAGTTTTGCCTCAACCCGGCCGAGAGACTGGTTCAGCACTTCTGTTCGGCTTGATGCATCCTTCGCGATGGTCTCGAGGTCCGTCAGCCTGACGGCGAGGGTGCTGCCTGCATGTTTCAGCTGCCGCAGCTGCTTTTCGAGGCCGAGATCCGCATCGGCGATCTCTTCGCTAGCTTCTTGGGCCGCCTTTGCAATTGCGGCCGCTTGGCGTGGGATAGCGTCAGACATGCTTCGGGTCTGCAAATCGAGCGATTTGGCAATGCTCTCAATCGCATGCCGCTCCTCTTTCAGACGAACCGTCAGATCCCGCGCATTGTCCGACATCGCATAGGAAACCGATTCCACCCGCAGCCGCTCGTTTTCCAGAACATCTGCCGCCGCTTTCAGCGCAGACAGTGTATCGCTTGCGGTCTGGTTGATCGCGTCGGTGTAGGCCTTTGTGGTCGCCGCCAGTTTTTGTATGTCTGTTCCAGCAATTTGTGCCGGTGAGAGCAGCGTTTCGGCCGCGCGCATAACCAGCACATTGGCTTCTGTCGCACGGCGATTCTGGCGCGCCATCAGGCCTGCCAGCGTCATCATCAGACCGGGTAGCAGGATCAGAGCTCCAGCGGCAATGAGAATACCGGTGGACTGCTGTAACAACTGTTCCACGCCGAAAAGCCCGACAAGTATGCCTGCAACCCCGCCCCACCAGAGAAGCGCGCAGACAAACCCTGCCCATCCGAGCCATTGGCCTGTTTTATTGAGCTTTTCGAAGTCCTCTGCCGAGCTTTCGGTCGTCGTTGGTCTGCTCATATCGCGCTGTGTCATGTTGCATCCATATCACAGCATATATCCCGGGTGGCATAGGCGTTTTGCAGCCTCACCCAGTATCTGCTGCCTATCAGCGAAGCAGGGATTGCTCTGGTTGAGCGGGATCCTGCGGCGTGTCCTTCCCGCGATCCGGCTGCATCAATTCCATGCCTAGCCAGGCCAGCACAATTGCAAAGACTGCATTTCGGAAGTTGATCAGGAGACTTAACATTGGATCGATCCACAACTCTAACTTCTCCAACTCATAGTCCAAAACTCCCGTATCTGCAATTCTTCTACAGCGGATTTGGCCTTGCTTAGGGTTGATTATTGGTCAGAATTACGGGGGAAGTCTGTCTATGAGCGAAATCGATCATCAACCGTCACCACCGGTGCTTGATGCAGATCACCTTTCGGCAATGACCGGAGGCGACACTGGGCTTGCCATGGAAGTGATAGATATCTTCCGGCAGCAGACGGAAATCTGGTCACGTATGCTCACGGCGTCGATGCCCCAGCGGCAGTGGGCGGATGCGGCTCATTCCCTGAAAGGATCTGCCCTCTCAGTGGGAGCCATGCGTCTGTCCGAGGCTTGTAAATCTGCTGAAACTCTCGGCCGGGAAGATCGGCAAGTGTCGGACGCTGAGGCCGGTGTCGCTCTGTCTGCTGTAAAAGATGAGATTGGTCCGGCGCTCGAAGCCGCCGCCCATCTCGCTCATCAGCTATCGTCGTCGGGCCGTTTCATATCGTCATAGGATCGGAATTCATAGGCAATACACCTGTCAATCAGGGTGCGCCAAACCGGCTCTGCAATTGCGGTTGAGAGCCCGGCCGCCTTCGCGCTGGCGAGGACTTTCGTCACCACATCCTCTATCCGCGCCCGGTCATGCACCGCAGCGCGGGAACCCTTGATACGTGCTGCTGCGTCCATGAAGGACTGTCGCTCGACCAGAAGCGTCACCAGCTCCCGGTCCAGCCGGTCTATCTCTTGGCGGACATCCGCCATGGTCTGAGCGGTTTCGCTTGTATGTCGTCGCGGGGAGAAATCGTCTGCCATGCAACGTATTTAGGTCCTTATCTAGACGAAGGAAACGGGTAGCAGTGTCACAAGCGCTTTAGCATTTGGACGTTGCAACGGGAGTAGGGGGTCGCGTGCCAGTCCTGCCGGTCCAGCACTTCAAAACCGGCGCTGCGATAAAGGCTCAGCGCGGCCGATAATGTGTCATTGGTTTCGATCCAGATGCGGTCAGCCCCCATCTCCCCGGCTGCCGCAATGGCAGCGTCCATCAGCGCGCTACCGATACCGTGCCCGCGCAGATCTTCCCGCGCGCTCATTTTCGCCAGTTCGACACAGCCTTCATCCATCGGGATGAGCGCAACCGTTCCGACCACCTCACCCTTGTCCTCGGCCAGCAGAACGCGGCCACACTTGGCAAATACGCTGTCATCAAGCCGCTCCAGCTGGGCTCGGTCTTCTGCTTCGATGCCGAAATATTTCTCAATCCAGGCCAGGTTCAGGTCGCGAAAGGCCGCCTCGTCACCTGGCCGAAAATCACGCACGCTGGGCATTACCCGGCAAATGCCTTTTCGATCACGAACTGGGCCGGTGCCGCATTCGAGCCTTCGACCAGACCCGCATCCAGCATGCGCTGCTTTGTGTCGTTCAGCATTTCCTGCGAACCGCAAATCATCGCCCGGTCGGTTTCGGGATTAAGGGGCGGAACACCCAGCTTTTGAAACAGCTCTCCTGTATCTATAAGCGTTGTGATCCGTCCCATCTGTGGATGGTCTTCTCTGGTACAGGATGTGAAGTGCACAAGCTGTTTCGATGCCTGCTCGCCCACCAGCGGATCATTCTTAGCCGCTTCCACTGTCTCGAAGCCATAATCTAGTTCCGCCACATCGCGGCAGGTATGAGTCACGATCACCTGCTTGAACCGCTGATAAGTTTCCGGTTCGCGGATCAGGCTGGCAAAGGGGGCAAAGCCTGTGCCGGTCGAAAACAGGTAGAGCCGCTCACCACCCACCAGCGCATCCAGCACCAGCGTGCCCGTCGGCTTCTTGCCGAGCAGCACTTCGTCGCCCGGCTTGATATTCTGCAGCCGTGAGGTCAACGGTCCGTCTTGAACCTTGATCGAGTAGAACTCCACTTCCTCATCCCAGGCGGGAGAGGCGATGGAATAGGCCCTTAGGAGCGGCCGCCCATCGTCTTTCAATAGGCCGATCATAACGAACTCGCCCGAGCGGAACCGAAACGCCGGTGGCCGCTCCAGGCGGAACTTGAAGAGCCGGTCGGTATAGTGGTGGACCGAAACGACCTTCTGCGGGGTCGGTGCGTTCGGGTTCACTTTCTTCGCCGGCGCGGCGCTTGTCGATGTTGTCATGGCAATAGCCTTGCTCAATTGCGATTCACTTGCAACTGCTCATGTCCGCAAATCCACGCTATGACAAGATGGCGGACAGTGTTTTCAGATTATGGGATTCCGGGGTCGAAGGCTCCTCGGTGGTGATCAGTCCAAACATATCCGTACTCAAGATTGGCCACCGGCAGCTGGCGTCATTAAAGCCACAACAGGGTCTGTTGGGTCCTTGATGACAGCGACGCGGCCGACGAACGGAATGTCGAACGGCGCGCTCATTACCATACCGCCGGCAGATTTCACCGCTTCGCATGCCGCATCGACGTCATCGCATCCGAGATAAGTCAACCAGCTCGCCGGTGCGCCCGCAAATTCCGGCCCGGAAATGTCGAGAATGCCGGCGACCATCTCGTCACCCTTTTTCAGGGTTCTGTAGATGCTGCCATTCTGAGTATGGGTCTCTACGCTCGATACCCCTAAAACAGTCTCGAAAAAGGCGGCTGCAGCCACCGGATCGCGCGTATTGAGTTCCGACCAAACGACTTTTCCGTGATTGTCGGGCATCGACGAAGTCTCCAATCTGATAAACCGAACTGGGACCATCAACGCATCGGACCAGGCCATCAATAAGGGTCCATACGGATGCCAAAAGTGATTCTCTGGAAAGCCGTCTTTGGGCGGTTTTTGCTTATGTGATTGAATATGCGGGCGTCGGTGATGCGGCGCGTGATTGCGACGCCGATATAGGCTTTCTTATCGCCTTATCTCTGCATTCCCCGCACTCACCCCGTCACGAAATCGCTTCGGGGCCTTGGGTCCAGCTCAGCCGTTCATCGTCGAGGCTTACCAGTTCGCCAAGTTCGTACACGTTCATATAGCCGTACCCGAACAGGTTCACGAAGGTCGGGATGTTCAAGGCGAGCTGCGGTGATTTCGCTGGCACGGGCTCAACATCGTCAACGAAGTTATTGTTGCAATAGATCAGGATCCGCGTGGTGCGGTCCGGGATCACCTCGGCGAGCTTGTCTTCGGTGAAATCGGCAAAGGTGAGGTTCACGGCACCCTCAAGATGGCCCTCATTGAACGCCGCGACGCTCCTCGTATCGAGAATGATCGTGCTCCGCTCCGATGCCATCTGGTTGAAAACATCCAGATTGATGAGGCGGTCGGCCCGGTAGGCCATGGTCCGTTCGGAAAAGGCAATGAACCCCGGAAACCGGATCGTGTTTTCTGTCATCTGGATCGGTTCGGACCGGCTCGCTTCCTGACTTTGCGCCGCCACAAGGCCGCTCACGAGAAACAGGGCGGCTGTCAACAATGCGATATAGTTCGAACGGCGCGTGCTCATTTCACTTTTCTCCATGCTTTCAAAGTATGGAGCGCTCAAAATCGGGCGAATTTGCGTGAAACTTAGAGGCGATTGCGAGGCCAATTATGGCCTTAGCTTGCACAAGAAAGCTGATTGTTGAGGCCAGTTGGGGCGATTGAACACGGTGCCCACGCGAAATCAGAATGATCTGACTTACCGCAGCTGAGATCATCAGATCGAATTCAGCACATTTCAAATGCCCCCTCCTTCGGGGTAGTCTGTTAGCCGGATTAAACACCTACCACTTCGCTCGTTGCCGCCTCGGCTTTCACCCATTTGATGAAAGCGCGCACATCGGTCGTCAGGTGGCGGCCCTTTGGCCAGACGAGCCAGTATCCAAAATCGATAGAGGTTGACCCGTCGGCAAATGGCGCGACGAGCCTGCCAGCGGCAAGATCGGCCGCCGCCACGGCCCGTTTTGCGAGAGCGACGCCTTGTCCGGAAATCGCCGCTTCAATGACCAGCACAGCCTGGTTAAATCGCGGGCCGCGGCGGGACTGGACCCCCAGCACATTGCGCGCGGCCAACCAACTCGGCCAGTCCGGGCAGGAAGGATCGTTCTCCGCGCTCTCATCATGAAGAAGCGTATGGTGGGCAAGATCGCCCGGCTTGCGAATACCGTGCTCGCCCTCGAGCAGCGCCGGTGAGCACACCGGTAGCACGGTCTCATCAAGCAATAACTCGCTTTTCAAGCCATCATATTGCCCCCGGCCATAGCGGATCGCGATGTCGGCGTCAGCCGTGTTGAAATCGGTTAGGCCCATATCGGCTGACACCCAGGCTTCGATGCCCTCATGGCTTCTATGAAAGTTCTCCAGGCGCGGGGCCAGCCACTTTGCGGCGAATGAGGGTGCCGACGAGACCATCACCCGGCCGCGCCGCGCTGGAGCCTGCATGACCCGTCCGGCTTCCGCGATCTGGTCGAATGCTTCGCGAACAAGGGGCAGGGTGGCCTGGGCGCTGTCGGTCAGTAGTACGGATCGTCCTGTCCGCTTGAACAGGGGCGCACCGGCATAATCTTCCAACTGGCGTATCTGCTGGCTAATCGCGCCGGGGGTCACGTTCAATTCCTCGGCCGCCTTGGTAAACGACAGCCGTCTTGCCGCCGCTTCGAAGGCACGGAGGGCATTCAGGGGTGGCAGGCGATCGGTCGGCTCAGTCATGGCTCTATAGTTTCTCTAAACGATAGACTTAGACATCACGCCTTGAGGCATTGACGTCAACGATCAATTTAAGTCAGGCAATTGCAGATTTTCAGCTGGAGTCCGCCCGAAGTGCGCTTGTTCCCGACCTTTTTCAATATGGATGATGCCGACATTGCCGTTTTTGGTGGCGGTGAGGAAGCCCGTCGCAAGGTGCGGCTTTTGGTGAAAACCCCCGCCAGAATTACCGTTCTGGTGGGCGATGAGATCGATGAAGGCTTCGCCGAAGAGTTTGCGGGCCGCATCACCATCACCCCGTTTGACCAGTATGGGCCAGTGCTCGATGTGGCGAAATTCGCGATCATCGCCTGCCGGGTCGATAGCCGTATTGAAGAAGCCGTGACGCTCGCGCGCCAGTTTGGTGTGCCTATTAACGTCGTTGATCACCCCGAACTTTGTGATTTCATCGTGCCGAGCATTCTGGATCGGGGTGAAATCGTTGCTGCTGTAGCAACGGGCGGTTCCGCCCCGGTGCTTGCTAAGTCCGTCCGCGCCAAGCTTGAAGCCCTGATGCCGAAACGGATCGGCGAGCTGACCCGGTTTGCACGGGAACTCCGGCCTGCGGTTTACGAGGCCTTCGACGAGTTCGATGCCCGCCGCCAGTTCTGGGAAGCGGCGCTTAATGGTCAGGTGGCCGAGCGGTTTCTCGAAGGCGACGAGGAGGGTGCTCTACAGGCCGCCAAGGATATGCTGGCCGGTGATAAGCCTGACGGCGTTGTGCATATCGTTGGGGCCGGGCCAGGCGATCCCGAGCTTCTGACGTTGAAGGCTCTGCGTCTCCTGCAGCAGGCCGACATTGTCTATTATGATCGCCTTGTCAGCGCAGACATTATTGATCTTATTCGCCGCGATGCCGACCGCGTTTGCGTTGGTAAGCAGAAGAATTTCCACTCAGTGCCCCAGCCTAAGATTCACGACCTGATGGTAGAGAGCGCCCGCGAAGGTAAGCGCGTGGTCCGGTTGAAGGGCGGCGACCCCTTTATATTCGGGCGCGGCGGCGAAGAGCTGGAAGCGCTTCAGGCGGAAGGTGTCGACGCCCATATTGTGCCGGGTATTTCCTCAGCCCTCGGATGTGCGGCGTCCGCCGGTGTGCCTCTCACCCATCGTGACCACGCCCAGGCGGTGACATTTGTCACCGGACATTCGAAATCCGGTGAGGTGCCGGGGCTCGACTGGCAGTCACTCGGAGCGGCAAACCATACCCTTGTTGTGTTCATGGGGCTGACCAATGCAGCCACTATCGCTGAGAACCTTATCAAGGCTGGCCGCCCACCTTCGACCCCCGTCGCTGTGATCGAGAACGGGACCCGCGAAGACGAACGCCGCTTCTTCGGCCGCTTAAGCGAACTGCCCCAGCTTGTGTCGCGCAATGGCGTCTCATCGCCCGCGCTCCTCATCATCGGTGAGGTTGCAGGGCTTTCGATAGATGCCATCATTCATCAGGCGACCGACGAAGCAGCCTGATCAAAACCTGAAAACGAGATGAAGGGGCGGTCTGTGCTGGATCAGGAAATCTCAAAGCTCACCCTCTATGGTGACCGGATCAGCGGCAACTGTCTGAAGATAAAGTGGGCCGCAGACTATTGCGGGCTCGACCATGATTGGGTCGATATCGATATCCTCACTGGTGACACGCGGAGCGAGGCTTTCCTGAGAATCAATCCTGTAGGCCAGGTGCCGGTGGCGCGCTGGCCCGATGGCCGCACCCTTGCCCAGTCAAATGCCATCTGCCTCTATTTTGCAGCGGTTACCGAAAGTGATCTGCTGCCCACCGATACCTTCCAGCGGGCGCAAATGGACAGTTGGCTCTTCTGGGAACAGTACTCCCATGAAACCGCCATTGCGGTTCGCCGGTTCCAGAAGCTCTATCTGAAAAAGGGCGATGATGAGATCGATCCAGCATTGATGATGAAGGGGCTCAAAGCGTTGGGTCTGATGGAGATGCAGCTTTCCCATACCGATTGGCTTGTCGGCGACCGGGCTTCAATCGCGGATTTGTGCCTTGTTGCCTATACGCGCCTTGCCCATGAAGGGGGCTTCGACCTTGCCGAGTTTCCAGCCGTAAGCCGCTGGATCAGCAGAACGGAGAACGCACTCGGCATCACTTAAACAGTATGGAGCGCCAAAATGAGTGTGAGTTTGAAGCCGCCATTCACCGAAGAGGCCGCGTGGGCAAAGGTGCAGGCCGCCGAAGACCTTTGGAACACCCGTGATCCCGATAAGGTTGTGCTCGCCTACACTGAAGACACGGTTTGGCGGAACCGGGTCGAGTTTCTTGAAGGCCGCGAAGCCATCCGTGGCTTCCTTCAGCGCAAATGGGCAACAGAGCTCGACTACCGTCTGAAGAAAGAGCTTTTCCTGTTCGGTGAAAACCGCATCGCCGTGCAGTTTACCTATGAATACCGAACTGATTCCGGCGGCACATTTCGCGCCCACGGTTTGGAGCACTGGGTCTTCGCCGAGGATGGACGGATGCAAACACGAACGACATCCATCAACGATGTACCGATCAAGCCGAATGAACGGCAATTGCCGTTTGTCTGAGCGTTTTAGGCGTAAAGCCTACTCTGCGGGTACTGGTTTCCGCTCGCGGGCTTTGGCGGTGTCAGAATAATTCGGGGCGGCCGGATTGGCAGACCGATAGCGCCATTCGCCGGTCTCCTCGCGTTCCACGAAATGGCACTGTATGAGCGTGCGATAGAAATCTGCGATGACCGAGCGCCGTGAATAGAGATAGTGCTCTCCTAATAGAGGCTTGATGGCCTCCGTTGCTTCTTTGGCGTGGTAATGCGGGATATTCGCGAAGATGTGGTGGATCACATGGCAGTCGCCTATCCGATGGGTCAGCTGGTTGAAGGGGAAATAGTTCCGGTCAACTGTCGCCAGTGCGCCTTTAAGGCCGGTCCACTCTTCTGCATCATAGACCGGCACTTCCGGTGAGACGTGCTGCATATAGGTGACGAAGGTCAGCCAGGCAGCAAAGCAGAGATAGGGGGCCAATATGAACTTGAAGAAGATCGCGAAGCCGAAGCTCGCCCAAACCCAGAGATAAAGCCCGGCGAAAAATGCCACGCCGATAAGGCTGGCAATGTAGGAGGGCGCAATCCGCTTGGAGAAGAGATCGCTTGATGTGGTGAAATGGCTGAACTTGATCGGGTGCATCTCTTTCTGATTACGAAACCCGAGTAGATAAAGCGGCCAGCCGAACAGCAGGAACAGGGGTGTTCTGAAGATCGCTTTGTGTAGGATATCGTCTTGGTGAGGTTTTACCGCCCGGAAGACCTCTTCCTTCTTCAGGTGTCCGGTATGTTTGTGATGAAGGAAGTGACTCCTTTGCCATGAGCGATAGGGAACCAGAATAATCGAGTGGGTGATGAGTCCAATGACTGTATTCAGCTTATAGCTTTTCGAGAACGATCCGTGCCCAGCCTCGTGTCCGACAACAAAGGTGGCCCATAGCAGTGTGCCGATCAGGAAAATCAGGCCCGCGCTAATGCTCCAATGGGGTGAATGGAACAAACCGACATAAAGCACCGCAATCAATGCATAGTCCTTGACCAATGCCAAAAGCGACCTTTGCGCATCCGGCTCAAAGCAGTGCGCTGGTATCGCTGCTCTGAGATCGGCACGTGTTACCGCGAGATCCTGCATGCTACTTCACTCATAATTGCCCGGAATTTAAAATAACCACCTGGCGTTGACGAGCAACTAATATTTCGCCGCATGGGCGCAACGGGCTGAGTCTTGCCACTTTTTCATGCAACCTATCACCTGCTATAATGGATAACCGGGTGCGAAAGAGAGAACAGCGCCGCGTTTTGGGGAGATGGACCATTGGATTTGATCTGGTGGATTTTACCGGCGATATCGGGCGTTGTGGGCCTGATGCTCGGCTTTGCGGGTATCGGCCGAATGTTCAAACTGCAGCCCTTTTCTGGGCTTTTCCGATTGGCTTTCAGTGCGGGGTTTCTGGGGCTTGGAGGCGTTGTCGCCCTCGCAGGGCTGAACCTGCAGACCTATAAACGTCTCACATTCGAACGCCCGGTCGCCACGATTTCCTTCGACGATACAAACGCCTTGAACCAGTACAGGGCCCGCCTTCTTTATCCGGGTGGTGAGACCGCTGAGTATGAGCTGGAGGGTGATGAATGGCTGCTGCGGGCTCGGGTCGTGAAGTTCAAGGCGTTCTCGAACGTGTTGGGGTTTGATAGCGCCTACAAGCTCGACCGCCTGGAATCCGGTTTCGAAGCGAGCGTCGGTCCGGCCTCGCGCTTCGTCCATCGCATTTCAGAGAATCCAGGGCTCGATGTGGTTGCCCTGGCCAAGCAACAGGGCGGTCGCTTCGGTGTGGAGGATGTCCGCTATGGCTCGGCCACTTACAATCCCATGGCTGATGGTTTATCCTATCATGTCTGTATGACTCAGACCGGGCTGATCGCCCGCCCCGCTAATGTGGAGACGGCAGAGCTTACCGGTAGTCCTGAAGGCACGGCGATTGAAACGCGGGCGTGCAGCTAATGGGCCTGTGGGAAAGATACGCGGTTCCAACCCTCGTCTCCTGTGCATGCGCATCGAAGCCGGTCACCCGGCAACGTGAGAAAGTGGTCCCCCACGCGGAGGGTGTGGTTCTTGAGCTTGGCTGCGGCTCCGGCACGAATTTCGGATTCTACAATCCTGACAAAGTGGAGCGCCTGCATGCGCTGGAACCGGCAAAGGGCATGATTCGACGCGCCCACAAAACAGCGCAGAAATCTCCGCTAAAGGATCGTATTCAGTTTCTCGAACGCGGGGCCGAAGATGTTCCACTGGAGAATGACACCGTCGATACGGTGATCATCACATTCGTCCTGTGCACCATACCGGACTGGCAGAGCGCGCTCGCCGAAGTGCGCCGCGTGCTGAAGCCCGGTGGTAGGGTCTTGTTCTCTGAACATGGTCTTGCGCCCGATGAAGGGGTCGCCAAGTGGCAGCGGCGGATTGAACCTGTCTGGAAGCCCCTTGCCGGTGGGTGCCATCTCACCCGGGATATCTCCCAGCTATTTGAGTCCTCCGGGTTCGATCTTCCGGATACGGAAGCCATGTATCTTCCATCGACCCCCAAAATTGCTGGATTTGTTAGCTGGGGGGCTGCGGTCCCGGCCTGACGAGGCTGGACCATCTGGCCCCGCGCCGCTACATCCCCGCCAACGCAATATCATCAGGTATCGAGACATGGCATTTTGGCTCTACAAATCAGAACCCTTCAAATGGTCCTGGGACCAGCAGGTCGAAGCCGGTAAGGCCGGCACCGAATGGGACGGTGTTCGAAATTACCAGGCGCGCAATTTTATGCGCCAGATGAAGATTGGCGATCGTGGCTTTTTCTATCACTCGAACAAGGGTCTGGAGGTCGTCGGTATCGTTGAGGTCTGCGCCGAAAGCCATCCGGATTCCACAACCGATGACGAGCGCTGGGACTGTGTTGACCTGCGCGCTGTGTGCCCGGTGCCTCGGCCCGTCAGCCTGAAAGAGATCAAGGCCAATCCGAAACTCGCTGACATGTCCCTCGTCACGTCCATGCGGCTTTCCGTTCAGCCCGTGAAAGATAATGAATGGCTTGAGGTCTGCCGCATGGCCGAACTCGATCCGAAGAAAATCAAATCGATCCTGTAGCGCCGCATAGGCTAACGCGACAGACGACAGCGTATATCTTGGAGGCGGACCAGAGTTCTTGATGGTCCGCTTTCGGCGGCGGAGGGGACATAAGAACCCGATGCGCAATGTGTGGAAGAATCGGAGCAGCTAGTTGAACATTCGTTTCGCTCAGCTCGCGTCCATACTGGAGCATTGATTTATTCCACCGAATTTCCATGCCAATTGAGCGGACCATAACCAGCTGCCTCTACGCATGGCTGGAACGCCCGCATAAGTTCTAAACCCCACCCCATAGGATTACCATCCTCGGGCACTCCTTGTGCGGTGGCTGAATGGCCACCAACTCTCACCGTCACTATCACCTTAGTGGGATCTTTATATCTAAATTGAAGTCCGGGCACGGTATCAGGATCATTTGGGGCAACGACATTCAAAAACCATTCTGGCATCCAATTCATATCGCGCACGCCTGAAAAATCAGGTGTGGCCTCTGGGCAGGAAGCTGGGGTCACACTGATACGCTCAAGCGGAAGCTGATCTATTAGCTCGTCTATGGGCTGCTCTGGATGTCGTAAAATAAGGGACTCTAAGCCATCAACTGCGGCCGCCCACCTCTCCCTAGCCAAAAGTGATTTTGTGTTCATTCTGTATTGATCTTCAGGAACAGGCCCTCGGACTATTTCAGCAGCCCAATAATACTCACATGCCTGAGTGTGGAATGGTATGTCTTCTCCTGCTCGATAAGCCTCGTGTAAGTCTGAAAGGCAATTTTCATCTTGAGCAAACACGATCGCCATTGCAGCGAGTATTGCCCCGAAGGCGTCTTTCATTTGGTATTCGATTCTTGGGTAACCGATCCTGCCGTCTATTTTAGGGTTCAAACTTGATGGGTGAAAGACACCGTCCCGAAGTGCAAGAGAGGCAGTATAAGCAGCGCTACTTTCAAGGGGTATCTTTTCGTCCACTCGGTCTATTTGAGCAGATGCAATAAGATTGCAGGTCAGGTAGATGGTTAGGGCAGCAATGATGATAATTCTTACCATCTGCAGAGCGCTTCGTTGTCCGCATTTGTGAAATCTGACGATATGACCTTCCATCGGATTCCTATGCATACAATTAGAAAAATTCTGTATGAGCAATGCTTATCACAACGGCTTATATTCGCGATAGGTTTGATCGAATGGAGCATGTCTCCTCCTGACCAAAAGCAGCCATTGCGTTTCAGCTACCGCGCCCCCTGTTCGAAATCGGCCAGCGCCCACTCTGCGAAGGTCGCAAGATTGCCGCCCTTGAAAAGAAACCCGCCAACTCCAGCGGCGCGGGCCGCCGCCACATCCGTGGTCTTGTCTCCGATCAGGAAGCTTAGCTCTTTCTTCACCGGAAAGTCGGCCATGGCCTGAAGCAGCATCCCCGGCTTCGGCTTGCGGTCGAAACTGTCCTTTCGATAGGCTGAAATCTCGCCCTCCGCATGGTAGGGGCAGTGATAGATCCGGTCGATTCCGGCACCATCCTTCGCAAGCTCCGCCAGCATCCAGGCATGCAGGGTTTCCATATCCGCCTCGGTATAGAGACCCCGCGCAATGCCGGACTGGTTGGTCACCACGAAGACAAACCAGTCCCGTTCATTGAACGTGCGAATACAGTCCGCTGCGCCTTGTATCCACTCCAGATTCTCCACGCGGCTGACATAGCCTTTGTCCACGTTGATTACACCGTCCCGGTCGAGGAAGAGGGCGGGTCGCCTTTTGTTTGTCTGACTCCTGCTCATTTGCCGGGAACTTTCTCAGTACCCATCAGCCGAAATCCATTCGCTCTTAGCCCCAGCAGGAACGGCACAGTGCAGAGCGCCATGAGACTGGCTGACAGGAGGAAGGCTGCGCCCGGGAAGTGAATAATAGCGTCGTCCTTAGAGAATGCGTGCAGGGTCTGCGTCATCATCAGCGGGGCGAAAACAATGGCGAGAGACTGCAGGCTGGCCGATGCCCCCTGCAATTCGCCCTGGGCGTCTTCCGGCGTCAGATTGGACACCATGGCGTTCACCGAGGGCCCAAGTATCCCGCCGATAGAGGCGAGGGGAATGAAGGCGTAGGCCATCCATGGTTCCGAAGCGAACGCGAAGCTAACCATGGCAATTGTGTTGAAGGTGACCCCGACGGCTATGGTCCGCACAAGTCCGATCCTTTTGATGATCATACCGAGCACACCGGCCTGCATGATAGCCGCCCCAAGGCCGACAAGTGCCAGCGACGCGCCGATCTCGCCTTCGCTCCAGCCATAGCGGATCACCGAATGGAAATTCCACGTCGAAGGATAGACACTGTTCGATAGGGCGAAGAGACCAATGACCAGAAGAAACCACGCAACACCCGGTACGCGTCTGAAATGCTTGAATGCGCCGAGCGGATTGGCGCGCCGCCATTCGAAAGCTCGCCGTTTTTCCGGTACCAGAGAT
Source organism: Pseudomonadota bacterium (assembly GCA_039196965.1). Taxonomy (GTDB): domain Bacteria; phylum Pseudomonadota; class Alphaproteobacteria; order Caulobacterales; family Hyphomonadaceae; genus CALLCD01. The sequence goes on along the minus strand of JBCCUK010000014.1, from coordinate 20,757 downwards.
TCCGGCAGTACAAACACACCGTAGAGGAAGTTGATCCCGGCCAGACCCGCCGCAACAAAGAAGGGTGCCCGCGTACCGAACGCTTCTGCCAGCAGCCCGCCGGCCGCCGGTCCAATGATAAAGCCGAGCCCGAAGGCTGCGCCGGTAAATCCAAAAGCGCGGCCTCGTTCCTCCGGCGTCGTCACATCGGCGATATAGGCGTTGGCCGTGGAAAATGTCGCGGACGAGATGCCCGCCAGCGCTCTGCCTACGAACAATATCGCGAGCGTGTTGGCAAAACCCATGATCAGAAAATCGATGGCCAGCGTGCCGATCGATGCGAGCAGAACGGGTCGTCGACCAAAGCGATCCGACAGGTTGCCCATGGTCGGCCCGGCAATGAAGTTCATCAGGGCGTAGGTGGCCGTTAGGGCACCGCCCCAGACGACTGCTTCCTCTGCTGAAAGGCCGGACAGTTCTGTCAGCAGTGCGGGGATCACCGGCACGATGAGGCCAAAGCCCATCATATCCAGCATCACTGTTACGATGACGAACAGAAATGCGTTATTGCCGGATTTTCCCATGCCTACCTTTGGGATGCGCCACTGATCCCGTCAATGGCGCAGGTCCCAGGCGGTAGAAATGCTGACTTAGGTGACCGTCCGCCACTCACCGTTGCCCGTTGGGCAAAGCGTGAATTGTTCTGTTATCGGCGCAGAGCCGCGAATGGTGTAGGTTTCATCGATGATGCGGCAGGTCTCGCCATTCGGACCCGTGGTGTTTCCGGCGAGGCTGATCGTGCCCGAGCTTCCGGTCTCAGCATTGCGCCAGTCTGCGGATTGCCTGTTGCCGTCTACCACGTCAGCGAGTGCCCCGGCCCGTGGCTCCTTGTCGTCATCAAGCAGACGCCGCCCCACGAAAACGCCGGCGGCCGCGCCGCCGAGGGTTGCGAGGGCACATCCAAGCGTACCGGCATCAAAGATCTGACAGGCGATGAGGCCGACTGCGGCCCCGCCTGCGCCGCCGATAATGTCGCGATTGGCGATGCCGCCCGTCGATCCGTCGACTTCACAGGCTGAAAGTGCTGTCGCTGCGGTCAGTATGCCGGCCATTCCGTAAACGAGTTTGTTGGATACAATCATGGATGTTCCTCTTGGTTTTTATCTCTCAACCACCTGAAAAGGATGTCTACACTCCTGAGTGGAGTGAAGACCGTGGTGCGCACGCTGTCAAACATGGTTAATGAGATTTCGTCTTACAGATATTCCTGTATTTCTCTGGAATCGTAATGATTACAATAGATTGGATAATTTGGATACTAAATATGTATCCAGCATTATGGCGTCTTTTTCATGCCTCCATCATGCCTTCGCGCGTTTTGGCACCATTGTCGCCAGCGCCACGCCGCTCAAAATGATGAGGCTTGAAACGCCAAAGCGAAGGGTCAACGCCTCTCCCAAAAACAGGACGCCGCCAAGGGCGGCAATGGCTGGGACGGTGAGTTGTGCGATGCCCGCCCGTGTTGCGCTCAACCCTTTCAATGCTGTGTACCAAATCGCATAGCCGAGGCCTGATGTGACAGCGCCAGATAGGATGGCGAGGATCACCCCATAGGTCGCCGGTTCGGGTTCGCCCGCGACAAACAAGGCGGCGGGCAAGAGGAGCAGCGCTATCAGGCTTGCCCGGGCGAAATTCCCAGCCGTACGGGCCGTTGGATCAATGGTCGAGCCTCGGCCAAGCAGTGAGTAAACGCCCCAGCCAATCCCTGCCACCGCCATAGCCAATGCACCTGCAAGAGGTGGTGCGGCCAATCCCGGGCTCAGCAGCCAGACGAGGCCGCCGACCGCCATGAGGAATCCCGTCCATTGCAGGCCGGACAGGCGCTCTCCGCTGGCGAGGCCTGATCCCACCATGGTGATCTGCACGATCGCGAACAGGATCAGTGCGCCCATTCCGGCATCCAGCTGCAAATAGGCGTATGAGAAGAAGGCCGCATAGATGAAGAGTGATGCCGCGCCGCTCCATGTGCCGGCCGAGATGGATTTTCCCAGACCAGCCAACAGGCACAGCAATAGCGCACCGGACACAAGCCGAATGGCGGCAAAGCTTCCGGGCCCAATCCCGCCATCCACCAGACCCAGCCGCCCGAGCACCGAGTTCGCCGCAAAGGCAACCATGGCAAGGGCGGTGAGAGCGAAGATGTGCATGGTCATCCCCGCCAGAAGCGCGGCGTTAGCACGACAAACATGGCAATGAATTCTAGCCGCCCAAGCAGCATGGCAAAGGAGCAAATCCATTTTGCCGGATCGGAAAGCGATTGAAACGTTCCCTTCGGGCCGATCAGCGAGCCAAGGCCCGGGCCGACATTGGAGACGCTTGTCGCAGCGCCGGAAATCGCGGTGACGGCGTCGACATTCTCCGTCAGACCTAGAAGCGCGCTGGTGATCATGAAGGTGGCAAGGTACAGGAACATGAAGACGAGCACCGATTGGATCGTGTCCTCATCGACCACGCGTCCATTGTAGCGCACCGGCGCGAGCCGGTTGGGGCTGACCATGCGCTTCGCGTGGGCGACGATTGCCCGCACACTGATTTCAAGGCGGAAAATCTTCATGCCGCAGGCAGCCGATCCGGCGCAACCGCCAAGGAACATGAGCATCAGGAACATCGCCGTGGAGCCCGGCCCCCAGGCCCCGTAATTGGTGTTCGCATAGCCTGTACCCGTCATCACCGAAACAACGCTGAAAGCAGTGTTGCGCAGGGCTTCGTCGAAATCGTCGAACACAGCCGATCCCTGGCCAATGCTGTTGTATAGGAGCATGATGATGATCGCGGCCACCATAATGGCGAGGTAGAGCCGCGGCTGACTGTCTCGCAGAAAAGGCCGCGGATTGCCCCTCAAAAGGAGAACAAAAGAGGCAAAGGGCAGGCCGGCCAGTATCATGAAAAGGATCGCGACGCTCGATGCGCCGCTGCCGAAATATGCGAAGGATTCATCGTGGGTCGAGTATCCACCCGCCGCCATGGTCGTCATGGCGTGGGTGATACAGTCGAACGTATTCATCCCGTTGATATCGTAGAGAACTGCGCAGGCGATGGTGAGACCGAGATAGACCAGCCCGGTCTGCGCCGCGATTTCAGTGACCCGCGGCAGGAACTTTCCCGACATGTCGGAGCTTTCCAACTGGAAGAGCTGCATCCCGCCGACGCGCAGCATGGGCAGGATCGCAATCGCGGTAACGATGATGCCGATACCGCCGATCCACTGGAGGATGGCTCGCCATAACAGCAACCCTCGCGGCATCAGATCGAGCCCGGTCAGAACGGTAGATCCAGTGGTCGTCAGGCCCGAGACGCTTTCAAACCAGCCGTCTGTAATAGAGTAATTTGAAAGAACGAACGGAATGGCAGCCACGGCAGGCAGAAACGTCCAGACAAGCACTGTAAGGACAAAAGCTTCCTTCGGGCCCGTGGCGCGATTATTCTTTCCGGCCAAGCCCACTGCCACCAGGCCGATAGTGATGCAGATGATCGCAGAGCCTGCGAAAATCCGCCAATTCGCACCCCGTTCCGTGTCCTGATCAGCAAGGTCGATCAGGGCAGACGGCACCATGGCGACCCCGAGCAGGGCAACCATAACACCAATGGCCAGAAGAACGGGTCTTATCCGCATAGGCCGAGCCTATATCGTCATCCTGTGGGTAAGTCTTTAACGGCGAGCCGTTGTGGCAAGTGCGTAAACACAGAGGGCTGCCATCAGCCCCGCGCTGACCAGCAATGGTGCCGATGGGTGCAAGTCATAGAGAATGGCACCCAAAAGCGGGCCGACCACGAAGGCCCATGGCGGCGCTGAGGAGAGTACCGCCGCAGCACCTGCCTGATCTTCCTGGGGTACCGAAAGACTGCCAAGGGCGTTCGCGGCTGGCACGACAAGGGCTGCACCCACGCCTACGAGGAAAAACGCACCGCATAAAAAGGCAAAACCCGGTGCAAGGGCAGCGGCGGCGTAGCCGACCACAATTGCCGTAAGTCCTCTCGGAAGCATTTTCTTAGGGGCTGGGTTCCTCGGCTGCACGTAGCCAAACTGGACAATGATCATCGCCGCTGCAAGGGCTGCGAAGGCGAGCCCGGACGCTTGTACGGCATCGGCCCGTTCAAGACCGTACCGATCGGCTACCAAAAAGGCGAGGGTGACCTGTATCGCTGCCACGATTACGAAATAGGCGAAAAGAAAGAGGACATGGGGACGAATGCGCGGATCGAACAGGCTGAGTGGTTTCGGCCGCACGCCGGGCTCTCGCCGGTTCCGCGTTGGTGGTAGCACAATGGCCAGAACCAGGGCGCAGGCGATGGAAAACCCGATGGAACCCCAGAGCGGTGCCAGTGCCCCGAAAGGCGCAAGGATGGCTGCACCGGCGGGACCTACAATCGAGCCGATGGACATGGCTGTCCCGATCAGGCCCATGCCCGCAGCCCGCGTCGTCGGTGTTGTCGCCTCGATCATCATGCCCATAGCGGCTGGGTAAATGCCGGGCGAGAGGAGGCCGAACAACATCCGCACGGCGGCTAGCGTGAAGAATGCCGTCATGCCCACAAGCGCGCCGGAAAGCGCTGTGTTTAGTGTCATGGCGAACAGAGCATTGGTTATTCCCGCCGCCATGAGCGAGGCAACCATCACCCGTTTTCGACCGAATTGGTCGCCCCATCGGCCCCAGATTGGTGTCATCCAGGCATAGAACAGGGCGGATATGGCGAGGATCGCCGCAACCTGTAGCTCGCTCAGCCCGGCGTCCCGCGTTAATGGAGCCACCACCACAAAGTTGATCGTCATGCCGACGCCCATCGCCGATACACCGAGTGCCACCACGGCCTTTTGTAGACCGGATAGGGCGCGGACAGGTTGTATCTGTTCTGCTTGTTCGGTGGTGGTCATCACCGCCATGGGTGAATTGCTCCCTGAATAGACTCATTTGGAACGTGCCATTGAGCATGAATTGCGCAAACGGCGAATAAGAGTTTCGATGCCTCTAACCTAAATCGCCCTGTGCCTGCGCCCACCTTTATGGCTTCAGGCCGCCAGGGCGCGCCCTGCGCAAAAGAAAGCCTGCCGACTTTGGCACCTTGCCCGCCCGGCCTCTGGCAGGATAGACACGCAATAAATCTGATCAGAAGCAAATGATTAAACTGCTATGCGCGCTCTTCTTGATGTCCTCCTGATTATCATCGACCTTGCCGTTTGGGTAATTATTATTCAGGCGATCCTGTCCTGGCTCGTGGCATTCAATGTCCTCAACACCCAAAATCCCTTCGTCAACCAGATCTGGCGAATGCTTCACCAGCTCACAGATCCGCTTGTTGCCCCGGTTCGTCGTCGTATGCCGATGAATACGGGCCTCGATCTATCGCCGCTTGTGGTGATCCTCGGGCTGTACTTCCTGCAGCAGGTGATCCGCTACTACATCTATCCAAACGTATTCTGACACCGGACTCCGTAAATCCCATGACCGCTTCCCTGATTGACGGCAAAGCCGTTGCTGCCGATGTACGCGCCACCGTCGCTAAGGCTGTCTCGTCCCTACCGGGCCAGCCCACCCTCGCCGTTGTTCTGGTCGGGGAGGACCCGGCGAGCCAGGTCTATGTCCGCAACAAGATCCGTCAGACCGAAGAGGTGGGCATGACATCGGTCCACCACCGTCTGCCGGCCACTTCGTCCCAGTCCGATGTGGAATCCCTCATCACCTCCCTGAATGCAGACGAGACCGTTGACGGCATTCTTCTTCAACTACCCTTGCCTGATGGCCTCGATGCCGATGCTGCGATCGAAAAAATCGACCCAGCCAAGGATGTCGACGGGCTGACAGAGACCAGTGCTGGCAGGCTTATGCTTGGTAAACCCGGTCTTGCGCCGTGCACGCCGACCGGGTGTGTCATCCTGGCCAAGCGCGCCCTTGGCGATAATCTCTCCGGCAAGCATGTTGTGGTGGTTGGCCGGTCCATCCTCGTCGGTAAGCCGGCCGCACTCCTCTTTCTTGCCGAGAATTGCACTGTTTCCATCGCCCATTCTCGTACGGCAGATCTACCTGCCCTCTGCCGCGAGGCCGATATTCTCGTGCCCGCTGTCGGCCGCCCGCAAATGGTAAAGGGCGACTGGGTAAGGCCCGGAGCCTGCGTCATCGATGTCGGGATCAACCGCATCGACGCACCCGAAAAAGGGGAGGGCAAGACCCGCCTCGTCGGCGATGCGGATTTTGACACCTGTAGGCCCGTCGCTGGCCACATCACACCGGTTCCGGGCGGGGTCGGCCCGATGACGATTGCTTGCCTGTTACGTAACACCGTCCTTGCGGCCTGCGCCCGCCGTGGCTGGACCGTGCCGGACGGGCTCTAGCGCTCGAAACTCTTTTCCGAACATTGCCCAAACACCGCCGCGTTTGCACGATACCAAATCGCCCGTGGAAGGCGTAGGAGCCATCATGCCGCTGGAATTGATCCTCACACGCCGCCGCGCGGTCTTGTCCATTGCTGCTGTGCCGCTTCTTCCAGCCTGCGAGACGCTTGGTAGCTCCGTCCCGGATTTCGCGGACCTTGAGCGTGATCACAATGGCCGTCTCGGCATCGCCGCCATGGATATTGCGTCCGGTCGGGAACTGACCCACCGGCCTGAGGAGCGTTTCGCTTTCTGCTCCTCCTTCAAATGGCTTCTGGGCGCGCTTGTCCTGGCCCGTATTGATACGGGCAAGGAAGATCTCGCCCGTCCAGTCCTGCTCGACCCTAAGGACCTTGTCTCCTACTCCCCGGTAACCAAGCCACGGCTCGGCGAGACCATGACCCTTGGTGAGCTCTGTGCGGCCACCATCATGACCAGCGACAACACCGCAGCCAATCTCCTCATTACCGAGCTTGGTGGTCCCGCAGGGTTCACCTCAACCCTTCGATCCTATGGCGATGAGGTGACCCGCCTTGACCGTTATGAGACAGCGCTCAACGAAAACGCGCCCGGCGATCCCCGCGACACGACCTCGCCGCGCGCCATGCTTAACCTGATGCGAATTTTTCTGTTTGGCGACGCCCTAACGCCTGCCAGTCGATCACTGCTTCGCCAATGGATGATCGACGCCACCACCGGCCTCGACAGGCTTCGCGCCGGCCTACCCGCGGGCTGGATCGCCGGCGACAAGACCGGCACCAGCGCCAACGATCAAAGTAACGATGTCGCGTTTGCAGTCCCGCCAGATGTCTCATCCCAGGGGCCTATTCTGATCGTCTCGTTCGCCAATGTGCCCAACCCTTTTGATGGGTCAACGAATGCTCTCCATGCCGAAGTGGCAAGGCGGGCCGCTCGCGAATTTGGAGTATAGGGTTCCTATCAATCCCGCTGCGGCGATTGGCAGATACCGGTGATCACCAAGTCGTCTCTCGGCACACAAGCCTCCTGGGTCAGGCGGAACGCTCCCGATGCCCGCTCTACGTCTAGCGTCGTGCGAATTTGAGAGCGAAACCCACACCGTGGCACATCCACCGTCTGCCTCAGTGTCAGAGCTTTTCGCGTCATTTTCACTGAGCAGTCTACGGTGCCCTCTTGCGAGCAAACATTGTCAGCCCCGCCCTCGTCATTCCTGATGAACAGATACCCTCGCTCAAAGCGAAAAAAGACCTCCCGAACCGGATCGGAATCCGTTTCGCCGATGGACGTACAGCTAAATACTACCGGGTCCCATGCCGGGTTCCGGCATCCGGTCAGCGCGAGAAGAGCCAACAGTAGAACAGTAAGGCATATTGTTTTTGCTCGGATCATGCTCTCGCAATCATGATTTGGCGTCTTGGGTCCGGATCGCTGCGATAAATATTAGTCAATAAGTTTGGACAAATGGATAATCCGGCCCACCAAATATCTATTGAATCCTTCCTTGAAGCACTTTTCGAAGCGCCGGTTCGGCCAGTTTCGCCACGATGTACGATAATGTAATTGTCACTCCAGCGACGAATACGGCCGGTGCCCAAGATAAGTTTGACGGAAGCACCGCACCGACCGCCGAGATGAGCCCTATGCCGAATTCATTGTGCAGCAAATATAGCGGATAGCTGATAAACCCCATGAAAATCATTGGTTTGATACGGAGTGCGGTCTGCAATTGCGGCGATTTTAGCGCCAGAGCGAACAGTATGACGCATCCACAGAGATGAAGCTGTGACACCAGATCGTCCGGCTGCCAGAGATCTGAGGTCATTGCACTGACCAGCCCCGTAACAATGGCGGCAAGGAATAATAATAGGGAGGTCATTTGCCGGGCTTTGTAGAAGAGCGCGCCGCTGACGAACCATCCAAAATATTCCGCACCGATCCACTGCAGATAGCGGAAACCCGTTTGTAACCCAGCATGGCCGATCTCCGCTGCAATGTCGGCTCCGGCAAGGACAAACACCCAGAGTCCGGCGAGTGCCGTCAGCGCACGTTGCCACCCAAGCGCATAGAACAAGGCCCCGAACACGACATAAAATCCGGCTTCGACGTATAGTGTCCAGTAAACGCCATCGAGCTCTCTCACCGGAAATGGCAGGAATTCGGCGTAGAAGCCCACGCTGATAAATGTCAGCCCCGGCATAAGATCTTGAATACTGGCGCGGCCGTGGGGCATGTGATCGGCATTGATCTGCGATGCGCCGAAGACGATCAAGCTGGCGATCAGCATGGCCGGAAACAGGCGCAGCCAGCGACGCTTCAGAAATGCGCCATATCCCGGATATCTTTCGAGGCTTAGCAAGATCACAAAGCCTGAGATCAGGAAGAACAGATTAACGCCGACCCAACCGCGATCGATGATCGGAATAGAGGCGTAGGCGGCTCCGTAGGGGAGAAGCGCAGCGTAGACCTCATCGGTATAGTGCCAAAGCATGACCCCCAGAATTGCGAGGCCGCGCAACCCGTCCAGATAGTCAATGCGGCGCGCCTCCGGTGCGGATGTCAAACCAGGCCCTCCCGTCGATCGGTCATTTGATTTCCGGCCGTACAGTTGACCGGAAAGGGACCTTCGCATCACAAACCAAGTGCAAACGTCTTTGCAATCCTCGGTTATTCCCTTTCAGGTATCCGCGCCAGTATGGGAACCGGGCGGGCGGGGGTCTTTGAACATGGATGTTCTGACACCCGGGACTCGAAAAGTTCAATCCGCTGTGTAGCGGCTGGTGCAGAACAAACTAGGAGTCCGCCGCCTTTGTCTGGAATTTTGCGCGCCGGGTGATCCGGTCGACGCCGAGCGTGTCCTCGCTGCCTTCAAACAGTTTGCGCAGATTTACCGATGACCGTTTGCCGATATTCTTCTTGTTGGCCTTCAGCCAGCCATCGGCGACCTCGCGGCCCCGTGCGAAGAGCAGTTCGAGGAATGCTTCCTCTGCATTCAGTTTTGACGAAGCCCCGAAGCCGCAAAGCGCCTGTTCATGGCTGATCATATGAACCAGCACCCGGCGATATCCGGTGCCCTCCAGCCGCCCGGCATCCATCAAGCGTGAAACAAAATCGATCGCCCGCAGCTCTTTAAGCAGCGAAGCATTGAAGGTGATCTCATTCAGACGGTTCAGAATATCCCTTGCCTTTCTCGGGGCTCCCGTACGCTCGATCGGATTGATCTGAACGATGACCACGTCGTCGGTCTCGGAATGGTCGAAGAGCGGAAAGAGGGGCGGGTTGCCCATATATCCCCCATCCCAGTAGGGCACGCCGTCAATTTCGACCGCCTGGAACAATGTCGGCAGGCAGGCCGAGGCGAGCACATGGTCAACGCCAAGTTCATGCCGATTGAACACTTCAACCCGTCCGGTCTCGACATTGGTGGCCGAGATATGGACGCCGATCTCCTGGCAGGCCCTGACCGCATCAAAGTCGACTTGCTCGGTCAGAATGTCGCGCAATGGATTTATATTGGCCGGATTGAGATCATAGGGGCTCACCAGGCGTGTGACCATGTCGAAATAGAGATAGGCAGGGGAGGCGTCGAGGCTCCAGTCATTGAACCATTTGCCAAGCGGTCCCCTTTGTATCGGGCTAGTACGCGCCGTCTTGCCAACATTGTCCCAGAATCGTTTGAGGGCGTCACGCGCGCCTTGCCGTCCGCCCTTCATCCAGCCATCGGCGAGAACGACGGCATTCATCGCTCCGGCGCTGGCACCGGAGATCGCGTCAATTTCGAGGGTTTCATCTTCGAGGATGCGGTCGAGCACGCCCCAGGTGAAAGCCCCGTGCGATCCGCCCCCTTGCAGGGCGAGGTTCAGGCGTTTGACCTTGTTTGAGGATCTGGACGTTTGCGCCATGACATTCTGCCTTTTGCGTCTGAGCTCTATCTATGGCGGCGATGGAACGGCGAGGGCAACCCATAGGGTGCCGCCTTATGGAAAAAGCCTTAGCTTGCCGCCCGGTCGATCAGATCCTCAGATACATTCGAGGACTGGTAGGAGCGCTGACCGAGTATCCAATAGGCTGTCGTGCCCTTATCGACTTCGCTGATCAGACGAACATCACCGCCCGCCAGGCGTGCCACATGGCGGCAGAGGCTGAGGCCAATCCCGGAACTGTCGGGGACATTATTCTTGTTCTTGCTCGAGAACGGAATGAAGGCGTTTTCCAGCATTTCCTCGCTCATGCCCCGGCCGAAATCTGTAACTGAAACAATGATATGACCGCTTGCCATTCCTGCCCGCACGATTACGCGAGGGTCGTCCTGTCCCCTGAATTTCACCGCGTTCTCAAGCAGTTCGGAAATGATCCGATTGGCCAGCTCGCTATTGACTACCACCTCGCCGGCGGACTTTTCCGCGCCGAGGCTGATTTGGGACCGCTTGAGCTTCGGTTCTGATTTCAGCTTCTGGGCAATCTGCTGCTCCAGAACCTCATGAAGCGGCACAAGCTCGAAGCTGCCTTGCGTGAATTGTTGCTCAATTTGGGAGTATTCCAGCATATTGTCGACGAATTTCAAAAGGTCGCGACCGGCTCTGTGGATCCGCGTCGAGTTCTCCTTCATCTCTTCTTTCGAGAAGGTGATATTCGACTGCTCTTCCATCAGGCTGGAATAGCCGATGATGATGTGTAGCGGTGTGCGCAACTCATGGCTCATACCAGAGAGGAAACGGCTCTTGGCATGATCGGCCTCTTCAGCCTCCTGTCGTGCCCGTTCGAGTTCTACCTGCTTGTTGTACAGATCGGTAATATCGGAATGAACGACAACCTTGTCGCCATTCTCCAACTCCTGGCTCGCCCGTTTAACCCGCCGACCGTTTTCGAGCGTGTAGGAATCAGAATCGGAGCGCAGCACATCGGATGCCTTCGGGAACCAGGCAGAGTGGTTCCTGTTAGCGATCTTTATGTCGTCTCCCGATGAAAGCAGGGCAAAGGCATCGGTCGTCGCTTCGATCGCATTGAACAGCGTTTCTCGCGCTTCCCGGCTTTGCTGAGTGGTTGAAACCAGACGAACCAGCCTCTGGTGGTTTTTTGTCGCGCCAACGATGAGCGCTGCAAACAGAACAACCACCAGACCTTCGAAAAGGAGGATATAATAGAGATCACCGCCAACCTGGCTGGGTCCCGATCCGATCATGCGCAAAATAGTGTTGGTTGTGAGAAATAATGCGGCACCTGCCAGGAAGCGGAAGCAAAACCTCGGAAGTGTGCTCATCACCGAGGTCACACCGGCTCCCATACCGGCGGTCATGGCAACGGCGAACAGCTCCGCCGTCGCGCTGCCATTTGGAAAGAGCAGAACGGCCAGGCTGTACTGGCCACCGACTAGAAAGCCGCCATACTCCGAAAACTTAAGAAGTTTTCCCGAGACCTTTTTTGGTTGCTTCTTGCCTCTAAGCTTTCTGAACGAGAAGAGGATGAAAGCGGAATAGGTCCAAAGGGGCCCTGCCCAAATGAGGATTTTCCAGGTCGGTGCTGTCGGCGCAAACACGGCCGCGACCAGCATCGTTGTGATAATGATCACCCAGCCTAGCAAATATCCGACTTCAACTATCAGTCTTTGCTGTTGACGATAGACCTCATTCTCGAAATTATCTTTCGGCGGGTGATGTGGTGCGAGCAATTGCGCCAGCTGATTATAGAGGGAGGCCTCGGTGGTCATTCTAAAGCTATGCCAAGAAGTGCCTAATTTTCTGCAAAAGCGGTCGTCGCAATTGTGGGCAACACAATCACGTCTTCTTTGAACTTGGATTGAGGCTTGGTTAGTAGTTTCGCGGTTTAATTGAGCATGAGCATGAAAAATTACAGAGTAGCAATACTCGGTGCTGGGCCGGCGGGGCTGACGGCGGCATCCTTGTTCAGGGATTATCCCCATATTGAGCCGGTCGTTCTTGAGAAGGAAGAGCGGGTCGGCGGCAAGTCCTGGACGTTGAAACAGGGTCCTCTGATCGCCGAGCTTGGCACCTGCTATTCCACACGGGCACACCGATATACCGACAAGCTGATGAAAGAGCTGGGATTTGAGCAAACCCGGCTCGGAAAGCAGATGTTCGATGGTGACGATTTCGTCGCCTATCTCAAGACTGGCGGCGGCGCGCCTCTGGTCGTTCAGGCTGTGAAATTCTTTCTGCGCCGAGCCGAATTCATGCGCCGGGCGGAGAAGTCGTCCCCCGATGCCCGCACCCTCGCCGAGGCGGCCCAGCCCATTGGGCAGTGGTTGAAAGATCATGATCTGCCCAAGATGGAGCTTTTCATGCACCGGGCCCTCACGGTCATGGGTTATGGCTATGTGGAAACGACCCCCACCATCCAAGCTCTCCGCTGGTGCAATTGGGACCTCGTGGTTACGGGTATTCGTAACCATCTCTATTGGCCGAATGCCGGATGGTCGGCCTTCTGGGAAGCGCTATCCAAGACATTCGAAGTCAGGACAGGCGTAGATGTTCGGTATATCCGCCGGGGTCCTGACGGCGTTCATATTCAGACCGATGCTGGCATTGAGAGATTTGATGCGCTGATCAATGCGGTCGCGCCGGACACATTCGCAAAACTGGTCGAGCCGACACCGTCGGAGAAGTGGGTCGCCGATTCAATTTCCTGGCAGGGATATTTCTCTTCAATTGTGTCCGTCGATAACTGGTTCGAGGACTGGGAAACCGAGGGCTATAGCGAAAGCGCCACCGCCGAAGACAAAATGGGTCGGCTCGTAGCGGTTCGAACCATCGGCGTTGATCCGGATCTTGGTGGTCGGATCTATTTCACTGGTCAGATTCCCGGCGATTACTCCGATGACCAGCTAAAGGAAATGCTCCGCTATGAGATCTCGCGGCGCGGCGGGGACGTGAAGTCGATCATACACAGCCGCCGCTGGAAGTACTTCCCGATGTATGAGTCAGCGGCTATCGCCAAGGGCCTAACCGCAGCCATGCGGACCATGCAGGGCGAGCGGGCCACGTGGCATACCGGAGCAGCTTTCTCCCATGAAGCGGTCTCAAATATCTCGCGCTACAATGAGGACCTGATCCCGCAACTGGTGCAGGCCCTCTCGGAAACTAGGGAGATGGTTCCAGCATGAATCTCGTCTTACGTTTGATCGCAGTGATGATGACCGCTTTCCGGGCGGAGAAATTTGGCATCTGGGCTACCAGCGAGCTGGATGTGTCGGTCTGGTCAACCGATGTCGACCGCGATGGCCGTCTGAAGCAGGAGCGGCTCCATTCCTATGCCGACCTTGGCACGCTCGACTATCTGGTCCGATCCGGGATATTGCGCGCCCTCCGGGCAAACAGCTGGTCGCCCATCGTCATCTCCAAGGAATTCCGTGCCCTTACCGATATCCGTCGGGGAGAAAAGCTCTTGTTCAAGACACGGCTCATTGGCTGGCGGGAGCATTATAGCTGCCTGCATTTCGACGTTTTGCGGGACGGCGAACGGGTTGCCGAAGGCCATCTGATCGGCCGCTTCGTTGCCATGCCCGGAAACCCTCACCCAACCGTGCAGCGCGTCGCTGTGGAAACGGGCTTTCCCAATGACAAGCCCCCCGCGCTGTCTGGCCGCATACACAGCATCATGGACCGCGTAGATGATTTCCGGAGCCGGACCAAAAAGCCCCGGGTGCTCGAAGAGGTCAGCCTATGAAAATAGCAGTCATCGGGGGCGGTGCAAGCGGACTATGCGCGGCGTACAAATTGCAAGACCATCACGAGGTTCACCTTTTCGAAAAGCGTGATCGCCTCGGCGGCAACATCGCGACCCTGAATGGCAATGTGACGCCTTCGGGCGGCGGCACTGGCGCGATACTGGAAGCCGGGGTGCTGGGATTCCACAAACAATCCTATCCGAATGCCCATGCTTTTTTTGACGAGTTGGGCGTTGCACAAGCCACCAAGCGTCCGACCTCTGCGCTCTTTTTCGGTGATGTCTTCCTGCCATCAAACCCATGGCATCTGTTGAGACCACCTGTCTTGGCGAAACTTCTGACCAATGCTGACCAGCGGCGTCACCTGTCAGCTATGCGCGCCGGTTATATCGAGACGTTCCGCCGGATCGTGCGCCGCGATGGCGTGCAGGATACCATGTTAGATAACTGCCTGGGCGGGGAAGAGGCGCTTGATCATTTCATTAAGAGCCTCGCGTCTCTCGCTTTCTCAACTCCGGGCGACGCCGTGAGCCGGTTGCCGGTCTCCCTGGTTGGTCCCTATCTCGGCTCCACCCGCTATCCGGAATGGACTGCTCTGCAAGGTGGTGTCTGGTCCTATGTTCAGAAACTGCTCGACAAAAGCCGGTTCAGGATTTCAACCGGCGTAAAAAACATCTCTGTGACGCGGTCGGCGTCCGGAGTGTCCCTTTCGATCGAAGGTGAACCCCAGACGTTCGACCAGGTCATCATCGCCGCAACGCCGGGTCAGGTTTTGAACATCCTCGCCGACCCTTCAGACCATGAGCAGGCCCTCTTTCGAAAGTGGGCGGATCACGGCTTCAAGACCGTCGCCCATACATCGGACAAGGTATATGGCCGTATGCGGAGCGTTCCACGTACGCCTATGGACCTCTTTGTTGATCCGGAGAACGGTTCCTATGGGTACAACACCTATATGAACGATTTCTACGATATCGCTGGGCGAGTTCCGTATTCCTTCAGCTACAATCTCGATGATCGTATCCACGAAGAAAACGTGCTGCATAGGGAGGAGCATACCGTACCGACCTATACCGTCGATGCGCGTGCCACGATCGATGATATCTGGCAGATGAATGGCCAACAGCAAACATGGTTCTGCGGAGCCTGGCTTGGAAACGGCTTGCACGAGGGCGCGATCTCATCAGCCTATCGCGTTGCGAAGTCGCTTCAGGGTGATTTGCCCGAGGGAAGAGCCCTGGCAGCGAGCGTCAGCTAGAAAGAACTATTCGTTGACGGGCGGGTTCAACCGGTCTCGGCCGAGCCAGTCACGCATATTTTCCGGCAATGGAGGGATGGTGTCGGGAAGGAACTTCGACCTGTCGATAGCGGCTTTCGGCGCATCCTTCTCCGCGATTGAGAATAGCAGGTCGCCCCGGCCATTGATCTTCTTTCCACGTCTGAATGTGTGGGAGAAGGCGATTAGCCCATTGTCGGCCCCGGAAATCTTGCTCTCAATTGTATAGCTCTGGAACATTCGCAGCATCGAATACACATCAAGATCGGAATAGATCTGTTTCATATGCGCTCCGAGGTGATGCAAATCCTTTTCGAGGCCCGCCTTGCTCATGAGGATATTCGTGGAAAGCGTCATGACATCGAGATAGCGCGTATTGGTCATATGCATGAAGATGTCGATGTCCGTCGGCCAAACTTTCACCTTCAGGGACTGGGAAAAGGGGGCCGATCCGGATCGGACGCGGCCCGACCATCCGGATTTGCGAAGTGCCATCAACATTGAATATCAAAATCCTGAAGAAATTTGCCCAAGATGATACCGGCTTTACGGGCCAGCTTCTGCGGAAGGTCGTCGGAAATCCGATTTTTTGGCCGATTACCATGGCAACGGTCAAACAAAAAGCGGCATCTCGCATATGATCGAGATGCCGCCTTATGATTGTAGCCGGGGCGTTTCCGCCTCGAAACTCCGCTTATGCGTCCAGGTCGAAGCGATCGAGGTTCATCACCTTGGTCCAGGCAGAGACGAAGTCTTTTGCGAACTTCACGCCGGAACTGTCGCTGGCATAGACTTCGGAGATTGACCTGAGGATCGAGTTCGATCCGAATACCAGATCTGCCCGGGTGCCGGTCCAAACCGCATTGCCGGACGTGTCCTTGGCCTCGAACAGCTCTTCGCTGCCATTCACGCCTGACCAGCTATACGCCATGCTCAGCAGATTTACGAAGAAGTCATTGGTGAGCATTCCGGGCCGGTCCGTCAGTATGCCGGTCTTGGACCCGTCAGTATTCGTGTCCAGCGCGCGAAGTCCGCCAACGAGAACCGTCATTTCAGGTGCTGTCAGTGTCAGCAGCTGAGCGCGATCCACCAGAAGCTCTTCCGTCGAGCGGACATGGCCGCCACGCTGATAGTTTACGAAGCCGTCGGCTTTCGGTTCGAGAACAGCGAAGGATTCCACATCTGTCTGCTCCTGGGTGGCGTCAGTACGGCCCGGCGCGAATGGAACAGTAATGTTATGTCCGGCATCGCTTGCGGCTTTTTCCACAGCTGCAGAACCGCCGAGGACAATCAGGTCGGCCAAAGACACAGGCTTGCTGTAATTGGCCCGGATCTCTTCCAGTTTCGCAATGACGTCCGCAACACCCGCTTTCTCGTTAACGTCCCAATCCTTTTGCGGAGCGAGACGAATACGGCTGCCATTGGCTCCGCCGCGAAGATCCGATCCACGGAAGGTGGATGCAGACGCCCAAGCGGTTTTGACCAGCTGTGAGACGCTCAGTCCAGAAGCGAGAATCTGACCTTTCAACTCGGCAATCTCTGCGTCGCCGATCAATTCATGGTCGACAGCCGGGACAGGGTCCTGCCAGATCAGTTCTTCTTCCGGGACTTCCGGTCCGATATAGCGGGATTTCGGTCCCATATCCCGGTGGGTCAGCTTGAACCATGCGCGAGCATAGGCATCGGCAAACTCATCCGGATTATCGAGGAAGTGCTGTGAAATCTTCGCATAGTCGGGGAAGAGTTTCAGCGCCATATCCGCCGTTGTCATCATCAATGGCTGTGTCTTCGATGGATCATGGGCCATTGGTGCTTCCGGAGCGCCCTGGCCAGGTTTTGGCTGCCACTGCACGTGGCCGGACGGGCTTGTCACCTGTTCCCACTCATAGCCAAGCAGAACCTCGAAATACTCCATGTTCCACTGGTCCGGTGTTGGCGTCCATGCGCCTTCAAAGCCAGCAGTGGTCGTATCGTCGCCCTTGCCGCTACCATGGCTGTTGATCCAGCCGAGGCCCATATTCTCAATCGTGGCACCTTCCGGCTCATTGCCCACCAGATCTTCAGATCCGGCACCGTGGCCTTTACCGAACGTGTGACCACCGGCGACGAGCGCAACGGTCTCATAATCGTTCATAGCCATGCGAGCAAAAGTATCGCGAATGTCAAAGGCGGATTTCAGGGGATCAGGATTGCCATTCGGGCCTTCCGGATTGACGTAGATCAGGCCCATCTGCACCGCGCCGAGGGGACTTGCGAGCTCCCGGTCACCGGAATAGCGCTGGTCGGCCAGCCATTCTGTTTCCGGCCCCCAGTAAATATCCTCTTCTGGCTCCCAGACATCTTCGCGTCCACCGGCAAAGCCAAAGGTCTTTAGACCACATACTTCCATGCCGACATTACCTGCCAGGATCATCAGATCCGCCCAGGAAATCTGCTTGCCGTATTTCTGTTTGATCGGCCAAAGCAGGCGGCGGGCCTTGTCGAGGTTACCATTGTCCGGCCAGGAGTTCAGCGGCGCGAAACGCTGGGTTCCGCTGCGCGCGCCTCCGCGGCCATCGAATGTCCGGTAAGTGCCGGCGCTGTGCCAGGCCATACGTACGAACAGGCCGACATAATTTCCATAGTCTGCAGGCCACCATTCCTGGGAATCCGTCATCAGGGATTTCAGGTCTTCCTTCAGTGCCACATAGTCGAGTTTCTTGAAGTCCTCGGCATAGTCGAAGGCCTCACCCATTGGGTCGACCTTGTCTGAATTCTGGCTGAGGATTTTCAGGTTCAGCTGATTGGGCCACCAACGCTGATTGGCGGTATTACCGGTGGGTTTCTGGTTGTGAGAAAACGGGCATTTACCCAGATCCGATCCGTCCATTTTTTGTCTCCTTTCAATGTGGCACTAGCCATCCACGCGCCAGAATTAGAGCGGACAAACATATTGGGCAAATTGATTTTAATCTTTGCACATATAGGAATAATCAATACCTATAAAAAACAAGGCTTAGGCCAAATTTCATTCTGAGAGTGCGATTAGTTCGCAAGCTGACGATTGAATTTCAGACTATTTTGCACCCAGGAGAGAGCGCTGATTCCGACGAGAATCAGCAAGGCAGTGACCATCATCGGCCCCGGATTCCCACCTGAAAGA
Source organism: Pseudomonadota bacterium (assembly GCA_039196965.1). Classification (GTDB taxonomy): domain Bacteria; phylum Pseudomonadota; class Alphaproteobacteria; order Caulobacterales; family Hyphomonadaceae; genus CALLCD01. Next base: position 2,273 of record JBCCUK010000014.1, on the reverse strand, counting down.
CCGATCGGCGAAAAGCAGACATAGAGTGCAACAACGCAGGCGAGCAGTGTCACCGCAACAGGCCGCGCAAACCGCCAGGGCGTGAGGTCGACCATCTCCTTCCGCTCGAAGGTCCAGGCGACGTCTCGCGGCGCGAGCCAACCCGCTGCCAGCATGATGCCGACCTCCACCGCGAACAGGATCGCATAGAGATGCAAGAAGTGCAGGGTCACGATATCCGCGAACGCAAATTTCAGGAGCCCATAGGCGATGAGATGGAAACCGATAACCAGCTTCGCCCCAATCGCCGGCGTGCGCCGCGTGAACAGGCCCACCATGACGATGGCGATCATGGGGATATTATAAAAGCCAGTAAAAATGCGAATGATCTGCCATAGCCCTTCGGGAGCGAACCAGAGCAGTGGTGCCACTAAAAACGAGAACAACGCGATCACCACGCTGGCCACCATCGCCACTCTGACCGTTTCTGTCTCGCTCACCGCGCCTCCGCGCAGTGGTGCATAGATATCGAGCGTGAACATGGTCGCCGCGCTATTGAGCAGAGAGTTGAAAGAGGAGAACACCGCGCCAAACAGCACCGCCAGAAAGAAGCCCATCATCCAGATCGGGAAGACATCGCGGATCAAGGCAGGGTAGGCTTCATCAAAGGTTGTGAGCCCCGGCCCATAGAGGTGGAAGGCGATGATCCCCGGTATCATCATAAAGAGCGGTACGAGCAGCTTGAAGAAGCCCGAAAACAGAACGCCTTTCTGTCCTTCGGCCAAATTACGTGCCGCCAGTGTTCTCTGAATGACATATTGGTTCGTGCACCAATAAAATAGATTGGCGAAGATCATGCCCGTGAACAATGTCCCGAAAGGCGTCGGCGCGGTTTCATCGCCTATGGCGTTCAGCTTTTCCGGATGCTCGGTGAGGATCGTTGATAGCCCCTTGAGAAAGTCCCCTGATCCGAGGGCTACGAGCCCCAGGACCGGCACGAGCGCGCCGACAATCAGAAGCCCGACGCCATTCAGCGTGTCGGATACGGCTACGGCTTTCAGTCCTCCAAATACGGCATATACCGAACCGATACATCCAATCGTCAGTACCGTGATTATTAGGGCTTCAAACTGGCCGACGTTCAAAAGCGTCGGTATGTCGAAAAGCCGTATTACTGCGATTGATCCGGAATAAAGAACAGATGGAATGGTTACGAGGCCGTAGCCCATAAGGAACAGAAGGACCGACAGTCTCTGAACGCCTTCGTCAAACCGGCTGCGAAGGAATTCAGGCAGAGTGGTGAATGCGCCGGCGAGATAGCGCGGCAGGAAGATCATCGCCATAGCAACCGTGGAGACCGCGGCCGTCACTTCCCAGGCCATGGAAGACATATTGAATTTGTAGGCCGATCCGTTGAGACCGATTAGCTGCTCCGCCGAGAGGTTAGTGAGCAAGAGGGATCCGGCGATGAATATGCCGCCGAGGTTTCGCCCGGCGAGAAAGTACCCATCCTTCGACTTTGTTTCACCGCGTGTATAAAAATAAGAAACAATGGCCACGAGGGCCATGAACGCCACGCAGCTTGTCAGTGTAAGCGTCAGTTCTGCCCCGGTCACGTTTCCCCCTATGTCGTCTTTTGGTTGCAACCCTAGCTGCTGGGACGGGAAAGGCTAGTATGCAGGTGCTGAGGGCATGCTCCCACGAAATCTATGTAGGGCCTGCAGCGCGGAGCGGGACTTGGATGTTCTCTTTGCAACGGGCGAATGGCCGCCTGTAAAACGCTCATGAGAGTCTAGGACTCTCAGCGCGCGGAATCTGAGAGTCTCATTTTTAGTTGTTCCCGTTTTCGCGAAGCGAAAACATGGAACCCGCTCAAGGCTGCCAATTCTCTTATCGATGTGTAACTTGTCATCCTCGGCCGCCTGCGGCCGGGGACCCGTCTTTGAAAAGCATTGAGAGCAGGCCGGCCTAATACTGTCATCCCGGCCAAGCCCCGAGGGCGCAGAGCCGGGACCCAGGGATTTGGAGCACTGTTCATCCGCCACTGCCGTGGCCATCTTCGCTGAAATTGATCCCTGGGATCAATTTCCGAGCGCTCTGATGGGTCCCGGATCTCGCTTCGCTCGTCCGGGATGACAAAATGAGAGAGATCAGCAGCCTTGAGCGCGTTCCATCGCGAGGCCGCAGGCCGACGCGGGGAACAATTAAAAAGAGCAGCCTTGAGCGCGTTCCATCGCAAGGCCGCAGGCCGACGCGGGGAACAAATAAAAAACCACAATCTATCCGCCTCCATT
>JBCCUK010000013.1:0-97189 GCA_039196965.1 Pseudomonadota bacterium | reverse complement strand
TGCAAAGCGCTTGGCCCACCGTCTACGGATAATGCGCGTCGCCCGCGAGCCCGCACCAATCCTCCTGCCACAGATAGTCCCGAGGGGGATGAGTACAGAACTCTCCGTCATCCACGGAGCCTTGAAAGTGGAGCTTCGAACCGCGCTCAAAGCGTGGGATAGTTCTTAGGCTATCCCCCCAATTGAAAGCCTAACTCGCCATGGCTCGCATCATGAAGAGCGGTACCGACCCCTGTTCTGTAACAGCCCAGTCGAGCGGCTGGTCATGGGGTTCGACGGGAAGATCTTCCATCATCTGGGCTTTGTATCCGAGGCCGCAGGCAAAGATCCGTCCCTTCTCACGCAGCTTCGTTAGTGCCCGGTCATAATGCCCTTTGCCATAACCGATCCGCGTCCCATTGCCGTCAAAGCCCAGCAGAGGCACCAGTATCAGGGTTGGCTCCGCAAGTGGCGCATCAGCCGCAGGCTCTTTCAGGCCGAACCGGCCTTCGACCAGGGGTTCGCCCGGCTCCCAGAAGTGAAAGCTCAGCGTATCGTCGTCATTTACGCGCGGCAGGCACAGCGCAGCGCCGAAGTAAGCGAGGCGCTGCATCAGTTCCTGTGGGCAGATTTCATCGTTTACGGAGCAATATCCGGCAACGATGGGGCCATATCGATCAAACAGTTTCTTCGGAAAGACATCGGCCAGTTTTTCACTGGCATCCGGATCGCGAGCAGCCGCTTCGGCGCGAATATCGCGCAACAAAGATCGTATTTCCGTTTTGGTCCCGTGCTCCACGGCCAACCTCGTTTCTGTCGACGATTTAATTTATCCTACCCAAAGGTTAAAATAATAAGATTGCAAGACAGAAAAATGACGACAACCGCAAGGTCCGCCGTGCGGGCATGTTCATTCCCATCGACCCAGCAAGCTAGGTGGGCACCGTGTGTCCGGGACCACGATCCCGGCCAGGGACAGTTCCCTGATGGTAATGTAAGGTCGCTGGAATAAAAATCCCGCGCCGAGCGCCGCAGCTGCCGCCGCCAACAGATTTAGGGGACGAGGGTTAAGAAAGGAAGGTTCGATTACTGCGAAACCGTGATCCGAAGATCGATCGTGTCGGCAACATCGTCCTCGCTTCTCTGGTAGGACAAGGTGAGATCACCATCACCAATAGCCACTGCCTCGAAGATGAAGAGCTGAACACCGCCACTGCCAACGAGCCCTTCAGGTGCCGGATCGGCAGTATAGGTGTCACTCACCGAAACGACGGTGCCGCCCTCATTTCTGGTGACGTACCAAAAGTATCCCGTCGTCGGATTTGACGTGAGGAGCAGATCGACTGTCTCGCCGAGACGCATATCAATCTCGGCACCGGATACCGGATCACGGATCGCCCCGGCATCGGTTCTCTCCAGCGGAGCCGGCAAGGATTGTCCATCAACACAGCCGGCGAGCGCCATGCAGAGCAAGCCGACGAATATGCTGCCAGAGCGTATCACTGCCGTATCATCCAGGGTTTGGAGAGCGCCCGTTCTTCCTCGAACCGATCAATCGACTCTGCCCTCGTCAGGCTTTGGCCGATTTCATCGAGCCCGGCGATCAGGTTAGCCTTGCGGCCTGGATCGATCTCGAACGTGTGAACGGACCCATCCGGCGCTGTAACGGTCTGGGCTTCCAGATCCACGCTGAAAAGGTGATTTGCCCCACCGGCCTGATCCACAAGGGAGTCGATCACATCGATCGGAAGGGAGATCGGAAGAATGCCATTCTTGTAGCAGTTATTATGAAAGATATCGGCAAATCCCGGCGCGATCACGCAGGTGATCCCCTGGTCCAGCAAAGCCCAGGGCGCGTGCTCACGGGACGATCCACACCCGAAATTCTCCCCGGCAATCAGAATGCCCGCTTTCTGAAACGCCTGCTTGTTGAGAACAAAGTCCGGATTGGGCGAACCGTCCTCATGGGTCTTCAGCTCGAAGAAGAGCCCCTTCGACAGACCTGTCCGTTCCGTCGTTTTCAGGAACTGTTTTGGAATGATCATATCCGTATCGACATTCGCCATCGGCCGGCCGCCCTCAAGGAGCGGTGCCGCTGTGCTGGTCAATGCCTTAAACGCCTTCATGGGAGGCTTTTACCGAGGCTCGTGGGCAATGAAAAGCGTTGGAACGTCAAGCGTGCCATCGCGAACCGTGAATACCCGGCTTCCGGGCTTCCGGCCGGCACGAATTTCAGAGATATCAAACCCGTTGGAGGACAGTCTTTGATGAGCAGCTTCAAGATTGTCCACGGTCCAGGTCAGTCCCCAAATCTTGTCCGCCCCGGCAGGGTCTTGATCCTTATCCAGCCGGTGGACGACCTCAAATATCAGACCGCCTGTCCGGAAAAATAGAAAGCGTGTCTTCCATTGCTCAGCTGTGCGGTCGAGACGGAAGTCAAGGCCCAGCCGTGTGCCGTAAAGGGCGAGGGCGCGGTCCGGGTTCGGCGTAAAGATCACGATATGATCGAGGGCGTGAACGGTGCCTTCATCGGAAGGCTCGGCAATAACCAGTTCAGCGTCGCGTTGGAGTATAAATGTTTTCAGACCAGCGCACGCCGCATCATCGCAGCGGAACCGGCTCCAATGACATTTTTCACCTGAAAGCGTATCGACACTTTCCCCATCGGAAAAACCGGACGGAGACAGGCCACGGCGAGCAAACACTTCGCGGTCCGCGCAAATGCTGTCGGAGGCAAAGGCGAGACTCGTCAGTTTCGGTCCATGCGCATCGAGCAGTTCACGCAGGCGGTCGCCGATCTCACCGTCACCGGCAGGTGCGATGAGTTCCAGAGCTGTGTTGTCGACCCGGAACAGCGCCGTTGCCGCGCCACCATCGGGCTCGCTCACCCAATCCGGTTTCCGGCCTAGCAGACGCTGATAAGTATCTGCCCCGGCTTGGAGGTCGGGGCAGATCAATACAAAATGATCGAGTGCGGTGATCAAGAGCCTGACGGTGCGGCGGGCACCTCAATTGCAGTGATCGTAGCTGTACCGCTGGAGCCGATATTGGTTGTGTAGGCTGAGCTCACGCCAACAGCTGGTTCCTGACTGGTATCAGCGAATGTGGCACAAAGCTCGCCATCGGGACCCTGCCCGCAAATAGTGGCAGCCTCTTCATCATAGGTGAAGGGCATGGAATTGCCTTCGGCGTCAGTCGCCATGCCGGTTTCATCATCGAAAGTCATGACTACGGTCGGGCCATCATCGGGAACAAATTCAATCGTGGTTTTGGCTGCAGAGGCCGGTGCGGCTGTAACAGCAAACATAGCAGTTAAGGCGATCAGTTTTTTCATGGCTCCATCATCCCTATTAATATAGCTTTGAAAGCATTATGCGTCCCCTTCCTTCAAGAAGACGGCGCACCATTAACCAATCGGATAGGCTTGGCAACGGTACATCTATTTAGATGGCACTTCGAGTGTCATTTCCTTGCCGCCATATCCGTGGACCAGATCACGGGCACGCAGGGTGACCAGATCCACACCGTCCGGAATTTCAATGCCGGACAGAGATCGGATGAAGGGCTGCTCGTTTACATGAGGGTGGGCAAGGACGCGCCTCGCGATAAGCGTTCTATCCGGGGCGAGCACTTCCCATGCATCGGCATAATGATCCCAGCCATCGTCGGCATGTTCGACCTCGACACTGATCGTATAGGTCCCGCCAGCGTCAAGCCGGATCGTCGCGGAGAGAACATCGGCTTCACCGGCCTGGCCTGAAAGTCCGAATGCAAAGAAGGTCAGAAGCATTAGGCAAAGGCGGATCACTGTTTTTCTCCGTAAACAGATACTCCGCCTATTTAGCCACGGCCTCCCTTTCGCGAATAGCCGCCAGTGACAGTCTCTGATTTCCGTCCGGATCGAAATTGGCCGGGGCCAGCCATGCCTGAAGAGCATGATTCACAGTGGGCCACTCTTCATCCGTGATCGAATACCAGGCCGTATCCCGGCTAACGCCTCTAACCACCATATCGTTTCGAAAAATGCCCTCAACTGAAAACCCGAGCCGGAGAGCGGCGCGCTTCGAGGCTTGATTTGCATCATTGCACTTCCATTCATACCGGCGATAACCAAGGTTATCAAAAGCATATTGAGCCATCAGAAACATGGCGTCGGTGGCCTCACGCGTGCGCTTCAGATCAGGTCCGAAAGTGACGCACCCGACTTCGACGCTGCCATGTTCAGGGCGGATGCGCATATAGCTCGCCATACCGAGAATATTCTGCGTGGCTGCACTTCGGATAACGAGGGTTACCCAATCGCGGGATTCTCTGATGGCTTGAAATTCGCGCTCGAACTGGCTCTCATCAGAAAATGGCCCGACCGGCATGTAGGTCCAGAGGTCGGCATTTGCATCGCCGCCAACAGCCGCAAAAAGACCGGACCCATGGTGGGACCAATCCAGCAATTCGAGCTGCGAATACTGCCCTGCTAAAGTATAAGGTGCCGGGCGCTCTCGTGGTGTCCAGTTTTGAAGGTTCACCCAATCACGCCCGTAACGGCGGCGCGGGCGGCGAGGACCGGGCTCATGAGGTGGGTACGTCCGCCGCGACCCTGACGGCCTTCGAAATTGCGGTTCGAGGTCGAGGCGCAGCGCTCACCGGGACTTAAGATATCCGGGTTCATCCCAAGGCACATGGAGCAGCCGGGCTCGCGCCATTCAAACCCGGCCTCGCGAAACACATAATCAAGCCCCTCGGCTTCGGCTTGAGCGCGGACAAGACCCGAACCCGGCACCACGAGCGCACGAACACCCTCAGCGACACGGCCGCTCTTGGCCACTTCGGCAGCGGCGCGCAGATCTTCGATGCGGGAATTGGTGCAAGACCCGATGAAGACCCGCTGGACCGGCGTGCCGGCGATATCCCTGCCTGCCTCAAGTCCCATATATTCGAGGGCGCGTTCGCAGGCAGCACGCTTGACCGGATCGGCAAACTGATCAGGGGATGGAATCTTGCCGGACAGGGGGATGGCCTGCTCCGGGCTCGTGCCCCATGTCACTGTCGGTTCGATGTCGGCTGAACGGATACGGATCACCTCGTCCCAGCCCGCGTCGTCATCGGAGTAGAGTGTCTCCCAGTAAGCCTGGGCCATTTCCCAGCCGCCAGCCTTAGGAGCCGCCGGGCGGCCCTTCATATAATCAAAGGTCGTCTGGTCCGGCGCAACGAGGCCAGCTCGAGCCCCACCCTCAATGGACAGGTTGCAGAGCGTCATCCGCCCTTCCATGGAAAGGCCGCGTACGGCCTCACCGCAATACTCCATCACGCATCCGGTCCCGCCAGCGGTTCCGATCACGGCGATCAGGTGCAGCGCCATGTCCTTTGCGGTGACGCCGGGCTGAAGCGGGCCTTCAAACTCGACCGCCATATTCTTCATCTTGCGGGCGCGCAGGGTCTGGGTGGCAAGAACGTGCTCGACTTCCGAGGTCCCGATTCCATGGGCGAGGGCACCGAAGGCACCATGGGTTGAGGTGTGGCTATCACCGCAAACAATGGTCATGCCCGGCTGCGTGCGCCCCTGTTCAGGACCGACCACATGGACAATGCCATTATTGATATGGCCCATGGGAAAGAACTCGATGCCATGTTCAGCAACATTCTTTGTCAGCAACGCAAGCTGATTGCGCGCTGCATCGTCCGTAACGCCGTCAAGGCCCGCAAGCTGGTTTTCCGTCGGCGTGTTGTGGTCCGCCGTGGCAAGGGTCAGGTCGGGCCGTCGAACCTTGCGCCCCGCCGCTTTTAGTCCGGCAAATGCCTGGGGTGTCGTCACCTCATGGATAAGGTGCAGATCTATATAGATCATCGCTTCGCCCGTGGCCGCGTCGAGATCGACGAGATGGGCGTCCCAGATCTTATCGTAGAGAGTTTTGCCTGACATCTCACTTATATGCGTTCTGAAGGAAATTTTATTGCGTGTTATATGTAAAAAATGCGTTCGGCTTTCAAGTTCTTCTATGAGTCATTTTCAACTAAGATTTGTACCCGAGATTGAAGAAATCGCCTGGTGGCTGGATCGTCCGAAAGCCCTATCGCTTTCAGATAGGCCGCTTGTGCCCCATCGTTATCGCCGCACCGCCTCAACAGCTCCGCCCGGCTTGCCCAATATGGCTGATGGGCGCTTATCTGACTTTCCGGCAGCTCATCGAGCAAATTGAGTCCAGTTCCCGCACCCTGTATCTCCGATATGGCCATGGCGCGCCCCAGAAAAACCGCTATGGTCGGATGGATCTCCCACAACCGGTCATAAAGCCCGGCAATTGTCTGCCAGTCCGGTTCACCGAACTGCGCCCGGCCCGCATGGATAGCCTGAATTGCCGCTTCAAGCTGATACCGGCCAACCGGCTGGATCGATACGGCAATATTGAGGCACGCCCCCGCTTCCATGATCATATCTTTGTTCCATACATCCGGATCCTGCTCGGACAGGGGCACGAAGTCTCCCTCAGGAGATCGCCGCGCCGATCTGCGAGAATGGGAAAAGAGCATAAGCGCCAGCAGTCCAAGAACCTCGGCCCGTCCCGGCAACAATCCGTCAACAAGGCGGGCAAGCCAGATTGCCTCCTCGCTGACATCGCGAGCGTTTTCGGAGGCCGGATCACTCCAGGACAAGCCAAACGCCGCGTAGATTGCGTCAAGTATAGCCCCCAAGCGCCCCGGCAATTCGCTGCTATCGGGAACGGAAAGGCCGATCCCCGCCTGTATGATCTTTCTCTTCGTACGAACCAGCCGCTGCCCCATCGAGGTTGGTGCTACACAAAAGGCCGATCCAATATCCTCTGCACTAAAACCGAGTATGGTCTGAAGGATAAGCGGCGTGTGCATCGTGGGATCGATGGCGGGATGGGTGCAGGCGAACATGAGCTTTAGGCGATCATCGGGCCAATCGGGCTCAGAGTCTGCCTGTCGCTCCTCCGCTATGAGTTTCAGAAAGGGCACAGCGGCCTCGAATCTTCCCGCCCGGCTTCGATGTTGCAGGATTTCCCGACGGGCAACTGTCGCGAGCCAGCCTTCGGGATTGTCCGGCACTCCGGTATCCGGCCAATGAGAGAGTGCCTTGGCAAAAGCCTCGGCCACGGCGTCCTCAGCCAGGGTAATATCCCTGAACTGGGACGCCAGCCAGGCCACCAGTCGGCCATAGGACCGGCGCGCTGCCTGCTCTGCAATATGGCGCGCCGGTTCCACAGTTTAACCGGAAGGGCCGTTCATAATGGGTCGCACTTCCACGCCGCCATGCTCGGCACAAGGAGCCTTGGATGCCCAATCCAGCGCGGCATCAAGATCCGGAACATCGATGATGAAGAACCCGCCAAGCTGCTCCTTGGTGTCCGCGATTGGTCCATCCTGAACGCTCCTAGCCCCTGATTTCAGGCGAACCGCCGTTGACATGCCGGGTGGCTGTAAAGCTTGCCCGCCCTGAAGCACACCGGACTCACGTGCGGCTTGTGAATACGCCGTCCAACTTGCCCAGTACGCTTCTGTTTCCGGTGAGTCCGCCCGTTTGGCGAATTCCGACGGATTTTCATAGAACATCAGCGCATATTGCATTTCATCTCTCCAATAATTCTGAACCAAAAAGCTGGCTCATCTGGGAGAGGATTGAAAGTCGGCCATTTCGACATCAGACCAGAAAAAAGCCCCGCCATATGGGCAGGGCTTCTTTCTAATCCGCGATTGGCAGGAAAGATCTATGCTTCCGCGTCGCCTTCCGGTGCGCTCTCTTCTGCGGCAGCAGCGGCTTCCTCAGCAGCCTTGGCTGCAGCTTCCGCTGCCTCTGCTTCTGCCTTCGCTTTGGCAGCAGCCTCGCGCTCAGCAGCAGCGCGTTCTTTCCGTGCCTGCTTTTCAGCAGCCTTCTGACGCTTTCGCTCGGTCTTAGAGACGGCGATTTCAACTGTCTCAATACCGCGGCCCGTGGTGCGCTCGGCGATGCGAGCAGACTTACCGCGGCGATCACGAAGATAGTAAAGCTTGGCGCGGCGCACCTTACCTTTGCGCTTCACTTCGATGCTCTCGATCATCGGAGAGACAACCGGGAAAACACGCTCAACGCCCTCGCCGAAAGAAATCTTGCGGACCGTGAAGCTTTCATTGATGCCCTTGCCGGACCGGGAAATGCAGACGCCTTCATAGCGCTGAACACGCTCGCGCTCACCCTCGCGGATGCGCACATTCACAGACAGAGTGTCACCGGGGGAGAATTCCGGAATGGATTTGCCGTCGGTGACGCGGGCCACTTCCTCGGCTTCAAGCTGCTCAATTACATTCATCGTCCGTCTCCGACGCTCGTACTGGGGGCGTTTTTACAGGCACGTTGTGCGGGTAAGCGGCCCATAAATCGGGTCTAACGTCCCGTGTCAACGCCTTACTGCGTTCAAGGCGCCATTCGGCGACGGCTTTGTGGTTTCCGGAGAGAAGAACAGACGGAATTTCCCTGTCTTCCCAAAGCCTTGGGCTCGTATACTGCGGATGTTCCAGAAGACCGTTTTCGAAGCTCTCCTCATCGAGAGAGGCTTCATTTCCTGCGATGCCCGGGAGGAGGCGGACCGTCGCCTCGATCATCGCTTGCGCGGCCACTTCTCCGCCAGCGAGTACAAAGTCCCCAAGCGATACTTCTTCAAGGCCGCGCCCTTCGATCACACGTTGGTCTAGACCCTCAAACCGGCCACAGAGAAAGACCGCGCCGGGTCCTGACGCCAGCTCTTGAGCGCGCGCTTGTGTGAACGGTTTCCCTCGTGGACTCGGGAAAAGGATTGGCCGATCGGACCGCTCCACGGCGTCAATCGCGGCAGCGGCAATGTCCGCGCGGAGCACCAGCCCGGCTCCCCCGCCAGCAGGTGTGTCATCCACCTTGCGGTGCTTGCCCTCGCCGAACTCCCGGAGATCCATTGTATCAAGCGACCAGAGTTCCTTCTCCAATCCCCGTTTCAGAATGGAAACGCCTAGAGGGCCGGGGAAGGCTTCTGGATAGAGGGTGATGACCGTTGCAGCGAATGTCATTCATTTGTCTCCACGCTCGAAGTCTGGTTGTGTCTATTCGCCCTGCGCGCTTGCGGAAAACGCGAGACATCAGCTTTTAAGCGTGCTGGCCATACTCCGTTTACATGTGTCACTTATGCCATACACAACTGAATCAGAAGGGAGGGGACCCATGATTAGTTTTGTTGATGCATCTGTACTCTTTTGGAAGAGAGCTTTCGACTTTCAGGGAAGATCGTCGAGAGCGGAGTATTGGTGGGCTTATCTGATGCTCGTGGCACTTTACGTGATCGTTCTGACGCTCGGCACAATCCTGTCGAGCATTCCGATTCTCGGCGCAATTTTCGGCATCGCCATTCTCGCCTTCTATCTGGCGGCGATCATACCGTCGATTTCCATAGGCGTGCGACGTCTGCACGACACCGATAAATCAGGTTGGCTAATATTGATCGGACTGATCCCAATCATTGGTTTGATTCTTCTGTATTTCTTCTGCCAGCGCGGCACAGATGGAGCGAACACTTACGGAAACGATCCTTACGGCGTTGCGTCATCAGACGTATTCACCTGAGACAGTTACCGGCCAGTCGCTTCCAGGGCGCGATCAAACAGCTCGTCAAACTTGACACTCCCTGCTTGCCCATGAAACGCCGCTGGGGTGAGTAAGCCTGCGCCTGATCTTTCTGTCCTGATCCCGTTGCATAATGAGGAAGGCAATGCCCTGCCGGTCCTCAATGAGGTGCATGAGCTTCTGGGCGGGCTCGCGTTCGAGGTAATCGCCGTAAACGACGCCTCCACCGATAAAACGGCGGAAGAACTGAAGGCCGCGCTCGGAAAATGGCCGGACAGTCTAATTGTCGTCACCCATATCTACAGGGCGGGTAAGTCCGCCGCATTGCGTACGGGGCTGAAGCATGTGCGGGGGGATTGGGTGCAACTGCTCGATGGCGATGGGCAGAATGATCCAGCAGATACGCGCCGGGTCTGGGACGCGCATCTCGCCGCGAATGACTTTGAAAATATCGATATTGGCACCAATCCGGCCCGGCTCGGCCTCATTGCGGGTCGGCGGCTATCACGCAATGATAGCGGCTTCAAATGGATACAGTCGCGGATCGCAAACGGCATTCGCCGCTTTGCCCTCAAGGATGATGTGACAGATTCAGGATGCGGCTGGAAACTCATCCGTGCAGAGGCCTTTCGCGAACTGCCCTATTTTGAATCGATGCACCGGTTCCTGCCGGCATTGGTGAAACGGGCGGGCTGGGCCGTGATCGAGGAGCCCGTGAACGATCGGCCTCGCCTTTCTGGAACATCGAAGTACGGCTTCCTCGGCCGTGCTGGAGCGGGAATCGTGGATCTTATCGGTGTGATGTGGCTCGTCAGGCGTGGCCGACCGGGCCTTGAGAAGGAGTGGCTCGAAGAGCAGATGAAGGACTAGTCTACCTCGTCGTCCGAACCTTCCGTCCAAAGATCGAATGTTGCGACAACCACCCTGCCCGATGAAAGATCAATGTCGGGCACATCTTCCTCAGTGAATGGCACGAGGACAGTCTTGGCCCCTGCTTCCGGTTCTACTTCGATCAGGTCACCGGCACCATAATTCTGCACGGCTTTTACGGTACCAAGAATCTGCTTCTCAGGATTGATCACTTTGAGACCAATCAAATCCTCGACATAGATCTCGTCTCCTTCGGGCTCGGGGAGTTCGGACCTCGGCACATGAAGGAGCGTGCCTTTCATGGCATCCCACTCTTCTTTCTGGCGGGGCGACTTCGGGGTGACGATAAAATGGTCTTTCGCCGGGCGCACTTTTACCGGCTCGACGAGCGCAACGCCGTCCTTCCCTATTAGCGGGCCATAGGACAGTGCATCTTCCGGGAATTCGGTGAAAGTCTTTACACGGAGATCCCCGCGCACCCCATGGGCACCAAGGATCACCGCCACCACTACCAGACTGTCTTCACCTGCCGCCAAGTTTGCCTCTTAGAACCGCCCGCCCTGATAAGGCGCGATGGACGAGATTTTCTCGCCGAGGTCAAGGCGGTCGAGATTGCGAACCGAGCGGCCCAGCACCTCGCAGCGGCCCCGAAGGTCGCTTTTCGTGCAGACAATCCAGCTGCCAAAGTCAACAAGAATGGAGTCCGCATCATTGTTGAAGCCGATGTCACGGAGATTGGTCGGCCCATCAATGCCAACCGCCCGGCCCCTGAAATCATCTCTGGTGAAAAGGGTCACCGGGAAAGCGCTCTGCTGGAAGCCGCCGCCTCTTTTCCCGCCGCCATATCCGGCCTGATAGAATGAAGTGAGTTTGCAATCGAGGCCGATATCATCGAGGTAGGGAATGGAGTAATCGATGGTGCGGCACCGCCCGCGGCCACTGCTATGCTCGCAGAGGGTCCAGGCTCCGCCGCGAATTTCAACGCTGCGAGCGATATTGTTGAAACCGTCATATTTCAGCGACTCAATATCGCCGTAATAGACGCGCGCCTCGCCGCGAAAATTCGTATCCGAGTAAAGGATGATCTCCGCGCCGCCTTGATGAAAGCCGCGTTTGTCGGCTTCCGCCTCGGGACTGGCGACAAACCCGGCCAGAACCAGGGCGCACAAAGATAAAAAGCGTATCCGCTGCATAAGGATTTCTCCTGTCGCTACAGCGGATACACTCGCAAGACGTGTCTGAACGCGGGATGAGCCGTGGGTTCAGAAAAACCTACTCAGCTTTTTCCTCTTCAGCGGGAGCCTCTTCTTCAGCAGCTTCTGCCTCGGCAGGCGCTTCTTCTGCGGCGGGCTCTTCAGCTGGAGCAGCAGCAGCCTCAGCGGCAGCGGCGGACTTCTCGGCTTTCTCTTCCGCGCGCTCTTTGGCTTTCGCGCCGGGCTCGCCTTTCTGCGGATTATTCGATGGGCTCCACTCCCAGATCGGGCTCGACTCGCCTTCCAGCGTCATCGCGTTCAGGAACCGACCAACGCGGTCCGTGGGCTTCGCGCCTTTCTTGATCCATTCGGCAGCCTTCGCACCGTCGATCTGTACACGGGCTTCGGAATCCTTCGGCAAACGAGGATCATAGGTGCCGATCTTCTCGATGAAGCGACCATCGCGGGGCGCGCGGCTATCAGCGACAACAACACGGTAGAAAGGACGTTTTTTCGACCCGCCGCGGGCGAGCCTGATTTTAAGGGCCATGGGGTATCTCCTAGATGTTCAAATGGCGGATGGGGGCGGGCATCATATCTGTCCGTCCCGGATTCGTTCATGGTGGCGGATGACCTCCGCAACGATGAAATTCAGAAACTTTTCAGCAAAGGCCGGATCGAGATCGCTCATCGCCGCAAGGGAACGCAGACGGGCAATCTGTTTGGCCTCGCGGTCTTTATCAGCCGGCGGCATATCGTTTTGAGCCTTCAGTACACCGACGGCCTTCGTGGCCTTGAAGCGCTCAGCTAGCGTGTGGACTAGGATCGCATCGAGATTGTCGATGGACTCACGATAGGATTCGAGCTGTTCGAGGGGAGTCATTTTCTCTTGCCCTTCAAAGAATCCAGCATGCTGTTGATTTCGGTGTTTAGAGTAAGCAAACGGTCCGATAATTCCTCCGAAGTGACTGCTGGCGGCTCAGGATCATCGGGGGAATTGTCGTCGGTGTTGTATCCCATTTTGCGATTGTTCTTTTGCTTAAGCGGTCCGTGAATGTGATCTAAAGCATTGACTAGCTGTTCGCTTGGGTTCGAACCTAGGACGAATATTAAGTCAGTATATGCTGTATTGTATTTATTCCAGAGTGCTGGTTTTGACTGATGAACACCCATATTCTGAAAATCGCGGGCGCTCGCTCCATAATCCGACACAGCTCGTTTGACACTATCGGCATATGCCGAGAAGTTAGACTGTCTATACCGTTCCAAAATCTTCTTTTCTGTCCTTACCGACCAGAATACCGTGAAACCTGCAGCAATTAATGCGATCAGCATTGAACCCATGGCCGCAGTTGCTGACCAATCGATCTCGCCCCAGGGGATAAGCGGCCACATTACTTCTTATCCCCTCCCAATCCGGGGAGTCCGCCACCACCGCCCAGGCCTGGAAGGCCGTTGGGTTGAACCGGGCCGCCGAGGCCAGGCATCTGCCCACCCGATGCGCCGCCCATTCTGGCGAGATCATCCGGCGAGACGCCGGCCTGTCCCATGGCCTGCATCATGCCTTTCATGCCGCCCTTCTTGGACATCTTCTTCATCATGCCGGCCATCTGCTTGTGCATCTTCAGGACGCGGTTCACGTCCTGCACGGTGACGCCGGCTCCGGCAGCGATGCGCTTGCGGCGGGAGGCGTTGAGGACGGCAGGCTTGCGGCGCTCCTGTCTTGTCATGGAAGAAATGATCGCTTCCTGACGCTTCAGCACTTTGTCGTCGAGGCCAGAGGCATCCATTGCCTGCTTGGCCTTTTTCGCACCGGGCAACATGCCCATGATCCCGCCAAGGCCGCCCATGCGTTGCATCTGTTTGAACTGCTCAGCCATGTCGTCGAGGTCGAACTGTCCCTTGGCCATTTTCTTGGCCATGCGCTCGGCTTTTTCCTGATCGACCTGTTCAGCCGCCTTCTCGACAAGGGAAACAATATCCCCCTGCCCGAGAATGCGCCCGGCGACGCGTTTCGCATCGAAGGCGTCGAGACCGTCAAGCTTTTCGCCGGTGCCGAGGAATTTTATCGGAAGGCCGGTAACCGCGCGCATGGAAAGCGCTGCACCGCCCCGGCCATCGCCATCCATCCGGGTAAGGATCAGGCCTGTAAGTCTGAGGCGCTCGTTGAACCGGCCAGCGGTCTCCACCGCGTCCTGTCCGGTCAGCGCATCGGCGACGAGGAGCGTTTCCGACGGATTGGCAACTTTTGCGATTTCCGACGCCTCGCCCATCATCTGTTCGTCGAGCGTGGTCCGGCCTGCTGTGTCCAGGATCAGAACATCATGGCCGCCAATCTCGGCGGCCTTCATGGCCCGACGGGTAATGTCCACAGGCATCTGCCCCTCGACGATTGGAAGGGCTTTCACCGTGTCGCCAAGCTGACCAGCGAGAATGGCAAGCTGTTCCATGGCCGCCGGACGGCGCACATCGAGGCTGGCGAGGAGAACTTTTTTCTTCTGCTTTTCGGAGAGGAACTTGGCGAGCTTGCCGGTGGTCGTCGTCTTACCGGAGCCCTGTAGACCCGCCATCATGATCACGGCGGGCGGGCTGTCGACACGGAGCGAGGTGTCGGCGTTTTCGCCGCCGAGCATCTCAACCAGACCGTCATGGACAATCTTAATGACCTGCTGGCCGGGCTTTACCGACCGGATAACATCCTCGCCAACGGCCTTTTCCTTGATCGAGCCGATAAAGTCCTTGACGACGGGCAGAGCGACATCGGCCTCAAGCAAAGCGACGCGGATCTCGCGCAAGGCCGCCGAGACGTCTTTCTCGGATAGGGCACCGCGTCCCGTCAGACCGTCAAATATCCCGCCAAGGCGGTCGCTTAAGGCGTCAAACATGCCCGTCTCCTTGCTTATCTTCTCATATGGAAAAGATAAGCGCTCATTGGCTCTGACACAAAGCTCAACTGCCCCGCTGAGCGACACTTCGCCGGGCGGGGGGCCTCGCCGAACTCCCGGTTATCTCGCTGAGACGGCCATATTTCGGTCAAGGCGCGCTTATTGGATTGCGCAGAATTTCAGCGCCCTAAAGCACGGGATGGCGGAGAAATCAATCCACCGGCTCAAGGGCGGCCTCCAGCCGGTCGGCCGCTTCCTTGATTTCATCTTGCACGAGGGCATGGACCACGATGTCGGACCACTCGCCATTATTGAGACGCGCAACGGAACGCAACACGCCTTCGCTGGGAACGCCCAATCCCTCAAGCGCGCCGCGAAGTGGCAGGTTCCTCGTATCCACATGCCATGAGATGCGGCGTGCGCGCCAATCGAAGGCACGCCGGATCAAAGCGGCCTGCATTGCCTTGAAGACGTGGGTGCCCCGCATTTCCGGGACAATCCAGGTGCTGGCAATATTCACGCGCCTGTGGGTACGGCTCGGGTCCATAAAAGCCGCACCCCCGGCAAAGGCATTATCGGGTTTGCGATAGGCGAGAAAGGGGACAAGGCGCCCGGCGTCCACTTGCGACATCATATAATCGAAATAGGCGTCATAGGTCGTCCCTCGGCCTGGAATACGGGGTTCCCAGTCCCACATATCCTGTATCGCGCCGGATTTTCCGATAAAGCCGCGTGCGGCCTCGCCAAATATTTCAAGGCGAATATGGTCATTCTCAAGACCGGGGTCGGATAGCTCCATGAAAGGCAAACCTGATCAAGACTATGTGCCGTGCGCATTGCACGACGGTCGGTTATGCGGTGTTCGCTTTCACAGGACAAGAAACGTTCTTGTTATTATAGATAGAAAAACAGACTGGACATATCGTGACGTTAATGGTCATCGCAGGCTGAATGAGCTATTTGCCAACCATTCGACAGATGCAGTTTCTCTGCGCGCTCGCAGATCAGGGCACCTTTTCCCGGGCAGCGGACGCCTGCCTCGTTGCACAGCCGACGCTGTCGGCTGCCATCAAAGAGATTGAAGCAGCTCTCGGCACGCAGCTGGTGGAGCGCGGACCGCGGTCAATACAGCTTACCGAAGCGGGAGAAGCTGCCGTAGCGCGGGCGAGGCGCGTGCTCGCCGAAGCTGAAGACCTGGTGGCTGAAGCCATGCAGGCAGGAGCCCCCCTTGCCGGCCCCTTCCGACTTGGGGCTATTCCGACCATCGCACCTTTCGTGCTGCCGAAGACTCTCAGACGTCTGAGACAATCCTACCCGGATCTGAAGTTACTTCTGCGAGAAGATAAAACCGGCGAACTGCTCGCTGCACTGAAGTCGCGAACGCTCGATGCGGCACTGATTGCACTGCCCTGGCCGACAAATGGAATTGATGTTGAAATTATCGCGGATGATCAGTTTTTGCTGGCGATGCCGAACGGTCACAAATTGGTGGATACGGACGATCTGAACATTTCCAGCCTGCTTGGAGAGCAGGTGCTTCTGCTGGAAGACGGCCACTGCCTTCGCGGACATGCAGAAGCAGTCTGCACGATGCCGGGCATTGAGCGCCGGGACGATGTCTCCGCAACATCGCTGCAAACCATGATACAGATGGTTGGCGGCGGTTTGGGTCTCTCACTCGTCCCAAAGATCGCCGCAGACGCCGGGGTCACCCGGGGGGCAGGCGTCACTGTGCGCCCCTTCACCGAAGAGGTTCCCGGACGGAGCATAGGGATGGCGTGGCGAACTGGGTCATCCCGAAAAGAGGATGCCCAGCTGATCGCTCGTATCGTAAAAAACCAGTTTGGGTAAACCGCCGGACCGGTACGCTGTGCCGTTTATCCCGCGATGTATTGCGCGCCGTTCACGGTCATCGTTGCACCAGTGATGAAACTCGCCTCATCGCCAGAGAGGTAGGCGACCATGCTGCCAATCTCATCGGCCTTGCCGAGACGTCCGACCGGGATGGTTGCAATAATGCCCTCAAGTACGTTCTCCGGTACATCGGCCACCATATCGGTGTCGATGTAACCCGGGGCGACGCAATTCACGGTAACGCCCTTGCGCGCGCCCTCCTGGGCGAGAGCTTTCGTGAAGCCTATGAGGCCGGCTTTCGCGGCGGAGTAATTCACCTGGCCGAACTGGCCTTTCTGACCATTAATCGACGAGATGTTGATGACCCGGCCAAAGCTGCGTTCCCGCATGCCTTCCCAGACAAGCCGGGTAACATTGAAGGCCGATGTCAGATCAACATCGATGACGCGGTCCCACTGCTCCTTGGTCATTTTATGGAACGGCTTGTCCCAGGTGATGCCAGCATTGTTAACGACGATATCGATGGGGCCAAGCTCGGCCTCGATTTTGGCGATACCTTCCGCACAGGCATCATAATCGCTGACATCGAACTTGTAGCAACTCACGCCGATTTCATCGGCGCACATCTTCGCTTTTTCATCGTTGCCAGCATAATTTGCGGCAACCTTGTAACCTTTGGCGATCAGCGCTTCGCTAATCGCGCGGCCGATGCCTCTTGTCCCGCCGGTTACTAGAGCAACTCGCGTCATATGGTGTCTCCTCATTCTCCATCTACTAGAAAGTATAGGACTTGCATTAAAATTTGTGCAGCGCACAAGCACTTTTATTGTATATTTCGTGTATAGACTGGTTTTGTTTATTCGTAAGGGCTCTCGGGCCAGAATTTAGGTGAGGCCTATGGGCAAGAAGTCGAGCAAGTCAGATACCATTGTCATCAAGAAGTATGCCAATCGGCGTCTCTACGATACGTCGACGTCGACCTATGTGACGCTTGACCATTTGTCGGACCTTGTGCGCAAGGAAATCGATTTCGAAGTGCGCGACGCAAAGACGGGAGAAGATCTCACACGATCCGTCCTTACTCAGATCATCTTCGAGCAGGAAACAAAAGGGAACGGCGCGCTTCCAACCAACTTTCTGCGGCAACTGATTAAGTTCTATGGCGACGGCATGCAATCGGTTCTGCCAGCATGGCTTGATATGAGCATGAACAGTTTCGCCGACCGGCAGGAAAAGTGGCGGTCGACAATGGGCAAGGCCTTCCCAATGTCGCCTCTCGGCGTATTCGAGGAGCAGGCGAAGCGAAATGTAGCCATGTTCGAGCAGGCGATGAAAATGATGATGCCAGGCGTGAGCGCGGGGTCAAAATCCAATGCTCACGATGCCGATGACAGCGCGTCGCCGGACTATGATGAGCTCGACATCGATATAACCGATCCCGTTTCCATCATGCAGGCGCAAATGGCCGCCATGCAGGCTCAGCTCGACATACTGACGAAAAAATCAGACAAATAGGTAATCAGGTCAGATGGACCTCTGATCAGGCGAGTCCCTCGCCGACCGCGAAGTCCCGTCTCGCAGCTATGATGGTGACGACAACGCCAGCCAGAACATCCAGAAGTGTCATCACCATGATGATGAAAAAGGTGGATGTGGCGAAATCTGCGAAAAGCAGGAATTCCACGAGACAGACGATGAACAGCATCATGGAAACCGCGTGATTGATAATCGTGGCCGTGCCGGTACTGGTGGACTTCAGAATCTCCAGGAACAGCAAACCGATAGAGAGCACGATCAGAAAGTCGCCCGCCGTGACTTCCCAGACGACGCCGCCGATCATCCCGATATTCATGACAACCCTGTGCAACTGGCCCAGAAGTGGTGCAACCGTATTCCCCGAAGCGCTGAAATACTCGACATCCGCCCCGACCCCAAGGGACATCAGATTATAAATGATGACTGGAATTGCCAGCAGTGGAAAGATCGCTGTAATCAAGCGCATACTGCGTCCCTTTGAACTACTCTGCCCGGCGTTACGGGCTGCGTTTTGCCTTGCTTCCCGTTCCGCGGCCGCAACGCCCGGCAGGAAAAACTTCGCCATGCTCATATCCTTTGAGCTAGAACACAATCAGCTTAACGCATGAGGCTCTTATGAGCGAGGCGATGTTCGGCCTTTTTATGTCGACGTCTGCATTAAGCGCCAGTTAAACGAAGTGCTCGAGACGCGGATTGCGGTCAGAAACGGCCCCAAACGCCGATGCAATCCGTCAAGCTGCATCGCTTACCGCCTGGTGGCGAGGATCTGAGGTCGCACGCCGCACCTCCTCAACGCTACCGGGATGCCGCCGACGTCGTATCAGCCAGGCAACAGCTCGCAAATCGGACCAGCCATCAATGAGCCGGCGGATATTTGTGTACTTGGTCTTACCTGCCCGGCGCCGCCGGTGCTGCACGGGACGCGTCTCCACCTCGTAGCCCTCGGCTTGAACCAGCGCGGGCATGTAGCGATGCATGTGGTCGAAATAGGGAAGTTCGAGGAAGACGTTCCTATGGATCACCTTGATTCCGCAAGCGCTGTCGCGGTTGCCATCGTGAAGAACGGCGCGGCGGATAACGTTGCCGAAGCGGGAGCCAACATTGCGCCACGGGCTTTCCTGCCGATTGACCCGCTCACCGATCACCATGGCCAGCTTCTCCGGCGCATTGCTGCGGGTCAGCTGACGGTAGAGATCGGGCAGATCGACAGGCACATTCTGACCATCGCCGTCCAGCGTGGCGATCACGCGTCCTTTTGCTGCCATGACGCCGGTGCGGACCGCGCGGCTTTGCCCGCAACGATTACGGTGGCGCAGCACGCGCAGCTCCGGCGTTTCAGGGACCAATTCAACGAGCCTGCCATGGGTTTCGTCTGTTGATTCATCATCGACGAAGATAATCTCGTAGGCCCGGCCATCCAGCGCGGCTTTGATCTCGCTGAGGAGCGCCTCTACATTTCCCGCCTCGTTGAAAACGGGAATAACGACAGATAGCTCTAGCTGTTCAGACATGGTTTCCGCAACTACCGCTAATGAAAGATACTGGCTAGGATTCTAAGGTGCCTGAAAATAGAAGTCGCGCACAAAGCCGTCTGATGTGAACGGAATCTGCTGATTGTTGGTCCTGTTAGCAACAATGGTCTGCACTTCATCAAATACAATATCGGCCTTCTGTGCTGACGCCGTTAAAGCCTGCGCCAGGGCTTCGGAGTAGTAGCCATTGTCCGCAGCCACATCGCCCGGTGCGGTTGCATAGGCCTTCAAGAGCCCGCCTCCAGCGCTGCCCCAGCCGACCGGCGCAATGCCCTTGGAAGCGCCCTTCCCAACCGTGTTACGGCAAGCGTCGAAAACGATAAATGCCGTATCGGCCCCCGTTGCACCCACCAGATTTATGATGTCTTCACTGTCAACACCGCGGCTGGAGATCGCCGCGTCAGAGAGATCCGTGAGGTTCGTTGGGATTAAGAAGCTCCGCCCAGCATTGGTCACGCCGTGCCCGGAATAATAAAAGAACGCGCTTGGAGAGCCGCCAACCTCCTTGCGGGACTTGATCGCCCGGCCGTGCACTTTCAGGGCTTCATGGGTGGCTATGTCGTCGAGATCCCTGCAGTGGGTCACCGAATAGCCAAGCCGGGAAAGGGCACCTCCAACGCGTTCCCCGTCCGTATGGGTAAGGGTCAGAGGCCCAACATTTTCCACATAGTCCTTGTTTGAAACGATGAGGGCAAACCTGTCCGGGTCCGATCCGTTTGTTGTCACGCACGCGCCCGAGCTGCTGTCTACGGCGACCTCTGTGGCGTTCACAACCGTATCGAATGTTGCGGCACCGACGGTTTCGGGAGCTGGCCCGCGGCTTTGCGGGGCCGCAGCAAGCAGTTCATCAAGGCTTTTCACCCTTATAGAGACGGGGATGGTTTTTACGGCCTGTTCAAGCGTTTCGTCACCAGATGTTACTTCTCTCAGGACGGAGAAAATAAGACTGGCGCGGGGAACGCTCCCATCAGCAGTGACCGCCCAGGCCCATTTGGTGGTTTCGCCGCTATTGACGGGCTGGCGCTCCGGAGTGACCGGTATGACATCGAGACCGGGTGTCGCCTGAAGCCGCGCAACCATTATCCGGCTGATCGCCGTATCGGAAATTGCAACCTCTGCGACCTCGCCCGATGGCCCAACCGCCTCTCCAATCTCGGTGCGCAGGACGGCATCCACAGCTTCCACACTGTCAGTTTCAGTCACTGGACGAATGAGGACTTCAAGAATGTAGGGGTGTCCGCCAACCATTGTGCCCGGCGCGTGATGGGCAATCCGACCGGTAACCGGATCGACGACTGGAGGCGGCGCAGAGGCCGACCCGCCCCCACCGCCGGAGCCGACATTTCCTACTCCTATTGGACCAAAGCCCGAACCTGTTCCGCCACCGCCGGAACCGGTCCCGCTCAAATCGCCTAAGCCCCCAAGGCCTCGGGTCGGCTCCGTAGCTTCTGCCGTTGGAGACGGCGGAGGAGGTGGTGGTGGTGGTGGTGGTGGTGGTGGTGGTGGTGGTGGTGCAGACGTTCTAGGCCCCTCTTCCTCCGGGAATGGTGTTTCTACGGTATCCGGTTCCAAGGGTGCCGGTTCAGCAATACTTGGTGGCCTGGAATCGGGGACGTCGGGCAGAATCTCGTAGGCATCGTCGATACCGTCGATCGCTTCTTCCAAGACTGGATCGATTTCATCTGCATCTTCGCCACTACCGCTACCAATTTCGTCAGTCGGCAGGGGCGCAGTTGCGGTGTCCGATGGTGCGCTGCACGCCATCATGAGCCAAAGCAGAACAGCCAGACTTATCCAACGAACCATATCGATCCCCTTTTTCCCCCGAGACCGTATATTACACCAAGTTTGGTCGAGGCCAATCCTCCAAAGCCTTGACAGGTCGATGGCGAGAGACTGAGGGGAAGAGCATGACATTGCTTCAATCCCTGTCTTCCGGATGGAAAGCCTGGCTGCTTCTCGCCCTGATCACGTTCAGCGCTGCGGCCCCCGGCGTCTGGTCCATCCCGGCTCTTGACCGCGATGAGAGCCGCTTTGCACAAGCCTCAAAGCAGATGCTGGAGACGGGGGACTTCGTAACGATCCGTTATCAAGACGAATACCGCAACAAGAAGCCGGCGGGTATTCACTGGATGCAAGCCGCAACCACGGCTGTCTTTTCGAGTGCGGAAGCGAAGGAGATCTGGTCGTATCGCCTGCCATCCCTCATCGGGGCCGTCCTCGCCGTCCTCGCCACATTCTGGTGCGGTCGGATTCTTGTGGGACAGCGCGCAGCCTTCCTCGGTGCCGCTCTGTTTGGCTCGGGTATATTGCTGACAAGCGAGGCCCACATCGCAAAAACAGATGGGATGCTAGTCTTTCTGACAGCTACCGCCATGGGGGCGCTCGCGCGCATCTATATGGCAAGCCGTGAAGGCCCTCAACGCCGTTGGGATCTGCTCTTCTGGCTGGCCACCGCCACCAGTTTTCTGATCAAGGGACCGGTAACGCTTCTGGTCGCGGGGCTGACGTTTGGCCTGATTTCAATTGTACGCCGGGATGCCAGTTGGGCGCGACCGCTCGTTCAATGGCAGGGCTTAGGTCTCTTCGCAGTTCTGGTACTGCCCTGGTTCGTCTGGATCCAGATCGTGACATCGGGTGCCTATATTGAAGGTGCGGTCGGTAAAGACCTTGCCGACAAGCTGTTTACAGCCTCCGAGGGACATGGCGGCCCGCCCGGCTATCACCTTCTTTTTCTCGCAACGCATTTCTTCCCAGCAACACTCTTCCTGATCCCGGGGATTGTCCTTCTTGTGCGAACCTTGCGGGGCCGCACACTGGAAACGGTGGCCGAGGAGCGCGCGGGATTGATCTTTCTCGCGTGTTGGCTCTTCCTGACATGGATCTTCTTCGAACTGCTGCCGACAAAACTCTCGCACTATATCCTGCCCGCCTACCCTGCTCTCGCGCTTGTGTGCGGGTGGTGCATTGTGAAGCTGATGTCTGGAATGCGGATGCCGCTGAGCCGAGGTCTGTCGGCTGGGCTGTTCATCGTAACAGCAGCGAGCCTGAGCCTCGTCATGTCGCCCTGGGGTCTGAGCTATCTTCAGGCAGAAGCTGCCCATGATTTCACCACGGTGAGCGAAAGCACCGTTCTAGCCAGCTGGCTCGCTTATGCGAACATGAACATCGCATGGCTTGCGATGGGTGGCCTTGCCGCTTTGGCAACCCTCATCGCATTCATCATTCGCCAATGGGGCGCAAGTGTTGCGCTTGGTGTCCTCACAAGCATTTTCCTTGGCTGGCATATCCGCGCCGAAGCCATTCCGAATGCCGTTTGGACACAGCCAACTGTTGCAGCCCGGATGGCGTTGGCAGACGTGTGCGCCATCGGTGATGATAATGCTGAAGGGTGCCCTGACACCCCGCGACATGGAGTGAGAGCGGTCGGCTATGCCGAGCCAAGCCTCGTCTTCACCACAGGCACAGAGGTTTCTATTCCGCCCTATACACGTGTTGAGCTGCCGACAGAGCCCAGCGCTTACCCGCTGACATATCTCCTGAATCTGGAAGATCCGGCAGGGGTCTCCGCTCGCGAAACGCTTATGGCCCGCGCCGAAGGCGAAGGACGATGCGCGACCCTGTCAGACCCCGTCTACGCGCTGAATTACTCGAATGGCGATCCTGTTCATTTTGTCGCCATTCGCTTCCATGACGGCCCATGCGCCACGGCCTTGCTTCGCCGCAACTGACCGCACTACGGTGCGCCACGCTGATAATCGAGGATCGCTTTAGATGGGCTGGACAAAAATTACGTTATGGAAGCGGGTCGCCGTAGGCCTGATTCTCGGCCTCGTGCTGGGATTGGGGCTCCGCTACGGAATGGGCGTAGAGGCCGCTTCAAGCTTTGCGGGAGACTGGCTGGAGCCATTCGGCACGGCGTTTGTCGACCTGATCAAGATGCTGGTCGTACCGCTTATCATCGTAACTTTGGTTTCGGGCGTAACCGCAATGGGGGATCCGGCTAAGCTCGGTTCCCTTGGGGTACGCACCATCGCGTTATATTTGGGGACGACAGCCTTTGCTGTGACCATCGGCCTGGTCATAGGCACGATCTTCAAGCCCGGTGAAGGCGTCGACTTCGGCGTCGCATCGGAGGGGGATCTTGCCAATGTGCAGGGCAGGATTGAGCGCGGCTCCGACGCGGCCAATCTTGGTCCGCTTGAAAAGCTCTTCGCCGTGATCCCGGACAATATCTTTATTGCCATGACCGACGGAGCGACGGGCAATGTACTCCAGATCATCTTCTTTTCCCTGCTTTTTGGGGCAGCGTGTCTCGTAGCGGGAGAGGCAGCGAAACCCATCACCCGTGTGATCGACAGCGCTGCTGAGGTTATGCTGAAGCTGACCGTAATGATCATGGAGCTCGCACCCATCGGTGTGTTTTTCTTGATGTCGTGGGTAATGGCGACACGCGGCCTGTCGGTACTCGATAATCTCGCCATGCTAGCGTTCGCTCTTTATCTTTCCTGTTTTATCCACATGATCCTGGTTCACGGGTTGGGCATTGTCCGCGGCATGCTCGGCCTACCCATGATCCGTTTCTTTCGCGGCATTCGAGATGCCCAGGCTGTCGCATTCTCCACGTCGTCCAGCGCCGGAACACTACCTGTGACCATCACGAATGTGAGTGAGAATCTTGGCGTAAAGAAATCGGTCGCCTCATCTGTGCTGCCGGTCGGCGCAACCATCAACATGGATGGAACGGCGATCTATCTCGGGCTCGTCGCTCTTTTCGCCGCCCAAGCCATTCCGGGCATTGAGCTGAGTATAGGCGACTATATCGCCGTGGCGTTTGCGGCGACCGCTGCCTCCATAGGCGCAGCGGCAATTCCGAGCGCCGGGCTGCTACTGGCCTACGCTGTGCTCAATGTGATCGGGGTAAGCGAGGAGCAGTCACTTCAGATCATCGCTTTTATCTTCCCGTTTGACCGTCTGCTGGACATGATGCGCACCGTGACAAACGTAACTGGCGATGCAGCCGTTGCCTCTGCCGTTGCGAATTGGGAGGGCGAGCTAGACCGGGAAACCTTCAAGGAACCCGCGGTTATCTAGATACATAGTTCCCCGAGACCCTACTCATTCGTCAGATCAAATGCCATCAGGAGCGTTCTTTGCCGGGCCGAAAAGTTATCGTCCGAGATCAGGAAGATACGTGTACCGCCATCATCAAGGGGCATCGCGGAAATGCCCTCAAAATTGTCCACGGTGAAAGGGCGGGATAGACGAATGCGCGTGGTGCCTTGATCTGACAGGCTGTCATAGGAGCGGACCTCGATCAGATTGCCGACCGCCGGCGCATAAGATCGGAAAAGCCCGAAGATCCCGTCGCCCTCGGCATCCAGCCCAACGAGAAATGCGCCTTCCGGGCGGGAAATCCGGTCAGCGAAAGTCATACCTTGGTCGGTCAGTGTACTGACAGGTGCCTCGACCGGGCCAGCACGGCTTGTCTCCAAGCCAGCAACGAGCCAACCCTGCCCATCCACCATGAGCGCCTCCGCCCCGCGATTCTCTTCAATGGATCGGGGCAAACCATCAGGGCGATCCGAAATTTCAGTGATGAGTGCGCCGCGGGCATTTTCGCCGCAGCGCTCCAGGTCAAAGGCGAGAACTCGATGATTTCTCTCAAAGCTTACCAACGCTGTACCGGCGAGATAATCGAGCCCCTCCGCATCCCCGTTTCTCTTCCCGGCAAGAAGATCACCTGCGGTCCCGCGCATATAGCCGAGGCGACCTGTCCCGCTTGGTGTCCCGTCTTCCATTCCGATCCAGATAAAAGCTCCGGCGTCGGAGACGGTCAGCAGGTCACCCGAAGGCAGCACTTTCAAGCCTGACAGACCGCCGAAATTCGCATCGTCCGCAGTGAGGTGCCACGCTCCAGTAAAGCTGGCACCGGTCAGAGCATCGGCCTCGTCGCCACCAAGGGAAAGAGGTTCGGCTCTAATACGGAGAGCTTCCGGAGAGATGACTGGCAACCCTTCCGGGCAGGAAGCGGAGCGAAGGTCGGGCAGGCGATCTTCCATACGAACGGGCTCGGCAGAAACCTGGGCCGCGTCAGCCAGTACATCCTTCTGCTCGTCCCCTGCTCCGGCACAAGCGGCAAAGCCAGCAATCCAAAGAGAGCCAAATATATGTTTCATCGCACGCCCCCTTTTGTGGGCCTGTATTTCAACGGCAATTGCCCGCTGCGCAAGCATGAAATTATGACCGTCGATGATTGCTGGGAGAATGGGATTATTATGCGGCGGACTCAAACGCATCTGAATAACGGACCGCTCCAGTTCTTACAGGGGGTGTCAGAACCAGCGCCTGAATATAGGCGGCGGGTACGTCGCCATAGGTCAAGCCGCAGTCGCCCTGAAAACCAAACCGTTGATAATAGGCAGGATCGCCAACTAGAACACATCCCTTCGCCAACCTCGCTTTAAGGTCTTCAAGCCCGCAACGAACGAGTTTCGATCCAATGCCTTCGCCCTGGCGATCTGGTAAAACGGATACCGGTCCAAGTCCGAACCAGCCATCATGAACGCCGTTTATGGTGATCGGCGAAAAGGTGATCTGACCAATGAGAGACTCTTGATCGGCGGCGACTATGGATAGAGTCAGATCACCGCTGGCGCGAAGGGCCTCAATGATCTTCGGCTCGGTGCCGTTGCTATAAGGATGACCGCTAAAAGCTGCGGATGTAAGCTTGGTGATGGCGTCTGCATCGTTCTGAAGTTCCGGACGCAGAACAATATCGCTCATCCGCGCGCGCCTTTCACCTCCTGAAGGGTGGTCTTTTTAACTGAGCGGCCGAGATCCACCTTTCCGCCGCCATAGGATGGTGCGCCCGCCTTTGCGCCAGTGGTCGTTTTCTCTGTGAGCGGTGGCACCGCCATTGCTCCGGGTACCGGGCCGTTTTCTTCAAAGAGGGACGCAAGCTGCTCGGTCATGACACCGCCCAGCTGCTCGGCATCCACAATGGTAACAGCGCGCTTATAATAGCGGGTCACATCGTGGCCGATGCCGATGGCGATAAGTTCGACAGGCGAGCGAGTTTCGATTTCGGCGATCACTTCACGCAGATGACGCTCCAGATAATTGCCGACATTCACCGACAGTGTAGAGTCATCGACGGGAGCTCCATCGGAGATGACCATCAGTATACGCCGCTGTTCGGGCCGGGCGAGGAGACGCTCATGGGCCCATAACAGCGCTTCACCGTCGATATTCTCTTTCAACAGGCCCTCGCGCATCATCAGGCCCAGATTCCTGCGGGCGCGCCGCCAGGGTGCATCGGCAGACTTGTAGATGATGTGACGCAGATCGTTCAGACGACCGGGCCCTTGCGGCTTTCCGGCTTTCACCCATTCTTCGCGGGCAAAACCGCCCTTCCAGGCACGGGTCGTAAAACCGAGGATTTCTACTTTCACGCCGCAACGCTCCAGCGTGCGGGCAAGGATGTCAGCGCAAAGAGCGGCGACCATAATTGGCCGACCCCGCATGGATCCAGAATTATCAAGAAGCAGCGTCACCACTGTATCTCGAAACTGGGAGTCGTCCTCCTGCTTAAAAGACAGCGGCGCGGTGGGATCGGTAATCACACGGGTCAGGCGCGCAGTATCGAGCACGCCCTCTTCCAGATCGAAACTCCAGGACCGGTTCTGCTGCGCCATCAATCGCCGTTGCAGGCGATTGGCAAGCTTGGAAACCGCGCCCTGCAGATTCTGGAGCTGGTGGTCGAGATAGGCCCTCAAGCGTGCAAGCTCTTCCGGATCGCAGAGGTCCGGGGCCTGGGCAACCTCGTCATGCTTGCGAGTGAATACGTGGTAGACGAAGTCCGGTCGGTCGTCGCCCTCCTGGAAGTTCGGCCGTAGAGGTTTCGCGCCGTCATCGATCTCGTCGGGACTGTCATCGGCGTCCATGTCCGCTTCGGCATCAACCTGGACATTTGTCTCTTCGCCGTCGAGCTCTTCAGACTCACCAGCCTCTATCTGCTCCATGCTGGCCCCCATCTGCTCTTCGCCGGGGGCCTCTTCATCACCTGAGCGGGAGTCGTTGTCCTGGGATTCACCGGATTCATCGTCGGCATCATCCTGGCCGGGTTCGCCGGTCTCATCTCCGCTGGTCAGATCGCGGATTATTTCCCGCACGGTGCGTGCAAACTTCGCCTGATCGGACAGTTGGCCCGCCAGCTTGTCGAGCGCGTTGCCAGTCTTTGCCTCAATTTCATCCCGCCAGATAGCAGCAATGCCTTCGGCGGCTGCAGGAAGCGGGCGGCCCGTCAGGCGCTCCCGAAGAAGAAATTCCACGGCTGGCGCAAGCGGTGCGCTTTGGCGGTCCTCCATGCGGGAAAGCCCTTCTTTCTCGCACCGGGCAGCAAGGGCGGCATCAAGATTATCGGCCGTACCGTCCATGGCATTTGCGCCAATCGATTCTATACGAGCGGTCTCGGCGGCTTCGTAGACTTCCCGGGGAATGTCTCCCTGGGGCAGGTGGCGCGCATGGGCGGCGGGATCATGGTGGGCCTTGCGCAGGGCCACAGCGTCGGACTCTCCGCGCAGAGTAGCGGCCATAAGCGGGCTCAGCTCACGGGGCGGTGTACGCAGGCGCAGCGTGTCTCCATCGGCATGGCAGGGCTCCGACCCGAAGGCCACTTCGAGATCGCTCTCGGCGCTCATCGCCTTGGTGGTCACACCGAGGGCGTTCTTGAACAGCTCGTGGGGACTGGCGTCGGATTTGGACATTCTTGTTATTTAGCCCGGCGGGCGGCCAATGCGAAGGGAGTGAAGTTATCTCAGGCGCTCTGGATCAAGCCACTTTCACCATAAGGGCGCTTTCCGGGAGCTCTTCGGAGAAGCAGCGTTGATACATCTCGGCGACGAGCGGGCGTTCCAGTTCATCGCACTTGTTCAGAAAGGTCATGCGGAAGGCGTGGCCAAGCTCACCGAAAATCGCAAAATTCTCCGCCCATGTGATCACTGTCCGCGGGCTCATGACGGTGGAGATATCGCCATTCATGAACGCATTGCGGGTCAGGTCGGCGAGGCGAACCATTTTCGACAGGGTCTCGTCATCCACGCCGGTCTGCTTCGATGAAATGATCTCTACCTCTGCATCATGTTCGAGGTAATTCAGGGTGGTGACAATACTCCAACGGTCCATCTGGCCCTGGTTGAGCTGCTGCGTACCGTGGTAAAGACCTGTCGTATCGCCGAGACCTACAGTGTTGGTCGTTGCGAATAGGCGGAAATAGCTGTTCGGGGTAATCACGCGGTTTTGGTCAAGCAGGGTCAGCTTACCCGAGGATTCCAGAACACGCTGGATAACGAACATCACATCGGGGCGGCCTGCATCATACTCATCAAAGGTGATCGCCACAGGCCTCTGCAGGGCCCAGGGAAGAATACCCTCGCGGAACTCCGTTACCTGAACCCCTTCTTTCAGGACGATCGCATCCTTACCGACCATATCAATCCGTGACACATGGCTGTCGAGGTTGATCCGGATCAGCGGCCAGTTCAGGCGTGCGGCAACCTGCTCGATATGGGTCGACTTGCCGGTGCCGTGATAACCCTGAACCATAACGCGGCGATTATGTTCAAAGCCCGCCAGAATGGCCATGGTCGTTTGTGGATCAAAGCGATAGCTTTCGTCCAATTCGGGGACGTATTCGGTCCGGTCTTTGAAACCGTGAACCACCATCTTGGTATCGAGGCCAAACACCTCCTGCACATTGATCGCCTCGGTTGGTTCAAGGCCGACAAGTTGGTCGTTATCGCTCATCACGGTCATGGAAAATCTCACAAAAGAAGTACAGCGGCGGTATTTAACACGAAGAATGCCAGCGCCAAGCTCGGCTGCGGATAATTCTCAACCCAAATCGCTCGTTTAACGGTCATAACGCTGTTGTGACGCAAGCGTGTTTTGCGATTTCCTGCTTATTCGATCAACTTCCTGTCGCCGGAAACATATCGCCAGAAGGATCAGGTTCATGCCAACACGTCACTCTCTTAAAAGCTTTCTGCTCGCGACGAGCGTCGCTTTGGCATTGACCGCGCCCATTGCGGTTTCAGAAACGCCAGATGATGCGGTCTTCAATCAGTTTACAGCGCATGCTGAAACAAGCTCATACAATGTGAATTACCAGGCTATCGGACAGTTCACCAACGCCTTTGCCCAGGACGAGCGCGGCCGACTGAAAGTCGCCTACTCTGCCGTGAGCGGACAGGGAGAAAAATTTTTACAGAGGTATGTGGGCTACCTGGAAAACGTACCGGTCAATACGCTAAGCCGCGACGATCAGCTCGCCTACTGGCTAAACACCCGAAATATGCTGATCGTCAAAGCCATGGCGGACAGCTCATCGCGCCGTCGGATGAAAGCCAATCGCGGCACACCGGACGCACCGGGTTCAATGTGGACAGATAAGCTATTCATGGTCGGCGGAATCAAGATGTCCATCAATGACATTGAGCAGAACATCATTCTGGCAAACTGGTCCGATACGCCGAACATCATCTATGGTCTTTATCAGGGTAGTCAGGGCGGCGTATCCCTGCCAGCAGATGGCTTTACCGGAAAGGCCGTTCATACCGAACTGGAAGCGGCAGGGCGCGAATTCGTCAATTCGCGCAATGGCGTGCGCGTGCGCGGTAAGAAAGCTCAATTGCCCGAAATCTACACGTGGTACAGTGACGAACTGTTCGGCGGTGACGAGCAAGCGGTACTTACCCATGTCAGCGGGCTCGCCGAACCGAAGACGGCGACCAAACTTGCAGCAACGACAGGCGTCACTTCCCGCAAATTCAGCTACAGCTCGGACGAGTTCGTCATCCGCCAGCAGGCCGCGCCGGCCGGTGGCTTCTCGCGCGGAGCCGGCGCAGGTGCCGGAGGTGCTGGAAGCTAGGACCAAACTGTTTTTCTCGAACTCATGAGCTTCGAAGAGGGACGCATAGCGTTTAACATCGCACTGCGTGTGCTATCGGGAGACGCATGAATCTGACGTCTCTCTTCGAACCCAGACGAGACCGGGTAGAGCTCTACGTTCTGCTCGGTCTTTGCTTATTGTGCGTCCTCGGTCATCTCTGGATAGGCGTCATCTCGGCTGAGTTCACTTATGGCCGATCACCGCAAGAGACACCGACCGCGCTCTACATGGCGCTCGCATCAGCATTGGCGATTGTCTGCATTTCCACAATCCCGCTCATCCGGCGGCTCGCTCCTACGTGGCGGTTGATCGGGCTCATATTCATCATTGGACTTACGGTTCGTCTCTGCATGTTCGGGTCGACGCCCGTTCTGGAAGATGACTGGCACCGATATCTCTGGGATGGTGCCGTGGTCGCCAATGGCGGCGATCCCTACCAATTCGCCCCGGCTGATGCGACGCCAGTAACCCGCCTCGGCGAGATAAATGACTGGTCGGACGATCCGGATCTGCTGCGTATTCAGGACCTTTCAGAAGAAGACTTCGAGACCTATTGGCGGATCAATTATCCCTATCTGAAAACGATTTATCCGCCTGTCGCCCAAGCGGCTTTCGCGCTTGGATATATTGTATCCCCATTTGACCTTAATGGCTGGCGGGCCGTCTTGCTTGTCTTCGATATTTCGGCGTTCGCCCTACTCGTGTTGACGCTTCGGCTATATGGGCACTCGCCTTTATGGGCGACGCTCTACTGGTGGAATCCGGTGGTTACGCTGGAAGTCTTCAATGCAGGCCATATGGATGGTCTGATTGTGCCGTTTCTCATTGGCGTTTTGGCTTTGGCGAAGTTACGAAAACCGAGACTTGCGGTCTTCGCCCTCTCCGTGGCAGCGGCCGTTAAGCTGTGGCCGGCACTCTTGGCACCGGCCCTTGTCCGCAAATGGATGTTCCGTCCATTGCCGCTGGCAGGGTTTGCTTTGCTGTTCCTTGGTGCTGCTCTGTTTCTGATGTGGCCTCAACTGCAATACGTGCTGAGCGATCCCGATCAGGGATTAGTGGCTTACGGTCAGAGCTGGCGGCGGCACGCTTTTTTGTTTTCCGCCCTTGCCGATGGACCCTTCCGCGATTTCGCAGATCCTGATCGCGCGGCGCGAAATATCTCTGGCATATTGATGGTTTTGGGGACACTTTTCCTTGCCTATCGATCAGAAGGCGGAACGGATACTCTTCCGGAGACCATGCTGCTGACTACAGCGCTTCTACTCTTCCTCTCCCCTACCGGTTATCCTTGGTACCAAGTCTGGATTGCGGCCTTCATTCCTTTCGCGCCACGCTATGGGGCGTTGGCCCTGATGGTTTTCGCACCGATTTATTATATGCGCTTTCTGCTGGGTGATAGCGACGCGTTCTATCAATGGGTCCTTGTTCCGATAGCATTCGGTATCCCGATTTTGTTATTTGCTGTTGAACCGCTTCTTGGACAGAAACGCTCTTATGCTCAGTCAAAAAAACCCGCGCATATCGGTGATTATTCCCGCCCTGAATGAAGAGGCGGTGATTGGCCGGGTGGTGGAACAGATGCCTGGTTTCGTTGACGAGGTAATCGTTGCGGACAACGGCTCGAAGGATATGACAGCGGCACGCGCACGTTCTGCCGGTGCTAAAGTCGTTCAAGCTCCGGAAATGGGATATGGACGCGCCTGCTTAGCAGGCGTCGCCGCGGCCGATAATCCGGATGTTCTTGTGTTCATAGATGGCGACGGCTCGGACGTACCCTCTGAAATGGGATCTCTCTTAAAGCCAATATTGACGGGCGATGCCGACATGGTGATCGGCTCACGGGCGCTTGGGATCGCCGAGCAGGGATCGCTCACGGTTCCGCAGAGGTTTGGCAATCGGCTGGCCTGTTGGCTGATGAGGCTCTTGTGGAATGCAGAGTATACAGACCTCGGGCCATTCCGGGCGATTCGCCGCGACGCTTATGAACGCCTTCATATGACGGCACCGACCTTTGGCTGGACCGTGGAGATGCAGGTACGGGCGCTGAAGCAGAAACTTGCCGTTGTCGATGTTCCCGTCAGCTATCAGCGGCGCGTCGGGGTATCGAAGATATCAGGTACGGTACGCGGCGTGGTGATGGCTGGGACCTACATTCTGGGAACGATTTTCGCCGAACGCCTGGGCCGGGGACCGAAACCTGCACGGGTAAGAGCCAGACCACCTGTCTACAGCACACATATGCTGGGGTTCACATCAGCCGAGCTGAAAAGCACATCCTAGCCACTCGCTGAAAATCGCTGATTTTTGCTTCAGGACATCCGCGGCTGCCGCCGGATCAGTTGGCAGGAGACGCACCGAATCTCCAGGCCTAATCTGTCCCATCAAGTGCCGGTCAGCTCGAACAACCTGCGCAATGATCGGATATCCCCCGGTTGTCTGCGCATCAGCCATGAGCATAAAGGGTTGCCCATCCTCGGGGCATTGAACCGTGCCGGGAAAAACCGCTGCGCTCGGCAGCGTCGGCTTGGAGACACTTCCCATTACAACCCCTTCGAGCGCGCCGCCCATGCGGGATGTCCGGTTTGAGAGAAAAAACTTGGAATTGAAGAGAGCGGCGAGCACTTCATCCGTAGCGTCAGGCCCCGGCACGGCTCGCAAGGCCCAACTGGTCGATATTGGCGGGCGGCATACCAGAGGGGTCTGTAGCTGTATACTGCCATCTGTGTTCATGCCGCGGCCTTCCAGATGATCGCCAGCCTTGATCGCTCTGCCGTTGTATCCGCCCGTTTCCGCCGGAAGATATGTCGACATAGATCCAAGCCACTCCTCGGCTTTGAAGCCTCCGCCAATCGCAAGATATGAACGGCAGCCCTTCTCCGGATAGCCAACGGATACCATCTGGCCTTCGCTGAGCTCGATTGCGCGGTGGGAAGGAAGTGGATCGCCATCTATTGTATGGGGACCATCAGCGCCTGTGCGGGCAATACGGCAATCGGCTTCAACCCTCGCTTCCAGCCCGCCAAGGGTGATTTCAAGCGCCGGCGCATGAAGTTCATTACCGACCAGCCTATTTGCCAGGGCATGGCTCAATCGATCCATGGGCCCCGACGCCGGAATGCCGATATGGCGGAGGCCGATCCGGGGTGCGGCCTGAATGGTTGTCTGGACGCCGGGAGCAAGAATATGAAGACTCATCCCGCCAGCTCGTCGAATTCCGCGGCGCTGATAGGGCGAAACCGGAGCACCACGCCCGGCATTAGCGTTGCTGGCTGCTCAAGACTGGCATCAAACAGCGTGATCGGCGTGCGCCCGATGATCGGCCAGCCGCCAGGGCCGTCCAGAGCATAAATACCAGTCATACCACCAACAACGCCGACCGATCCAGCTGGCACACGCCGGCGCGGGCGCTCAAGGCGCGGAATGTTGAGGCCAGTGTCTGCGTTCGGCCCGATATAGGCAAACCCCGGTGTAAAGCCAATAAAATCAACTCTATACGTTATAGAGACGTAGCGTTCCATTAATGTATCCGGCGTCACATTCAGTTTCGCAGCGACGCTTTCAAGATCCGGCCCATAATGACCGCCATAGGCAACCGGAACTTCAAGTTCCGCAGTGGTGACAGCCGATTTCGATGACGTTTGAGAGGTCACTGCAGCGAGTTTTTCCATCGCCAGATCGGGGCTCATAACCAAGGGATCAAATTGGACCGTGACACTCTCCTTGCCGGGCACGATCTCTGTCCAGTCCGGCATTCCTCGCAAGGCCGATGACAGGCCATCGCGTTGATCTGGCTGCAGTTTATCTATTCGAAGCGTATCGTCTCCAGTAATGAAGATGGGGTGCAAGTCCTCCCCCATCAAGCTGATGCCTCGCGTATCTCAACACCGTCAGCTTCAAGCCCCTCCCGGATCAGTTTCGCGGTCTCGGCCGCACCCGGACTGTCCCCGTGGAGGCAGAGCGTATCTGCTCTTAGCGAGATACTTTCTCCTTGATTCAATTTGACTTTTTTTTGAAGAACGATGTTGCGAGCCTGGTTAAGGCGGGCTTTCCCTGTCTCCAAGACCGCACCGGGTTCCGTTCGCGGCACAAGGGTTCCATCGGCTTGATAGGCACGGTCGATAAAGGCTTCGGCGAGGACTTTCAACCCTGCCCTATCGGCGGCGCGCTGAAGTGCGAAACCGGGTTGGCAGATGATTGCAACTCCGTCTCCAAATACTGAATGCACTGATTTTACTATGGTTTCAGCTATCTCCTCATCCTTGCTGGCATCATTGTAGAGCGCACCATGGGGTTTCACATGGGTCAGCGGGATATCAAGTCGATCAGCGATTAATTTTAGATTAGACATCTGTTCTATAATGCTTTTTTCAAGTTCTTTTGAACCAATAGCAATGGATCGCCGACCGAAGCCCTCCCCGTCCGGATAGGACGGATGGGCACCGGCCGATACACCAAGATCTCTTGCCGCGAGAAGCGTCGCTTCCATTGTCCCGGCATCACCGACATGACCGCCGCAAGCAATGGCGCAGGAGGTGACGTACTTCAGGATGGCGCGATCCGATGCCCGGCCTGCCTTACCCGGCAATTCTCCCAAATCTGCATTCAAATCGATGGTTTTGCTCATGGCCAGAGCCCTAAGGTTCGCAGGATCAGTCTTCCGCCGAGGAGGAAACAAATGGCAACAACCCCTGCCCCCAAGACGTTTTCGGAACGGGAGTTGGTGTAGTCGCCGAGCAGATCGTTCCGGTTCATCGCCATGAGCAGAACTATAGCAATAATAGGCAGCAAAAGCCCGTTGGCGGCCTGAGCAAAGAGGATCAGCTCTGTCGGGCGGATGCCGGATATGGCTCCAGCGAGGCCAAGACAGAGAACAAGAATAGCGGCCATGCGGAAAACCGAAGACTGGCCTTCTTTTCCCCGACCCATGATCTCTGAAACGGCATATCCCGTGGCCATTGGGGCAGTAATCGCCGAGGTTAGACCGGCCGAAGCAAGACCAACCCCGATAATCTGCTTTGCGCCCGCTCCCGAGATGGGCTCAAGCGCGACGGCCATCTCAGCAGCGGATGACACCTGAAGCCCGCTTTCGAACAGTGTCGCAGCGGCGGTGGAGAGGATGAAAAGGGAGATTAGTCCGCCAAGGCCGATGGACAGGCGTGTGTCAGCACGGGCTTCGGCCACCGCCCCCGGTGTCACCTCGGTCCAGCGGCGCTGGCTCGACGCTGCATGGAGGAACAGATTGTAAGGAACGATGGTGGTACCGATCAGAGCGACGGCGGTGAGCAATCCACCGGTGGGAATTGACGGAACGAGGCCCGTTACAAGGTCACTGAGGTCTGGCCTCACAAGCACAAAACTGGCGGCGAAGGCGGCGCTCATCAGAAGCACAAGGCCGATCAGGATTCTTTCCAAAGTCTTATAGTGTCCTGTGGCAAGCGCTGCGGCGGCGAGGCCTGCAATAAGGAGGGTATGGGCCGTTGTCGGTGTTCCGCTCGATCCGCCGAA
The DNA here is from genome assembly GCA_039196965.1 of Pseudomonadota bacterium. Classification (GTDB taxonomy): domain Bacteria; phylum Pseudomonadota; class Alphaproteobacteria; order Caulobacterales; family Hyphomonadaceae; genus CALLCD01. The sequence goes on along the minus strand of JBCCUK010000013.1, from coordinate 61,301 downwards.
GAGTGCATCGAGCCCAAGAGCTCCGCCAGCGAGGTTGCCGGCCTCATAGGCGCTGTTCCCAACGAGGATAGCAGCCAGCACAAGGCTGCCTGCCAAGTATTTCAAGACTGGACTGTCTGTACTGGCCATCATAGCTTCGCCAAGACCCAACCGGCCAGCGACGCCGAGGCGAGCCGCCATGCCCTGCAGGATCATCGTGGCAAAGGTGGCAAAGACGAGGGTCCAGATCAGCGCGAAGCCAAAGTTTGCGCCGGCCAGCGTGCAAGCCGTCACCGTGCCGGGACCTATGAAGGCCGCCGCGACGAGGGCACCGGGACCGATGGATAGCTTCAAGGCGTCTCCGCCAGCTGATCCACATTATCGAAAACACGACGGTGCGCGGTGGGCACCACCCACCCCCTCCAAACCCTGCATGTCATGGCGTCAAATCATTCCGCCGAAGGATTCGAGGCCAAGAATAATGCGACCCGTCTGCTCATAGGTACCCGGCCCTGTCGCAATATGCTGCGTGACGGCATGGGCGTCGCGAAGGCGGCGCTGAAGATCATTTTCCAGAAACAGGGCTGCTCCGCCACCAATATCATAGCAGCCACGAACCACATCGGCTGCGGTCCGGGTCATATGGGTACAAGCTAGGCGGAGATCGGCACGGCGCTCCAGAGGAATCTTGCCAGTGGCCTCAGCGACCGCCCACGTCTTATCGATTTCGTCAAAGAGGTAGGCGCGCGCACTGCGCAGGGCAGCTTCGAGCTTCGAAATCTCGACCTGTGTCACCTGTTTCTCGGAGAGGGTTTTGCTTGAACCCTGAGACTTCTTTTTCGTTGCGAGCTGTTTAACGGATTCCAGCGCGCCCCGGGCGTTGCCAAGGCCGACAGCGCAAACACCAAGGGCAAGCAAGCCGAAAGCGGGAAATGCGTAGAGAGGTCCGGCCTCAACTGGCCTGTCGGTGATCAGGGAAACCGACCGTTCCTTCGGAACAATGATGTCCTCTACCGATATATCGCCAGACCCCGTCCCCTTCAGACCGGCGACATGCCAGGTATCGTGGAGCTCAGCGTCCGAGGCCGGGAAAATCATCATGCGATTGTCGGGCATGCCGCTTTCGAGACGGCACATTTCGCCATTTTCGAAAATCATCGCACCACCGCAAAGCCAGTTGCAGTTTGCCGAACCGGATCCCCACTGCCAGCGGCCGGTCACCCGGTAATGATCCCCCTCATCTAAAGCCTTACCCATGGGCGCGAAAACGCCGCCGGTAATCACTCCGTCATCGGAGTAAATTCCCGCAGCTGTATCATGGTTCATGTAAGCCGCGTTTAGGGCGGTGGTCGCCCCGATCATCACACACCACCCGGCACTTGCATTTGCCTCGGCGAGCACTTCAACCGTTTCCACGATTTGCCGAGGTGTCGCTTCGAGCCCTCCAAGACTGGCGGGTGTCACAAGGCGGAAAAACCCTGCGGCGGCCATCTCCTTCGCAAGGTCTGCAGGCAGACGGCGCACATCTTCCATTTCCTGGGCGCGCTCGGCGAGGGTTGGTGAAAGCGCTTTGGCCGCCTCAACCGTATCGATAAGTACTGCAGTATCTGCCATATCCGGTATCCTTTCCCCGCCTCCGGAGTGTGAGGGAAAAGGAGAGAAGCGTCAAACTCAGGCGGCTTCCTTCGCCTTCGTCTTTCGCTCCGCACGACGGAAGCGCGATTGCCAATCCTGCGGGGCGAGATCGTAGGTGGTTTCGCGGAGGAAGCGCATCAGCTCCGCCCGCTTCCCTGCTGTGGAGAGGTCCTCATCTTCTAGTGTCTCACCAATGTGTACATGCATGGTCTTACCCATCCGTCGGCGAACCTCTCGGAAGACAAGGGATAGACGCAAGGACATGGAGACCTGACTTGCCCATTGGAAGAGACGTGAGTTTTGCCCTTCAAAGAAAATTGGCGTGACGGCGGCTCCAGACTTGGTGATCAGCTTAGCGGTGAAAGGCTTCCAGTCATCGTCGATCGCTGTGGTGAATGCTCCGGGAGCGGTGGAGATACCGCCAGCCGGAAAGACGATAATACAGCCGCCAGACGACAGGAGATCGAGAGACTTTTTTCGCGTTGCTAGATTGATCGCCAAGGCCTCTTTCGTCTCCGCGAAATCGATAGGTAACAGCCAGGGCCGCGCTTCCGGAGCCGCTTCGAGAACCGAATTCGTCAGAACCTTGAAGTCGCTGCGCACGAGCGAAATCAGCCAGCAGATCATCAAGCCATCGAGCACACCAAAAGGGTGATTAGCGACGACGACTAATGAGCCGGTTTTGGGGATATTGGCATGGCGGGCCGAGTTGAACTGGACATCCAACTCCAACAACCGGATCGCCGCCTCAAAGAAGGGAACATCATTGGCGAGATGTTCGCGGTAGTGGTCGTAGAGCTGTTTGATCCTGGGCTGGCCGGTTGCCCGCTCCACCGCGCGCACGACGGCCCGCTGCACCGGATGGTCAAAATAGGACGCGTAGGAGAGATCCGGCGCGGGCTCCGTCATAGTTTCATGAGGCTTGCGAGATTATTCTTCTGCATATCGGACGACCCGCCGACGATGGGCATACCAAGGAGATCTCTGACATGGCGGTCCATGTCATAGGCATCCGACAGGGCATAAGCGCCCATAACCTGTTGGCAGAGAATGGCGATCTCCACGCCAGTATCTGCGCAGAAAAGTTTCGCCATGGACGTTTCTACCGAACAGGGCCGGCCTTCATTTGCGAGCCAAGCTGCATGGTAGAGCATGTGGCGGGCGGCCTGGAGCTTTGTCCGTGCAGTGACGAGCTTGTGGCGGATGGCCTGGTGCTCGGAAATGGGTTTGCCGAACTGCACACGTTCTTGAGCATAGCGCCAAGCCTCATCCACAGCAGCACGGGCGATACCATAGGCGACCGAGGTGATCTCAATTTTCTCCACATCAAGGGCGCGTCCAGCAAGAAGCTCCCAGCCGCGATCCCACATCTCGGGGCCGCCAACAATGGCGGCTTCGTCGAGGTGGACATTATCAAAATGGACATCCATGCTCGCCGTATAACGGAGATTGGAGTGCTGGATGGGTGTCATGGAGACGCCCGGCGCATCGGTGGGGATCAGCAGGAAGGACAGGTTCTTGTAGCGCTCATTGGCAGGGCCAGATCGGACGAGGCAGTAGATGTAGTCGGACCAGTCCGCACCGGTACACCAGCGCTTGGAGCCGTTTACAATGATCGCATCGCCATTCTTTTCGGCGCGAGTTTCCACACTGGGAAGATCGCCACCAACATTCGGCTCAGAAAGGCCGTAACAGAGCAGCATTTCGCCCCGGGCTATTTTCGGAAGCATAGTTTGCTTCTGCTCTTCGGACCCGTTTTCAGAGATGTTCATGCCGCCATAGAAGGCCGCGTGGATGTAAGGACCGGCAAGTGAGGTTCCGAACTGGCAAAGCTCATCAATGACGGCCGCGGCACCGACAATATCCTGTCCGACACCGCCATACTTTTCAGGGATCGTCAGCCCGATAACGCCGAGATCGGCAAGCGCGCGGAAATCATCGCGATCCCAGGTGTGATCGCGATCCAGCTGAATACGCTTTTCTAAAGGCAGTCTGTCCCCCGCTAAACGGGAGACCTGACGGCGAAGCTCAGTGATATGATCCGCTTCATCCACAAACGTTTGCAAACCCATGAAATACCCTCTTCAGCAAGACTGCTGAAGATGGGCAAATTCCGGATGAACTGCAAGCAGCTAGTCGAAATCCGACGCCTGATACCTATGCCAATACGGATCGAATGATAGCGATAGGCTGACGGTCCGCGCACCCATGCGTTAGACCAAAGTTGCGCAGACTTCACTTGTCTGATCAGTTGGCATCAAGCGCGCTCTGGGACCGAATGTTCTTGCGTATATATTGAGCTGTATGCTCGGTTCTTTCTTGCAACTCATCCCATTCTGCCTGAGTCGCACAAACACGCTTCTTGAAATTCGAGCCGATAATTTGGGTGTTCTTACAAATCCGCCGGTTAGGGTCTGACGCGGCCACTACCGTTGCTGTTTCGCTCTCTGCCGGAGCGACGCTTGTTGTTGCCGCTTCTGCAGAAACGGCGCTTGTCGTTGTTGTGTCTGATGTCGCACACGCTGAAACTGCCAATGTGAATGCCCCTGCGACTGCCCAATTGATTTTCACAACTCAACTCCATGCTTCATGATTTCGGCGAAGCTGCCATGTAACCTGCGATAAATCCAGCGTTTTTTCGACTTGTCATTGATTGGTGCGCATCTGACCGAAATGCAGGCAACGAACCTGTAGCATAATTGGCCAATTTGCGAGATCTCTGGCTTCTGAAGTCATCCAGTTGATCTGGGAAAGTGGTCGCACACCTCACGGTTTCGCAGAAATTCAAAGGTGATTTGTCGTGCAAGTGCTACATGGGTACGGTGTCACAGACACGTCGGCTGAATTTTGATCCAATCACCTTTTCCACGCGGCACACTTTCCGCTCTTTGCTAACTTCTGCAACGACAACATTTTCCGCTGTTTTACTGTCAGGTGCCCTCTTGGTCGCTGCTGGCGTTGGGCCAGAAGTTGCGCAAGCCGCCATGGCAGCCAGGCCGCAGCTTAGGCTAATTATCTTGCATCTCATTTGATTTCTCCATTGCTCAAGACCAGCGAGAACTAATGGAGAAACCAGATCATTCCACGGAGCTTGAGCTTCTGTGACTTATCGTGAGCAAATCGTAAGGTGTCGTCTGGTAGACCTGATTGATCCAGTTCCCGAATAGCAAATGAGCATGGGAGCGCCAGCGATTCATAGGTGCAGCACGGAGGTCATCGTTGGGATAATAATTATGGGGCGGACGGACATGCTTTCCCGAGGCTTTGTCCCGGTCGTATTCTTCTTTTAAGGAGGTCGAATCATATTCAATATGGTTGAATATATATAATGACCGTCTCTGCGGCTCCGATATTAAGCAAGGTCCCGTATACTCGCTGTCAATTAGAAGCTTCAGGTTGGGCAGCCTTTCAATATCAGTCCGTCGCACTTCCGTGTGGCGGGATACCGGGATCTGAAAATCGTCGGAGAAGCCTGTTAAGTAGGGAGAGGATGGCAAGAGATTCAGATGTCGGTAAATCCCGAAAGCTTTCTCGCGCAGTTCATACTTCGGCAATTTGTGAAAATGCCAAGCTGCGGCCATGGCACCCCAACAGATATAAAATGGGGAATGAACATTCGTCCGTATCCAGTCAAAAATCTGGGTAAGTTCCTGCCAATAAACCACATCCTCAAATGGCAAAGTTTCAATCGGCGCGCCTGTAACGATGAAGCCGTCAAACTTCTGGTCTGCTATGTCTTCCCATTTCTGATAGTGCGCAATTAGATGGTCTTCGGACGTCGTTTTCGCTTTGTGGGAACCAACCCGAACAAGGGTCAACTCGATCTGCAAGGGGCTCGCACCCAGCAGCCTAGCTATCTGCGTTTCGGTCCGGATCTTGTTAGGCATCAGATTTAATAGACCGATACGGAGCGGCCGGATGTCCTGCCTGATTGCATCGGTTTCCGTCATAACGTCGACGCCCTCGCAGATAAGTACCTCACGCGCAGGAAGTGTATCGGGAATCTTTATCGGCACTGACGCCTCCAAATCTTCGTATACGCTATAAGGAAGCGCGGACTTGGATGTGTTTGCATCTATCCGCACGGCCTTTTAGCGACATGTTTAATGTGGCTGCAAGCCGGCCGGCCAAATCACCACAATTTGTAAGCTGCCATTTAGTGTGAATATGGCAGTACGTCAATTCTATGAAGCGCGGCTGGAAACCTTCGCAACTATTCGAAGGGGAGCGCCACTGCCGCCCCGGATCTTCATGGGAAGTGCTATGATCTCAAGGCCAGTTGCAGGAAGCTGGTCTAAGCTCGCAAGGTTCTCAAAAATCGGCACATTGGCACCACATATGATTCGGTGCGCCATGAAATCTGAAGTTTTTGCATGATCAATCGATGGGGTATCGATGCCAATGGCGCGAAGACCCCTTTCCTCAATCAGGAAACGCGCCGCATCGGGATGCAGACCTGGAAAGCGCATCTCCGATGACCCCCTCCGACCTCGGCGCGCCGTGCCAAGATAGGCTCGCGCATTCGGCCATGCCAGATGAAACCCTGTGTTAAAAAGAACGATAGGGCGGTCCGCAATTTTTCCATGCTCTGATTCCCAGGCTATTATGTCAGCCGTAGAAATTTGATAGTCTCTGTCTGCTTCGACCTTGGCAGAAACATCGATTACAATTGCCGGACCAATCAGATCATCGAGCGATATCTCCTCAACCGTAGAACCGTTTTCAGCGAAGTGAATGCCAGCGTCTATATGCGTTCCAATGTGTTCCGGAAGAGAGATACTGTTTGTGTTCGTATACCAACCACGATGATTGACACCATCGGAAATCGAATGGATCTCAAAACCAGCCGAAGTAGGCCAGTGAATCATATTGGGTGCGAAGTCATGGGTCAGGTCTACCCAGCGATGAGTTGTCGGTTTCACGGAGGGGGCTGACGGCGCGATCTTAGTATTGAACGCCAGTTCGCCAGCCGCAAAGGCCCAGACAATTGCTATGAGTGGAATGTATTTCAAGTGATCACTCGCCGGAGAGTTTGGGAGCGCGTTTTTCTTTGAATGCCGCCACGGCCTCCGCGCGATCACTTAGCGTATTCGACACGCTTTCCCATCCGATGCTTGCGTCCATCAGCTGGGCAGCAAGGGCGCGCAGAGGAATATTCGTTACTGTCTTGGTCCAGCGGACGGCCCATTTGGGGTTTGCCATCAACTTTGACGTGATCTCCGACACTTTTTCATCAAGCTGATCTGCTGGAACCGCATAGTTAACCAAGCCGAGATCAGCAGCCTCCTTTGCGGTGAGGAGATCACCGGTCATTAGCAATTCCTTAGCCCGGGCATAACCGATAAGCTGCGGCCAGATCAGTGCCCCCCCATCGCCAGCGACGAGACCCACTTTGACATGAGGGTCACCGATTTTGGCTGAGTCGTCTGCAATGATGATGTCGCAGAGAAGCGCAATAGTTGCTCCAAGACCGGCGGCTGCACCGTTCAGTCTACAGATTATCGGCTTCTCCATTTCAAGAAGTGAAAGCACTATACGCTTTGCATCCCAAGCAATATCCCGGAAACGGTTCGGATGTTCGATCTGCTCATCGAACCAGTCCATATCGCCGCCCGCGCAAAACGCTCGCCCCTTTGCCGACAGAATTATAATATCTGATGCGGCATCTCTTTGGAGATCTGTGAACACTGTGGCTAGCTCATCATGCATTGCCGCATCCACGCCATTCACTGGATGATCGCTGTCTATATAGGCACGGAGAACCCGCTCCTCGCGCTCAAACGAGAACCGGGAATAGGATTGAGCAGTAATGTCGAAATTCTGTGTCATTTGTTTCTATCCAGCCTTTATTCCGTGCTGAAACTACGGCAAGTTAGGGGCAGATCATCCGTATCGCATAATGAGCTCTGTTCAATATCAATATTTGGACAAGTAAGCATCCACTCTGTATCGTATTGATACACTTTTTCTCTCTTCGCCTTGAAGCACTATGGTTCTAGGCAAACACTATTCCGCGCCCACTTTTATCACGCGGCGCCCGAAATTATCACCCGTGAACAGGCCGCAAAATGCTTCCGGGGCGGTTTCGATACCTTCAAAACGTTCCTCACGGACTTTCAACTGGCCACCGGCAATCATGCCGGCCATTGTCTCAAGTGCTTCAGGAAACTCTCTGGCATCGTCGAAAACGACTAGACCCTGCATGTTCACACGGTGCGTTATGAAGGGGGCAGTGTTGCGAATGCCATGGCGCTTTTCGGGCTCGACGCTGTAGTCTGCAACCTGCCCCGAAACGACGATGCGGCCTCCCATGCGCATTTTCGGCAGTACCCGGTCAATCATCTGGTTCCCGACATTGTCGAAGAGGATATCTATCCCCTTCGGAAACTGTTCAGCGATTGCAGCATCCAAGTCTGCCACGGTCTTGTAATTGATGGCAGTATCGAAGCCGGCCTCATCGGTGAGCCACTGGCATTTGTGATCTGCTCCGGCGACTCCAACCACCTGGCTTGCACCCCAAGCTTTTGCGAGCTGGCCCGCTGTCGCCCCAACCGGGCCAGCTGCACTGGTTACCAGAACACGGTCTCCTTCCTTGAAACGGCCAACGCGTTTAAGGCCGAACCACGCCGTCAGCCCCGGCACGCTGAGCACGCCCAGCCAGTAAGATAGGGGAAGATCGTTTTCGGGGATTGGCCCCACAAAACCCTTCCCGTTATGCAGCGAGTGGGTTGCCCAGCCGCCAGCGCACATGAGCTTCATCCCAACCGGCCAATCGGGATGCATCGATTTCTCCACGACGCCAACATTAAAGCTGCCCATGGTCTCCCCGAGCGGCAGCGCGCCGGTATAGCTGTCCTGGCCAGACAGACGCGACCGGCTTCCGGGGTCGGCGCTCGCCCAAATATGGCGGACAAGGAACTGACCATCTCTCGGCTCGGGCGTCTCCACCTCCTCCAAAGCAAAATCGCTCGGTTCCGGCAGACCCTCGCAGTAAGACTTGAGCACGATGTGTTTCATGGCGTTTCCTTTTGATTCCGGCAGATTGAAACAGTCACACCAGCGTGTCACCTCATTCCGCAGTGCTAATCAATGGGAGATTGACTGTGAATCGCGATATACTTTTCGTTCTGCCGCCAGGGTTCATGGATAATGGCCGCCGCGAATTCTGCCCGGAATGCGCTGAACTTGCCGGACTGATAGCCTGTTATCCCTTTGTGCGCGAAGCACTGGACATTCGCCATGTGGGCATCGATCAGCCAAGAGAGCCGATTACGAAAATCCTTGGAGAAGGCAATTTCAACGCGCCGACGATGGTTTTGGCTTTAGACACCGATCTGCCTGCTGATATCGATGCAAAATCCTCGAATGGCAGACTCTATCTCGATTCCATTTCAACCATCGCGAAGCTGTTTTCAGCGCGCTACGGGATGCCCAATCGCAGAGGCGACACTTGACCGTTGGTGCAAGGGCACCGACAGTTAGTGTATTAGATTGTCTGGTAAATTTCCGGGGCTTAGAATTGGTGCGTGTTTTCGCAATCCTTGCGCTCTGCTGGCTTTGTGTATTGCAAGCTTCTGCACAACAGAGAATTTTCGAGACATGCAACTCGCGCAGTGAATGCGCTTCGGCAACTGCTCAGCATATCAAACTATCAGACGATTTGTTATCGCGCCATAAATATCGCGACGCCGCACAATACTTGTATCCCATACTAGCAGCCAAGAACGACAACCTGCCAACGCAATCACGAATGGACGCCTCCTTTGCCCTTATCGGCGTGTTGTCCGAAGCGGATCTATTTGGCTACGCCGCCCTTGAAGCGAGAGCCCTGAATACGCAGACCGAAGCTCCGTCCAGCGAAGGGCTCCTCTATGAGGCACGCCTCCATGATTTAAGCGGCGACAGAGACGAGGCGAGCGCAATTTATGCAGACGCCGAGGCGCTGGCCATCGCCGCAGCCAACCTCAAGACAATTGATGGACTGATTTCCGATTATGACGCTCGGAATGATACGGCACGGGCGGAAACACTTCGCTCCAGCCGGCGTGAAATCGCTGAACGGTTTGATCGGGCTTGCTCTGAAGCAAAATGCAGAAGTAGCATCGAGGTTCCGGCCGTGGCCAAAAACAGTATCCGTGCTGAGTATCCGTCGACGGCCTTACGCGAGAAGTTGAGCGGCACCTGCCGTGTTTATGTCAGCGTCTCGGAAACTGGCGAGGCACGGGATATCCGAACTGACTGCTCAAATTCGGTCTTTAATGACAGCGCTTATGAGGCTGCACGGCGGACAAGGTTCTCCCCCCGCTTCTATAATGGAGCGCCGCAGCCAGACTATGACGTGATTCTGCCAATAGAGTTTTCACTCCGATAGCAAACGTGCAAACCTAAAAAGGGAAAAATTGTGACTCAGCCTGTCCAAACGCGCATCACAGAGATGCTTGGAATCGAAAAACCGATCATTCAGGCGGCCATGGGATGGATCGCGAGGTCTAAACTTTCCTCAGCGTTTTCAAATGCTGGCGGTATGGGGATCATAGAAACATCCTCCGGCGAACTTGATGCGGTCCGTGAAGAAATCAAAAAGATGCACGATCTGACCGATAAGCCATTCGGTGTGAACGTCGCCCAGGCTTTTGTGCGCGATCCGGATATCATTCCTTTTGTGATTGACCAGGGCGTTCGCTTTGTGACGACATCGGCTGGCGACCCGATGCAATATACGGAAACGCTGAAAGATGCAGGGCTTACCGTTTTTCATGTTGTGCCGTCCCTTAAAGGTGCGCTGCGCGCAATCGAGGCTGGCGTGGACGGGCTTATCGTTGAGGGCGGCGAAGGTGGAGGATTCAAAAACCCTCAGGATGTCGCGTCCATGGTACTGATACCACTCGTTTGCGAAAAGGTTGATGTCCCGGTGGTTGCCGCCGGCGGAATCACTGACGGGCGCTCAATGGCCGCTGCATTCGCTCTCGGTGCGGAAGGTGTCCTGATGGGCACGCGTGTTTTATCTTCGGCTGAATCCCCTGTTCATGAGAACTGGAAGACTGCAATTGTTGATGCTGATGCCACCGATACGGTATTTCTCAACAGGTCGGGACCTGGCCCTGCTCTCCGCGCCCTGAAGACGGATCGGACACAACGTCTGCAAAAAGACGGAACAGATAACATATTCGGGGAGTTTGCCGGAACACAGGCCGTTTATTTTGGTGGCGATCTTGAGGCTGGAATTGCCCTTACCGGACAAGTGGCTGGCCGCATCAATACCGTTCGCCCAATCAAGGATATCCTGGATGAAACGATTGATGAGTTCAGAGCCACATCGACGCGTCTCGCCGCATATGCATAGGTAGGACGGGATGCTCAGCCTGGAAGAATTATCTGATCGGTTCGAGATTCAGGAGCTCCTGGGTGCCTATTGTCACGCTATTGATGGCAGAGACTGGGACAGACTCGATAGTCTTTTCACGGAGGATGCCGAAGTCGATTATTCGGCCACCGGTGGCATAAAGGGATCACTCGGCGAGATCAAACAGTTCCTCTCCCAAACGCTTCCTCTTTTCACAGCCAGCCAGCACTTCGTTACCAACCCCGACATTAAACTTGGTGACAAAAGCGCTAATGTACGCAGCCTGCTATTCAACCCTATGATCATGGAACGTGACGGCGCGCCGCACACCGTGTTTATTGGTGCATGGTACATCGACGAAATGGTCAAGCCGAATGGGCGCTGGCTTATTCGAAAGCGGTCTCAACAACTCGCCTTCTTCCACAATCAGTAGGTTTTCAAACCGGAAAGCGTCAACGCCGTCTGCGGATCGGGCAGAACGAACATACGGTGGGTGTCGTAACAGGTACCGATCGGCGCACCCTCTTTATGTTCGTAGTAGACATCGGGGTTGCGCAAATAGGAGTTCGCGGCCTCCAGCGCGATTTCTGACACATCGACGCGCGCAAGGCCTTTGTCTTTCTGGAGAAGTGTGGTCCGGCCACGACAGCGAACAAGATCGAGGTGCTGATAGGTCAACGCGTCTTCACCGCTGATAAGACGGCGCAAGGCCACCCGCTTCTGATCGGCCCCCAATACGATCGCCACCGGCCAACCATCATAAAATGGAACCGCTAACCAAACGTCCGACTGCTGAAAATCAGGGTCGACGGCATTGAAATTTATGTGGTGGAGAAATCCATCGCGCAACCTTTCCGTTTCGATACTGGCAACACCGCGACGGTCGATCTCCCGGAGCCAGCGATCCACTTCCTGGTCGCGCAAGGTCCATGCACGATCGAACTGGCCGGTTTCAACCAATGTGGTCATATAATCCAAACGAGATTCACGGTCGAAGGGAGCCCCCTGGTAGATTGCTGTCTGGAAATGGGTAAGCGCTCTGACCGCATCACCGGAATCCAGGGCCGCGCGGGCGGCACGCTTTGCAAGAGACGGTCCCTCTATACGGCCGGGGCAATCCGATAGAAACTCTTCCAGAATCTCAAGGCGAAATGCTGGCGTGGACTCATATTCTGAATCTTCCAGGCGTGCCTCCATGGCTTGGTAATCCTGGGTCGAACATTGGAGCGCGCTCACGGCATCCTCCCACTTGGCATCTGCATGTGCTGAAGTGGTCACAACTCCGCTCGCGAGAACGAATGATAACAACGCTGCCTTACTCGCCATAATGGATCTCCTTCAGTTGGAAGTTCTCCTGCAAGCTGAGTGCCGGTTTGTTAGTGTTCCGTTGATTTTGCCATTTTCAGGCTTTTTGTGCTGGTGTCCAACTTCACATATTCAGCATTCGGCAAGTCAGGTGCTTGAAATACATCGCTGCACCGGCGGGACCCGTCGCCCGGAAGTGTGAAAGAGATACAAGCATATTCAGAACTGGTGCCGGCCTCGAAAGTCGGTTCTCCATGCCAGCTTTTCAGACCTTGCAGAGTACCGGTCCACATATTCACGTGAATGCTTGCCGATGTGCGCGGAATGTTTGTGTCGCCCTCGGGCGTTTCATAAACCAGCTTATTATCGACGAACCAGCGGATGCGGTCAGGGTACCACTCATAGGCATATATGTGGAAATCTTCGGAGGCATCGAAGGGTAAGTCGTGCTTGCGATGATTAAGTGTGCGGCCATCCTTGAAGTAGTTGAACTCGACCCGGCTTGTGTTGTTGCCAACGAACTCAATATCAATCTCGTCATGGGGATCGCCGAAATATGGTCCAGTATAGGTAAAGAAAGCCGAGACGAGGCCAGAACTTTTCGCTGGCTTCATGACCACTTCATAGCGGCCATAACCGTAGGAGGTTTTCGATTTCAGCTCGCCGCTTTTCCAGCGGCCCCGATCTTTTTCTATATGGAGCCTCAGTCCATTATTAGAGAAGTCCGCGCTTCGCGGAGACCAATCGTTTCCGAAGAAGGGATGGTTTTCATTGGAGTGGCGCGCAACATACCAGAGGGTTTCATTGCTCCCATAACCCAGGAGTGTGATGAAGCTGTCGCCTGACGGAATCAATTGATCTGCGGGTACTGCCTCAGGACCACGATAAGGCGCAGCTGGAGCTGGTGACGGATCTTCGGGCAAGGGATCTGGGACGACCAGATCCTGTTGAGGCGGCACAATGGCTGGTGGCGGTAGTTGATCCAGTGCCTCGATCTCAACCTCGGCCAATTCCAGATTTGGTGCGCTGGGCTCTATCGCTGGTTTGGTCGAAAGCGCGGCCAGCGCAATTATGGTCTGAGCGGAGAAAACGCCAAGCACCAAAGCATCAATTCTCCAGGCTTGGATTTCTGCGGATCTCTTCGACTTTGCTCGGTCCGACATTTGACCTGCCTCGCTCAACTATACATTTGCGCGTCCCTCAACTGACGCTTCGAAACTCGCCTGTCCCCCATCAGCCGCGTTAACATTTTTGGCATGACGATGGCCATTTAATGGCAAGTAGTTGAGGCCGAACGCAAAAATCACGCCACAGGCGAGTGCAGCAAATCCTTGAGTGCTCGGTTGCGTACGAATGGGAGCAAGCAGCGGCCCTGTGGCAACGAATAATAAAAGGCCAGCAGACACGGCAAACAGATTGCCAATATCTTCAGCACCTAGAGTGTTAACAGAGGGAGCGGCAGCCAGAACGCCCAAGGGTGTGGTGGCCGCCGCAGCGAGGAACGCGAAGAAAAAAGCGTTTCGGTTTGATACGCCTGTCCGGCGAAGAATGGCAAAGGCGATGACACCTTCGGGAAACTCGTGGAGGATGAGTGACAGTGCAGCGAACAGACCGCTCTCGAAGCTCGCCGCAAATGTAACCGCATAGATAATTCCATCCAGAAACGAATGTATGGCGATCGCCAAGATCGGCGCGACGGCTTCAATGGCCGACGATGATCCAGCGGCCTTATCTCCAAAGAATTTGTTCAAAAGCGTTCGGACAATCAGTGCAGCGAAGAAGCCCACCGCAATAAGCACCGCAGCATGGGAACTAAGTTCAAATGCCTCTGGCGCGATATGAAGCACGATCAGGGTTAGCAGCATCCCGCCGGCAGCGAGGGCGAAAAGACCTGCGTGCCGCTCACTCCACACTTTCTTCTGGGCAACGGCAACCAGTCCGATGGACGTAACAAGAGCTGCGATAAGTCCAAAGAATAGTGGCACTTGAATATCAACGAACATCATGTGGTCCCAGGAAGATGAAAGGCTTGCAGACAGGGTGCCGCACACAACCTAGTTTAGATTATGTTATAATATATCAATTGTGAAGCCTAAAGCCTGCGGGTCTGAAGGTCTTCAACATGCTATGCCTAACGCCCAAAGCCCGCAAACGCCATGGGTTCGTTCGCACACCGGACAAAGAAAAAGGGGCAACCCAGCCGGGCCGCCCCTTACACTCTACGCTACTCTACTAAACTGGATGTTAGCTCGATTTTGCTAACAGATCCCGAATTTCCACTAATAATTCTTCTTGCGTCGGACCTTTCGGAGCCTCAGGTTCTGGCTCCTTCTCTTCTTCCATAGCCTTCATGGCCCTGTTCATACCTTTGATTATTAGGAACATAACAAAGGCGACAATGAGGAAGGAAATGGTCGCCGAGATGAATTCGCCAATTTTAATGGCCACTTCTGCGATCTCGCTGCCATCCTCTGCGACACCCGCCGGTTCCAGCACATATTTCCAACTGCCAAAGTCAAGCCCGCCCAGTACCGGGCTCAGGGCCGGCAGAAACACACCCTGGATGAAGGCCGTAACGACCGTTGCGAAAGCTGTTCCCATGACAAAGCCTACAGCCATGTCCACCAGGTTGCCCTTCATCGCGAATTCTTTGAACTCCTGAAACATACTCATAACCCCCTTTATGGTTAACAGGTATTCATAATTTACCTAATTGAATCATGGAGTTATTCGAAATAGAGGTCAAGTTTCACACTCAGCTCACGAGCTAGGTTCCCGCAGCTAGAGCGCAACATGAAAAATTAGCGATTTGGAAGCCTTGATCAGCGGGCTTCGGGATCCTGGCCGTTATTTATCCGCATACGCAGCTCTTTTCCGGCCTTGAAAAAAGGTACCCGTTTCGCCGGGACATTCACGGTTTCACCGGTTCTGGGGTTACGCCCGCGGCGCGCATCGCGCTGTCGCACTGAAAACGCGCCGAAGCCTCTCAACTCGACACGGTCACCACGTTCCAGCGCGGCGGATATCTCTTCGAAGATAACATCGACGGCCTGCTCCACGCGTTTCTGAGGCAGATGCGGGTTCTCTTCGGCGAGCTTCAATACAAGTTCAGATCTTAGCATGACTTTGACTTTAAACGCATTTGTGGCGGAAGCCCAAGCCTCCGCCACTAAATATTTCGCAAAATTTAGATTCCGAACACGATTGCATTCGAATTCTATCCGATGGGCCGATCAGGAAGCGGCGAGCTCCTTGGCTTGCTCAAGCCAACCCTCTTTTTCGAACTTGCCGGACGCCCCAACTTTCTCTTCGACGTCAGCAATTTCTTCAGGACTAAGAGCCGCTATTTGCGCAAAGCTCATGATCCCCGCATCATTCAGTTTTTCGGCAAGCACAGGGCCCACGCCTTTCAACTGCTTGAGATCGTCCCCGGCGGTATCCGTGGCAAGTTCCGGGGCGGCCTCTACTTCGGCAGCTGGTGCCTCGTCCGCTACGGGAGCAGGAGCCTCCTCAGAGCCTGACCCGGCAAGAGCCGCGCCGAGGATATCACCAAGGGACGCACCACTATCGGCGGATCCGTATTGAGCGACTGCCTCCTTCTCTTCAGCAATCTCCAGCGCTTTGATTGAGAGCGTCACACGACGTGAACCGCGATCCACATTGGTGACGCGGGCATCGACCTTGTCGCCAACAGCAAACCGCTCGGGGCGCTGTTCGGAGCGGTCGCGGGAGAGATCAGACCGGCGGATAAACGACCGAACCGCCGGATCGCCAAATTCGACCTCGATGCCGCCAGAAGCAACTTCGGTGACAACACATGTCACGACAGAGTTGCGCGCCACACCGCTATCGGCACCGAGCGGATCGCCGCCAAGCTGTTTGATGCCGAGAGAAATACGTTCCTTCTCCGCATCGACATCCAGGACCTTCGCCCGGACACTGTCGCCCTTGTTGTAAGCGACGATGGCTTCCTCGCCCGACTGATCCCAGGAGATATCGTTGATGTGAACCATGCCATCGAGGTCAGGTCCAAGGCCAACAAAGAGACCGAATTCGGTAATGCCACGAATTTCGCCTTCGATTTCGGAGCCCACAGGATTCTCGGCTAGGAAGGCATCCCATGGATTGTCCATGGTCTGTTTGAGTCCAAGGGAGATCCGGCGTTTGTCGGAATCGACATCCAGCACTTCCACATCGACTTCTTGAGATGTGGAAACAATCTTTCCGGGATGGACGTTCTTCTTGGTCCAGCTCATTTCAGAGACGTGGATGAGGCCTTCAACGCCATCTTCCAGTTCAACGAAAGCACCATAATCGGTGATGTTGGTGATCTGGCCCGTGAGGCGTGTGCCAATTGGGTACTTTGCGGCAACCCCTTCCCATGGGTCGGAGCCCAGCTGTTTCATACCAAGGGAGATGCGCTGGGTGTCCGGATTGATTTTGATGATCTGGACCTTCACCGTCTGGCCGACATCGACAACCTGGCTTGGATGATTGATCCGCTTCCAACTCATATCCGTGACGTGGAGGAGACCATCGATACCGCCCAGATCCACGAATGCGCCGTAATCGGTGATGTTTTTCACGACGCCGTCGCGGACATCGCCCTCTGACATCTCGCCAACAATCTCGGCGCGTTGCTCTGCCCGGCTCTCTTCAAGAATGGCCCGGCGCGACACAACGACATTTCCGCGCGGACGGTCCATCTTCAGGATAGCAAAGGGCTGTTTTTCACCCATAAGCGGACCAACGTCGCGTACCGGACGAATGTCCACCTGAGACCCCGGGAGGAAGGCGTTGACGCCGCCGAGATCAACCGTGAACCCACCTTTCACACGACCTACGATCGCTCCCTGAACAGGCTGTTCCTTATTGTACATGTCTTCCAGGCGAACCCAGCTTTCTTCGCGGCGGGCTTTTTCACGGGAGAGAACAGCATCGCCAAGAGCATTCTCGATCCGGTCGAGATAGACTTCGACAATTTTACCAGGCTCAGGCTCATTATCGTCCAGGAAGAATTCCTTTCGAGGAATACGGCCTTCGGTTTTCAGGCCAACATCGACGACGACAGCGTCGTTCTCTACGAGAACAACGGTTGCCGGGACGACCTTTCCTTCGATCATGGTTTCCGACGCTGTCGAACCTTCGAAAAGGGCTGCGAAGTCGTCGGTGGTTGGGTTCATGGTTTCGGTCATGGATGCTCCAAGATGCGGAAAACGGGGCTCCGAGCTTTTTTAACAAGCAAAAGCGCCCTGCTCCGCGAGAGGGTTAGAAATGATAAATCTGGATGTGGGCGCGATCCTTTGGTTTTAGCCAATGCCCAATAGGACCCGACTAGAGACCGCCATTATTCATGAGCGAGAGCTGCCTTGATGACGGCCCGCGCCTTATCCACAGCCGCGTCTATATCGAGATCAGTCGTATCGATCAACACCGCATCGTCGGCCTTTTGCATGGGCGCTGTTGCCCGAGACCGGTCGCGGGCATCTCTTTCTTGCAGTTGGGCGATCATTTCGTCCTGAGAGATGGACTGGCCCGATGCTTCAAGTTCGATGCGCCGCCGCCGTGCACGCTCTGCAATATCGGCATCTATCCAGAGCTTTACCGTCGCATTCGGGCAAATGACCGTACCGATATCCCGCCCATCTAGAACCGCACCGCTTGGTTGTCCGGCAAAACTCCGCTGGAGATCTAGGAGCGCGGCGCGAACTGCCGAGAGCACTGCCACTTTAGACGCCGCCTGGCCGACCCCCGCCGTTCTCAGCTCATGATCCCTGAATGCCGAAACGTCGAGATCGGCGGCGATGCGCGCCACCGCGTGCTCATCGCCGAGATCGGTGCCCGTGCGCATCGCGGCCAGAGCTGTCGCTCTATACAGCGCGCCGGTATCCATGTGCGGCAGATCGAAATCGGCGGCGATCCGACGGGCAATGGTGCCCTTGCCGGAGGCAAGCGTTCCGTCGATGGCGATAACAGGCCCCTTGGTCATCGCGGCGAGGTGCAAGGCGGGCGCTGGATTGTCAAGCGATGTCAGTGCTCTTTGCGGATATCCGCCCCAAGGCTCTGCATATGCTCAACAAATTCCGGATAGCTTGTGGCGATCATGGATGCATCGTCGATGCTCACGGGGTTCTGCGTCGCCGTACCCATAACGAGCGCGCTCATGGCGATGCGATGGTCGTGGCGGGTTTCCACGGTGCCACCTCCTTTCGGAGGCCCGCCGCAGCCCTGGATAACAAATCCATCCTCGAGGTCTTCTACCTCAACACCGTTTACCCGCAGCATGTCGACAATTGCTGTAATGCGATCGGTCTCTTTCACCCGCAGCTCCTTTGCCCCGGTGACCCGGGTCTCGCCGTCAGCGAAGGCGGCGATGACCGCAAGAATGGGAAACTCATCGATCATGGCGGGAACGATGTCTTCCGGGACGCCAATGCCATTAAAGCGGGATGATGCTGCGGCGAGGTCTATTAACCGCTCGCCTGCCGCCTCCCCCACAGATTCCGCCCCCAGCACGCCGCCCATGCGTTCAGCAATCCGGAAGAAGCCGTCGCGGGTCTCATTCGACATGACGCCCTCAACCGTGACATCACCCTTAGGCGAGATCAGGCCCGCAGCAATCAGAAAGGCTGCCGATGATGGATCGCCCGGCACCTGCGTCTCCTGCGCCTGAAGTCGCTGGCCGCCGTCGATCGAGACAATTCTCTCCCCGGGCTCACGCTTTACTGTAAGCTCAGCCCCGAAACCGCGCAGCATGCGCTCGGTATGATCCCGGGTCATGCGCGCTTCAATGACAGTCGTCGTCCCGGAGGCGTTCAGTCCAGCAAGGAGGACAGCCGACTTCACCTGCGCCGAGGCGTGGGGCGGCGTATAGTCAATGGCGCTCAAGTTCTGCTTGCCCGTCAGCGTCAACGGAAAGCGGCCTCCCTCACTCGCGTCGAACTCAGCACCCATATCCGTCAGAGGGTCGATGATCCGCTTCATGGGGCGGCTTGAGAGGCTGGCGTCGCCTATGAGCTCCGCCTCAACCGCATAACCGGCCATCGCACCCATCAAAAGGCGGGATCCTGTTCCAGAATTGCCGAAATCCAACGACTGCTCTGGCGAAACCAGACCGGTCTCACCAACGCCGTGTACGGACCATTCGCCTTTGCCCTTTTGCTCTATCTCTGCACCCAATGCGGCCATTGCCGCGCCTGTTCGAAGGACGTCGTCCCCTTCAAGTAGCCCGGTGATCCGGGACTTTCCTTGTGCGAGACCAGACAGGATAAGCGCCCTGTGAGAGCACGACTTGTCGCCCGGCGCGCGGATGGCCCCGGATAGGGTTGAAACGGGATATGAAGTCAGCATTTGCAGAGCTCTCTGCTTTTCATCATCAAGAAGTGGCGAAAGGGCTTTGACAGCGCCGAACGTTCATGGCAAGCGCTCGCATCTTTTCTTGAAATCGCGGGAGATCCCCCTCGTGGCAAAATCAGACCTAGGAACAAAGAGAACTTGCCCCGAAACCGGCAAGAATTTCTACGATCTCAATAAAGATCCCATTGTTTCGCCATATACCCAAAAAGAGTACCAACTGTCCTTCTTTGACGCGACGGCGGCTAAGCCTGAAAAACCAGCCCCTAAAGCGGAAGAAGAGGCCGAGCCTGAAGATGAAGAGCTCAAGGCCGAGAAAGCGGACGACCAGTCCGAGGACGATGACGCCGAGGTGAAGGCTGTTGATCCCGATGACGAGGATGAAGGCGAAGAAGAAACAGTCGCCGAACTCGGCGATGAGGATGAAGCAACGATCCCCATGGACGACGTGGACAGCGAGGATGACGAAAGCGGTGGCACCGTGCCCTCCGGGTTCTCAGAAGGCGGTGTCGACGACGATGACGACGCAACGCTGCTGACCGATGATGAGGATGACGCCTTCGACCTCGAAGACGATGACGACATCGACCTCGATGATGATGAAGATCTGGAGAACCCTCCTGAATAGGGAGTTCGCCGGTTCGATAAATATCATGCCGGGCACTTGATCGACCCAGCGCGGGAGACTATCCCTCCCGTTCAAAATTCAGATGGGGCCATAGCTCAGTTGGGAGAGCGCTTGCATGGCATGCAAGAGGTCGGCGGTTCGATTCCGCCTGGCTCCACCATTTCAAAATCAACGTTATTTTTGCCCTCTATTTTTGCCGTAAGTCCTTGTAATATTTGAAAAGGCATGGAGGGTTCGGCGGTTCGAAGTCCGGTGTGCCGGGAGTACACAAGTGGGGCTCCGAAGGCCAATTTCAGCACTGTTCGGCGTTCACTCGCATTTCCGTAAGTGTATGGTTTTATGGGGTTTAAGAGGAACTCTAGGGCGGTTCGAAGACTCTCGCTTAAAGTCTTCGCTGGTTTGGCCTGATTTCTGAGTTTCTCAGCGATGACGAGCTTGTCTTCCTCAAGCGCGCTTATCTTCTTCTCATAAGTCTTTATGAGACGAGCATTCTCAGCTTCGACGATACGTTCCAGCAATCCACTGATTTGGTGATCAAGCTTGGACATCGATGCTCTGAGAGCATCGGCATGAATGTGAAGCCGTTTCTGCTTACGTTGCCAAAGAGCTTCGAACATTGCCCTTGCCGCTTCTAGGACAGAGGCCTTTGGGGCAAGCGTCTTGAGTGTATTTTCGACCTCACCTTCGATCTTTGCCCGAGCAATAGACTTACCTCGACTTTCGCATTTGGGGTTGAAACAGCTGTAGTAGGGATACTTCTTACTACGCCCCTTCGACCAAGCGGAGGTGAGATTGCCACCGCAATCGGCACACTTCACAAGCCCTCGCAGGATGAAATCCTCATCTACATCCTTCCGGGTCGGCGCAACGGGTTTCTCATTCAGCTTTTGATTGGCTCTCTTGTAGGTCTCAAACGAGACCAAGCCTTCATGATTCCCTTCGCGGATGCTGATGCCCCATTTCGGGGAATGAACCATCCCGGCATAGATCGGATTCTCGAGCATTTGACGGATTCGCTCAAACCGGATCAGTCCACGCCCGTCTCGTGGAAAGTATGGCAGGCTTTCAAGATAGCGGTGGATTTCGGCTTGAGATCCAAACCGACCAGAGACAAAGCCTTCAAAGCACTCTCTTACAACACTCGCCATGGGCTCATGTGGCACCAAGACTTTACCGCAACCTCGTCTTGTTTCTGAGCGATACCCAAGCGGCGCACGAAAGGGATAGTAGCCATTCATAAAGCGAGCACGCATCCGGTGCTTAACCTGCTCCCCGTTCTTTTGCCGTTGGTGCTGGGAAACAACAGCGAGAAGGTTCTCAACCAGTTGGCTATCAGAATCTTCTCCAAATTCTATTGATGGGCTTTCCAGAATACCCCCTGCATCCGCAATCGACGACCGGAGCGCAAGATGAGTTTCTATGCCTCTGGCAAGACGTGAGATATCATCGATGATAACGACATGCTGTGTTGCCTTCCTGTAGCGCTTCAGAAAGGTCAGCATGGATTTCATGCCGGGGCGTTCCAAAACCGACCCACTCATGTCATCGGTGAAAGTCTGCACAATGTCATAGCCCTTGTGACGGGCATACTCAGAGCAACGGGAGATCTGTGAGTTCAGTCCATCGCCCGATCGCAGCTGATTGGTGGAGGACACACGCGCATAAACGACGGCAATAGTGCAATCATGCGGGGGTCTGGATTCGTGCTGTGAATAAGTCATCAGCGCTCACTTTCTAGGGAAGGATTATAGTTTTCATTCTACCACATCAGCGGATTCCGCACGACAAATCGCAGGCTCTTGTCCACATGGCTCAGGATCTGAGAGATGCTCGATCAAGCTGATCGCATCGACCCCAAACCCCAAATCGACGAAATGGGACATGATGTTCCAAAGGATTGCCAAAAGCTCGTCGGCTTCCTTGTCCGTAAGCTCGATATCCTTAAGGTGCTCCCGGTAGGAACACAGATCTACGCCATCGGCGGTCTTACCAGTAAGCCATGTCATATCATCGTGTGTATTTTCCTTGATTTTTGGCACAGGGGTGCCATCGTCATGATTGCTCATGGGCGCATCTCCTTCCTTGAGATCTTGGGTTTAGTTGTTGGGGCTATAGGTTCTCAGAACTTTCGCCCAAAAGAACAAAAAGAGAACATATTCCGTGTACGGAGGAAACTCAAGAACAATTTTATCTTCAACGGCTTCGATAAATTTCAGTGCTTTACCACTATGCCGCGGGATAAAGCAGGTGAGAGCCCGAAAGATATTGGCTCTTTTCTAAATGAACTACGGTTTCGACGGTAGTTTTACGGCGTTCATCTTGGTACGCAAATCCGACGACCAATTTTTGAGCGCACTAATGTCGTTCATGATCTCATCAGGATCCGGAGGCTCTGCATCTCTTCCACGAGATGGATCGTGGGACTCTACGTAATCGCAGCATTTCTTATACCCAGCTGCGAAGGCGCTAATATCAGACTCGTCTAAGACCGACAGTTGGTGAAGACGTTTTGGATCAATATAATCACGATGTCTCAGGATTACGCCTGCAAAGAGTATGTCTTCAAGCGCTCTTTCCCAAGCTGCGCGCAACCGATCATAAATGACATGTGCGCTCTGTCGATATTGCTCTTCCTCTTCTGCTTGATGCAAAAGCTTTGCAGCACGTGCGTCTTTTTCTAGTTTGTCGATGCGGTCTCGAACGCCTGAAGCTCTCCAAGGTAAATTGTCATTGACTATTCCAACTCCCGCCTCTCCTCGCGAAAGATGCGCTAACCCTAGCGGAGTCTCTTGGCCAATCGCCATTTGCACAAGATCGTTTACAAAGATCAGATCATGGGTGAAGATCACAACTTGTCGAAGGCCGGCCTCTTTAGCGAGTCGCTTGGCAACTCTGTTTCTCCATCTGTGATCCAAAGATGTTACGGGGTCATCGAACACCAAGGCGGAATTGTGTGAGGCGTTCGCCAACTCGGTGAGATAAGATGCAAGCGCAACACAAGTCTGCTCGCCTTCACTAAGAACATCTGCCACATTTGCTTTTGGATTAGCATAGAGTTGAACCCCATATTGCGGGGAACCGAATTTCCCGCCTTTTCTAACGACCTCCACCCGAACACGGGACCCCGCAAGTTCACTAATCTCTTCGCGAAAACGGTCGCGCATCAAAGGCGTAATCAAGTCATCCGCAATTGAATTTCCCAATCGAGTTATTGCTGTAGTCTGGACGCTCGACAAGCAACGATCCACGATTGCGAACGATTTAAGACGTGCACATTCTACCTCCGCAATGTCGCGAAGTTTGCGAGCTTGCTTGATGTCCTGAAGCTCAGCCAACTCGTCGGCAAGAGCCTGTCTTTCGGATCCTCCGGAATCTGCCAATAATGACTCTGCGTATCTACGCATAGAACTAGCAGCAGATTTAATCTCGTCGACTGGACTTTCCGGCAACTCCGTAAGGCTCTTCGGTAATTGCTTCTCGATTTGTGATATCGCTTGCCTTTGGCGCAGACGCGCGATCGCTAGGTAACGCAAAACACGTTTAGCCAATATGGGATTTATGTCTGCTAAAGCCTTGCGTTGGTGGGCTACTTTCTTCGCATGAATATCAAAATTGGCTAACTCCGTGAGCTTTTGATCTCTATCCGCTTCAGCTGCAATTGCTTTGGCTTGGGTGTCTTGTCGAATAAATTCCTCGAACCCCAACAGTCGTTTCTCAGCTACATCGTCGATCCTCTGATGACATAAAACGCATACATCACCAGATGCTGGTGGAAAGGCGAGACCGTCTTTGATCGCCACTTTCGAGTAGTCACGTGCCGACTCCCAAAGCGCACGCCAAACTTCCTCGCCAACGCCTTCCAACTCTAAATCACCAAATGCGGTAGTGGCAGCATTCGCGGCAACGTTACGCGCGGCGACTGCCGTCTCGTTTGTATGAAACACTAAATCAAGATATTCGCGTGTGCAGGGTACGGTTATAGTTTCTAGATAGTGCGCTAACTGATCGAGTTGATTGGCGATCTGACGCTGCTTTGTTGCGGCTACTTGACTATCTTGTTGCAAATCATTGCGAAGTTGAACCAATCGGGTTTCGTTTTCAGTTGTAAATTCAGTCTCGGAGAATATGGCCTCAATGTCTGTACCTGCTTTCAGGTTCGATATGGCTTTTCCGATAGATGAACCCTCGGACCATATTGGGTCATCAAATACTGAACTTCGTTTTTCCTGCAGTGCGGTTCGTTCTACTTCGAGCGACTGCTTTAGACTCTGACATACACCTGCTAAATCGTCCGGAATATCTAGCCCGAAGGGACGAAACCAAACTTCGTTTTTCTTGCGAATATGCACAGATGCGCACTCGCGGTCGAAGACTGTTATCGCAGATAATAGCGCTGGTGGAGCACCATCATCTTCCCAGTCAATCGACGTGGTTTTTCCATCAGCTCGCTTTATAGAAAGGTTTGCCGTAGCATTTCCAGTCGGGGACGGCTTGTACACATCTGGCATAATCTCGCCAGCATGACGTGCTCGACATGCCTTCTTCACGATTCGGGTATAGCCGGACTTCCCACTACCGTTCGGTCCATAAATTATAGTCAGACCTGCAGATTCCATATTTAACTCTTGCTCTGGGGCAAGTTGGTTCACACCGACAACGTCGCTTAACGACACCAGTTGAATCGATTCTCCTTCGCCAGGGTCGACAGGCAAATGTTCAGCGGTAAGAGGAATAGGCACTTCAATAGTGGGCTCTCCTCCATTTTCAGCCTTGCAAAGCGCCAAAAGTTCCTTGATGTCATCGGCTGTGGGCGTTCCGCCCACGATAATTCTTCGAAGAGCATCTCTTTGCCATCCCGGGCGATCCAGCGACCAGTCCAATATTGTCTCGAGAACTGTCTTTGGCCTTTCATTATCTATCATAATGAACACTCACGTTGATTCAGATTCCACCTATGAGTGTAAGGTAAAACTAGTTCGCAATCATTTAGTATTTGATGTAACGCCAAACAAAGCTGTGGTTTGCTGCGACAGCGAAGCGAAATCTCGGCGACTAGTGAACTCTTCGGAATACCCGCTAGTATTGGCGGCTATTACATTTGCGATCTAGCGTGGACTCTTCGGTGAAACCTGGCTGGAAGGAACCGTATTCTGGATTGCTCGTGTGAAATGCATAATTGACGCGATCGATGATAGAGAGCGACTAATGACTTCCCTTAGAGCGTCTTCACTTTACTCGGTGCGCTGACAGCCTTGCGTTTCTCCATATCTTTTTGGATGCTCTTAAGCTCAGCGCCGATATCAACTCGCGTCTTCTCAAGTTCCGATCTGGCAATCGCATTTCCCGAGGCGGCGACCTGTCCCTTTGGTTGAAGGCGGGGTTGTGGCGTTTGTGGCGTTAGCAAGCGCTCCTCTATGGCTTTGGCCTGAGCCTCAAGGGCTTCCTTACGGCTAGCGTAGGTTTCACCCGCTTTTGCACCGAATACCTGCTTCATAATCGTCCACCTACTCTGCAGCCGTTACAACGTCTATTGGTAAAGCCACTTCTATATCGCGCGGACGTCTCCTTGCTTGCAGCACCTGTCTTTTAAAGATGTCCCATTGATCATAATTGGCTCGTGGTAAGCGAAGTGGTTTATGCCCGGCTGGGAAGAAGAATGCTTCTCCGGCTTGTCGGCTTACTTGCTTTTCAACCTCATCAGCCCGAGCGACCTCTCTAAGCTCGGTGCTGGTGGTTGATGAGCTCGATTGCACCCCAGATGAATAGCTCGTCTTGGTGTATTTCTCCTTGCCCAGACGATTTGAAAGATAGGTTTGGGTTTCGAGGTCATTGTTAGCGAACATGATCAGCAAGCCTGAATTCGCAACGAAGGTCTCCCACGCTTGCCCGTAATGCTCTTTAAGCTGAGTAATATCCTGCGCACAGATAAAGAGCTTCACCCCAAACTTTGCCGCCTCCCCAGCCGCACGCTTGATACGGTCCATCCGTCCCAGCAATGGAAACTCGTCCATTACAAATAGAACGTCGTTCTCGGGTTTGGGTATGGAGGTATCTTGCATCGCCTCAAAAGCAGCATTGAACAGAAGCCGAAGCCACGCCTTGTAGGTTTCCCCCTGCCCTGCAGGAAGTGTGATGTAGATCGACGTATCGCCCTCTTTCAGTTCCCGCATCGAGAAACTGCTCTGCTGGACAAAGCTATCCATGACTTCGCTGTCTAGCCATTTCATGGCTGTACGAGAAATCTCCAACGTTGAATTCAACTCATCTGCATGGCGGTTCTGATTACCTTCCCCGAATTTTCGGATGAGTCCGCGATAAGATTCACTGCGTGACATCGCGAGCCACAACGCCTCAGGCTCCGCCGTCATTAGAAGATCCCGCACGGTACCTAGATGACATTGCTCAGGAACAGAGCGCGTGCCGACATAAGCCATACACATGGCGAGCATTTTTCTCGGGGCATGCGTCCAGTATGGATCAGGTGTCGATTGGGCGTGGATGCTTTCAGCCAGCATGTAGCATTTATCGATGGCTTGTGGGTCGTGATCGAAATCCACTTCTGCCATCGGATTCCAGCTATCGCTTTTCTCCCCAGTGACACCGAATGGGTCTAGCAAGATCACCTTTTGCTTGAGCACATTCCGGCGATACGCCGCCGTCGCCGCATAGTTCTCCCCAGACGGATCATAGACAATGGTGGATCCTCTCCAATGCAGGAGGTTCGGGATAATGACCGAGCGTCCTTTCCCGGCCCTGCTGCCTGCAATCAGCGTCACATGACGATCGTCCTCAAAGGTGATCTTCTGATCAGCCCTTTTCGGAAACTCCGTCTCCGGTGCCATGGTCATAAAGAAGCCGCGCTCATTATTGCCGAAACGCATCACGGCAAGACGCAGACTTGTAGTAACGGAGCTAAACTTATCTCTGCGCTTCTCAGCAGATACCACCCACCACGTGAAGAACATATCCCAATTGCCTGTTAAGGTCAGATAGGTCGGTATGGCGGCGAGGTATAAGCAGAAGCAGGCGAACCAGAACTTCACGAAGTCCCTGACCTCGTAACTCCTGACATACTCGTATTGCAGGATCAAAAGCCCAAACCCTATCAGGAATAGGCCAATAACAACCGCACCAATCCAAAGCGTCCAGAACGCGAAGGTCGAGGTAAACAGCGGCACTTCTCTGGTTGCCTGCTTCATTCGTTGCAGCATTCTTAGGAAGCGGCTCTTGGCGTGTCTTGCGACTTGGTTTTCAGTTTTGCGGGAGGAGGTCAATTGTTGTCTGTGTCTGACAGACATGGGCACGTATCCTTTGCCTGCTAATTTGACCCTCAGTATACGGCGCAGCGAACACGCCGAGTATCTATCAAAATTTGTACTATAAGAATTGATAGGTCTGAGCTGTTCTAAGCCCCGTATCTCTTGAGGTTTGGAAGGTCTGCCAAACACATCCGGCAATCAGGATGGGACCGTGATGCAGGACGCGAACCCCCTTCAAGAGCCGCCCGCTCCATATCCGTGTTAGCTCTTGAACGTGTTCCTCATGCGCCTGCCTCTGAAGATGCCCCATCAGCCGGAATGGGTCCGGCAGACAATTTCAATTCAAGGGGACAATCCATGACGACATACACAGACAAATCAAGCGCATCGGCAAAATCCAAACCACTTCACCGGATCAGCTTTGCCCGCATCATCGGACAAGATGACAACGGAAAAGACATCCTAGGTCCCGCCCGAGAAATTGGCGCAATCTGGGCCCGCAAGAACGGCAAACAAGGTGGCATACTCAAGTTCGACCACATCCCCGCCGAGTTGGCTTTGCATCAAGGCGTGTTGTTCACACTGCCTGTAGATTAGCACCCGATAAACACGCAAAAAAAGCGAAACCTAGCGATTCACGAAGGAAGCCTAGGTTTCGCGATTTTCAGGGTATTCAATCTAGGGTAAATGTGAGCTAGTAGTCAGATAGATCTTCTGGGTGGGACCATGGCTACTGAACACGAACAGAATCTCGTCAAAGACGAGTACATGAAATTACAGCAAATCCTTGAGGACTTCGATGGGAAAGCACTCACCATCAAGGCCTGGAGTGTCACGTTAAGTGCGGCTGGCATCGTTACGGCATATGCACAAACAAAGAAGGAGATACTGCTTATCGCTGGGGTCAGCGCTATAATATTCTGGCTCACAGAAGCGCTTTGGAAGACGATACAGCAGGGATTTTATGAGCGCATTTATGCAATCGAAAAATGGTTCCAAAACGACTCCGCTTCATTTCCACCTTTTCAGATTGCACTTTCGTGGCGAACGAGTTGGCAAAAGAAAGGTCAATCCCTCTACGTCTTGTACGTGATGACTTGGCCCCACGTGGCAATCCCACATGTCGTGGTCGCACTCTCCGCATTCGGATGCTACCTTTGGATACCTCCTTTAGCGCCGTCACCTTGATTGGCTTCTAACTCTAATACCAACGCACGTGCGATCGTTCGAGGAGCAACGCCGTATTCACTTGCTAGATCTTTGCGGCTTGTTTTTGGGGCATCTGCCAAGCGCTTCCTTATCGCCCGAATATCCCGCTGTGATAGTTTGCGCGGACGCCCAACAGCGACACCGCGCTTCTTGGCTGCGGCTATCCCTTGGCGAATTCGCATGCTCATAATTCCGGTTTCAAGTTCAGCGCAAGCGGCTCTGATTGTGAAGTTGAACACGCCCTCAGGCGTTTCGAAATCGTATTCCCACCCGACAGCTTCGAAGCTCACGCCTCGAGCGCGCAATGCATCAACTTGGGTCAGTGCTTCTGAGGTGCACCGGAAAGCGCGGTCAACATCCCAGACGACAAGCGTATCGCCCGATTTAAGCTTTGAGAGAACGTCTTTGAATACAGGTCGATGGGGCGATGTCGCAGATACCCCTTCTTCTACAAACACAGCATCGCACACCTCCGACAGTCCATCGATTTGTCTTGCTGGGGACTGTCTATCAGTCGAAGTGCGAATATAGCCGAGCCGTTTGCCGTGGCGTACCACAGGTGATCCTTTCTGTTCGCGAAGCTTGTTGTCCTCTCACTTGCTCCAAAGGTGACAAAACCATTCGTTTTGTCCCGCAGGGCAAATTGGAGATCGACTTGGAATCTCGATTCTTGAGAGTCCTTAATGATCAAGCACTTAGCAAAATAGAGAAACCGGATTAGAACGGCAAGATCAAAACAGG
Organism: Pseudomonadota bacterium; assembly: GCA_039196965.1. Classification (GTDB taxonomy): domain Bacteria; phylum Pseudomonadota; class Alphaproteobacteria; order Caulobacterales; family Hyphomonadaceae; genus CALLCD01. Next base: position 31,849 of record JBCCUK010000013.1, on the reverse strand, counting down.
CCAAAACGAATGGTTTTGTCACATAAATACAGGGTGCTAGCTGAGGCTTCCCTGCACCCATGTCTGTATTCCCGATTTTTGCGTTTTGCCTTGATGCCATCGGCATTGCCTTAGCAATTCTGGATTTCACAGGCGCAAGCCGTCGTATTGAAGAAAGGCTCGCGACGTATCGCGATTGGGAAAAAGCTCAGGCCGAAAGATCGAAAGCACATAGGAGTGAGCTTTTAAGTGGAGCTTGGCCCAAATGGCTGAAGCATACGATGATATCGCTATTCCTTGCGGGGCCGCCGATCGTTCTTCTAACGCTCTATCTCTATTGGAATCAGACTCATTTGAGTCGATGGACGGAGGACTGGCCTAGTTGGGCGTTTGGACTTCTGGTTGCTGCCTTACCCGGGATCTACTTGATTTACATACTGCTCATCACGTTGTTCACGATGTCGCTCAGTGTTTGGTGGTCATCCACCCTGCATCGGATTTTTTGGGCATTAAGCCGTCCACCAGCAGGCATCATGGGAACTGTTGGTTTAACGCTCACACTCGCAAGCAATCTGAGAGTGGGGTGGTAACGGACACGGCTTCAACTCAGTTACGTGTTGGAAGCCAACGCAGGTGTTCTGTTTCTCGCATCGGAGATAATCGGTTTTTGGCTATTCTGGTAAGCCCATAATATTGGACCAACTGATCCTGCGAGTGATATCAACCCGCCCGCAAACGCTGCTGCAGCAATCGGCACACCTAGAAACATCAGAGATGCTCCTATGCCAACACCAGCTGCGGCAGATAGTGCAACTCCTGACGCAGCCTCTTTAAAGAATTTTCCTAAGTCTATTTTTCTGTTTCGTAGCAATACGCCTCACTTTGTTATTATGGAATATAATAGCAAATGTGGGGAGCAAAAGTCAAATTATTCTGTATACTGATTTTTTATGAGCGCCGCCTTACAACAGACTCGAGTAATGATGGATTTCCCGGAACGCTCCTGACGGCTTCCAAATCCACATCTACGCCCCTCAAGTAAAGCGTCATCCAATCGTACCGACTCATCCGCTCTTTCCGAATTGCTGGATCTTCACACAATTGTTCGGCTTTACTGACAGCTCCACGCGCGACATCAACCGAAACATCGAACCACTCTCGATGCATTCTGTCCGCACGAAGTAGACGGTGTGCCTCGCGCTCAATACAATGCGACCAATCCGATTTCACTTGGCAGAAGATTTCCAGATAATGAGGGTTACCAGCTTGGAGCAGTTTGAGACGTTTTTCCGGACACGTCGAGTACCCGACTTTGCACGGACCATTGGATGAAGTCGCTATGACGTATACATAGGCTGAAAACCTACAACTGGGCTTCAAGCCAAGACCTTCAAGCAGTGTGATCCCATGTAAATGATCTAGCCGCTTCACTGATCCCCCAACCTTACAAATCGCCGAACATTCAACTCTTTCGCCTTCGCCCGAATTGTCACTGAATCATAAAGCGCTTGCATGCGCAGAAGGAGGTCGGCCTTAACATCGAACGCTAACTCGATACGCAAGGCCATCTCCGGAGACAACGAAGCCTTCTCGTTCACGAGATCAGAGAGTGTTGCAAAGCGCACACCCAAATGCTCAGCGGCCTTGGTGATCGATAGCCCCAACTCATCCAGAATCTCAACACGAATGAACTGCCCCGGATGAGCGGGCGGCATGCCCATTTTGAGTTTGTCCTGTCCCATCAGTGATAGTCCTCTAAGTTCAAATCGTGGATGACGTTGTCCTTCACCGTGAAGGTCAACCGCCAATTCCCACTCACCGAGATCGACCACACACCTGCCCTATCACCCTTTAGCTGATGAACACGCCAGCCCGGCGGACCCTCAAGGCCTTCTACATCTGCTGTCACATCAAGCGCTGTCAGAATGTTTTGCAGGCGCAAGACTAAGTCCTGCCGTAAACCTTTGCTGTCTCCACTCGTAAAATACGCGAGTAGGCCTTTGTGTTGTATCGAAGCGATCTCCATTGTTACGTCCTATCCATTATACGGTATTACCGTATAGGTTTGCAAGTTCATTCTTACGATGAAGCGTAGCACTCAAAATCGGTTCAGAATCCCCGAACAGTATGGGGACGGATCATTTGCGATTGTCAGGCTCTTTGGTGGTTTGATAGATTGGAGATGTGCAAGATATGCGCGGTTTCACGCGCCTCTTGTGAAGGAGGGGCAAGCCCCTCCGTTCAATCCTCCCCCTGATGATGTTTGTTGAGGAGCTACGCTCCTCGAAACATCATCACAGGCCTACCTTACAGTTTTGCCTGGCATTTTTGCTTTGGTGGCTTTGTGGCGGGGATACAAATCGGAACAATTTATATGAGCCCAACCACAAGCAGTGGCTCAGAGACCCGTCAAAGAAACAACACCGTTGGTGTTCGGCTCTCTGACCACGAGAAAGACACCATCACGCATAAAGCCGACAGACACCGTATGTCTGTCAGTGCCTTTATGCGTGAGGCGGCATTATCAGATGAAACATCTTCATCCTTACCCTCCCCGCGCATGTCACTAAGTGAAGGAGAGCAAATCGCCCTCGTGCTTGCCTGTCTCGGGCGATTGGCTGATCTCGTCACGAACTTTGAAAACGATGAATATGGATCAGCCTCGTCGCGACTGATGCTTCTCGCCGCGTTGCGGCGAGAGATCATCGCAGTGCGCGATCAGTGCTTCAAAGCGCTGAGGCGCACCCCATGATCCTCAAAGGAAACTCCAGAGCGGGTGCAGTGGATTTAGCCCTGCATCTTTCGAATGAGATCGACAACGAAGAAGTCATTGTACACTCGGTACGTGGATCAGCATCGAGTAATCTCTATGATACGTTCAGAGAGTGGGACGTTATCTGTTCCCAGACCAAAGCAACAAAGCCGTTCTATTCGCTATCGATTAATCCCGATCCAACTCAGCGCGATTGGACGGACATTGAATGGGATCGGGCAATCGAAGCGGTGGAGACCAAGCTGGGTTTATCTGGGCAACCGCGCGCTGTGGTGTTCCACCATAAGGTCGGTGAAAGCGACGGTCAGGTGCGGAAGCATGTTCACGTGGTGTGGTCACGTATTGATGCGCGCACGCTCAAAGCCGTTCACATGGGTAATGATCGATACAAACTGAAAGCCTGTGCCAAAGACTTGGCGCAGAAGTTTGGTTTGGAGCTTCGCTACGGGAAGCGAGGCAAGGATAAGACTTATGATCATACTTTATCCCATGGTCAAAACCGTGATCCTGAAACTGCTAAGCAGCGAAAAGACAAAATCACCAAGCTCTGGAATCAGCACGCGGAACCCAAAGCGCTGAATGCCGCTATGCGACAGGCAGGCTATGTCATTGCCAAAGGTGATCGCCGGTCATTTGTTGTGGTGGATCTCGATGGACAAGTGCATTCGCTGGCGCGGCAGATTAGAGGCGCGAGAGCGAAACCAGTGAAAGAGCGTCTTGGAGATGCGTCTTCCTATCCCGATGTGAACACCGCGAAGGATGAACAAGCCATTCGGCGTAAAGCTGAAACAGACAAGCTCTATACGTCAGTCAATCAACGCCCAAAGGTCGAGTTGACCGTTGAGCAAAAGCTCTTTGCAAAGCTTAGACGGATGGCAAGACGTACCGATGAGTTGGCAAAGAGACGCCGAAAAGAATTGGATAAGACGCGACAGGAAACGATTGCGCGTCAGGTAGAAGAAAAGAGGTGCATGATCCAAAAGCACCGACAGCGAGAAACGAAACGTTGGCTCAAACACTATCGCTCAAAGCCGACAGGTTTAATCAGAGGCTTGCGTGTGATCTTCGGCTATGAGTTGGCGCTCAAATGGAAGCAGGCCCGTGAGGAACAGCACCGTCAAACCATGCATCAAAAAAGGCTTGAGCGTCTGGCAGACATTCAAGCCTTTGAAAGAGATCGTATAGAGCAACAGCGAAGCATCATCGCCAGGAAGGAAAAGCGGGAAGCTCAGTCCATTGCCAAGCTTGCTAAGAAGCTCGGGGTTTCAACGAACATTGACGTTGAGAAGGATCTGAGAGTGTTGAGACGGTCCATAGGTCAGAAATCTCAAGATCCTCAGGATAGAGGCTTGAGTTTGGTTTAGGCTTCAACCCCGCCCACTTCACCAAAGAGAACTTGCTTTGACCTGTTCTGACTTCTGGTCTTTGCGCGGGGCGTCTCGGTGTCGGGGGTTAAACTTTCCCGCAGCCCTAAAGTGAGAGGACAGTTTAACCCCCTCACCTCGGCTCCACACCGCTAGGCTCCGAAGAGAACAGATCTGTCAGAAGACTCTATAAGCTTCAAACTCAGGTTGAAAATTGCTTGGAGAAGCACAATGTATAGTGAGTCAACAGTTGTGGATGTGGGCTTCCTAACTCACCAAATCTATCGAGCGTTCAAAGCGCACATCCACAAATGTCGGACGGTAAAAATCGGACAATAAGGTTTGTATGTAAAAGGTGTGGCACTTCACTCGACGCCATACCCACGTCTAAAACTCAGCCGGAACTCACAGAGAAGCAGTATGAGGTTTTGATGCTGGTTGCTAATGGCTACCAGACTAAACAAATTGCTCATGAGCTAGGGGTAAAACCCGAGACTGTATCAACTCATTTAGCAGCTATTCGGAAGAAACTCGGAGCTAAGACCAACGCGCATGCGATCGCGATTTTTTTGAGTACGAGCCGTATTTCAATAGCATCAATTCGCTAAAGAGTTTCGCCTTAATACCAAATTTTGTTGCTCGAATCTGCTGTCTCGAGCTGACACGCTCTCGCTGCAGTCTACAGCGAATCAAGAGTTGTATTTGCCTTGTGAAAACTGAATAAAAATCTGTTGCCTAGAGATCAGAGCTTAATTAACTTTAACTTGCATCAGGAGGTTTCAAACATGCAGGCAATCTTGAGATACGCACTTTCTTCATCATTGTTTTTGTTGGCATTTATTGCTCTCGTGTCCTGCGGGAGCGAAAGTGATAGCCGTGCGACCATCGCTCAGGCAGGTTCTGTATGGTGGAATGCCCCGATGTTCTTCGCAAACGATTACTACAGCGAAAACGGAATCGAAATGGTTTCATTCGATGTCACCACAGGATTGGAATCAAAAAATGCTGTAGTCGCCGGGACAGCCGATTTTGGGGTCGTGGCAGCCACACCACTGGTCAATGCGGCACTGAACGGTGAAGATGTGTTAGTCTTGGGGGCATATATGTCTTCGAGTGAGTTGGTTGGCGTCGTTCACGCTCAAGATAACGAAATAGACGCGTTAGAACGGGGCCCAGTCGCTTACACAAAAGGCACGATATCAGAATTTTACGCAAGATCTTTACTTGCTTCCAGCTCAAACTACCCATCATTGGACGAACTTACCCTAATCACAGTAACCCCCCCTGGAATAGTCGGCACCTTAGCAAACGGCGATGCACGGGCCGCAGTTGGGTTTGATCCATTCACCCACCAAGCTTTAGACAGGCTTCAGGAAGACGGCTTCAAGCTCGATGTAAGTCCTCAAAAATATACGGTATATGGGTTTTTGATCACAACATCCAAATACGCGAACGAGGAGCCAGACGTTGTTACTGCTGTCATTAACTCATACAAAACAGCCTCGAATTTTGTGACAGACAGACCAGCCGAAAGCATCGAACGCTTGGAAAATCAATTCTCGATGTTGCCCGGAACATTGAAGCCTAGGTTCGATACTGTCGATTTTAATTACGTGACGGACAAGCAAACAATCCAAGAAGCACTAAATAGAGAATTTGAGTTAGCTGCGGAGGCCGGGTTGACACGAGGCCTCCTCGCAGAGGCTAATAATTTTGATTATATGCTTACGAAACTAGATTAGCTTTACTTTAGGAGCCAAGGCTTCAGATGAAGCTAAAAAATCTTCTTCTATCCAAAGAGATTGATTTCGCTCTCGTGTTACTCGCGTTGGCGACGGGGACCTACTTCGTCGCAGCTGGCGACAAACAGGTCTTCATTTTCAGCTACACTATACTTCCGATTTTAGCCATTTGGCTATGCCTACAGCCGTTGTTTAGCATGCTCGAGCGCAACCTCAGGCTTGATATGGATAGCTCCAGCGCCTGCACGTCGACTATATACTATGTTTTCTCAATATTCTTCATCGTTTTAGGTCTCCTAGAGGCAGTAGGGAATGTCGGACAGAGTGGCTGCTTAGTTCAGACCGACTATGCAACCTTTCGATATCTGCAGCCGATCTTTACCGCAACTGTTTCACTTGGCGTGAGCGTAATGCTTGTGAATTTTATGTTTGGCTTAAGGATGGTTCAGGCATTGGATGATGGCATTTACTTGGGGAGAACTGATTGGCACAAGACGGTCTACAGCGAAGAAAAAGACAAAAGGGGTTTTGAGGCACGCCTTCGAACAATGGTAGCCGGCGCATTTTTTCTTCTCTCCGGAACACTATCCGCTGCGACTCTCCCAGTTACAGCCATTCCATCGAGTATCGCAACAATTTTCGAACCGCAGAGTTGGAGTGTTACAAAACCATTCTTTTACCCGCAAAACTGTTATGAGTATTTGGGGGCGCTCGAAGGCATGGGCCCCACCGCCGTACTTGATAGACGGCGAGAATTATCCCAAATATTGGGTGCCCTCGGTTTATTTGCCGTCATTACCTATATTCTGCTTTTGTGGTGGATAATTTTTAATCTCCGCTCCATTAAGCAGAAAGTTGCGTTTAAGATAAATGAAAATCTCGATATTGTGCTCCACATAGTTGGAGCAGGTATCGGTGGGGTAATATCTTTTATATTTGCCGGAATTTATGGATTTGGTTTTGGAATCGAGAATAGCTGGTTGCTGAAGTCCTACATTGATCAAAGAAGCGCTTTAATTTGGTCTACCATATTGGGTGGATTTTCATTGTCTTCTTTTTTGTTCATGGTCGTAATCTTGTTTAGGAACGAACAGGTGAGAGATGTATGACCTGTTAGAACTAAGCTTGTTGAGGGATATCGGTATCTCGTCATTGCGTTGGCTAATTGGTCTATCGCTAGGCTCAATTGCAGGTTTGATTTTGTCGATTATTTGCGCCTGGGACAAAGGACAAAAGACTATAAGCCCTCTTGTGTACTTTTTGCGCTCTATTCCAATACTCGGCTTAGTACCACTAATACAATGGTATTTCGGTCCAAAGGAACTAGGTAAAGTTTTATTGATCTCATGGGCAGTAATTTTTCCAATTTGGATCAGCTTTGTCTCAGTATTGCAGAGAAATGAAGATCAAGATTCGGCGCTGGCGATGCTTGGACCGAACTCAAGTGCGCCTTTCAAGCTCAGACACTTTTTTCTTCCGAAACTGGGGGCTGCATTCATCAGCGGCATCAATCTAGCAGTAGGATTAGGTTGGTTAGCGGTTGTCGCTTCAGAGTTGGTGGGCACTTTCAATAAGGGCTTTTGGGCAGGCGGCTTGGGTTACAGGCTCTTTGACGCGTTCAATACCCAGAATGATTGGCGATCTGGCTTGCTCTGTATTGCTTTATTTGGAGTGCTAGGACTCACAACGAGTTGGCTTTGGTCGTCAATAGCGCCCTATCTTTATTCAATTACTACCGGGGGAGACGCACGCTATGTCGCAAGGCACACCCGTAGTAGAAATTAAAAATATGAACCTGCGCATAGCCGAGCGAACTCTGGTTTCAACACTGGATCTGGTTTTGAAACCGGGATCCGTAATGACACTAACTGGGCAATCCGGTGTCGGCAAATCGACTTTGCTTCGCAGCCTAGCCACCGGCAATCTCAATGGTAATTCAACAGCGGACAGTTTCAGTGTTGCTTATGGAAAACGAGACTTGATATATGTGCCACAATCTACAGGTTTGTTTCCTTGGTTCAGCTTACTTAAAAACATGCAGATTATCGGACAGAGGTTTCTAGAGCCCGTCTCCAAATCTCAAATTTTCGATATATTCGATAAAATGAACCTCAGCGATATTATTGAAAAGTTGCCTGAACAGATATCCGGTGGTCAGTATCGACGCGCAGCGTTGCTTCCAGTATTCTTTTCCTCGAGACCATTTGTAATAATCGATGAACCTCTTACTGGTGTTGATTTACCCAACAAAGTCAATTTCCTCACTCAATTAGTTGACCATCTGGTCTCGACAGGCGGTACCGGGATCATTGTATCACACGATACAGAAGTATTATTGAGCTGCGGCGATCGCCTGAGTTTACTTACAGAGTCAGGGTTGACTGAAATTGCGCAGATAACTCCGGAAGAGCGATCGGCTCATTTAAGGGGAAACCCTACAGACGGCGAATCGTCACCCCATCTCCGTTCGCTCTTATCGAATCTATTGCCTTTCAAATAAGAGCACCCGCAAGCCCACATCGCCAAGAAATTCGTCGATCAGCACCAGCCCTTTTTTTCGTAAGCACGATACAAGCGCGGTTTTTGACAACGATCTACCTTGTGGCGTCGCCAATCGCATTTGGAGATCATAAAATCTAGCGAAAAAATTGCCATCTGACTCATCATGTTCCTCATTATTGTATATGGCGTCGTAAACCAAAAGGCTTGTTCCCGCCTGCATTGAAGAAGTTATACTTGATAATATAAGATTTTGCTCGTTGATAGACCAATTATGTAAGATATGACCTAGGACATAGACATCGGCCGCTGGCGGTCTATCGGAAAAAAAGTCAAAGCTACAAAACCTGACCGCTGATCCAATTTCGTCATTATTTACTCTTTTGGAATCTTCGAAAGGCACCCTTAACGGCGGCAAATCTAAATTGATAAACGTTGGCATATTTATATTTGAGGTAAAGAATGCCTTCGCAAGTTCGAAACAAAATCCCCCACTATGCCCTCCTACATCGACAATGGAACTAATGTGACGTTGGGCCAGTATTGGAAAGACCGACTTCGCCATTGGAACAGAAAACGCCTTCATATATCTTGTGAACTTATTCGCTGAAACGGCATTGGCGTATACACCGTCATAAAATGTATTCGAATGCCTTGCCTCGCTTTGGCACTCTCCAGTATCCACAAAGTCGTGAATACCGTTCCACATTGCATCTATTCTCGAATAAATGAGTTCTTCCAGCGCCAAAAAAACTTCTTGGGCGTCTGGGCATGAGAGATAGTCGAAATCCGGATTAATTTTTATTTGTCCGGTGCTGGAATCGTAGTGTAAGATCTTATGATGTTGGGCGATCTGGGTCACGTAAGTTAATCGTTCAAGCTTGTTCGAATCTGAAGATGCTGGGTCAGATAGGGAGCCACCCTTTAACAAGCCAAGAAAAATACAAGCCTTCAGAATTTTTGTCTTTTCGAAGTCCATCATTTCGCGAAGTTTTGGAGAGTACTTCTGTGTGGAGCCAGCAGCACCACAGCGATATTCAGTTCGCTCAGCTTTATCGACACCTGTGTCCATGGCTACCTGAATGATTGATTCGCGAGTTATGGCTCATTGTTAATCGAATACTCGTGACTATTTCATAGGAAGTTTATTTTCAAGCTCTGCAACATCATACTGCCAATTTGGTATACTCGTGCGGTCTCAGCTCTGTCCTAAAAGCTGTGGAGCCTTCGAAGAGACCGAATCAGAGTTTGCAGTCTGTGAGGATAGAATCGGAAGCCAGCATAGGTGTCGGCGCACCGACTTTTGGTATGCCGGCAACTGTCGACAAGTAATGTGCGACCAGAAGTTAAACCACTGAGGCTAACCCGAACTTACCCCGTAACGCTGTTAGCTAGTCTAATCTATCAGTGCACTCCAACGTTGTATTTCTTCCCAGAACTGGTTCAAAATAGCGTCTTCCAGCTCCACCACTTTTTGCTTCTTCTGTTTTTATTTCGCGATGTTTTGGCTGGTGGATGTCCTGCATCCTCCACGGATCGTAAGTTAGCTCCCATCGCCGCTCGCCTCTTCCCGGTCAATTGCTGCTTTCACAGCTGCCCAGAATTCGTCGCGCTGGTCGAACTCTCCATCATCGCGGCCGACAGGGCTCGCCCAGCTGCTGTTCGAGGCAACAACGAGATTGCGGTTTGGATCAACAAAAATAGCCTGGCCGAAAACTCCGTCCGCAGTGAATGACCCATCAGCAAACGTCCACCACTGATAGCCATAGCCCCAACCATCGTCACCGGTTTCTTTGATAAGCTGGGCACCAGCCTCATCAAACCATCCGTCCGGCAGGACGCCTGACGGTTCGCCGGTCATCTCATCGAGCACAAACAGGCCAAAGCGGGCGAAGTCGCGAGGTATCGCCTGGATACAGCAGCCTGCCAGTTCGGCACCGTCTGGATCAATCATCCAAGTTGCCTTGTGCTGCATACCATAAGGCTTCCAGATCTTTTCTGAGAGGTAGTCAGCAAGTGGCCGATCGACGGCGCGGCTGACGATGAGGCCAATTAAGCCGGTCTCCGCGCTGTTATAGTAAAACTTCTCTCCCGGCTCGGCCCTTCGCCCGATCTTGCTGAGATAGCTTATCAGCTGTGGGATGCCGTCGTCAGGCACATGGTCGTTTAGTGATCGTACGTCAGAATCCGGATCACCGTAGTCCTCGACCCATGCCACGCCTGATGTCATTTTGAGAATATGTTCCACCGTCGGCCCGTCATAGGATGTGCCCCCGAACTCCGGCACGTATCTGGTGACTGGATCAGCCAGGCTTTCAATATAGCCATCTTTGATGGCTGCACCGACGAGCGTTGATGTCAGCGATTTACCTACCGAAAAACTTGTCCAGCACTTATTAGGCCGGAAACCAAGACCATATTTTTCTTATCGCACTTTGCCGTTATGGATGATGATCAAAGCCGAGGCGCGTTGATCCTCAAAATAGGCATCGATATTCAATCCGATATCGAGCGGCTCGCCCTTCGGCAGAGGTTTCATGTCGCCACCTGCTTCGATATCGCGCGACTTCATGATCCAGGGCGCGGCATCGAGCATGCGGAAAGCGATATCCCGCTGGTTCAACGTAAAAGCGAATACGTCGCTCCCCTCGGGCATATCGCGGAGGGCGGCACGATAATCCGGCCCAATTGCCCACCAGCCTGCGGCAGCGAGGACCGCCAGACCTCCAATTCCGTATCCGATATATTTCAGCATGCTTTATTGTCCTTCCGCCCCTTCGTCGGAAGATAAAACTATGTCCCCTTGCTTGGAATGGGAGAATTCCGGGAGCTATCGCGTATTCGATCTTTAAAGCGCTTTTGTTAGCTTTGCTCGCCAGGTGCGTTTTCACGGTCAATGGCGGCCTGAACCGTCTTCCAGAATTCATTCCTGCTGAAAAACTCACCGTCTTTGCCGCCCAGAGGACTGGTCCAACTGCTGTTCGACGCGATGACGAGATCCCGCTTCGGATCGATCAGGATCGACTGGCCATAAATGCCGACAGCCATGAATGCACCATCGCCGAGGATCCACCACTGATAGCCATAACCCCAGCCCGAGCTGCCCGCCCCTTCGATCAATTCAGCGCCTGCGGTATCAAACCAGCCATCGGGCAGCTCGCCTGAGGGCGTTCCATTGATCTCATTTAGAACAAACAGACCGAAGCGTGCGAAGTCCCGCGGCGTCGCCTGTACACAACAGCCGCTGATCTCCTCGCCGTCTTCGCCGAGAAGCCAGCTCCCTTTCTGCTCCATGCCAAAAGGCTGCCAGAGTGTTTCAGAAACATATTCGGCGAGCGGCTTGCCAACGGCCCGCGTGACGATGATGCCGATCAGTCCTGTTTCGCCGCTATTATAATAGAATTGTTCGCCGGGTTCATACCGGCGGTCGAGGTTGCGCATATAGCTGACGATGGCTGGTATATCGCCCTCTGGAACATGGGCGGAGTATACGCCGACATCTGATGTCGGATCATCATAATCCTCATTCCATTCTACTCCAGACGTCATTTTTAATATCTGTTCGAGCGTTACGCCGTCATAGGCCGTTCCTTCAAAATCCGGAATATACTTCGTGACCGGATCACTTGTGCTGGTGATGTAGCCATCCTTTATGGCCGCGCCGATCATGGTGGAGGTGATCGATTTTGCGACGGAGAAGCTTGTCCATCTTTTGCCGGCTTCAAACCCGAGGCCATATTCTTCCAGTCTCACTTTACCGTTGTGAACCACGACAACCGCAGCCGCCCTCTGCTCTTCGACATAGGCATCTATGTCGATATTGAGGTCTAATGGTTCACCATCGGGCAGTAGGTCTGTCTCTCCACTCGCCTCAATCGGTCGCGACGTGATGATCCAGGGTGCACGATCCATCATGCGAAACGCCGTGTCGCGCTGGCTCTGCGTGAAAGTGAAAACCGATTCGCCTTGAGGTATGTCCGTTAGGGCTGCGCGGTAGTCCGGCCCAATCGCCCACCATCCGCCAGCTGCAAGCACGGCTAATCCTGCCACTCCGTATCCGATATACTTAAACATAATCGCGTTGTCCTCACCTGTTTTGTGAGACGTTAGCGGCAACGACCTGCGCCACGCAATGCCATGTTCGTGGTTTGCATGTATCGCATCTTTCGAAAAAATATTGGGTTCTACCTAGGGATATCTGAGCACCTGGGCGAGCTGCTTACCGGTTGCGAGTTCGACATTGAGGGAGATCGTGTCGCCCTGTTTTAGCCGGCCCCCCGCAAGGCTTGCCCGGAGGATTGTCGTATTATCGAAGGTTCTGAACCGTAGATCCTCAGTCCCACCTTGCGGGTCAACCAGTCGGGCTGATGTCACCATAGGTCGCCCGTCCGGGTGGCTAATGTTCAATTGGATGAAATGGTTGCCGGTCTCTTCGCCGATTTGCCAGGAGCTCTCGAGCAAAAATCCGCCCACATGATCGCTCTGCAGTTCGATCAGCGAACCAGGCTCGTCAGCACCAATATATCTGTCAATGTACATTGATCCGAGGATCATGGTCACGAGCAGGACTGGCATGGTCGCGAACTGGGACTTCGAGACCATGACCTTTTTCAGCCGACGATAGGTCAGCCATACACCTGTTAAGGACAGCGCTGTCATGGCGAGACCGAAAACGAACCAGATGAGTTTGGTTGGCAGGAGCCCAAAAGATCCGAAATGCAGGGGATCCGCAATCTCGTTGAGATAAGCGACCCAGCCAATCTCGCCGGATTTCTGAACCTTTATGACGGATCCGTCTACAGCATCGAGGAATACGCGATTTGCACGAGACCGGACAAGTACATCCCCTGCCCGCCCCCAGACGGAGATCGCGTGCTGCGGTAGCCTGGGGTAGAAAATCATCTTCGGCTCAAGTTCGGGAAATGCCTCCTTCGTCCGTGCAATGATTTCATCTGCGGGTATGACACGCATGACATCGCCATATTCGACGACCCGCTCTTCTGTCACGCCGGGGCGGGAAGGTTCGAAACTTGTCCCGCCAACGGCTGCGCCGAATTCAGCAAGATACCAGATACCTGTCGCGATAATCACGACGAAGAACCAGACTGACCACACCCCCACAGCCTTGTGGAAATCTCCAATCATTATCCGCGTGCCCTTGTCGCGCCTCAACCTTGTTGCGACGGTTCGGATCTTTCCCGTGGTCTTTAGTCCTGTATAGAGAGAGACGGCGAGCACGAAGGCCAGTGAGCAGACTATTATGATACCGGGGAAAGACGGCATGAAGAGATATCGGTGCAGATCCCGAAAGAAACGCTGAACGGTGAGGGAGTGGGTCGTGCCGGTAACTTCACCCGTCCACTGATCGACATGAATGAAGTAGCGTTGGCCATTAGGGCGCAGCATAGAGGCGCGATAGGCAAAATGGTCGCCCTCCCCGGTCGCCAGCAGGGTCAGCATATCATTCGGCGCATAAGCCCGCACCGCGGTTTCTATATCTCCCCATGACACTTTATCGCCGTCTGGCGTTACGCGCATATCATGCTGGAACATCCAGTCGATCTCGTCCGAGATTGTGGCGACCGTGCCAGTAAAGAGGACGAGCGACATGATCAGAGCCAAGTGAAACCCCAGCCATGTATGCAGATCGTAGAGCTTCCGCTTTGCCGTTTTCTTCTTTTTCTTGGGTTGCGGTTTCGACGCAGTCTCAGGAAGTATGCGCTCTGTGTCAGCCATTCACTATACTTCCCAAGAATTCCCAGCTGCGCCGACGGGCCCATAAGCGTATGCTAAAATGATACCGTGCAGACTTTTGTAAAGCCTGCCCGATCTTAGCAGTGTGTGTCGGCATATCCCTGCGAAACTCAGAGACATGCGCCAAGGGTTAAAAATCGAAAGATATCGACCCGAAGAAACTCTGCGGCGTGCCTAGGTTGATGCGTTCATTGCCGCCACTTGCCGGGAAGAACTCTTCATCGAAGATGTTTCTCGCAGCAAATTGTACGCGGATGCGGCTGTCCGGGCGCACATATGGCGTGGTGAACGTATACCAGACCGATAGATCCACAGTCGTATAGCTTCCGAGGCTCAGTATGTTGCCATTGTCTCCGAACCGATCTCCAGTGAAGAAGACGCCGCCGCCAAGACCAAGTCCTTCCAGAAGACCTCTTTGCACTTCGTAGGACGTCCAGATGTTGAACGTGTTCTCGGCTACATTCCTGACCCGGTTGCCGGCAAAGTTGCCTGTGCCTATCTCGGCATCTGTAAAAGCATAACCGGCCGTCACATTCATCCCCGGAATGGGCTGTCCGGTTACACTCAGTTCAACGCCCTGAGAACTTTGCCCTTCGGTCAGGACAAATGCACCATCTATAAAATCGACAACGTTTTCGACGTTAATTCTATATAGAGCGCCGCTCGCCTGGACCTTGCCATCGAAGAACTCGGCCTTTGCACCGATTTCGAACTGCTCGGAGTCTTCCGGTGGGAAAGGTTCGTTTTCACCCGCTTCGGGATTAACCGCGCTGTTCGGCGTAAAGGCCTGACTGTAGCTGAAGAACGCTGATGCAAAATCCGTCAAATCGTAGGTAATGCCAAATTGCGGCGACACGGCATTTTCGGATTGCAATGGGCCTGCACCAAGGTCGAGGGTGAACTCGTCATATCTGACACCTGCAAGAATGCTCAACCGATCTGTCAGGTCGATATAGTCGTTGAAGAAAAAGCTGAACTCGTCTTGCGCCGATGTAAGCACGGGAAGACCTTCAGTTGGAACGTCGTCGGGCAAATTGCCGAAAATCGGATTCCGAATATTTAGAAGAGGGCCATTGCCTCCTTCGTCGACGGGGAAACCGTTGGTCGTCGGTGTAACCACGAAGAAACGTGATGTCTCGATATCACGATACTCGGCACCAAAGGCCACGCGGTGATCGAAGATGCCGGTTGAAAACTCGCCAGAGATGATGCCGTCAAGATACAGCACTTCGAGGTCTCGCTCGCGGCTTCCATCGGTCCGTCGGGATAGAAATACCTGATCAGTCGGATCATCGAAGAAGGGTTGCCTCAAGCCAGCCGCCTCGGCGGCGGGGACCTGAAAGAAACCGTCGGCGGAGATCGGTGCATCAGCGTCAAAGATGAATACCGAACGCGGTCTCGCCTGCAGATCATTGGCAATACTGTCTTCGTAGGCGACACCAAAACGCGCGCTCCATGTATCGCCAAACCTCTGTTCCACAGACGCTTCCAGGAAATTGAACTCACTTTCGAAAAGCTCAAATGGCTCACCAAATCTCCGCGAAATCGGGATATCAATCAGATTGTTGATGATTTCCCGACTGTCGGGACCTGTTGGGACTGTTATGGTACCACGGTCGAGGGGCCGAGCCTCATCCCGGAACTCGTAGGCAATATTAAATGTTGTCGACGGGGTTGGGTCAACGCGGGCGGAAATGGCAATTGCATCCCTTTTGATGTCCACGAAATCACGGAAGGAATTTGCATCCTGTGTCGACGCAACAATGCGTACACCGAGCCAATCGGTCACAGGCTGTGATATGTCCAGAAGAAATAGTTGGTCATCAAAAGATCCAAACCGCGCTTCGCCGGAGATACGCTGCTCTGCCAATGGTTTTTTCGTAATAATATCGACAAGTCCGCCCGGCTCAACCTGGCCATACGTAATCGCGGCGGGACCTCGGACGACCTGGGTGTATTCGACATTTGTCAGATTCGTCAGGAAGTTTGTCGCACGGCGAAATCCATTCCGGTACACAGTGTTTCGACGAAACCCTCTGATGAAGAAGTCATCATTTGTCCCGCCAAAACCATCCGACGAGCTGATACCAGGGGTATTGCGGAGCGCCTCATTTAGATTGGTGATCTTCTGGTCGAGGATCAACTGTTCGGGAATGACATTCACGATCCGCGGTAATTCGAGAAAATCGAGTTCGAACCCGGTCAATGCATTGGTGTTATCGACGATGTACCGAGACTGGTCTGTTCCGATAACAAGAACTTCCTCGAGCAGGTACCCGACCTCGTCTTCATCCTCGTTACTCGGTGCGGGTTCGCTTTGTGCGTTTGCGATGGCAGACGCGCTTAACAGCGCGCAGGCTGCAACCGCGCTTTTGAAACTGAGCATTGATTTTCCCTCAACAATATAATCGCGAGGCGAGATCTAAGGCACTTGCAGTGAATTGCAAACGCTTCTCATTAACTTTTTGTGGTTATTCTTTTAAATTTGTAGCGGCGGCATAATTCATCGAACGACTGTGCTTTTTCAGCACCACGTCAAAATCCGATTTATCGAGGCCTTCTACCAATGAAAACAGATGTAGACTTGGACAAACCCACCGTGGCCGTCACCGGGGCCAGCCGGGGCATCGGCCATGCCATTGTGAAGGAGTTCTACCGAGCGGGATGGGAAGTCTTCACATTGGCCAGAACGCCGTTCTCGGAGGTTTGCCCCTGGGCCGAAGGAATTGTGAAACATATCGAGGTGGATCTCTCGGACGAAACGAGGATCCTCAAAGGTGTAGACGCCCTAAAACTGCGCCTGAAAGACAGGCCGCTTAACGCCCTTGTGAACAATGCGGGCATCTCTCCAAAGTCTGAAAACGGCGGCAGGTTATCAGCGACGGGCACAGCAACGGAGGTATTTCAGGCCGTTCAGATGGTCAATTTGATCGCCCCTCTCATACTTTGCCGCCAGCTTCTTGAGCCCTTACGGATGGGCAAAGGCACAGTTGTAAACGTGACCTCTATTGCCGGCTCGCAAATCCACCCTTTCGCAGGAGCGGCCTACGCTGTTTCCAAAGCCGGCCTAACAGCACTAACGCGGGAACTGGCCTTTGAACTCGCCGACTCCGGTATCCGGGTGAACGCCGTGGCTCCTGGAGAGATCCTGACCTCTATTCTCTCACCGGGCACCGATGAGATGGTTGAACAAGAGGTACCGATGAAGCGGCTCGGCCATCCAGAAGAAGTCGCTGAAGTCGTCAGCTTTCTGTGCAGTGATCGCGCCTCTTACATCAACGGGGCCGAGATCCCGATAAATGGCGGCCAGCACGTTTGAGAAGTGCCTTCATCCAATCCAAACTGGGAGTGCCCGGTACAGGCACACCCCACCGAGGACGATAAGTATGAGCCCAGCCGGAAAAAAAGACCAGTCGCCAGTGCGCTCGGCCTGGGCCAGCGATGCCCTTCCCAATGACGGCATGAGAAGGCTCAAAGTGACCTTCGCCATTAACAGGTGTCCGTAAAGGGTGATGAAAATGCCGGGCAATGACCAATCCTGATGGAAAACGACAATGGCAATGGCCGGCCAGAGTTCGAACAGGAAGGTTCGCATAAGGACACCCTCCTCCCCTCTTTCGGCAAGAGACATAAAGAAGGCTTTCCACATGCCTGACTGAACGAGATGACTAAGTCCAAGCAACAAGAATGGAAGACAAAGAACAGCCTCAACCATAATGATTGACTGCGCGGTGGTCATTTTGGTCTCCCGCATCGATGCCCCCTTCGGGCGCAACTGCTTGATCGACCGTAAGCGCAAGCTATTATCATTCGCAATGCTTCTGGAACCGGCGGTTTAGAGGGAGACTCGTTCTGACAGACTCGACGGAGACTTATCAGAAAGTCTGGCGGCGATGGTTCCAGCCAACCCACCGGGTGTTTCTCAGCACGGTTGGTGCCTATGCGGTGGCGAGCACGGTTGCCGCCACAACGGGTCTCGGCCTTTCAGCGCTCTTCGGCGTTCCGCGGGGCCATATGCTGATCTGGACCATCATGCTCGGCTTTATCGTCTACTTTCTTGCAGCCCTTTGGTGTTTCGCCGAAGTCCATGCATGGCGGGTCTGGTTTGTCTTCTTCTTGATAAATACGCTCAGCATTGCCCTTATGGCCGCATTGGGCGGCGATCCCTATTTCGGTTTCGGGAGCGCCTGAAGTGTCCTTCATTATATTGCTGCTGATACTTGGGGTGACGGTCGCGGGCTGCGCCTGCCTCTCACTTGTCCGAACAAAAAAAACTGCCCCGCTCGTCGCTGGACCTCCACAATGTGACGAGCGTCTTTGCGATGCCCTTCCATATTCTAATTACGCTGAGCGGGGTGATCATATTGTACGGCCTCTATTTCGGGCCGACGCTTGATGCTTCCTACCCAGGATCGGACACGTCCCGATCGGATATTCAGACCGAGATCAATGGTATCTCCTTTGGAGAACAGACCGGTGAGCTCTCGGAAGTACCAATAGCAAGCCTTGATGCCATGGCGGCCGAAGCCGAAGCCATTTGGGGCGGGGAGTCAATTTCCGGAATTTATATCAACGGGCCGACCGATGTCGGCGGCAAAGTCCTGCTCTACAAGTCGCTCGACAAGCAAGTCAGCTCAAATGATCGTCGCATTTCGTTTGATCCGTTCACCGGAGAGATACAAGGTGAGCCGAAGACCACAGCCGGTTATGAAACCCAGCAATGGGTATCGGGCATGCATATGATCTTCTTTAATCATTGGGTCTTGCGCTGGCTTTATTTCATCGGCGGTGCGGCCGGCTGCGTAATGATTGCCACGGGGTACATCTATTGGATGGAAATCCGCCGAAAGAAATATAAGACAAACAAGTGGCCGGGTGTGCGTATCGTTGAGGGCTTTGCAGTCTGGGGCGTTATGGGACTTATGACCGGCACGGCGGCCTTCTTTGCCGTTAACCGGATTGTCCAGCCAGGAAACTGGATTTGGAACGGTATCCCGAAACCTTTCATCGAGGTTCTGGTGTTCTACCTTGTTTGGCTCGCCGCCCTTTTCCATGGCTGGATCAGAGGCAAGGCCGCCTGGGGCGAACAGGCTTGGTGGCTCGGCGCGCTCTGTGTTGCTGCTGTCTCCCTGAACTGGATCACGACCGGAGATCATCTCGGTGCTTCTCTGCTAAAGGGCGATCTCGCCATAGCGGGTATGGACGCCATGCTGCTGGTAACGGCCGGTATATCGATTACGGCTGCGAGAAAAATCGGCGCTGTGCGCCGCGCGGCCCGTACCCTAGAGGCAAAAAAGCTAAGCCGCGCCATTCCCGCTCCAGCGGAATAGTTCCCGGACAATACCAGACAAGACAGCGCTGCCATCTCAAAATAATCAGCATGCAGTCTTTATGGAATGGTGCCGCTAGGGTGACTTGAACACCCGACCCTTGCATTACGAATGCAATGCTCTACCAGCTGAGCTATAGCGGCACATCTCTTCGCGAGACGTCGCTCTTTACCCGGCAAAACGGCGGGCTGCAAGTCGGATCGCGCGATGTCGGCGTTAGCTGACACCTCTCGCCCAGCTACGCACCTCCGCGACAAACAGTTCGGGCACCTCCATCGCCGCGAAATGGCCTCCGTGCTCCATTTTCGCCCAGTGGGTAATATTATAGCTTCTGCTACACCATGATCGTGGCGGCGCAACCAGAAACCGTTCACCTGGAAAGTCGGCAAACCCGGTTGGTGTTTCACAACGGACGCCTTCCGGGAGATTCGCTCCGCCCTCGACCATGAAGGACTGATAATAGCGGACCGATGTCGCGAAGGCGTCGTTGACCAGATAGATCATGAGATTGGTGAGCAATTGGTCCTTTGAATACACGCTCCAGAGATCGCCATCGGTCAGGTCCGACCAGGTCTTGAATTTCTCGAGGATCCACGCCGCCTGACCGACAGGCGAATCCATCATGCCGAAGGAGAGCGATTGCGGCTTCGTTGCATGTTGCATGAAGTAGCTGCCTTCGAGCTGCATATTCGCCGCCATGGATGACAACCACTTTTTTTCGTCCTCTGTTTCGGGTGTCGCCGGGGTGGGCCTGAAACCCATCATGTTCAGGTGGATCGCCCGGCACCCTCCCTTTCCGTCATGTTGGCCATGATCGAGACCGAGCCAGGATGTCACCATGGACCCCCAATCACCGCCCTGGGCGAGATAGGTCTCGTAGCCGAGAACCTCGCGCATCAGCTTGTCCCAGAGACCTGCCGTCGATTTAGGTCCGAATAGAGTTTTCGGTTTTCCGGAGAAGCCATAACCCGGCAGCGAGGGAATGATCAGATCGAAGGCGTCCGCCGGATCGCCGCCATGCTTGGACGGAAAGGCAAGTGGCCCAATCGTTTGCCAGAATTCAAATATCGAACCCGGCCATCCATGAGAGATAATGAGGGGTCGTTTCCCTTCGCTCTCGCCGACAACATGGAGAAAATGAACTTCGAGCCCATCTATTTCAGCTGTATACTGATTGTATCTATTGAGATTTTCTTCTGCCTTGCGCCAGTCAAAACCATTCAGCCAATAGTCGACGATGTCTTTCAGAACCGGCGTCGACATACCGTGAGCCCAGGCCTCGTCGGTACCGCCCTCCGGCGCATCAAACCACTGATAGGCCTCGACTCGGGAGCGAATATAATCGAGCTTCTCCTGGGGAACATCTATTTTGAAGGGCTTCATAACATTATACTCCTCTCACACTGGCGCTTATTGGTGCGTGGTCGGATGGTTTATGACCGCCGCGCCAAGCAAGGTGAATGCGATAGGTATCGACATCCGTCATTGGCATGGCAGCCTCGTTCGCCCAGATATGATCAAGCCGCCGGCCGCGATTGCTCGCGGCCCAGTCCCTCGCCCGGTAGCTCCACCAGGTATAGAGCTTCTGCTCGTCATCATGTTTCAAGCGGGCAATGTCGGAAAAGCCGCCAGCCTTGCGAGACTTTTCAAGCGTTTCAGTTTCCACTGGTGTGTGCGACACGATCTTCAAAAGCTGCTTGTGAGACCATACGTCTTTTTCATGCGGGGCCACATTGAGGTCACCGACCAATATGCGCGGCGCACCGTCCTTGTTGAGCTTTTTATATTGGCGGCCGAGCTTGCCGAGGAAGTCGAGCTTGTGGTCAAATTTCTCATTCTGCTCCGGATCGGGAACGTCGCCCCCAGCCGGAAGATATATGTTGTGCAGTTCGATCCCGCCGACGCGGGCAGCCACGACACGGGCATGGCCCTCGCGGCATAGTTTTGGCGGTTCAACCTCGTCGAGCGGGTGCCGGGATGCGATGGCAACGCCATGGTGGCCACCGCCCTGCCCCCTCACAGCGAGATGGGGTAGGCCCATCTGCTCAAACGCTTTCGCCGGAAACTCGGCATCCAGGCATTTCGTTTCCTGGAGACAGACAATGTCAGGCTGTTCGGCGTCAACAAAAGCGGCCAGATTGGGCGCGCGTAACCTAACGGAATTTATATTCCAGCTTACAATTTTCAGATCGGTCATCGCGCCGTTGTGCGGCAGCGGCCCGCAAACGTCAACGCGCCCGAACTGGAGGGGGAGGGGAGGGAAAGTTCGGGCGCGCCAGACGCGTGGGGCGTCGTGGAGCCGACGTTTTTTCCCGCCGGCTCCGAACGCAGACGACCGTGAGGGGGGAGGGGATCGGTCGAGTGTCTGCGCTTGATACTGAATAGGTGGGAAAGCGGGTGTGGTTTTCAAGTCACATACTTGTTAGGTCGCAGAGTGTCGCAGGGGGTCTTGAACGCCCCTAATCCCTGCCCTGGTCTTCATCTGGGTCTTCGATCCGGAACAGGCGTGGATTAATGCGCATTCCGGTTTCGATGTCGGTAAGACCGACAATCGTCAGACCGCCGGTCTCATCTATGGTCTGCCATCCCACCAGCTCTAGGGGGTCATCAGTAAAGATCATCTCCAGAGTGCCCTCGGTCTGCCCCGTCCGGTCGCTCATCGCTACGGCAACATATCCGTTGGCCCGGCGTACATTCAGTATCTCGGCATCATTCTCGAAATCGATCTCGTCATCGAGCAAGAGGCTTAACGGCGTTGTCCGCAATGGAACACGGTCCTGGGTTTCGAGATCACGATCCTCGATCGCAACGGTTGCTCCGTCGGCAACGATGAGAATCGGAACGGGGTCATCATACTCAAACCGGACGCGGCCTGGCCGGCGCAGATAGAAATCACCCTCCGACATGCTGCCATCGGGCGCGTTCTGGGAGAAACGGCCCTTCGCTGTGGTCACCGCAGACAGGGTACCTGCAACATTTGTCAACAGCGCATCGCGGGCATCACCGGTAACAACTGACGGATCGGCCTCCGTGACGACTCCAGCACCAGTATCATTATCGGGGGTTAAGCCGGGTTCGGAGACAGGCTCTGCTTCAATATCCCCAATGGCATCAATGGGTTCTACCGTCGTTTCTGTCGGAGATACTGTTTCACCGGCGATGTCTTCGGCCTGATCGGGGGCCTGATCGGGGGCCTGATCGGAGACCTCGGCGCGCGGCTCCTCATGGATCACCTCGGCACGTTGATTATCAACGCTGCCATTATTGACGTTGGTATCGACCTGAAGCGCAAAGGGAACGGGTACCAGGGAGAGAAAAGCTGCCAACGGTATGAGGGACAAGATCATCATCGACCTCCAGACTTGATCAGCCTCTTATCTAGCGATGAAACCCATTGGAAAACAGGGCTGAATTGGGGCTTTTGCGCCGTTTTTTGTTGTTTCGCGTTCACGCCTCCTAGGGCAAAGCTCAACAAAAACAACAGATTAACTTTCTGTCATACACCGCGACTTCCGCGAACAGAATCATAGCTCGAGTCTCGTGAGCCGAACGGCTTGCACAATGGAAAATAGGAGTTTTATCCATAATGAAACGCGTTTCTTCCCTGATTGCTGGTGCCTGTCTTCTCGCCAGCCCAGCGCTTGCCGAATGCGCCAAGAACACGGCGCAATTCGAAACCGCGCAACTGGTTCAGCACCAAGAAGTTACTCTGAATATCGTCGAAACAGCTGCAGAAGCTGGCTCGTTTTCAACATTGCTTGCCGCTGCAGAAGCTGCCGGATTGGTGGACGCCCTTACCGGCGAAGGACCCCTAACCGTTTTCGCTCCGACCGATGACGCCTTCGCCGCCCTGCCTGAAGGCACAGTCGAGACCCTGCTTAAGCCTGAGAACAAAGATCAGCTCGCCGGCATTCTCAAGCTGCACGTCGTTGCTGGAAAAGTAACCTCGGATCAGCTTGCCGGCAAAGCGCTCATGGCCGATTCGCTGAATGGTAAACTCGCCATCGACGCAACTGACGGCGTAACGGTGAACGGATCAACGGTTGTTGCTGCGGACGTTATGGCATCGAACGGTGTGATCCACGTCATCGACGCGGTCATTCTGGCTCCGGCAGAAACGGCCGATGAGCCGTCTGGCTCTTAAGTCTTCAAAGACAAACTTGGTCTTGCCCTGAGATTTTCGAAGGACAATGCCAAGACCCGCGGAAGCCCCCGTCCCACATTGCGTGCGGATGGGGGCTTTTCTTTTTGAACGTATTTTTTGTTTCTATTCCGGCGTTGGGTCGCCTCGGCGCAAAATCTCTCGCTTACCGGCATGGTTCGGAGCGCTGATAACGCCCTCTTCTTCCAATCGTTCAATCAAGGTCGCTGCGCGATTATAGCCGATCTTGAGGCGACGCTGGAGATAAGAGGTCGACGCCCGCTTGTCCTTCATGACGATGGCAAGAGCCTGGGCGAACAAATCATCTTCGGCGCTGTCGGTGGACGTGCCGAGCATGGCGTCCATAACCGCACTTGTCTCACCCTCATCTGGCTCTTCGAGAATGTCGGCCTGGTAGTCCGGTTCGCCCTGCTCCTTCGACCATGCGACAACGGCCTCCACTTCTTCGTCCGAGACAAACGGTCCGTGGAGACGTTTCGTTTTGCCACCCGGTGCCTGGTAAAGAAGGTCACCCATACCGAGCAGCTGTTCAGCACCCTGCTCTCCCAAAATCGTCCGGGAGTCGATCTTCGTCGTCACCATATAGGAGATCCGTGTCGGGAAGTTCGCCTTGATCGTACCGGTAATAACATCCACCGATGGACGCTGGGTCGCCGTGATCAAGTGAATACCGGCCGCCCGCGCCATCTGGGCGAGGCGCTGGATGCAACCTTCGATTTCCTTACCGGCGACCATCATCAGGTCCGCCATCTCATCGATCACGACAACGATGTTCGGGATCGATTCGGTCGGTAGAATTTCCGTCTCGTGGATCGGCTGGCCGTCATCATCATAACCGGTCTGGACCCGGCGGGTCAGCGCTTCGCCGCGGTCGCGATACTCCTTGGCCTTGCTATTGAAACCGGCAAGGTTACGCACATTCGCCTTGGACATCAGCTCATAGCGGCTTTCCATTTCGCGCACGGTCCATTTCAGCGCATTTACAGCTTTTTTCGGGTCGGTCACAACGGGTGCAAGCAGATGCGGAATGCCCTCATAGATCGATAATTCGAGCATTTTCGGATCGATCATGATGAAGCGGCACTGTTCCGGCGTTAGCTTATACATCAGCGACAAGATCATCGCATTCACGCCGACGGACTTACCGGAGCCTGTTGTACCCGCGATCAACAGGTGAGGCATCTTGGCGAGCTCCACCACTGTCGGTGCACCGCCAATGTCTTCGCCAAGCGCCATCGGAAGCTTCGCCTTGGATTTGCGATAACTGTCCGCAGCCAGAAGTGTGCGGAGATAGACCGTCTCCCGCTCATCATTCGGCAGTTCGATGCCGATCGCGTTCTTTCCTGGGATAACTGCAACACGGGCGGATGTGGCGCTCATGGAGCGCGCAATATCATCGGCAAGCGCGATAACCCGGGCTGACTTCACACCGGCAGCAGGTTCCAGCTCAAACAGGGTAACGACAGGCCCGGGGCGTACCTCGATGATCCGTCCACGGACGCCAAACTCCTGCAGCACTTCGGTAAGCCGCGCAGCCTGCGAGAGCAGCGCTTCTTCGTCGACGGCACCTGACCGTGCAGGCGGTACTTGAAGAAGGTCGATGGGTGGCAATTGCTCATTCGACCGGCGGCCACCCTTATGAACGCGGGTGCGCGGCGGGTTCGGCATCAGGCGGCGAATTGGATTCTGGGCCGGTTGCTGCGGCGCAGGTGCCTCTGATCGTTCAGGAGCAATATAGGCAGGCTCGTCATCATAGGCGGCTTCCTGCGCATCGCTTTGCGGTAGGTAGTCGCTTGCCTCTTCGTCTCTGTCCTGACTAACAACAATGCTCTGACCGTCTTCGCCGCGACGGCGCTGCAACAGTCCGCCAACAAACAGTCCAATGGACCGCAGGCGCGAAGCCGCCCGGCGACCTTCACGCCCGGCAGCATTCTGGAGCAGCTCGGCATCGCGGCGACCAAAGCCCATAGCCGTGCTGGCGCACCAAATGGCGGCAAGACCTAGAACGATCCCGGCCAGCATGTCCGGAACGGGCAGCATCAGGGCGCGGAAAGGAAAAACGGCGAGCCATAACAGCCCATCTCCGACAATACCGCCAAGCCCGGCGCTCAGAGGCCATGAGGCTGGCACGGGCCAGGCGGCAAAACAGGCCGCAGATAGTGGCACAAACATCAGCCCAAGCAGCCAGCGATAGATCCTTGGTTGCCCGATCAATACGGTGCGCATGGCCCCGCCGATCATGGAAGCCAGACCCGCCGCCCACGCTGACCAGCCAAAGGATTGACGTGCCAGATCGGCAAAGACTGCCCCCGCAGCCCCGAAAAGATTCTGTGGTTCCACCGACGTAGCCGCATTCCAGCTCGGATCGGCCGGCACGTAAGACCCGGCGCTGCCGCAGACAAATACTCCCAGCGCGAATGCAAATGCCCCTGTCAGCATGCGCCAGACTGGATCGCTCACAGAGCGCACACGTTCTTCAGTCATAGGCACATCATTCAAGGTACGCGCTCGCGCCATGGGCAGTCTCCGGCAAGAGGAAATTGGGCTCTGAAACCACTCTTACCGAACAGCCTTAACGGGGAACAAAGATTACGAAGATTCTGGCGAAAATTTCATCAAAAACTGCAATTCTCGCTTCAGGGGAATTTCGCCGTGCGCCTGTGACGCTGTGGACGTTTTCGGCGCAAAATCATACATCTTGGCTATGGAAAAAGACCCTTCCCCAACGCCTATAAGTGATCTGGTGATTGTCGGTGCCGGGCCAACCGGTGGCGTCCTCGCCCTTGCGGCAGCCCAGGCAGGCCTCGATGTTGTATTGCTGGATGCTCGCACAGAGGAGATGCGGCGCAAGCGAGACGGGCGCAATTTTGCCATTGTGCGCGGTAGCTGGTCACTTTTGCAGAGTGTTGGCCTGACCGATGTCCTTTATCAGACGGCAGAGCCCCTAAACGGGCTGGAAGCTATGGATGGTGGACGCCACTGGTTCGGTGCGCCATGGGCTAGGTTCGGTGCAGAAGATCTCGCGCCGAGGGAGGACGGCACGCCCCTTGGCTATATGGTGGAAGCGGAACCTCTTCAGGGCACAATCGATGAAGCGCTTGAAAAGGCTGAAAATATTGATTGGCGACAGGCAAGCCGCTTCGCCGGCGCGCGGGTGAAAAATGGCTACGCAGAAGTGTCGGTCGAGGGAGATGATCCCCTGCGCACGCGTCTGATTGTTGGCTGCGATGGTGTGAATTCGCCCGTCCGTCATGCCGCTGGTATCCCAACGGAGGGGCGCAATTACGGCAAATCGGTTTTTGCTGCCAATGTGAAACTGTCAAAACCCCATCACGGCATCGCCCGGCAACTCTTCACATCGGAAGGCCCGTTTGCCACCCTGCCCCTCTCCGGCAACCGGGCGAACCTGGCCTGGTATCTGAAGACCGGAGCCGCAGAGACCCTCGCTGCCCTCGAAACCGAAGAGATCGAAGCTGAGCTGAATGCGCGATTTGCCGATTTTGCCGGTGAAATGACCCTTGATGGCAAGGCCATCGCCTATCCCCTGATCCTGCAAATCGCCACGGAGATGATCGCGCCCCGTGTCGCGCTGGTCGGAGATGCCGCCCGGCGGATTAATCCCCTTGCCGGGCAGGGATTGAACCTTGGCTACAAGGATGTCGCCGCCCTCGTTGAAGTTATTGAGGACGGGGCTCGAACGGGCCTTGATGTCGGATCCCTCACCGTTCTTGAGCGATATCAGATCTGGCGGCGTTTCGATGCCACGGCCACAGCCCTCGGCATGGATATGATCGATCGGGTGTTCTCGAACGACAATATGGTCCTGAAACCTCTTCGCGGTCTTGGCTTAATGACGGCTAATCGCGTAAAACCACTGCGCGCATTTCTTGCCCGTCAGGCAAGCGCCGACCAGGCGAGCCTGCCAAAACGGATGCGGTAACCGCTTGCATTGATCATCGGCCCATAGGCCCGTAAGCGTCTATAAACGATCCAAAGGGGGGAGACGTTATGGACACTTCGAAACGCGCTTTCTCTATGATCTCGGAATATGCCGAGGCATATCGGCAAAGCGGAGCGTCGATCCATTCGTCGGCAACGGCCGAGGCCTTGCGGCAATCACTGTGTCTGACACTCAATGATGCGCCCATGGCAGAGGACACAGTCCTCCGGCAACTGATAGATGCGGTCGAGCCCGGCCTTGTCCGCAACACTGATCCCGGCTTCTTCGCGTGGGTTATGGGGGCCTCCGATCCGGTCGGCGTCGCGGCGGACTGGCTAACATCGATCTGGGGCCAGAATTCTGCAATTTATCAAACCGCTCCGGCATCGGCGATTGCAGAAGAAGCTGTCTCGGCCTGGCTGCTAGAATTGCTCGATCTGCCGAAGAGAAGTTCCGTCGCTTTTGTCACCGGCGCGACCATGGCTGGATTTGTTGGTCTGGCCGCGGCGCGATCGGAAGTCCTTGCCCGCGCTGGGCATAACTTCGAAAGAGACGGCCTCCAATCGGCACCGCATGTCTCCATCTTTGTCAGCGATGATGCTCATATCAGCAATCTCGCGGCGCTACGCTATCTCGGCTTCGGGCAATCCAATATAGTCAGTGTCGGCTCAGATCAGCTCGGGCTTATGAAGATCTTGGAACTCAAAGACGCCCTGTCGGCGCAGAACGGGCCGAAGATCATCATTGCACAAGCCGGGCATATCAACTCGGGGGGATTTGAGGACTTCGAGGCCATTGCCGCCTTGAGCCAACGCCATAATGCGTGGCTGCATGTTGATGGCGCGTTTGGGCTCTGGGCGCGCGTTTTGCCAGAGAAGAACCATCTCACAAAAGGTCTCGACCTTGCCGATAGCTGGTCTGTCGATGGCCATAAATGGCTGCAGCTACCCTATGATTCAGGGTTTGCCATTGTGAAGGATCAGACCGCGCACATGCGTGCCATGTCAAAGGATGCGGGATATCTGAATCACAACCCCGATGATGGCCGAAATCCCGCACAATTCGGACCCGAGCTTTCCCGGCGGGCGCGAAGCTTTGCAGCATGGGCGGTTATGCGCTCACTTGGACGGGATGGCATTGTAACGCTGGTTCGTGGTCACTGTGCAGCCGCTGCCCGGCTCGCAGAAGCACTAAAAGACCTTGAGGGCTACAACGTCCTGAACCCGGTTGACCTCAATCAACTTGTTCTTGCGAGCAAGGATCCAGAGCGCGACGACAAAATGGTAGAGATCGCCAATAGCATAAACAACGATCGCAGGTTTTTCGTCAGAACGGCCGAGTGGAAATCACGGATTGTCCTGCGCATATCTGTGATATCGCAGTTTGCAACAGGGGATCTGCTGGTTGAGTTGGCCGAAACCATTCGTGAGGCCTGCCGGCAAGCTATGGGCGCATAATCCTCAGGCGGCGTTCTCGTCCTGTGGGCGTTCATCCTCGGCATAGGCGTCGAGTTTTTCGAGAAGATAGTCCAGATCATCTCGCGGGATCGCCTGAAACTGGGTCAGCACCCGCTCGATCATCTTAACGCGAAACCGGCGGCGGTCGCCCGGCGTCCCGTCAAGCTGGGTTGCATGATAGGTCGATACAGCGGTTTTGAAGGCAGGCAGCATCTTGCGCGGCAGCCCTGCCCGGTCGAACACGGCCTGTAGACCCAGCGGCCCAGCATCGTGGATCATCAGCCAGACCCGATTGTAAGGCACGCCGGAAAGCTCCGCCAGAGCATGTTCAACAAAGCTCATATGCCCCATGCACATTGCCCGGAGGATCAGAGAATGAGTCAAACGGCCATTCAAATTGAGCTGCTGGGCAAAGCGTTCGAGGTCGCTTGTCCGGCCCGCCTGCTCAACCAGATCGATGGTCGCCCGTTCGCGCGCGCCTGCCGCCAGGTCGATGGCGACCTGGGCTGGCAATTCGTGGCGGTTGACCAGCATGTCGAACACCTTGCCGGTCACGAGGCTCACCAGCTTCTCGGCAATATGCATCGGCACATGGTCCCGGCGCACCAGGGCATCCTGGAACCCGGCATCGGTACCGAAGCGGTGCACAGAGTCCTCAAACGCCTTGTCGGTCCATTCCGCGCCTTCATTGCCAGCGAGTACACGCAACGCGTCGACAGCTCCGTGCTCACTTAGTACTTCCGTTACCGCTTCGGAGACCCGTGGCCGCGCGGCAATTGCGGCCTGTTTCGTCGGCGTGACAGACAGAGCAAGCTCGATGAGATCCTCTTCCGAAAGCGATGGTGACTCCTCCAAGATTGGCATCGCCACGGTCTCCACATCCCGAGCGAGGCGCAGGGCCAGCTCCCTCGGAAGACGGGGTGAGTTTCGCAGCGTGATCGAAAGCGTCCGCCGGACAAGTTCCGCCATGTCATCAGCGAGGATCGACATGATCTCTGTGGCATGACGGCGTTCTTCATCGGTAAGGACATCAAAAGCGATCCGGCGGCATAGACGGTGGGCAACCGAGGCGCGCTGTTCTGCGGTCTCGCCTTTTACCAGGCGGCGGATGTCCGCCTCGGTCAGTTCTGGCCTCATGGCAGTTATGGTCATGACGTTCACCCCTGGGATAATTCACGTCCAATTTCGATAAAATCTTGTCGCAAAGCGTTAAATTTCGTTTACCAACAGCCAGAAATCATCGGAGGAAACGCCATGTTGGAAGGCATTCGCGTCATCGAATATGCAACTTATATGGCCGCGCCGGGCGCAGCTGGCATTATGTGCGATTGGGGCGCGGAGGTCATCAAGGTCGAGCCGCCCGGCGGCGACCCGATCCGCAACTTCTTCAAGACGATCGGCACGGATATCGAAGACAATCCCGTCTTCGACTTCGACAATCGCGGTAAGAAGTCGATCATTGCTGACACAACGACTGATGAAGGCCGCAAAGTGTTGCAGGACCTTGCGTCCACAGCCGATGTATTTCTCACCAATGTGCGTCCGGGCGGACTTGAGCGCTCCGGCCTCGATTATGACAGCCTCGCCACCGTGAACCCGAAGCTCGTTTACTGCTCGCTCACCGGTTATGGCTTGACCGGGCCCGACGCCAACAAGCCAGGCTTTGACATTGCGAGCTTCTGGTCCCGCGCCGGTGTGGCCGCCCTCACCATCCCCAAGGGTCAGGAACCCTTCGCTTTGAGAACCGCCTTCGGGGACCACACCACGTCCATGGCCGCGGCCGCCGGTATCTGCGCAGCCCTTGTTGAAGCTGGGCGCACCGGCAAAGGCCGCCTGGTGGAAGCCTCTCTGCTACGTTCCGCCCTTTATGCCATGGGATCGGATTTCGCCATTCAGCTCTTTTTCGGCCGCATCGGCTCGACCAAAAGCCGCAAGCAATCGATCCAGCCCCTGGCTAATTTCTTCAAAACGGGTGACGGGTCGTGGTTCTGCATCGTCTCCCGCCAGGGCAATGTGGACTGGGCTCCGCTCTGCCGCGCCCTCGGTCTTGATGACCAGATCGAGAATGAGCGCTTCACGACCGCCAAGGGCCGACGCACCCATGCCGAAGACCTTGTCGATATGTTCGATGCCGCCTTCGCAAACTTCACCAAAGAAGAGATGGCGGCACGGCTCGATGCCGAACAGATCGCATGGGCTCCAGTCCAGACGCTTGCCGAAGTTGCGGCCGATCCCCAGGTCGCCGCGGCTGGAGGGATCACACAGCTGCCGAAGCAGAGCGGAGATGGCACCTATGCCTCCCCCGCCTCCCCCATCCGTTTTCCGGGTGCCGATGATGGCCCCAAAGGACCGTCCCCAAAACCCGGCGAACATACCCGCGACGTGCTTAAGGACCTTGGCCGCTCATCGGAGGATATCGATGCCATGGTCGCTGCGGGCGCGGTGACGGAAGTCGGATAAAATACTCCCTTTTCTTGTCATCCCGGCCAAGCCCGGAGGGCGCAGAGCCGGGACCCAGAAGAAAGGATGCGCTCTTTATTCGCCACTGCCGTGGCCATCTTCGCTCAAATTGATCCCCCGGATCAATTTCCGGGCGCTCTGATGGGTCCCGGATCTCGTTTCGCTCGTCCGGGATGACAAGATGAGAGAGATCAGCAGCCTTGAGCGGGTTCCATCGCGAGGCTGCAGGCCGACGCGGGGAACAATTAAAAAGAGCAGCCCTGAGCGTCTTCCATCGCGAGGCCGCAGGCCGACGCGGGGAACAAATAAAAAACCACAATCTATCCGACCCTTTTCATCCGCTTCCTATACTCACCCAATGAGTAACACGCCCTCCCTCTCCACCACAG
>JBCCUK010000012.1:0-109715 GCA_039196965.1 Pseudomonadota bacterium | reverse complement strand
GGAGCTTCGAACAGCGCTCAAAGCGTGGGATAGTTCCTGATCTATCCTCATATTCTATTGTCTCCGTATCGCGCCTTCGGCGCTCACATGAGACGTGCTCAGGGCTGCGGATCTGTCCCTAAAGTTCGCTTTGGAGTGCCCGCAGCCTTGAGCGCGGCCTCATGGGCCGCGAAGCGGACCGGAGGCAAAGCCAAATTGTCATCCCGGACGCCAAAGGCGATCCGGGATCCAGAGGACAATGAACACTATTCATCCACCGCTGCCGTGGCCATCTCCGCTCAAATTGATCCGCGCAACCAAGTCAGGCTTCCCGCAAAATCTCCGCAAACATGGCGGCGTCCACATTGCCGCCGGAAAGCACGACACCGACGCGCTTTCCCTTTGCTTCTTCCGGCAGCGCAAACATGGCGCAGGCAAGGGCGATTGCTCCGCCCGGCTCCACCACAAGCTTCAGATGCCGGAAGGCAAACCGCATAGCCTCTTTCACACGGTCATCGCTTGTCGCAAGCCCACCCGCCAGACGCGATCCGTTCACGGCAAATGTGATGTTCCCCGGTTGCGGCGTCAAAATCGCATCGCATATGGACGTCATTTTGGATGGATCAATCGCCCGAATTTCCCTGGCCTTGAGGGATAATCTGTGATCGTCATATCCCTCCGGCTCAGCAGTCCAGACTTTCGTCTGTGGACTGAGGGCTGAGAATGCGAGCGCTGCGCCGCCGACCAGTCCGCCGCCCCCGGCGCAGGAGATATAATGATCAAGCGGCCAGCCCCGATCCGCCATATCCTCTATTATTTCAAGGCCCGCCGTGCCCTGCCCGGCGATGATATCAGGATCATCATAGGACGGAACAATGATCGCACCTCGCGACCTTGCAATGTCTGCGGCGATTTCCTCACGGGCCTCCGTCACCCGGTCATAGGGTCGGATTTCCGCGCCATCTGTGAGCACGCCGTCAACTTTCACCCTGGGGGCATCAGCCGGCATAACGATCAGCGCGGGCAGGCCGAAATATTTTGCTGCCCTTGCAACACCTTGCGCATGGTTGCCCGAGGAAAAAGCCACAACGCCGGCGCGTTTTTCATCAGGATCCGTGATTTGGGAGAGCCTGTTCGTCGCACCGCGGATCTTGAAGCTGCCTGTCGTCTGCAGGCATTCCGCCTTTATAAAAACCTCGGCACCAACGGCTTCGTCGAGCGCATCATTGCGAAGGATTGGTGTTCGAACAGCAAGCGGTTTTACCCGCTCCGCCGCGGCTTTCACATCATCGAATGTGGGAGGAGACATATCAGCCATGGCGATTGGCGGTACAGTTGCCATGGCCGACGGTCAACAGATTTCATATCACATTGATTGCAACGTTTATTGCGTCAGACGCAGTTCGCGGGCGGCGATGGCCTCGAACACTTCATCGATCTGCGAAGCGCGGATGTTGAAGGCCCGGTCATCCTCGCCAGCGCAGTCAGCAAGCAGGTCCAGGGCGTCGCCATTATTGACGTCGACCGCGATCGTATAGAGCTCGATATCGTATCCACGAATGGCGTTGCAGGCATCGGCCGTGAGGGCGTTGAGCGCGCCGCCGCTCAGCCGGTTCACGCCTTCAGCACGCCAGCATTCACCCGCTGCACCGCGCGTATCGCCTTCGGTGCAGCCATAGTAGCCCTCAAAGGATCCCGGCGCGATGTTCTCGCCATCGCTGAGAAGCACCATGACTTTCCGCGTCTGTTCATCGTCGTAAGCGGCTGGCGTATCTTGACCGAAAAAATTTGCCCAAACCCGGCGCGGAGACATCGCTCGCAAGCCCCACATCAGACCAATATCCATATGTGTTCCCCCGCTGACAGGATGCATTTCATCGAGCTTGTCTATGATCTGGCTGCGGTCCCGGGAAAGACCAAGCATGGCTACGGGGCAATTTTGGTTCGGCCCGGAAATGTTGCGGCGGCTTGTCCAGGGGAAGATATTCCGCTGCCAGGGGCAAGCTTCGCCACCATTGCGGAAATACTCGAACTCGTTGGGGTCGGACACACAGGCTTCTGCCTCCTGGTTGACCGGTTGATCGTTGCCGGTCGAGCAAGGGCGGTCGATGTCGAGGTGCAGATTTCCAGTGCCGCGCTCTGCTCTCTGAGTGCAACGGAGAACCCGGTTATCAGGAACAGAGAAGCTGGCGAGGATTAGATCATCATCATCGTCGCGGCCATCGTCGTCATCGGAATCAAATCCTGCGGGCGCACGAACGGTCGTCAGTTCCGGCTTCACGATGGCGGCTGGCCAGCGCATGCCGGGTACAGCTGCATCGGTGAGAGCCCGGGTGACAGAACCGCTGCTGGAAACACTCCGTTCATCGGGGGCCGCACGCACACAGCCTCTCCAGGTCACGGGCAGAAAATCCCGCTCCAGCTGATTGCGGGAATAAGGCGCATTTCCGTCCGGGTCGAGAAGATACTGAAGGCGATCCTCAAACGGCTCATTCGGGATTACCCGACGGCCATCGGCACCGAGGTTGCGATTTGCGCCCGACGCAGCGTTGAATCCACGCGGCCGCTCGGAATTGATATTGATCAAGGTTGCCCAGGGAACAATGCCAATGGAGGTCAGGCCGGCATTGGCTTCATTGTCGAAAAGATCATTCACAAACCCCTTCGCTGCCGTTCGCATCTGATCAAAGCGGGACTGGCGAAACATTGATGTCGTATTGTCGAGAACGAGCATGATTTCGAGGTTTCGCGCGGGAGCCGCTTCCGCCGTGCTCTCGACTATGACATGGAGCGAGCTGCGACCGAACAGACCGCCAAATATAAGGGGAAAATCCCCTTCAGCTGTTGCGTGTATGCCATCCCCAACGACTTCGAAAATCACCGATGTCGTATCAAAGGCACCGTTGGCGGCTTCGATATCGATATTGAAAACGGTGTCGAGGACATCTTGCGATTGCCGTTCTCTCTGGTCAGGCGCTAGAAACGATCCTCTGGAGTATTCGAGGGCGCTTGCCAGAACAGCGGCATCAAGCGCGTTTTGCATCGTCGATTTAGCAACTGTCAAACGGCGAGCATCAAGCGCAAAGCCAGTCAACATCAAGATCGGCAAGATCGCTATAGCGGTGATAAACGCAACATTTCCCCCCTCCGACCGAACAAAGTCCTGTACAGATTTTGACACAATTCGTCCCATGGCAGCACACCCAGATTGATTACTCGCCTCACAGGAGCAATCGATATGCCAGCCAAACTGCAACATTTGGCCTGTGCTGTAGACATTGGGAATCAGGCAGCAACGATAGCTAATCGCCCGCCATGAAAGCGATTTCGACGGTACTGAAGATATAAATTTCGATGAAATTGAAGGCGGCTCTAGAGACCGGCAGCCACTTTCTTGATCAGCGCCCGTGCATCGCTGCCGATATCGGCGTGATCTACGGCATGGCCGAGAACGGCATCAAAATAACCAATCACGGACCCGCAATCATAATCCTGACCTTCATACTCGAAAGCAAAGAAATCCTGTTTGGACATTAAACGGTCCATGGCATCGGTGAGTTGAATCTCACCGCCCGCCCCGGCAGCCTGATCCTCAAGCAGAGGGAAAATCTCAGGCTGGAGTATATAGCGGCCTGTGATTTTCAGATTTGACGGCGCATCCTCTTTCGACGGCTTTTCGATCATGCCGTCCATCTCGATAATCTGGCCGTCGCGCGCCTTGGGCGAAATCACACCATATTTCGAAACTTCGTCTTCCGGTACCGCATCAACGGCGAGAATATTTCCACCGGTCTTGGCATATGCCGACACCATTTGCGCCGTGCAGCCGGGCGACGATTTGACAATCACATCTGGAAGCAAAACCGCGAAGGGCTCCTTGCCGACTATGTCTTTCGCGCACCAGATCGCATGTCCAAGTCCCAGGGGCGATTGCTGGCGTACAAAGCTGGCAGACCCGGCCGGAAGGCGGGTCTTCTCCACCTGCTCAAGAGCAACTTCCTTGCGCTTCTGATCAAGGGTCACTTCCAGTTCATAGGCCCGGTCAAAATAGTCCTCGATGGCACCTTTATTCCGTCCAGTGATGAAAACGATATGTTCGATACCTGCCTCAAGCGCCTCATCAACGACATATTGAATGGCCGGACGATCCACAACCGGAAGCATTTCCTTTGGTATGGATTTCGTCGCTGGAAGCACGCGGGTACCGAACCCCGCCACAGGCAGTACAGCTTTTCTAATCGTCATGGATCTGTCCCCGATGCTCGCCAATGTCTCGCACGTCGCTGACGTAGCACACTTCGCTTAATTGAAAACCTAAAGCCTAGAGCAAGCTGTAGAGGATGAAGCCCACGCACCAGATGGTTAGCGTATAGGCTGCGAATTTCATGGTCTGTAGAAAGCGGGTCTGCAGTTTCTCGACTTCCTGACGGCTGTCTTCAAGCTCCACGGAAAGCCTGTTCTGCAACTCCAGAGCAGGCGAGGCAACTGCCTGCGGAGGTGCCTTACCGTCCAGAACGACAGGTCTTTTAATTGCGCGCTCCGCTGCACGCTCCACATCTGATTTGTAATTTGGATTTGCCGCAGCGGCCATAAAGACGCCTCCCAATTAGACACTTATTATATGGCGGTTATCCTAGTGGCCCGTTAATACGCCGAAAGAAATTTCGTAAAGCCAGATACTATGCAGGCTGAGATCAAAGGGAGGACTGTAGGTGCCCGCCATCAACTGCGAGGGTTGCGCCGGTCATGTAAGCTCCGGCATCGGAGGCGAGCAGAAGCAGCGGTCCGCTCAGTTCAACATGCTCTCCAAATCGGCGCATGGGAACACGCTTTCTCATTTTCTCTCCAGCGTCCGACTCTAAAAACTCATCATTGATCTCGGTCTTGAAGTAGCCCGGAGCGATGGCGTTCACGCGAATATTGTGGCGCGCCCACTCCAGCGCCATGACATGGGTGAGGTGCTGGAGTGCCGCCTTCGAGGGTGCATAGGCACCTAATAGCTGAGACGGGCGGAAGGCCGTAATCGATGAGATATTGATAATGCTGCCGCCGGAAGACGCTGCGATCATGCGCCGGGCTGCCTCACTTGCCACCCGCCACGCACCTTTCAGATTAACATCCATGACGGTATCCCAGGTCTCTTCGGTCATCTCCGTCAGCCAGCTTTCGCTACTGAGACCGGAATTGTTGACGAGGATAGAGGCCGGGCCGCCAGCTGCCTCAATGCCGTCAAAGCCAGCATCGACGCTCTCTTTACTGGTAACATCAAGCTCCACAGCCGTGGCCTTTCCACCGGCCTTCACGATATCTGCGGCGACATCTTCCAGGCGGTCAAGCCGGCGAGCAGCCAGAACGATTTCCGCGCCAGCCGTTGCCAGTGTTTTTGCAAAAGTAATCCCAAGACCGCTGGACGCCCCTGTCACAAGCGCCTTGCGACCGCTAAGATCAAACATATTCATTTGTGACGCTCCATTTTTATTCTGCAGTAGATTTCGGGGCTTATAACAACTTACCGCTCAGCCTGCCTCAGACCTTCGTGAGCGCTTGAATTCGCCTGATTGAATCTATCCATGGAATGCTCTGATCGGTCTCGCCCATCTCTTCAAGATGCTCGATAAAACTTTTCAGGAATTCGTTGTAGTAAGTCAGCGATCCAGCGAAGAGGTCCCGGAACAGACCTTTCGAGACGAGGCCGGAACGGATCATTTGTTCTGAACTCACCCAGAAATACAAAAAAGCCGTCAGGGATTCGTGTTCAGCGAACTGTTCTGAAGGGATCGTATGCCTGAAATGGGCAACATCGGGCTCCAGTGCCAACAGCTCCGGAGAGTTGTAGAGCGCCATGGTTTCCGACGCGTTGGCTTTTGTAAGCCAGCCCTTGCAAACCGTGTCCCGATAGAGAGTGCGCTTCTGTTCGTCATAGCCAAACCACTTGCTGGAAAGTCGAAAGACCGGCACGGCGATCCGGCGGTAATTGTCTGCGCTATAGAAAGCCCGGTAGAGATCTGCAGCCATTTGCCGCCGAGCCAGACGGCGCTGGATCCAGCTCTGGACGAGCCCCGTCAGCACCGCGAAAAAACTGATCGCACCGGTCGCCAGCGCAACCGTGAATTCCCAATTGTCACCCCACTCCATTCTGCGTCCCCTAAATTCAATTATCAAACGCGGCGGACTTTAATGTGCAGCCTCAAGGAGTCACGTACTTTTCAGGCAGCGCTCGCCACTGAAGTGAATAGACCGCCAAACTGCCCTAAAATCAAAGAGATAGAATGATCTCTTTCAGAAGAGGGTTGGGGAAGCGCCGGGTGAGCGTCAAAGCATAGAATGTCTCTGCAAGCCCTGGCAGCTGAGCCACCTCGACAAGAACGCCATTCTCCAACTCGTCGCGGACGACGATCGGGGGAATGACGGCGAGGCCGGCCTTATCCCGGGCAAGTAAGCGCAGCATGGCCATGTCATCGCCCTCGGCCGCGATGCGTGGTTTAACCCCCATGCGTTCAACCATGGCATCGAAACCGCTTCGGATACTGCTTTCGCCAGAGGGCAGAATCAGAGGTGCAGCCATCAATGCGGCGGCAAGAGACTGATCGGCTTTGACATGCTCCGGGTGGGCAATCAGGCTCACTGGCTCCTCATCGATCAGGTGCGCAGTCCAGTTCGACCGGCTGTCCCGCAGAGGGACCGAATTGGTTAGGAGAACATCGATACGGTGGGACTGGAGCCGATCGAAGAGACGCTCCGTATTGCCGGACTCGATGTGAACATGGACATCTTCCTTTTGAAGGAGTGGCGTCAGGAACTGGATCTGGAAATTGCGAGACAAAGTGGACAGAGCCCCAACGTAAAGCTCGCGCCTTTCCGTGGAATTCTGACTTTTCAGTGTTCCAAGGAGTTCATCGCCTGCAGCGAAAATTTCGTCTGCATAATCAAGGGCAAGGCTTCCAGCTTCTGTAAGATGCAGACGTTTTCCCCGGCGCTCAAACAGCTTTTGTTCCAGCTGCTCCTCCAGCTTCTGGATCTGAACAGACAGGGCCGATTGGGAGATGTGAAGCTTTTCTGCCGCCCGTGTGAGGTTGCCTTCATGAGCCACCGCGCGGAAGTACCGAAGGTGATTATAGTTCAAACGGGCCATAGTTTTCTATATATACAAAAAAGAATAATTTAGCCAATATCTTATATTTTTTAAATTTCAAAAACCCGCCTAACTGCAGACTCAGCAAACAACGAGCTGGAGTATTTGGATGGAAATCGCCTTCCTGTTAGGCCCCCTCGCCGGACCAATTGTCCTCATTGCAGCGGGTCTTACAAGCTTAACAAATGACGGAGTCCGCCCGGAGAGAGCTCTTCTGGCAAGCAGACTTGGAAGCCTTACAGCGCTGTTCACAGCTATCCTGACCGTCGCCATGACGATCATTACCGGTCCAGTAGATAGCCTAACCGTTGGCGTTGATGCCCTGTCGATCGGTACTCGGATCGATGCCCTCAGTACAATACTCTCTCTTCTGGTCGCCTTTGTCGGCGTAATTGTCCTGCAGTTCAGCCGGAACTATCTAGATGGCGACGCGCGCCAGGGATGGTTTCTGGCCTGGATGTGCTTCACCCTCGCCTCGGTCATGACCCTGGTGGTGGCCGGAACACTGATTTTGCTTGCCGCAGCCTGGATCGCGACCAGCCTGTGCCTGCATAAACTGCTCGTTCACTATTCGGATCGTCCGGGCGCTCAGCTCGCCGCCCACAAAAAATTCGTCGTCGCTCGTCTCAGCGACCTCGCCCTCATCGCCGCATTCATTCTGATTGGTGGTTCGATGGGTGAATGGCAGATCGGGGCCATTATGGACGCGGCGAGGATCGCCGAGCCAAATGGGATGCTCACAGCCGCCGCATGTCTGATTGCCATCGCCGCGGTTTTGAAATCGGCCCAGTTCCCGAGCCATGGCTGGCTTATTGAAGTGATGGAAACCCCAACACCAGTGTCAGCCCTATTACATGCAGGCATCGTCAATGCCGGCGGTTTCCTCGTAATCCGCTTTGCCGACATCGTAATGCTGTCATCATCATCTCTCTGGATGCTCGCTATCATCGGGGGAGGCACGGCGCTGATCGGCTCAGCGGCGATGCTCACCCAGTCAAGCATCAAAACGACCCTAGCCTGGTCCACGGTCGCCCAAATGGGCTTCATGATTATGCAGTGCGGCTTCGGTGCCTTCTCGGCCGCCCTGCTACACATCGTGGCGCACTCTTTCTACAAGGCTCACGCCTTCCTTTCATCGGGCAGTGCGATCGACAAGATCAGGATACCCGAGACCGGATCGGCTATAGGGGCTCCGTCACTGCCGAAGCTGCTTATGGGCTTTGCCGTTGCGCTCGCCGTGTTCCTCGCCGTCGGCCAGCAGTTCGGAATAACGGCCAGCGAGAAACCAGGATATCTCGTCTTCGGTGCCGTCATCGTGCTCGGCCTCGCCCACTATCTTGCCCGAGGGTTCGCCGCCCGCTCCGTCGGTTATGTGATGATCCAGGTGTCACTGACATCCGCTGCCATCGCGGTTCTCTATTTCTCACTGCAAGCGGGCACAGCCTACATGATGACCGGAATAGTGCCTGAGGTATCTGCTCCGATCAGTGGTCAGATTATCCTTATGGGGCTGATCATTGCCGGATTTGCTGGACTGACCGTGGTTCAGAACCTGCCGACGAAAACTTCTCAAACGCCCTTCTTCCAAGCCCTGCGCATCCATTTCTCAAATGGGCTCTACGCCAACGCGATCTTCAACAAACTCGTTGGCCGCCCTTATGGACCTGCCCAAACTCTTAGCGGAGCGACACAATGAACGCCTATTCTCTTTATCAAGACGCCGAGCAGAGTGGTTCGGAGATCCGCCGCCCAGATAGGGAGGAAATCCAAGCGACTGCTGCAAAGTCTTCCGACAGGATCGCGCCGCTTTGGCCGCTTAAACACGCGGTCGCCGTCAATCCTTATCTCGGCCTGCTCGACATGACATTCGAGCAAGCAGATGATTGGCTCGCCGGGGCTTGCGGATCCAAGCTGAGCCTGTCGCGCCAGCACTATCTCGATGCCCTTCAAAGTGGCCGTCTATGTAGCTCAACGACGCGCAGTGTATTCACTGCAGCCGGCCATGCAGACCCGACCGGCACAATTGATGAATTGGCACAAGAGATAGAGAGCACGGGTACGCCGCTACAAGCATTTGCAGAATATCTGTCGGGCGCTCGTAAACGGCCGATACAGACCTTTATAAAAGAGCGCATCTCCCAATGGGC
Source organism: Pseudomonadota bacterium (assembly GCA_039196965.1). Classification (GTDB taxonomy): domain Bacteria; phylum Pseudomonadota; class Alphaproteobacteria; order Caulobacterales; family Hyphomonadaceae; genus CALLCD01. Next base: position 100,457 of record JBCCUK010000012.1, on the reverse strand, counting down.
GATGTCGTACTTCGATGAGGGTCAGGCAATCTGGAGCGCCGATCAGACCGGTAGTATTTTTACCTCCTGGCTGACCTACGCCAAAGTGGACCGCACTCCGGACACTACTGGCTTTAAGGGATGCCGGGCGCAGTTCAAGACGCTCCCGGACAATGCCGAAGACACGATTGACTTCATTGTCAGTGAAATGTCCCTTCCGGGTGAAAGACTGGGGACATATTTTGACCGGCTGCTGATGGGCATTAATGGCTGGGCATCCTATGCCCGCTATCTCAGCTGGCAGAAGGGCTTGCAGGGCGAGACAGATTCTTCGGTGCTTGAAATGCTGGCGATCCGGCTTGCCTGGGACTGGGCGATATGGTCGTCCGCCGAGGAAAACGAGCGAGAGAGCTGGGCAAAGAGCTGGACTGCTTCAACGCAAGATTATCCTCAGTCTGATGAAATTGGACGTCTGCTACATAATGCCTATGAGGCGAGCTGGCAGAAGGAGCTTATCACTTCAATCAATTCTGCCGGAACTGCTGGTCAGGCGATACGGCCCGACGCACAAGCCGTGTTCTGCATTGATGTGCGCTCCGAGGTCTATCGGCGGGCATTGGAAAGCCAGATGCCCGGGATCCAAACCATAGGATTTGCAGGCTTCTTCGGAGCCGCCATCGAATACATCCCACTCGGCGCGGAACGGGGCTCGGCCCAGTGTCCGGTTCTCCTGTCGCCCGCCTACAATATCAAGGAAACAACCGGCACGTCAGAGGATGATCGGCTGATCAAACAAAAGCACTTCAGCGAAGCGGCCCTGAGCGCCTGGAGGTCTTTGCGGACAGGTGCGGTTTCCTCCTTTGCCTTTGTCGAGACCATGGGTCTTGGCTTTGCGAGCCGACTGATCTCGGAGTCTCTTGGCTGGACCCGTCCAGTCAAAGACCCCGCCCATCGCGGTGTAAAGTCGAGCGATGCAGAACGTATGGGCCCCTCCATCCATGCCTGCAAATCATCGGGCATACCGGTTGAAGACAGGTTGAACCTCGCACTCGGCATGCTCAAGGGCATGTCCCTAACCGAGAACTTTGCCCGCCTCGTCCTGATCACGGGTCATGCGGCCGAATCGGTAAACAATCCCCATGCAAGTGGCCTCGACTGCGGTGCCTGCGGTGGCCATGGCGGTCAGGCCAACGCGCAGGTGTCGGCCAAACTTCTGAACAATGCAGATGTCAGGAAAGCACTCACAGAGCACGGTGTTACCATCCCGGAAGATACCGTCTTCGTGGCTGGTCAACACAATACGACGACGGATGATGTGACCTTGTTTGATATCGATACGGTTCCGGCCAGCCACCTTGAGGATTTGAGCAAGCTGCAATCGGCGCTGGAGCGCGCTGGTGATGTGGCCCGCGAAGAACGCAAGGCAAAGCTCGGTCTCCGCAATGAGAACAAGGTCACGAAAAGTGTCCGCGGCCGGGCGAATGACTGGAGCCAGGTCAGGCCGGAATGGGGCCTTGCGGGTTGCGCCGCCTTTATTGCAGCGCCGCGGGAACGGACGCGCTCGGTTAACCTCGACGGCCGCTGTTTCCTCCATTCCTATAACGCTTCAGCGGATAGCGACGGCAGCATACTTGAGCTGATCATGACCGCGCCCATGGTGGTAGCGAGCTGGATCAGCCTGCAATACTTCGCTTCCAGTATCGACAATGAAACATTCGGATGCGGAGAAAAGCCACTACACAATGTGGTCGGAAAAATCGGTGTGCTTGAGGGCAATGGCGGCGATCTTCGCACTGGGCTACCCTGGCAGTCGGTGCACAATGGTGAGAAACTCGTCCATGAGCCCATGCGCCTCAATGTGATGATCGAGGCAACGCCGGAGGCGATGAACACGGTAATCGCCAAACATGAAATGGTGCGCCAGCTGGTCGATCATAAATGGCTGCACCTGTTCTCCATCGGCGCCGATGGTCAGGTGGCACAGAAATACTCCGGCGAAGGCAAATGGGCACCTTGTCGGTAGCGAGGATGGGCAGATGAGCGACGCGCAGCAGGCTTAACGGTTGACGTCGCTCGCCTCGTTAAGCCCCCAGAGGGCACGGGCGCGACTTATATCCTCGTCTGAAATACCGCCAACACGATGGGCTACGAAGTCCACGCCATCGACGATCCATTTGGCAATCTCGGGTTGGGTAAGGTGGTAGTACTGCTCCCGTCCCTCGGACTCAGACGCAACCAGCCCAAACGCGCGAAGGGCTGAGAGGTGCTGAGAGACCCGGGTGGCTGGAATCTGCACGACTTCTGCGAGCTTGCCGACATTCTGGCGTCGCAAGCGTAATTCCTCGATGATAGCGATGCGATCCGGATGGGATACCAAGCGGAAAAGCACACCAAGTTCTTTGGCAACGGTACGACGACTTGGAATCGGTGCCTCCTTAAATCTCCGACGGCTCTAAAGCTCGGCAGCCGGAATGTCTAGGATACAAGGCAAAGATAAGGTTTTGAAACCGAATGCGCGTTACGCGCGATTTGTGAAATATTCGCGGCGGGAAGACTTTTAGGAGTACGGCCGAGGCGTTCAATCAAAGCAGCTGCGAAATCGTCCGGCCGCAAACGGGCCTTGTTTAGGAAGTCGACATAGTCGTTGCAAGGGAAAATCCGATCTTCAATCGTGACGGCGAGAGCGTTCTGAAGAGAGGCGGCGCGCTCCTCCTGTTTCAGATACAGCAGCAGCATCTGGGCGCACTGCAATATGGGCATCAGATCATCATCGGTCTTCCCGGACATATGCCTGATGCGAGGAATCGGCTCCCGGCAAAATTCGACGGAATGATCGTGAATGCGCATCATCGCGCGATATCCTCGATGATCGACGGCGTCAGACAGGACATTGCTGATCAAGGGGCCAAAGTCCGTGTCGACGAGTACGACGTCAAAGAGCTCCGGAGAGGAGGAGAGCGCGGCTACGCCAACTTCCAATGGGATTTCTTCTACTTCGAGGCTTGGAAGCTTCGCTGAAAGATGTCTTTTAAGAGCATACGGTGGGCAGTCTTCGACTAACCTGTTCTTTTTGTTCGAGCTGAGAATGGTCAGCTTGTTTCGGCATCTGCTTGTAAGTGCTTGTAAAGTTTCCAATACACGATCAGAGACGTCATTGGACGAATGGAATTGCTGGTCGGCGGCGATAAGCAAGACATTCGCCCCCTTCCCGCGACGGCCCATAAGGGGCGCATAGGATGTATGCAGCCAGGCAGTGCAGAGCGGATCTGATTGGTCCGAGCGGCTTCGACCGGTCGAGTGAGTGTCCGCGTGATGAGCATCAAAATGGACTAGCAGGCGTGTCATCGTCTGCTCCTCCATTGCATCCTCTCCGGAAGAGAACCTCAGATCAAAGCCCGTTGCCGAAATGACCTTTGCGCAGGCATCAAGCAATTGTTTCTGCTCTGGATTTTTAGGTGCCGCACTGATCTTGGTGTAGGCGTTTTCAGAACTGATGAGTCGAAGGCTCGGCTGACCAATGGGTCTACTCATGGATTTGCCTCTGGCTAAGGATCCGCACCCTCACAGCACTACTTAGGCGAATCAGCATGTTCGAATAATTACAAATAGGTGCGATTTTCGTTCTGAAAAATATATGAATAGTGGCGGGTGACAGTCTGGATGTGTGTCGACCTAAGGCGCTCGGCGGCCTTGCGAGCTTACATCTTCAACTTGCCTCAGCAGCTATAGACGGCCTGTTTAATGGTTTCCTGCTTTGTCGAAATCCACTATTTGCCAAGAGATGAAACTTTATCACTGCGCTGATGCGAGATCATTTCGCCCGCTTTGGGCCCTGGAAGAACTAGGCCTCGATTACGAGCTTGAAGTGATGCCGTTTCCGCCGAGAAGCCAGCGGCCGGGCTATCGGGATATCAACCCCCTGGGAACAGTGCCGACCCTGGTGGACGGAGATGTGAGCCTGACAGAGTCGTCTGGAATATGTCACTATCTGGCCGAGCGTAACGCTCCGACATCCTTGCGTGTCGCCCCCGATGAAGATGGCTATGGGGATTATACAAACTGGTTGTTTCGGTCTGATGCCACATTGACTTTCCCGCTGACAATCGTGCTGCGGTACACTCAAATGGAGCCGGATGAGCGAAAACTGCCGCAAGCGGCGGAGGACTATTCCATCTGGTTCCTGTCGCGGTTGCGCTCAGTGGAGAGCGCGCTTGAAGGCGGTAAGGACTTTCTTGTGGCGGATCGGTTCACCATGGCAGACATTGTGACTCACTATGCCTTGTTTCTTGGCCGGACGGTCGGACTTGAAGAAAGGTACAAGCCTAATTGTATCCGCTATCTCGACCTGCACATGCAGCGGCCTGCATTCCAACGAGCCCAAGCCAAACAAAGCGCGTAAAACTCTTTGCTCAGTTGAAGTATGAAAGGCTGGTTCGGCCGCTCGGCAGGAAGCGTATCGAACCGTCCGTTCGATCTTTGGCTAAAGGACCCGTGTCACCGCTTCGCTTCCCATGGCCTCTACCGACAATTTGCTGTCAGCCCCGCGGCGAAGCTGCGTAACCGAACAGTGACCCGGTTTGAAAACCAGGACTCGAGGGTCACTGGTAAGGCTACCGACAATGGCATTGATCGCTACGAAATGGCTGAAGACGGCTGTGCCGTCGGGCAGGTTTGCTATGGCATCGAAAGCTCGGCTGCGCCAATCGGCAAGATCAGCTGGCCAGTCACCCGCCATGACCTCCCTCAGCCAGGACACACGGTCCGCAACGCCGTCCGGTGTCTTGATCTCGGAGACCGCATTTTCGACGCGCGATGAAAGTCCTGCCAAGTCTTCAAAGGCCTCAGCTGTCTCACGGCAGCGCCGCATAGGACTGGTGACCGACTGATGCGCCCCGAGGGCCATCAGCTCCAAAGCCGCCCGTTCTGCCTGATCGCGACCAGTATCGCTCAAGCCGGGATCATCATGTTCACCCCAGCTTGCCGCTGCTTCGCCGTGGCGAACGAGAAAAATCACGCAGCCGCGACCTGAATATCGTTTGCCGCCATACCGGCTTCCTCGAAAATCCGAAGGGCTCGCTTGTAGGCAACCGGCTCGGCGATGTTCAATTTCGCCCGAACGTCATCGATCGGTTCTTTCAGCAAGGAAATAATGTCCTGAGCCGCGATATCTTTTGCCGCTTTTCCGTTACGCTTCCCTTCTCGGTAGCAGTCCATTACGCGCGCTTCGGCAGGCAAATGCTTCTTCATTTCACGAATACCTACAAAGGATATGAAATGGACGCCTCGGCTTGGCATCTGACCGTGAGTAAAAGCAAGCAGAGACGCCTCACCTAGCGCGTCACGGCCATAGCCTGTCAAAACGTGGAACAAATCATGGGTGTCGCGGGTCCTGTCGGAGTACCAGGACAAATCGTCATTGAATTCCCCACGGCGGCTGCGCAGCTTCAGGCTTTCATCAACAAGCCCCTGGGCCGTGAGACCTTCGCCTTCCATGAATTCCAGATAGGCCGCTCCAACAGTATTCTTCGGCAATTCGCTGATCCAATCATGGTCATCTAGAACTGGCGGCAAGTAGACACGCGATTTCAACGCCGCTTCTCCTTCGGGCGTCTCCACGAACTTGTAGAAGTTATTGCGTAGTGATTCGCCACTTAGCGCCTCGATGATATGGAACACCTGCTCGGTATCTTCCTTGTTATCGATCAATGTTTTCATGTGGCGCAGGGCCTTGATGGGCCTGAAGCGGGCTTTCGGACGCGTTGGGTCAATGTTCAATTCAGAACGATGCATTTTCGCTAATCTCCGTGTCTCAGGATATCTTATAGCAAAATATGACGCCTGCGTCATCTTTTTCAACAAAAAATACCTGCACAAAAATTAAGCGGCACCGATCAATATGTGATCACGAATTCCGTCCTCGCCAAAGACGCTTAGAAAATGGAGTCGCCACGACGCCCTTCGCGAGCTAGTCGGATGGGATTGAAATAGGTTTTGGGGCCCATGCCATGAAGAAAATCGAAGCCATCATCAAACCCTTCAAACTTGATGATGTTAAAGAGGCGCTACATGGCGTCGGTTTGCAGGGAATGACTGTACTGGAAGCGAAAGGCTTTGGACGCCAGAGAGGGCATACAGAGCTTTATCGCGGTGCGGAGTATGTCGTCGATTTCCTGCCGAAACTGAAAGTCGAGATCATTGTCGCTGATGATATGGCCGAGAAAGCGGTAGACGCCATTCTGAAAGCAGCTCAAACAGGCAAGATCGGCGACGGGAAGATATTCATTTCTGATATGGGCGAAGTTGTTCGCATTCGTACTAGTGAACGGGGCGATCAAGCGCTCTAAAGAGTATCTGCAAATAATCACACCACAGATGGAGGGCACAGATAGTGTCAGACGACATTCTCAAACTGATAAAAGACAAAGACGTTCAATTCGTGGATCTTCGGTTTACCGATCCGCGGGGGAAGATGCAGCACGTGACCTTTGACACTAATATGGTCGATGAGGACTTTTTTGCTGATGGGCAAATGTTCGACGGTTCATCGATCGCCGGTTGGAAAGCAATCAACGAGTCCGACATGAATTTGATGCCGGACACAGACACAGCGATTGTAGATCCGTTTTTCCAGCAAACGACGCTGGCAGTGTTCTGCGATATTCTCGACCCGATCTCCGGCCAGCCCTATAGCCGCGATCCGCGCACGACCGCCAAGAAAGCCGAGGCGTATCTGCAGTCTTCCGGTGTAGGCGATACGGCTTATTTCGGACCCGAGGCGGAGTTCTTTGTGTTTGACGATGTTCGCTGGAACACAGAACCTCATGTGACGGGTTACAGCTTCGATTCGACTGAACTTCCGGCGAATACCGGCCGCGAGTATGAAATGGGCAATATGGGCCACCGGCCAGGACCAAAGGGTGGATACTTCCCCGTTCCGCCGGTTGATTCAGAGCAGGATATGCGCTCCGAAATGCTGTCCGTCATGGGCGACATTGGCCTTGAGCCTGAAAAGCACCACCACGAAGTGGCTCCGGCTCAGCATGAACTTGGTATGAAGTTCAACACGCTGACAAAGATGGCCGACAATCTGCAGCTCTATAAATATGTGATCCACAATGTGGCTGCGTCCTATGGCAAGACGGCCACCTTCATGCCGAAGCCATACTTCAACGACAATGGCTCCGGCATGCACGTGCACCAATCGATATGGTCGGGCGGTAAACCGGCCTTCGCTGGAGATCGCTATGCCGATCTTTCGGAAACCTGCCTCTATTACATTGGCGGGATCATCAAACATGCGCGTGCCCTGAACGCCCTGACCAATGCGTCAACGAACTCGTATAAGCGTCTTGTGCCGGGCTTTGAGGCCCCTGTTATGCTTGCCTATTCCTCGCGCAACAGATCGGCATCGGTGCGTATCCCGTTCTCCCACAGTCCGAATGCGAAGCGCATCGAGACACGGTTCCCGGATCCGACGGCGAACCCCTATCTCGCCTTTGCAGGTCTCCTGATGGCCGGTCTCGACGGCATCGAGAGTAAAATCGATCCGGGCGAAGCCATGGACAAAGACCTCTACGATCTGCCGCCTGAAGAGGCTAATGCGATCCCGCAAGTCTGCGGCAGTCTGCGTGAGGCGCTCGAAGCGCTCGATGCCGACCGTGAGTTCCTGAAGAAGGGCAACGTCATGGATGACGATCAGATCGATGCCTACATTGATCTCAAGATGGAAGAGGTGGAGCGTCTGCAGCTGCATCCTCACCCCGTTGAATTCGACATGTACTATAAGTGCTAGGCACCACGTACATCAGCTACAATTGCAAGCGCCGGAGTGCTCATCACTTCGGCGTTTTGCTGTTTTGGCGGATTGGTTGACAAAAGCGGTATCCAGCCAGTGTCGATCCCTGGAAGAGACGCTCGCTAGAGCTTAGAGGCTGCTATGCGCTCTAATTTGAGCCGCCTTGCAATACGGCTCGCGACAAAGGCGATCACGCATCCAATCACTCCGAGAATTATGCACGGGAAAAGCAGTATGTAGGGGGACTGGCCATCACATTCGGCCCCGCAGTCGCTGAGGCCGACATTGATAAAAATGAGCGCTGCAATCGCAACGGAAAGAATGGCGACAAGAATACCAACCGCCATCAACGCCCTGAAAATCCAAATCATCGTCGCTGCCCCTATATACGAGATTAAAGGCTAGACCCATCAATTGGTTTACGCCACTGCCCTAAATGTAGCCTCGCCATTGGCAAGCTCAATCCGCCATGGGCATACTGGTCCTGTCAGCTGATGATGGGAAACCCTGGGGAAACCAATGCTCAAACTATTCAGCCTGTTCAGCAAGGCATCGGCGAAACTGGCGGCGACCTTTGTCATGGTCATCATTCTTATGCTCAGCGGATTTGCCTTCTTTCCCGGGGTGGTGAACGGATTAAGCGATTTTACGAACTATCTTGAGGGGTACCTTCGTCACCCGCCGCTGAACGAACAGGCAACTGTCCTGTTCAGGACGCTGGTTAACGAGCAGACTATCTTCGGTATCATCGTCACCATGATTTCGAGATCGATCATCGAGTTCTTCGCATGGTTTTTCGGACGCGGCGTGAAAATGCTCTATGCGGACTAACACAATTAGAGAGCTCATAGCTTCATGGAAGCGGCGGTGGAAAATCCCGACAAGGCAACACCGGATTGCATGCCATGATTATATTTGGCAGTAGTGCTCCTCGAGTTTAGTTCGATGATTGGGGTATGATGTGAAACCTGTTTGTCTTGTGATTGGTGCCGGAGCTGGCATTGGTGGAACCGTAGGTGCCAGATTTGCCGCCGAAGGCTACCATTCCGTCCTCTGCCGAAGGAGCGATGAGGAAGGACTGCAACGCCTCGTCGAGGGTATTAAGTCCGCTGGCGGAGATGCTACCGGTTTTCTGATGAACGCCATCGACGACAATGCAATCGAAGACCGCATCACCCATGTGGAAGCGAACATCGGCCCCATCGAAGTCGTGATCTACAATCTCGGTGCTCAGATCGGCGACCGCGACCTTGAGGACACAAGTTACAAAGCGTTCGAAATGGGCTGGCGGCTCGGCACATTCGGGCTGTTTCGCCTCGCAAAAACGCTCTGCCCAATAATGGTCGAACGCGGAAGCGGCACAATCATTGTTACGTCGGCAACGGCCGCAGTGCGCGGTAATGCAGGCCAGCACTCCCACGCGGCTGCCATGGGTGGTCGCCGCATGCTGTGCCAGACCCTAAACGCCCAATATGCGCCCAAAGGCATTCATATTGCCCACGCACTTATAGATGGAGCGGTCGACGCGCCGGATACGCTTGGCAAAATGCTTGGGCCGGAAATGTTCAAAGAGCTGCGGGAAACGCGTGGTGCCGATGACGGCCTGCTGCAGCCTGAAAAGATCGCCGATACTTACGTTCACCTCGCCCATCAGCACCGCTCCGTCTGGACCCATGAACTTGATTTGAGATCGTTCTCGGATCTGGCCTGGTGGAACCATGCGTGAAGATTGGCTGAAGGGGATCATTCAGGCCAAGGACAGTGTTGAGCGCCTAAAGGACTTCTTCTAACCTCCTGAAAAACCAGGAGGGCCGGATGGTCAACAAACGAATTTCGTTCATCGCAGGAACCGCTTATCTGCTGAGCTTGGCCGGATGTGTGGCAACCGACACGGCTGAACCCGTTCAGGAGCAATCTGCCGAGCAGGCCCCGAAATACTCTGCGGAAATCACAGAAACCGAATTCGGTATCCCTCATATCGTAGCGGCAGACTATGGCAGCCTCGGCTTCGGCGAAGGCTATATGGCCGCCAGTGACCATGTCTGTAACATTTCCCACATCGTCATTCGGGCCAAAGGAGAACTGTCCCTCCATCTCGGACCGGGCGAGGACAATAAAAACCTTGTCTCTGACTATGCGGTGCGCGGTCTCGGCATGTTGGAGCGATACGAGGCGGGCTATGAAAAACAGCCGGGGAATTTCCGCGACCTGCTGGATGGCTATGCTGCTGGTTTCAACAAGTATCTTTCAGAGTACATCGCCTCAGGAGAAGAGACGCATTGGTGCCACGGGGAGACGTGGGTTCAACCGCTCTCAGGGAGAGACGTGTTTGCGCGCGGGCGATATACAAGCGAGACACTGCCGCGTCTGGGTGCAGCGCTCTTCGCTGCCAAGCCGCCTGCCGGTGAGCAGGAAGCGAAGCTGGTCAGCGAGGAAATGCTTGAAGTGTCTCTCGACACCATCGGGCAGCGCGGCTTCGGCTCCAACGCCTGGGCTATCGGGAGCGAGGAGAGCGAAACGGGTGGCGGCTTGTTGCTGGCGAATCCCCACTATCCCTGGTTCGGCTCCAACCGCTTTTGGGAAAAACATCTAACCATACCCGGCGAGATGGATGCCTATGGCGTATCTCTTCTTGGAATTCCCGGCGTACTGATCGGCTTCAACAAGGACGTTGGCTGGTCACACACCGTTTCCGACAGCCACAGGCTTGTGCCCTACGCGCTTACCCTCGCTGAAGGTGATCCGTTGACCTATCTTCTGGATGGCGAGGAACAAGCCATTGAAGCCCGAGAGGTCACCATTCCTGTAAAAGGCGAGGATGGCGGGGTCACCGAGCAGACCGCAATAATGTACTTCTCCCATCAGGGGCCGATGGTTGTTCTGCCGTGATTTGAGTGGGGAGAAAGACGGGCGTTTGCAATACGTGACGCCAATCACGACAATGATAATACCCTTGTCCAGTGGTTTGATATGGGCCGCGCCGACAGTATGGAGAGCCTGATTGATGCTCATCGCAGGTGGAACGCCATGCCGTGGGTCAATACGATCGCCACAAGCCGGGACGGTCAGGCAGCCTATCTGGATAACTCAACCGTTGGCCATTTGTCAGAAACAGCCATCGCCCAGTGGAAAGCGTCCTATGCAGCGAACCCGGATGTCAAGCGAGCCTATGACCAGCGGGGCCTTACGATTCTCGACGGAAGCAAAAGCGAGAATGATTTTGTTGAGAGTGAGGCTCCGATCCCCGGCACCGTGCCTTTCGATCAGAGGCCGCGCATCGTCCGCCACGATTACGTCTTCAATGCCAATGACAGCTATTGGTTATCGTCGCCGCGAGAGCCGCTGACAGGCTACTCGCCGCTCTATGGGCCGACGGAGACCGCCCGCAGCCTTAGAACGCGGATGAACATCCTGCACCTTGAAAACCGGGTGGCGAGCGGCGCAAACAGCAAATGGTCGATCGAGGACGTGCAGAAGGCGATCCTTTCCAACAAAAGTCTGGCGGCTGATGTCTTCAAGCCGGAACTTCTGGACCTCTGCGAATTGAACCGGGAAAAGCTGGGAGATGCGCTCTGCAGCGCCCTCGCCGTGTATGACGGATATCTGAACATTGAAAGCGATGGTGCGGTGCTGTTCCGTGAGTGGCTGTATGCTTACCGCGAGCTGTCGAACGTCGCTGGAAAATCAATGTTCAAGACGCCCTTCTCTCTGGAAGATCCCGTCAATACACCCGCCGGACTGAATGATGAGGATCTGGCTTTGGAAGCTCTGGAAAAGGCTCGGGACATCTTGAAAGCAGCGTCGATTCCAATTGATGCCCCTCTGGGAGATGTACAAGTCGCTATCCGTGGCCCAAACAGCATTCCAATGCATGGTGGTTATTGGCTCGAAGGCAACGCAAATCTGATCGACCAACGCGGCAACGATACCACAAGCCCGTTTCCAGAAAGCGAGGCAATTGAGCCCTATAGCAACCTCTCGGATCGAGGGTATGTGGTCAGCGGTGGCACCAGTTTCATCATGACACTGATCTATGGCGAAGATGGACCCAGAGCGGAAGCGTTCCTCACCTATGGGCAATCCGGTGAACCGGACCATGAGCACTATCGCGACCAGACCAAGCTCTTCGCAGACAAAGTCTGGCGGAAGATCCGGTTCAAGCCGGAAGATATCGCGGAGGGTGCTGTGTCGACTTTCACGCTGAGGGGCGAGTAGCGCTTCGCTCTGGAGAGCGCGCTCTCACCCCTTAACTTGGCCGCGCTGATGTCAGGCTATGGCGCGGCCATAGGAGGTTTGACCCTTCAAACAGTTCAGAGCAGTAAGATATTCTGCTTCGAGCTTATCGACATATTCGGCCACTGAGTAACGTTTCTCGACCGCTCCGATACCCTGTCCGCAGCCCCAGATGTCTTTCCAGGCCTTCGACTTCTGGTTCCCGCCAGAGCCGAAATTCATCTTGGAAGGATCACTTTCCGGGAGATCATTGGGGTCGAGTCCAGCATTCGCAATCGATGGGGCGAGGTAGTTGCCATGCACACCGGTGAAGAGGTTCGAATACACAATGTCCTTTGAAGCACTGTCGACAATCATGTCCTTATAACCGTCAACGGCGTTCGCTTCGTTGCAGGAGATAAAGGCAGATCCGATATAGCCAAGATCAGCGCCCATGGCCTGGGCTGCGGCGACTGCTCCGCCGGTGGCAATCGAACCGGACAGGGCGAGCGGGCCGTCAAAGAACTGGCGGATTTCCTGGATTAGCGCGAAAGGCGAGAGCGTTCCGGCATGGCCGCCGGCCCCGGACGCCACAGCGATCAGGCCATCTGCACCCTTCTCCAGAGCCTTGTGCGCAAAGACAACGTTGATGATATCGTGAAGTACGATCCCGCCATAGGAGTGAATGGCATCATTTACCTCCGTACGGGCACCGAGGGAGGTGATCACGATCGGCACCTTGTATTTCACGCACATTTCCACGTCATGCATCAGGCGGTCATTGGACCTATGAACAATCTGATTGACCGCGAAAGGAGCCGCCGGGCGGTCGGGATTCTTCTCATCGTGCTCGGCAAGTTCGGTGGTGATCTGATCGAGCCATTCTGCGACCACATGATCGGGCCGGGCATTTAAGGATGGAAAAGACCCAACAATGCCAGCTTTGCACTGGGCGATCACGAGTTCAGGCCCGGACACGATGAACAGAGGCGATCCAATCACCGGAATACGCAAGTTCTGTAGAATTGGTGGTAAGGCCATAATGAAGCTCCCTTTCGAAATCCTGCGACACAAGTAGCTCCAGCGCGGCAAAGCGCAAGGGTGACGAAAGGGCAGCCAGACATTTGGCACACTTGACGCATGTGCTCTGCGGCGGCCACTAAGTTGGCAAAGATTGAGGATCCCATGGTCGAAGATAGCCTTTCACTCTCTTCTGAGTTCCCTGATGTGGACGAATCCAGCTGGCTGAAGCTGGTCAGTAAAGCATTGAAAGGGGCAGGTCCTGAAACACTGGAGCGCCAAACACCGGGAGGAATCTCGATTAAACCGCTTTATCGGGAAGACGATTGGCCATCATCGACGGACCCGCTTGGTCTGCCGGGACAGGCACCCTTCCTGCGTGGGCCAGATCAGGAACGCTCTGCAAATCTGCCATGGGATATAAGGCAGGCTTTTGCGCATCCGGACCCTGGCACGACCCAGGCAGAAATTGCCTATGATCTGCAAAATGGCGTTTCGTCTCTAGAGATTGTCATCGATCCGACGGGCTCACTTGGCTGCGCGATTACTAGCCTAAAAGACCTTCAAACCGTCCTGGAAGGGGTTGATGCGTCCATCGCGACCATCGCTTTTGAATATGCGGGCCCGACGTCGTGCTATGGTTTTGAAGCCGGACAGCTGCTGGCCCGGTGGGCTTTGGGTCAGGATAGCCCTGAAGACCAACAAATTGCTTTCAACCTTTCACCCTTAAGTGCCTTTGCGCGCTTGGGGACGCTGGAAGAGAGTCTGGAAAGTGCATTTGGGCGCACGGCGCGTCTCTCTGAATACCTGATGGATACCTTTCCAGGGGCCGACATTTTCCGTGTTGACAGCCGATCCATTCATGAAAGTGGTGGGTCGGACGCACAGGAGCTTGGCGGCTTGATCGCCCAGGGCATAGACATGCTACGCCGCCTTGATGCGGCAGGTTTGCCAGCCGCCAAAGCAGCAGAAAAGCTGCTGTTTTGCATCTCGATTGACGCAAATTATGGCTGCCAGATTTCCAAGATAAGAGCTGCCAGACGCCTATGGGCTCGCTGTCTTGACGCGATGGGCCTGCCTGCGACGGCAACGAAACTACAGGCCGTCAGCTCTCGACGGATGCTCACGCGCCGCGACCCCTGGGTAAACCTCCTGCGCAATACGGCTGCCTGCTTCGCTGCAGGAGCAGGTGGCGCTGATATTGTGACCCTTAGTCCGTTCACCGATGCTCTTGGCGTTGCTGAAGCTCTTGGCAGACGCACAGCGAGAAACACACAGATTATCGCGCAGGAAGAAAGCCAGATTGGACGCGTTGCAGACCCGTCAGGCGGAGCCTGGTTTATTGAATCCCATGCAAACGCGCTCGCCGACGCCGCTTGGGCTGAATTCCAGCAGATCGAAAGCGAAGGCGGCTTCGGTGCGTCCCTCGTGGCCGACGCTCTACAAGGCCGGATCGCCGAGACGCGGGAGAAAATGGCGAAAGACATCGCACGGCGTAAACAGCCTATCACCGGCGTGAGTGAATTCCCCCTGCTCGATGAAATCGAGGCACCGGTTGCCGATCTCTCGACCTGGGAAGCAACTGGCCAGAGCATCGATGTAAACGAGGTCACCGAACTTCCGGAAGCGACAGGAGAAGATCTTGCCTCTCCGCTCTGGCCCATGCGCCTGGCCGAGAGTTTTGAACACCTCCGCGACCACGCCGACAAGCGGAGACAGTCGACCGGGGTTAGCCCAGCCGTCTTCATAGCGACGCTCGGCCCCCTCGCCGAGCATACCGCGCGGGCTGATTTCGCACGAAACCTCTTCGCCGCTGGCGGGATTGCGGCCAAGGAGCCGCCTGTGCCGCCACAGGAAGTCGCCGAGCTGGTCGCCGCCTGGCGGGCTTCCGGCTGTGCCATCGCCTGTCTTTGCGGCTCCGACGCACGATATGAAGAACAGGCAGCGGAAGCGGCAAAGGCACTTCAGGAGGCCGGCGTTCAGCGCCTTTATCTTGCGGGCAAACACAAGGCCGAGGGCATAGATAGCAATATCCATATCGGTGTGAATGTCGTTGCAGCCTTGGAGCTCGCGCACGCAGAACTGGGGATAACAGCATGACCAACTTTCCCGATTTCACGAAACTTGACCTAGGCACCCCAGCCTTTAACGGCACCGATGGCCTTTCGGAAAAGGACATTTGGCAAACGCCGGAAGACATCAATGTCAGGGCCGCTTATGGAAGCCGGGATACGAAGGCGCTCGATTTCCTGGACGACTATCCGGGGCTCGCGCCGTTCGGACGAGGGCCTTATCCGACCATGTACACTCAGCGGCCCTGGACGATCCGGCAATATGCGGGCTTCTCCACGGCCGAGGATTCCAACGCCTTTTACCGGCGAAACCTCGCCGCTGGACAGAAGGGCCTGTCGGTCGCCTTCGATCTTGCCACCCACCGTGGCTACGATTCCGATCACCCGCGAGTGTTTGGGGATGTCGGGATGGCAGGGGTTGCCATCGATTCCATCCTGGACATGCGTACGCTTTTCGAGGGCATTCCCCTCGACAAAATGAGCGTCTCCATGACGATGAATGGAGCCGTTCTGCCCGTAATGGCGCTCTACATAACCGCGGCTGAAGAACAGGGCGTATCCGCAGATAAGCTCTCCGGCACCATCCAGAACGACATCCTCAAAGAGTTCATGGTACGGAATACATATATCTACCCACCGAAGATATCGATGCGGATCATTTCCGATATTTTCGCATACACGTCTGAAAAAATGCCGCGCTTCAACTCTATCTCGATCAGCGGCTACCACATGCAGGAAGCCGGTGCCACGGCCGACCTCGAACTCGGATACACGCTTGCGGACGGCATAGATTATATTCGGGCTGGAATGGCGGCGGGTCTCGATATCGATGCGTTTGCCCCTCGCCTGTCTTTCTTCTGGGCAATCGGCATGAACACTTTCATGGAAGTTGCCAAGTTACGGGCAGCCCGGCTGCTATGGGCCAAACTGGTCAAGCAATTCGATCCGAAGTCAGATAAGTCACTCAGCCTACGGACGCATAGTCAGACCTCCGGCTGGTCCCTCACTGCGCAGGACGTATACAACAATGTGATACGCACCTGCCTTGAAGCGATTGCCGCAACCGGCGGGCAGACCCAAAGCCTGCACACGAACAGCTTTGATGAAGCACTTGCTCTGCCGACGGATTTTTCTGCAAGGATTGCGCGTAATACGCAGCTTTTCCTTCAACAGGAAGCCGGCGCGTGCCAAACCATCGATCCGTGGGGCGGGTCCTATTATGTCGAGCGGCTAACACACGACCTCGCCTTGAAAGCTATGACCCATATCGAGGAAGTTGAAGCCATGGGTGGTATGGCCGCCGCGATTGAAGAAGGTCTGCCAAAACTCCGCATCGAAGAGGCCGCCGCAAAGACTCAAGCGCGGATCGATTCCGGCGAACAGACTGTCGTTGGCGTAAACAAGTTCCCGCTCGACGAACCCGAAGACGTCCCTGTGCTGAAGGTCGACAATGCGGCTGTCAGATCGATGCAGCTTGATAAGCTTTCGCAGTTAAAATCAGAACGCGATGAGGCCGCTGTGGAGGCCTCTCTTCACGCGCTCACCAAAGCGGCGGAAACCGGCACAGGCAACCTTCTCGGGCTCAGTGTTGAGGCGGCGCGCGCGAAAGCGACAGTAGGAGAAATTTCTCTTGCGATCGAGAAAGCATCAGGGCGCCACAAGGCTGTCATTCGCTCAATCAGCGGCGTCTATGGCGACGGCGTAAAACACACTGACAAAGGAAAAGAAGCCGAGATAAGGGCAGAAAAGTTCATCGAGAAGAATGGCCGCAAACCGAGAATTTACATCGCGAAGATGGGACAGGATGGCCATGATCGCGGCCAGAAGGTCGTTGCGTCCGGTCTTGCCGATCTTGGCTGGGACGTTGTCATCGGCCCCCTTTTCCAGACACCGGAAGAAGCAGCCGCCGACGCGATGACCTCGAATGTGGATGTTATTGCAGCATCGTCGCTTGCGGCTGGACACCTGACCCTTGTTCCGGAGCTGAGACGCGCGCTCGGCAATGAAGGCGTTGCGAAGACAAGCATTGTCGTAGGCGGCGTCATTCCACCCCAGGACTTCGATGCGCTGCGAGCCGCCGGAGCGACGGCCATATTCCCTCCCGGCGCAGTGATTTCCGACTGCGCCCTTATAATGCTGGACGCCATTGAAGATCAGGATGTTAATTCGTGAAGATACCTGTTTTTGTATCGAGACCCACACGCCTTAGCCCAGATCAAGAAAAGGTGCTTTCAGTCGTAGACCAAATACTGGACGATCTGGCTTTGGAACCAAGAACCCTCGGCTCATCAGATTATCCACTTGATTTCCCACTGAAAGAAGTGCGCGCTATTGCGAAGCACTGTGCTGGCGGTTTGATACTAGGTTTTTCTCAAGAACGGGCTGAGGAGGTTCAGCGTCACGGCAAGGCAAACATATCCCAAAGACACTATCCCACTCCTTGGAACCACTTGGAGGCTGGTATCCTGTTTGCCGTTGGTCTTCCCTTGCTTATCTGGAGAGAAAAAGACATTGATGGCGGTGTGTTTGACAACGGTGTGACCGGCACGTTTGTCCACGCGTTCGAGGATGATTTCTCCGAAAACAATAGAGCTGTCAGATCTGTTTTCTCGAAATGGCAGTCAGAGGTTAGTCGATTTTACTACGATGTCTGAGGATTGCTGCATACAGGAGCGATCGGGCGGATGTCACTGCGGAGCGGTACGTTTCGAAGTGGAGCTTCCAAACTCAATCGAGGTTGAGGAATGCAATTGCTCCATCTGCGCGAAGTCCGGGAACATTCACGTCATCGTGCCCGCAAGTAAGTTTCAACTTAAGAGCGGAAAAGAGCAGCTTACGGAGTATCGCTTCAATAAGGGCATAGCAAAACACTTGTTTTGCTCAATCTGCGGTGTGAAGAGTTTTTATATTCCGAGGTCCAACCCCGATGGTGTTGCCGTAACGTGGCGGTGCCTCGACGATTGGCAGGACCTTGATGTGGTGGTGACACCTTTTGACGGTCAGAATTGGGAAGCGAATGCCGGACGTCTGGCCCATAAATCAAAAGCTGAGTAAGCTCTCACCTTTGATCGCACCAATTCGCTCTCGGCGCATTGTCTGAACCCCCGCCTTGATACGTCTCAGTGTGCTTTCTACTGCCTCAAAATCAGGCTGGGCCGCCGCCTTTGCAAGTCGGTCTTTCAATCCTGCGGAAATTGTTTCCGATGAGATGTCGCCTGGCAAAGCGAGACGTTGGATCTGTTGCAGCGCCGACAGAAGCTGCTCTGCCTCAAGCAGTAAGTCTTGATCAACGTCGCTCAGGCTCTGATTTTCTTTAAGCAGCTGTATGGCATCGATGAGATGCGGCGTTGCCGAGCGGGTAGACTTCAGCATAAGGAGTTCGCGCTGAACGATGAACTCCAGATCAACCAGACCGCCTTCGCCAAGCTTCAGATCCCATAAGCCGTGCCCCGGTTTTTCCGCCGCCAGGCGCTGACGCATATTTCGTATATCCTCGGTCAGCTCGTCCCGACGCGGCGCGTCTACTAATATGTTTTGTGTAATACGGACAACATACTCGGCCAAACCGTTTTGATCGCTGACCGGACGAAGACGGGTCAACGCCATATGCTCCCATGTCCACGCTTCGTCGCGGTGGTATCGCTCAAAACTCGATAGCTTGACCGCGACGGGGCCTGAACGGCCGGATGGTCTCAGTCGCATATCGACCTCATAAAGCTGGCCCTCAGCTGTCTCGGCAGACAATGCTGTGATCAGCCGCTGGGTGAACCGCGTAAACCAGACCGGCGCATTAGTATCGTCGGAATCGTAGATCACCATGATGTCGAGATCGGAGGTTGCAGTAAGCGCCTGGCCGCCAAGTTTTCCGAGGGCAACGACGCACCAATCACCGGAAATCTGGCCAAACCGCCGCGCGGTCTCCACCTCAGCTGCGCCTGCCATGGCAGAAATCGTCTGGTCGGCGAGTGCGCTGTAGGCCTGCCCGGCATCTTTCGCCGTCAGGTGCCCATGCAAGAGTCGATGCCCCGTCAAAAATTCCGTTTCGCGTACATATCGACGCGCTTCGTCCATGGCATCTTCAAACGCAAGTTCCGGATCGAGCTTGAGCCGCGCTCCTTCCTCGGGAGCCAAAAGCGCCTCAAGAAGTTCGGGGCGGCGGCCAAGCCGCCGCGCAAGGCGGGGGGCGAGCGCAAGCGTGGCAATCAGATCCCGACGAAGTTCCCTTTCAGCGAGGAGCATGGACAAGGTCTGGACACCAGATGAGAGGTTACCCAAAAAAGACTGAAAATGCTGAAAGGCAGTGTCAGCGTCGCCTGTATCAGCCATGTCATTGAGAAGGCCGGGCAAAAGCGCTGTTAGGAGCTCGCGGCCCCTCTCCGTGCGCGTGGCCGGAAAGCGCCCGCGATGCCAGTCCGATATATTTGAGATAATATTCTCAGGCTCAGAAAACCCAAAGGAGGAGAGCGTTTCTAAGGTTCCCGGATCGGGGTCGACGCCCGTGAAAACAAGGTTTCCAGACCTTGCTGCATCCTTCTGGCGGGCTTCGGTATCAAACAGGTTAAGATATATCTGGTGAACACGCGCCCGTACCTCCCGAAACCCGCGGTCGAATATCTCAAAATCTTCTATGCCGCAAAGAGCTGCCACCGAGGATCGATTTTGTTCGGAGGTTGGTAGCCTGTGGGTTTGCTCGTCCTGACGCATCTGAATACGATGCTCCACCGCCCTTAGCTCGGAATAAGCACGACTCAGTTCATTGGCATCATCCGCAGATACAAGGCCTCCCTGTTGCAACCGCTCAAGAGCCGACAATGTGGCGCGAACTCTCAATCGCGGATCCCGACCTCCCATTATCAATTGCTGGGTCTGTGCAAAGAACTCAATTTCACGAATGCCACCCGGCCCCAACTTAACATCCGGATCTTCGAGATCAGCATTGTCCGTTGACGAATTAATCATCGCCTTAATGGCGTGAATGTCATTGATCGCCCAGTAGTCAAGATGGCGGCGCCATATGAAAGGAGATATCTGACGCACAAACACGTCGGCGCAAGCCAAGTCACCCGCGCAAGGTCTTGCCTTTATCCAGACCATGCGCTCCCAATTCTGACCGACGGACTCATAGTATTGCTCAGCCATGCGGGTGGAGACGGCGACGGGTGTTGAGCCGGGATCTGGCCTTAGACGAAGGTCCGTTCTCAGAACATATCCATCGGCCGTTTGATCCGACAGAATGCGGCACATATGCTGCACAATACGGCGGGCGCTATCGGCTGCGCCGCGTTTGCCCCCCTCGAATACCTCTGGATCGTAAAAGGCAGCTACATCTATATCTGAAGAGTAGTTGAGCTCGCGAGCACCCATTTTTCCCAACGCGATAATGAATAATCCATCCGCTGAAAGATCAATTGTCTTCGTAGCTACGCTAAGAGCCGCCGCTACGCTCGCATCGGCAAACGCCGTCAGGCGATCGGTGATATCTGACAGCGGCCAGACGCCAGAGAGATCCGCCGCCGCAAGAATGAGGTGTGCCTGACGCTTTGCAGCGCGGAGCCGTTGCATTGCGGTGTCTGCATCGGCGTTCTGCTCGACGCTTCGAATATCTTGCAGGATATCATTCCAGACCTTCGCAGGTGATGTGCGGCCTAAAGTCAGCACGGTCTCTGTTTCGCGTTCCAGAAGTCGTTTCAAGTAAGGTGCGTGGGGCGCTGCAACTCTGAGCGCGCCGAGCGGATCTTCGTGCAGAGGCGATGAAAATCCAATCACAGGCGCGGCAAACGCAAGCTCGCCGAGAGACCCGGATGTATTGAAGTCCCAGCACCGTCATCGAGAAACAGACTGCCATTGTGTAAATCGGCTACGGCATCGACAAGCGCGAGACCAAGACCGGATCCGGGCTCTGAACGACTTGCTTCGAGGCGCACAAATCTCTCTACGATCCGTGATCGATCATTCTTGGGCACGCCGGGGCCTGTGTCTACGACCTTCAAGATGACATCCTGATCGGAGCCGCGGGTGACATGGAAACGAATATCGCCGGGCGGCGGGGTGTACTTAATCGCATTGTCCAGGAGATTGGAAAGGGCCTGGGCGATCAGGCTACGCTCACCGCGCACAAAGAGATCATTATCAATTTCGGCAGAAAAACTTAGCCCGGCGTCCTCGCAGGCCGGTTCGAACAATTCCGCCATTTCATGGCCAATAGCGCTTACATTGATACGCTCGGCGGGATTACTTTCGCCAGACTGAAGTCGCGATAAACGCAGAATGGCGTCAAACGTTGACAGCAATTGATCAACTTCAGTGAGCGTTCCGGCGAGCTTCTCTTCGATATCTTCCTTGGATGTTGCACCGTCCAAGGACGCTTCAAGGCGATTACGCAGGCGGGTCAGAGGGGTTTTCAAATCATGAGCGATAGAGTCACCAACATGACGGGATGACAGCATTAACTGTTCGATCTTTGTGAGCATCGCATTCATCTGCTCGGCGAGATCATCAAACTCATCACCTGAATCGGTGACCGGTGCCCGGCGGGAGAGATCACCTGCCATGACTCCCTCGGCTGTTTTCGCCAGTTCATCAGCACGGCTGGCGGCGGAGCGGGAAACAATCAGCCCTCCGACCAACGCCATCAGGACGCCGATCGGCGCAGCGGTCCAAACCACATTCGTGACCCGGGGAATAATTCCAACAAATTCATCAATGTCGTAAGCAACGAAGATCAAACTGCCATCGGCAAGGGTGGCTTGCCGCCCTTCGGCCGGGCGTGTTTCGAATGTTCCATCCGCTTTCGGATAGTCGATTGTAAAACGGAACTGTTCCGTGCCGTCTGCCTCAACACCGTTTGGCGGGCCGGAAAGATCTCCCGATATCTTACGGCCCTCATTGTCCTGAAGGAGATAAATGAATTGCCGTGATCCGGGGACAGAACTCCGCTCGAGAACGGACTGGTTTAAACGAACCAGTCCGCCCTGGCGGTGCGCCTGAA
Organism: Pseudomonadota bacterium; assembly: GCA_039196965.1. Classification (GTDB taxonomy): domain Bacteria; phylum Pseudomonadota; class Alphaproteobacteria; order Caulobacterales; family Hyphomonadaceae; genus CALLCD01. Next base: position 78,391 of record JBCCUK010000012.1, on the reverse strand, counting down.
CGAGTTCCGTAATCTCCGCATCAAGGCTAGCGCGCGCTTCTCCGCGAATGTAAATCACGGTGGACGCGTAGAGATAAACCAGCAGCCCAAGCAGAAAGATCGCGAAAAGACCTGAATGGAGCAACGCCAATCGAAACGTGGTCGTTTTGAAAAGTGTCGGCAGGCGAAAGCTCGCGAGGGTCATGCCTGCAAGCGATACCCCGCACCACGCACAGTGTGCAACATCACCTCGTCGAAGTCTTTATCGATCTTCCCGCGGAGGCGGGAGATGTGGACATCGATAACATTGGTTTGTGGGTCGAAATGATAATCCCAGACTTTTTCAAGCAGCATGGTCCGCGTGACGACCTGCCCGGCGTGACGCATCAGATATTCAAGCAACCGAAATTCGCGGGGCTGAAGATCGATTTTCTGGCCTGCACGCGTCACCTTTCTGGAAAGCAGATCCATTTCGAGATCGCCGGCCTTGAGGTGCGTAACAGGAGCCTCGGAAGACCCCCGCCGCCCCAGAGCTTCGACTCTTGCGGCAAGCTCGCTGGGAGCGAAGGGCTTGGACAGATAGTCATCACCGCCAGCCTTCAGCCCTTCGACACGGTGGTCAACTTCGCTGAGGGCTGTCAGGAACAATGCAGGGGAATGCCCACCTCCATCGCGATACTCCTTTATCAGCGTCAGCCCGTCTTTCTCCGGCAACATGCGATCAACAACGAGGGCGTCGAAACTTCGGGACCGCGCGAGCGTTAAACCAGTATCGCCTCTGTTGGTGATGTCGACATTGTGCCCGGCTTCCGTGAGCACTTTTGAGATAAAGGACGCCATGTCCTTATCGTCTTCGATTACCAGAACTTGCATTATGTTCTGTCCCTCCGTCGGATCGCCCCCCGCAGGTTGATCATTCGTCTTCAGAAATATCGATGGTCCCGAATTGCGTTCTGCCATTTATCACCGCAGCGATGAGTACCTGATCCTTTCCGGACCTTCGGGCCGCTTCAATCGCATTGGCAAAATCGGAAACGGTGCCGACCGTTCGGCCATTCACTTCAAGTATCGCTGTGCCGGGCCGCAGGCCGGATTCCGCGACTGGGCTGTCATCGTCAATATCGACCACGAGCAGGCCTTCTTCATCATCATCAAGACCAAGGGTAGAACGGGTCTCGTCATCCAGCGGCTTCAAGGCAACGCCCAATGGTCCGGTCTCAGCGTCTTCGTCCGTCTCGTCCTGATCGTCGGAACCGCCGGGACTATTTGTCAATGCGTCAGGATTGTCAGGCCGTTCGCCTATAGAAACGCTAACTTTTACCTCATCGCCGTCACGAAGGACGACAAAATCATTCGTCGTTCCGGCGATGAGATTTCCGACTTTCCGGGTAACGCTCGTTGCATCGATGACTTTGGCACCATTGATTTCGACAATCACGTCACCACGCTCAATGCCGGATTTTTCTGCAGGTCCATCATCCACTAGCTCGGTCACGATGGCACCACGCGCGCCCTCAACTCCAATCGTCTCCGCGAACTCCGGTGTGAAATTCTGGATGCTGACGCCAAGCCAACCGCGACTGACGCGACCGTTCTTAATCAACTCGTCTGTGATGCGGATGGCAAGATCAGCCGGAATGGCAAATCCAATGCCGACTGAACCGCCCGTCGGAGAGAATATCGCCGTGTTCACCCCGATCACACGCCCCGCAAGGTCAAATGTCGGCCCGCCTGAGTTACCACGATTGATAGATGCATCGATCTGAAGGAAGTCGGTGTATTGAGATCCAGCACCTAAATTACGCCCGTCTGCCGAGACAATGCCTGCCGTTGCCGTCCCGCCAAGGCCAAATGGATTGCCTACGGCTACAACCCAGTCGCCAACTCTTACATCATCGGTTGTTTCAAACTCAACATAAGGGAGGCTCTCTTCAGGCTCGATGACCTTTACAACAGCAAGATCAGTTGCGGGATCCGTGCCTATCAGTTCGGCGGCCAACTCAGAACCATCTGATGTTACCAGCTGAATTTCATTGGCACCTGCGACCACGTGGTTATTCGTAACCGCGTAGCCTTCAGCAGAAATGAAAAAACCGGATCCTAGCGCGCGGGTCTCACGTGTCCTGGGGTCATCCTCTTCCTCGAGTTCTTCGCGGCGCCGGCGCATGAACTCTTCAAACCCCGGCATTCCCCGAAATTGCTCCAGAAAGCGGTCAATTCCAGCATTGTCACGAACTTCTTGTTCGCCGCGTACATTGATGCTGACAACCGCCGGAGAAACCTGCTCGACAAGGTCGGCAAAACTGACGGGCGCACCACCCGGAACTTCGATGGAAATTGGATCAGCTTCCGCAGACGGTGCCCATTGCGGAGACAGTACAAGTGCGCCTGCGGCGACCCCGCCGAATAGCATGGCTGCAAACGTATTCCCAAGTTTACCAATCGATTTCATTCTTGATGTCCTGTCGTATCGATGAGGGTTCTCGAACCCTGTTTTTACTTAACTTAGCCCATGTGATTTGGTTATTAAAAATCATTTATGGAAGAGTTTGAAATGTGACGATTTTCAGCCTTCTACAGTTCGGACATGGGAAACAGCCTCAAGTGTCCGGTGAACAGGACATTTGTCAGCGATTTCAAGCATCTTAAGCCGTTGTTCAGCTGAAAGATCCCCTTCAACGGTCACTTTTCGCTCAAAAACATCGATTTTTCTGTCTTTTTCGCAATTTGCGCAGTCTTCGGCATGATCCTTGGCGTGGGAAACTTCGACGCTGATCTTGTCCACCGGCCATGATTTTCGTTCAGCATACATCCGCAACGTCATTGTCGTGCATGCACCAAGCCCCGCCGAAACAAGCTCGTACGGAGAAGGCCCAGTATCAGCGCCGCCAAAAGATGCCGGTTCATCCGCAATGATTCGATGCTGTCCCACTTGTATGGATGCCTGATACTTACCCATACGGGTTTCTTCGACGAGGACGCTACCTTTGGCAGGCTGCTTGGTCAGGCCGGACTCTGCTGGAGGCAGGTAACGCGCCGCCCACGCGACAATCATATTCGCAGCGAAACGCGCATCTTCCGACTTTGTGAGGAGATGGTCAGCATTGTCCAGGCTGACGAAGCTCTTCGGATGCTTCGCACTGGTGAAGAGGCCGGTCGCATTCTCCAGCCCCACAACACTGTCATACGGCGCATGCAGGACCAACAATGGCCGTCCAAGCTTTGCAGCGGCCTCGTGGACCTTTGCGCCAGACACATCATCCACGAACTGCTTTTTGATCGTGAACGGCCGGCCCGCAAGCAAAACTTCGGCCTCGCCGCGGTCGGCGATTTCATCGAGATGCGATCCGAACTGATGGATGACATGGTCCGCATCCGATGGCGCACCGATGGTAGCAACGGCTTTCACGCTTGGAAGCCTCGACGCCACAGCGACGACGGCAGCGCCACCGAGCGAATGGCCAATGAGCAATTGAGGCGCAGCATAGGTGTTCTCCAGCCAGGCTGCCGCAGCTTCCAGATCGTCCAGATTGGTCGAGAAATTGGTATCGGAAAAAGAGCCTTCGGACGATCCAAGACCCGTAAAATCAAACCGCAGAACACCGATCCCGGCAGCAGCAAGCGTTGTTGCTATATGCCTTGCCGCTGCGATGTCCTTCGAACAGGAGAAGCAATGGGCGAACAGTGCAAAGGCTCTGATTGGCCCATCTGGCAAGTCGAGGCGGCCCGATAGATTTTGCCCTTGGGCTCCTTGAAAGGTAACAGTTTTTCTCATGCTCAAGCCTTCATAGATCTAGTTTGAGGCTAGAGATAAGGGTTTTTCCTGCTGTCAGAAGTCAGCTCGCAGTCCCATTATCGTGATCAAACGTCTCGGCAGATACGGCCTCGACTTCACCCGACCCCGAGCGCTGCCGCCGCGCGAGATAAATCCCTGAAGCACCGATAAGCAAAATACCAAAGGGGAGCCCCCAGAGAACCAGTCCGGACACACCGCGCGCCGGAGGTCGAAAAAGGACAAACTCCCCATAACGGCTCTCAAACCAGGCCCGCACCTCGGCATCGCTGGCCCCCTCGCTGACCATTTCGCGGACCTTAACGCGCATGGTTCCAGCGATCTCCGCTGCGCTCTGGGATATCGGCTCATTTTCACAGGCAACACAGCGTATTTCCTGCATCAGTTTTTGTGCACGCGCTTCCGCCGCCGTGTCCACCAGAGGCTCTTCCACCGCTAGGGCGAAAGATAGGAGAGAAAGGAACAACTCCTTCATGCAATCACCTTCGTTCGCTGTGGTTCTGGTGTCGCCGGTCCTTCTATCGGCACCTTGGCTTCGGTCTTTCGCTTGCGCATTGGCATCATGGCCAAGCCGCCACCGAGCGCCATCAGCGCCACGCCAAAGAAGACGAAATCGATCATGGGGTTGAAATAGACACGGAAGGTCCAGAGAGTTCGTCCGTCGACAACGCGGCGGTCGCCCAGCGCTGCGTATAGGTCCCCTCGCAAGCTCTTCATGATGGCCGTTTCAGTCGTTGGCATGCGGGCAGCCGGATAGTACCTTTTGGACGGCGTCAGAACCGCTTCCTTGCTGCCGGATTTTGCGAGTAAGGTTCCTTCGTCGGAGTACCAATTAGGACCTTCTCCGGAACGCACTGCGTCGAGGGTAAGTGTCCATCCGGCAATTTCGGCGCTATCGCCCTCGGCAAGAGCGATTGTCCGCTCATAGGACGCGCCCGTTTCGATGACCGCACCGATGATGAAAAGACCAAGTCCAGCGTGGGCAAATGTCATGCCCCATACCCGCGCGGGCAAGCTCAATAAGCGCGAAGGAACCATGGCGCGGCGAAACACTTCGCGACCGGCTCCGAAGAGTAACCACAAACCCAAGGCCAAGCCGAAAGCGGCCCCGAACGGGAGTTTGAACACGAAAAGCGCCGCCAGGATCGTCGCGCCCAGAAGCGCCCCAACAATCGCTGCGAGTTTCCAATTGGGTGAGATAGAGGCCTTTCCCCAGCTCCAGCTCTGCACCAGAGGCAGAACAACCAAAAGGGCTGCCATAAGAGGCGAAAAGGTCAGATTGAAGTAGGGTGCGCCTACGGACATCTGGCGACCCGTGACCTCCGCAAGGAGTGGAAACAGTGTTCCTATAAGCACCGTTACCGTTGCTACGGCCAGCACCAGATTGTTGAGCATCAAAGCGCCTTCCCGGCTCATCAACCCCCAGGCCGCACCGGACCTTAATGAAGGGGCACGCCAGGCAAACAGGCCAAGCGCTGCTCCGCCATAGGCAAGCAAGCCTGCGAGCAAGAGGCTCCCACGCAAGGGGTCGACCGCAAAAGCGTGCACCGATGTCAGAACGCCCGACCGGACGAGAAATGCCCCGAGCAACGAAAAGCAGAAGGCAAGGACGGCGAGTAATGCTGTCCATGCTGCAAAGCTACCGCGCTTTTCCGTAACGATGATCGAGTGCAACAGCGCCGAACCAAGCAACCAAGGCATCAAGGACGCATTCTCGACGGGATCCCAGAACCACCAGCCGCCCCAGCCGAGTTCATAGTAAGCCCAGTAGGCACCCAGCGCGATGCCAACGGTAAGCGGAACCCACGCGGCAAGCACAAAGCCTCTCGTCGCGCGGGCCCAATGCCGGTCTATCCGCCCCTCGATCAGGCCAGCGGCAGCAAGCGCAAATACGAAAGAGAAACCAACATAGCCGAGATACAGCATGGGTGGGTGGATCGCGAGCGCGGGATCCTGAAGAAGAGGGTTTAAGCCTGCGCCTTGAAGCGGAGCTGGATCGAGACGCAAAAATGGATTTGACGCGAATAGGAGGTAGGCCAGCGACCCCGTAGCGATCGCTCCCTGGATCCCAAGCGCCACGGCTTCGAACCGTGTTCGGCCGGTTTGCAGCCTGATAGCCCCAAATACCGAAAACCCAATGACGACGAGGCACCAGAGCGCCATGGACCCTTCATGGTTCCCCCAGGTTCCGGCAATCTTGTACATCAAGGGTTTGAGAGTATGGGAGTTTTCCGCCACGAGTGCGACCGAGAAGTCTGACGCAACAAATGATATAATCAGGAAGAAGAAAGATATCCCCATGATGCAGAGCGCGGACAATGCCATGCGCGCCGCCATTGGCCGGTTCCCGCGCAATCCATACCAGGTTTGCACCACACTGGCCGCGAGAGCGAGAAACGCAGCGAGATGTCCGGTCTCAATCAAGTTGACGGCCCCTCAGCATCTTTCAGTTCCCTGGGAACATAATTCTCATCGTGCTTGGCGAGCAGGAGACGAGCAACAAAAATGCCAGTTTCATTGAATGCGCCTTCAGCTACGACACCGGCACCTTCCTCGAAAAGGTCCGGCGTGATGCCATCAAATACCACTGTAATGCTGTGGGCATCATCAATAATTTCAAAACGAATCTCCGTCGGAGAATCGTAGCTTAGGGACCCTACAGCAACAAATCCGCCGACTTTCCCGGACAATCCTGGGGTCGGACCGCCCAGTTCAGCGAGCTTAGTGGGTGTCCAGAACAGGTCAGCGCTTTCCTTTACCGCAATAAAAACAAGGCTAGCTGCGACCAGCAAAAGTGCTGCCGCGACACTGACGATACCTAATCTGCGTGTCCGTGCTCTCATTTCTACGCTTATAGAAACTTGGTTCGATCAAACCAGATGGCCAGCTGCCGCAGGGAAAAAAGATGCATCCAGACAAGGTTTGGAGATCTATATGTCGGCTTTGAGACCGCGTCCCTAAACACTCGCACTGCTCAATTGATCGAGTCTTAAACGGCTTTCTCATCAATCAAATGCGCCCGCTTCGGCCTGCTCTACCAAGGATGCGAGCAGTCTTAACTGAGGGTCGCCGTCCGGCAATCCGCTGGCAACGGTATCCCAGCGGCTTCGCGCAAGGGGTTTTTCACCGGCCTGCCAATCGGACAGTCCGGCCATAAATCCTGCACGGGCCTGATCAGGCTCGATCGCCACAGCGCGGGCATAGAGCCGCTTTGCTTCGGCATTCACCCGACCCTTGTTAAGCCGTGTCAAACTATCTGCCATCGCAGTCAAGGCAGGCACAAAGGAGGGATCCCGGCGCAGCGAGGACTGGAATGCACGTATTGCGTCCCTCTCGCGCCCCTGACTCTGCATGATTTCACCAATGAAAAAGTGAGGTTGAGGTGTCTCGGGATACGCCTTCACGCGCTGTTCAAGCAGTGCCAGCGTTTCCGCCGTCGACAAGCTCGTTGCGTCTTTCTCATCAATTTCAGCGATGCGTTGCGCATGGGGAAGATCGGGCAGGTTCGGACTTCCGACGGTGATGTAACCGATCACTGCGGCCAAGCTCGCTAGAAGGACGACGATAACAGCGCGATCGCCTAGCCCAGCTCGCCGCACAAGTGCAGCCGAAGCGAGTATGGCACCCAGCCCAAAGAACCACACGAAAAAGATCATGCTCTCGGCAGTCTCAGTGAAGCTCGCAACCCGCCAAGCTCCGGAGCACGGCTCAGCTCTAGTTTTCCTTCATGGAGCTCAGCGAGTTCAGACACGATGGAAAGACCGAGACCGGTTCCAGGTGCCGCTTCATCAAGCCGAACACCTCGTTTCAGCGCAGCTTCACGTTCGTCATCCGCCAGCCCATCCCCGTCATCGTCAATATGGATGAGAATGTCCGAGCCCTTTGTTTGGACAGCCACATGGACCTTCGAACGGGCCCATTTACAGCCATTCTCCATGAGATTGCCGACCATTTCCTCAAGATCCTGTTTCTCACCGCGGATCAGAATTCCTGCCGCCGGGTCCGCGCTAACAGATATATCTCGACTTGCGAACAGCTTGTTCAGCAACCGAGTGAGATCAGCCAGAACCACGCTCAGTTCTGTTCTGGCCCCGAGCGTCTGAGCACGGGCAGCCGCCTGTGCCCGCTTCAGATAATGCTGCACATTGTCATGCATCGCCCCCGCCTGGCGACGCACAACATCATCGAGCGGGCCGCTTCCTGATGCCTCATTCATGAGAACGGCGAGCGGCGTCTTCAGGGCGTGGGCGAGATTTCCGACATGGGTTCGCGCCCGTTCAACGACCCCGCGATTGTGCTCCATCAACTTGTTCAGTTCTTCGCTCAGTGGGCGAATCTCCGACGGATATTGTCCATCCAATTGGGTTTGGCGGCCCTCACGGATATCGGCAATATCGGCCTCGATGCGCTGTAGCGGCCGTAGCGCCGAACGTATGCCAAACCAGAGGGCGAACAGCGTTCCCGCCGTAACCGCCATCATCACGCCAATCAGAACGTAGACAAAACGTCGAGCGCCCTTATCGGTCTCCGTGCGGTCAAAAGCAGCGAATAGCATGACCGGCATATCTCGGTTTTCAAGGAAAAGCCCCTCTGCTGCCATGCGTAATGGCTCCCCATTCGGGCCGACACCACTTGCTCTCAGAATGTTACCGGGGCGCTCGATCAGATCAGCCACCATTTCACGCGGCCATGGAATGTCATCATCCCACAGGCTCTCTGACTTCAGATAGCGCCCGTATTCGCCGTTGTCTTCAAGCGGCACCATCGCCCAGTATCGGCCTGACAATGGGGTGGAATAAGTAGGATCTGAGGGAAGCTGTTCCTGATTGGGGAGGAGGTTGCCCGTCTCATCCGTCGCCGCGGAACGCTCAAGGGTCGTGAGCGTTCGGTCAAGTTCGTCATCCAAGATTGTAAGGATTTGCGTGCGATAAACGGCTGATAGCGCGATCACTATGGCCGTCAGGACAATGATCGAGGATATTCCGGCGCTGACCATGAGCCGGCGCGCCAGAGAGCTTTTTGGTGATGTCCCGAGATGCAGCATCATTAGTCTAGATGCATATCATAAGTATATATTGCGAGAACCAACTAGAGCGCCGGATGGGGCTCTCCTTCTGGATTTACAAGGCGGTAGCCAAGGCCGCGCTCAGTCTCAATGCGGTCAGAACCTATCTTCTTGCGCAACCGGCCGATGAAAACCTCAATCGTATTGGAATCGCGATCGAAGTCTTGATCGTAAATGTGTTCCACAAGCTCAGTCCGCGGAACGACGCGGCCCTGATGGTGCATCAAATACGCTAGAACCCGATACTCATGGGCCGTCAGTTTGATGGGGGAGCCATTCACCGTGGCACGTGCAGACCGCGTATCGACACGCAGAGCACCGCATTCGAGCGCAGCGGCAGAATGCCCCGCAGCCCTGCGCAGCAATGCGCGCAGTCTGGCGAGGAGTTCCTCCGTCACGAATGGCTTTGTAAGATAGTCGTCAGCGCCGGCGTCGAAGCCTGCAACCTTCTCACTCCAGCGGTCTCGAGCGGTCAGTATCAGAACCGGGAAGTTCTTTCCGTCTTCGCGCCAGCGTTCAAGAATGGTTACGCCATCCATGGTCGGCAGACCAAGATCGAGAATGACAGCGTCATAAGGCTCTGTATCGCCAAGGAAATGACCATCTTCGCCATCTGATGCGAGATCTACCGCATAGCCCGCCTGGGAGAGCGCGTCTGCGAGTTGACGGCGCAAGTCAGGATTGTCTTCAACAACAAGAATTCGCATATTTTATTGAGCTCCTTAGCGGATGACCCGTCCCGTCTTGGCATCAACATCGAGCCGTATCTTTCGTCCATCATCGGTGATCCAGTCGATACGATACCATTTGATGTCGGCTTTGCTGGGCATAGGCTTGGACGTTACATAACGACCGCCATACTGCCGCTTGAGACGATTGATGATCTCCTGCAATCGCATATTGCCGCTGTTCTCGCTCGAATCACGACCAATTCGCGTGCCGGGCTCAGCCCAGCTCTGTGCGAGTACCGGCTGAGTGAGCATTGCGGCGGTTAATACCAGGAGAGCGAGTCTACGCGTCATTAGGCTCTACTAGCGCGCCATCACTGAATGACCAGTGAATAAATCGGTTTAATTCGGCTCATCAGGACCGCCGCGAACTGGCGAACGAGCGGAGCTCAGGATCGGACGGATCGTTGAGAGTGACTTCCAATCGAGCATAGAGATTTCCGGGTTTACCCGCCTTCTGTATGCCCTTGCCCCGCAGCCTCAGAACGGCACCTGTGTCAGATCCTTCGGGGACTTTAAGCACAATTGGTCCCGATGGCGTATCAATATCGACGGTGCCGCCCAAAACGGCTGTTTCAAGCGGCACGGGGACAGACATGCGAATGTCATCGCCGTCGCGGGTCCAGTTTGTATGGGAATTTACGCTGATCTCTAGAAGTGCGTCCCCCGGGGGGCCGCCATAAGCAGACGCCTCGCCCTGACTTTTCAGCCGAAGTGTTTGGCCCGTTTCGATCCCGGCCGGGATACTCACATCGAGGGTTCTACCGTCGGACATGCGCATGCGTCGGCGCGCACCGGTAACGATATCGGCGAAGTCGATTGTAACAGCGTAGCGGACATCCCGGCCTTTTCTCGGGCCTGGGCCTCGTCGTCCTCGTCCACCCCTGAAAAGTCCTGAAAGGATATCTTCAAAGGCCTCGCCAGCGGAAGCTGAGTCCCCGAATGCCGAGCCTTCAAAACCGCCTCCGCCGAAACCGCCCCCAGCAAACCCCTTTGGGTTGCCATCCCCATCTATCTCCCCCCGGTCGAACTGACCGCGTTTAACCTCATCGCCCAGGATATCAAATGCAGCGGAAACTCTCTTGAAAGCTTCCGCTTTGGCCTCGTCGCCGGGATGTAGATCGGGATGCAGGGCCTTTGCTTTCGCTCGGTAGGCCCGGCGAATTTCATCAGCGTCCGCAGATCTGCTGATGCCAAGAGTTGCGTAAGGATCTGCCATTTTCGCCCGTTACAAGCCTGAAACATCGAATAACTAATGCGGCTCGTCAGGAAAAGGAAGCATCACGCTCATAGCTCAATGGATGCGCTGCGGCCGGCACGTCCATCAGCGCCGATTTCCCGTATCTCGACATTGTCACCGGTCATTGCCGTATCGGGGAGCCGCCAAAACGGCTCATTCACCGTGTCAGCCTGCATGACAGTACCATTGCGCAGATGCTGGACGTCGAAAGTGCCAACATTTTCCCAATTGACATCTCTCCAAGTGTCACCGATCTCGGCTGCCCGCCTTACCCAGCTAATCTGATTTCCGTCGTGGCTGATGTGGCCAGGAGCGTAGGGCAATGCCTGCTTGTTTTCGAAGACAAACCTGCTGGCATCCCCTCGCCCACCACGACCTTCCGCCTGCCAAATCAGATCTAGTCCAATTTCCTCGGCATCGAACACAACCGATTGCAACCGATCATCCACAATGAGGCATCGCGCATTCAAATCTGCATTACGGTTCGCGGTGCCCCTCAAACCCCGTAACAGAGCCCGAAGCCTATATCTGTTTGAGGCCACCAACTCAGCCTCGCGATACGCAAGCAGCTCCCAGTTATTCTGACTCTCGACAAGCAAAAGCCCAGCCCCATTGAGCACGGCGAGTTCACTCAAAGAAGGAAATGTCTCCTCTGCAATTTCAATCTCCAAAATGCTCCCATAGTCCCAGCGGCCAGAGACCCCAGGGCCTAACGGGGCCGTGAGCCTGCCAATTCCTACCGGATCATTTATCACTGCCCGTCTGCCAAGAAGCTCCGGAGAGGCACCGGCCTCGACACTTACCGGTCGTGCCCACGGGGTACCGAAAGTGGCAACGAGCGGTCCGGTTTGGCCATTTCGCCCAGGAAGCATGGGCCCATCGATAAGAATGAATTGAGGCGGCGTTGCGGGAGGAGGGTCATTTACGACCGCGGGGGCTTCGAGCGTTCGAGGGATGGCCAGCCCGGTGTCTAATTCCCTTTCTAAACGAAACTCGATTGCGCCAGTGTCATTTAGATCGACAATCCGCCAAACCCCGTCGAGATCAGAAAATCTCAGACGGTCGCCGGCCTCCAAACAACTCCACTCTCGACCGAGCCCCATGGTCATGCTCTCCGGTTCGGTAGCACGGGCCAGAAGTTGCTCGGCCAAGTCCACTGCCCGGCTTTCTGTCATGACAATGGGTATACCCACATCGATAACCACGCCGCGATCACCTTGGGAGTTGAAAACGTTCACGGTTGCTGGATCATACGTGTCCGCACCATCGATGTAGGTGAGCCGCGACGACCCTGGCGGCTTGTCGAGCAAAGATCGCGTACGATCCAGTCCACCTTCCAGAACGCTCTCCCCGTCTAAACTGTGTATGGGCATATTCCGAGAATGCTCAACGATGATTTTTCCATCACGTTCAATCAAGATAAGATCGTATGTTGAGAAAAGGGGCGCTAATGCACCGCGCACGGTTGAGACACCGTTCAGGCTGTACCCATCAATCACACCCGAAACGGCGCTCGCATCAATATCGACACCGCCGCGTCTCGCGACGTCTTCAATGACTCGCCCAAGTTCAGAGAGACCTGCTCGACCGTTCAGCCAGTGGCCAACGGTCCAGTTCGGACCATCCGTCCAGATATCTTCCCGTACAGGAAAAACGGGCCACGGGCGTGCGTCCCATGCCCATATATATGTGGCCTCAATCGCTGTTTTGTCCTGCCAGAAAGATAATGCGGCGCTCAAGGCGCTGCGCTGCATGAGGTCGTCCCGCTCTCCTGTAGAGAATGGCGGAAAGGCGCTCTCGGAACTTTTAGGATCGTGGAATAAATTTGGGGAGTTTGCACCCTTGTCGACAGCCGGAAAACCGAGCTCCGAAAGCCGGATCGGTTTGGTGCCCGGTTGCCAATCCGTTTTTGAAAGAGACCGTATGCCTCCAGGGCGCTCATAATGTTCCGCTGACCACCATCCGATCAAGTCTTTCTGGCGGAAAACCCAGTGTTCACCATGTGCAGTATCAATGATAGGTATACGGATCTGATTTTCCCGATCCGCCTGCGATGCGTAGAACCAGTCAAACGCTTCGCCGCCTGCCATTTGGAAGCGCAGATAGTCTGGATCATCCGGCCCAAGATACCCGGCCAAGGCATCAAGGTGATCGCTGCCATTTCGCCAATCTCCCGTCGGTGGATACCAATCTACGCCTATGAAGTCGATATTCTGATCGCCCCACAACGCATCGAGCGGAAACAAGACATCCCCGCTTCCGTCGCCAGGCGCATAAGCTCCGTATTCAGTCCAATCTGCGGCGTACGAGATTTTCACAGCAGGACCAAGAATAGCCCGCACGTCCGCGGCCAGATCAATCAGCCCTTCCACATATGGAAAGCGTCCCTGGTCATCTCGAATACGGGTCAAGCCGACCATTTCGGACCCGACCAGGAAAGACTCTATGCCACCAGCAAGCTGAGCGAGGTACGCATGGTGTAGAATGAAACGCCGAAACCCCCATTCATTACCATCCCCTTGCCAGCGGATTTCGTCATCCTCCACCTCGAAATCATCCATTCGGGCATCGCCGAGAAAGGCTTCAATCTCGGTTCGCGCAGCTGCCGTTCCATCGCTTGCGGTAATTCGCCCACGCCAGGGAAATTCTGCCTGCTCGAAACTACCATAGGGGTCTGGCAGCTGATTTCCGGGAGGAATGTCCATAAACAGGAAGGGAGAGATGGTTACGTCAAAACCACGACCAACCAGTTCTCGAAGCCCCTCGACGACGGCCCTGTCCGCCGGTGTACCGCCAAAGCTCGGACCATCATCGGCAGTTCTTGAGATCAACCAGGCATCGCCTCGCTCGACCCCGCCAACGCTCCAAGAATACGGTCGGGTCTCTTTTTCTTCAGTCTCAACCCCGGGCCGTATCTCGCAAACTCCAGCCCGCAGGTCCGTTCCAAACCAGCCATTTGTCAGCGCAACACGGCGCACTTCGGGCAGGTCACTTTCCAATTGATCGAGCGAGGCGAGCATATCTGTTCTTGCTGAACCCATATGAGTGTTTTCCGGTGTCTCGATCGCGGGAAAATAATGTTGGCGGACGGGCTCAGTGCCATAAACAAATTCGCCGCTCGCCGGGATCATATTGACCCCATCAATAAGTTTGGAAAATGCGATCGATCCTGGGCGTGTCGGTGCTTCGCGCGTAATCTCAAATGAGAGTTGCGGCAACCTGTTGCCGAACTGTTCAAGCGGCATATCCTCGAAAACAATATATGCCGTACCCCGATAAGCGGGGACACACCCGGTACCTTCAATTGCCTCAATCAGTGGATCCGGACTTTGGTCGTCCGCACCTGTATACAAACGATGATTAAAATCCGTGAGTGCAACGACTTCTCCATTCGCCCAGACCCGTCCTATTCGATTGATCGGTCCTTCACATAGGGCTACAGCGAAACTGGCAGTATACGTATAGTTTGCGACGCGAGGACCACCTTTGCCGCCGCCCACACGCTCCGTCTGGCGGGTTTCTAGCAGTCTCGCCGCCCAGATAACTTGCCCACCAACACGAAACCTTCCGTATACATTAGGTATTCCAGCACCTTCGCGGGACTCCATAATCCGAATGTTTTCGATACGTGGGCCTTCACGGGTCGAGCCAAATAACACACCATCAATAGCTCTGCCCGCAAAACCACCAATCGCACCGCCGATTGCAGCACCCGACAGACCAATGCCAAAAGCACCAACGCCGCCAGGAAGGAGCGCCGAACCCAAGGTTTGACCAATGGAGGTCAGGGCAATTTGAGCCATGCTTCAGTCCTCAATACTGGGAAATGAAAATGCGCCGGATATGCGTCTCTTCCACCAGGGCACGAGGCGCGTCTCCACCACGGCGCGCCCCCAATAAGCATGGATGATCCTGTCGGGACCGCTCAAAATCGCGCAGTGTTTCGCCGGGCAACCGAGCGCCATTCGAAACAATAAGACGTCCGCGGATCTGGCTTCACCAATAGGTATCTCGCGCAGGTGATATCTCGCAGCATCCGTCAAACTGTCCGTTTCGCGGTGCTCTGCCCAGTCCGGTGTATAAGGTGGAATCTGTTCGGGTTCTGCTCCTTCGCAGGCACGCCAGATCCCCCTCAGCAAACCAAGACAGTCTGTACCGACGCCTTTGACGCTCACCTGGTGCTGATAAGGCGTGCCCAGCCACTCCCTGGCGACACCTATAACCTCGTCCCGTGTCATCGCTGGCCGCCATCATTACCCGTCACTGCAGGACCTGACAGAACCACATCATTGCCGGGCATATGCGGAAATCCGGGGAACTCGTCGGCGATTCCGTTCGCCTTGTAAGCCTCGAAGTCCTGTGCATCAGGCGAATGGTCAGTTGTTATTCCGTGGCGGGAGTATACGCGCCCGACAGGCCGCTCCAAATCGGCTTTGAGGGACACGAGTTCCGCCTGGAAACCAATCTCTCCGCGGGTGATTTCTGAAAACCGGCCAGACCAGATCTGCACACCATATTCGGTATGCTCCCAATCGACCCTGAAGACATCTACCCTTGCTGCATCCCAAAGACCATCAACCAGGTCCTCCTCTGTGATAGCATCGCTGGACAGAGAACCGGCGGCACCGGCCTGCCCCGGCTTGAGCCCTGCAGAACTTGTGAACTCACTGGTCCCGACAGCTGAACCAGGGACATAACTCAATCCACGAAATTGCAGCGATTTATCATGGTCCGTAACGCCGACGACGAATCCGTCTTGGCGCTCCAATCGCCAACAAATGCAAGTCGTCGTCACACCCGATGTCAGACGGGTGTGGAAATCATCATCTATCTGTCTCATTAAGTCAGCCCAGCAGTTCTATGATTGGAACCTGGACAGCGCGTCCGGCTCCGAATCCATCGAGGCTCGTCTCTATACGATCAGAATCGAAGCGAACTGGAACATCGAAAACAAACCCTGCGCTAATCACCGCACCTATAGACGGCGCGCTCACAAAGCGAACCTCTCCGCTATTCGTATTGATGGATACACCTTCGGCCGTCTCAACGCCGTCAATTGCGACACGGACGGACCCCGAAACTGGCTTCCAGATACGTCTAATTGTATCGCCGTAATATTTGATCAGCTCAAAGACTGGTTTACTGCCATCGCCTTCACCAATGACGACATCGGTTGCGCTGGGCATTTCGCCAGGGGCCGTGGATCTGTCATCTATTATGTCGCGAAATCGAAACCCGTGGAGCCGTCCACGCCGCGCCTCGAAGAACTCTATGAGTTTATTCAGGTCGCCCAATTTACTTGCCGAGCCGGCGAGCTCCCATCTCCGACGGGATCCGGACCAGAGCCCGTTCCTCACTTCACGGCCGCTGGCCAGAGCAACAATTTCCGTCCGCCGTTCAGGGCCGCCCTGGGCACCGAACGCAATCGACATCGGCAAGGTGACATCATGAAAGTTTGCAAGACTCATATGAAGCGCCTCCCCGCGGCGGCGGCCTGGGCAAGTGCTGTAGTGATTGTGCCTCGGCTCTTCATGACGGAGTTTGCATCGGCACCGGCCCCCAGCGCGAGATTGACATTGACCGTCTGCCCGGCCCCACCTGCGATACCCGTTCGCGCCAACAGGGCCTCAGCCGCAATCGTTGCAAGATCACGGAGGACGCCTTCCGCCATCCTCGAAAAGTCCAGCTCGCCGCTTCGCGCAGCCCTGCCTAATGCTTGCTCAATTCTATTGCCTGCCTCGTCAAAGGCTGCGCTCAAGGCATCAGCCGCCTCACGGCCAGGGCCATCGACAAGGGCCGTCAGCGCACCACCCGCATCGAGTAGATTTTGCTCAAACTCATCCATTGAAACCTCCCGCATCCGGAAATTCACGCATCAGGGCAGAGAGTTGATCTTCTCCCAGCGCGTCGTCGCCCCTGCCGGCAGCCAGCCAGCGCCACTCCACGAGGCTCATCTCCCAGAAACTCTGTATCGACATGCCGGCACTAAGGCTTGCCCGCATCATTGCGCTCCATGGTAACATCAGCCTAGCAACCCAATCTGGAACGCCTCCGCAACAGCTTTCGCCGCCGCAGATGGCTGTATATTAGTATCGGCGACACTCTGCGCCAGATCCGTGGCACCGCCACCACGCAAAAGAGCCCTCAGAACAACGACAAGGTCCGCGGCTGACAAGTTTCGCATACGGATATCGAGATCACTTAAGGATTCGCACCCAAAAGCCGTCTCGATCTCGGCAAGGGCTCCGAGCGTGAGACATAGTTTATGCCCCTTGCCATCCACCATGAGTGCAACTTCGCCCCGCGCGCCATTGACGCTCATTGTATCACCTCGAAGTCTAACTCACCCGCACTTTCAAGCGTTATGGAGAAGGTGGCCTCTCCGTTATGATCGCCACTATAGGAGAGTTCGGTGATGGCAAATTGCCCACGGACATGACCGAAATCCGGAACCGTGATTTGCCACGTCGCGAGGAGCCCACTGAAAAAAGTCTGCCGTATTAACGCATCAGAAGAAGCGTCCTTGAAAACACCTCGTCCTGAAATCTTTGCTGATTTGACACCTGCGCCTTCGATAATCTCTCTCCAAGCATCCGGGCTTTCTGTATGCGTACCGTCCACCGCCGCGGCGCTGAACGATAGTGTTTTGCTTCGTATGCCGGCCACAGTCACAAATGTGCCCGTTCCATCATCGATTTTGAGCAGCAAATCGCGCCCTCTTTGTCCAGACATTAGGCTGCCTCCTCACTGATAATTCGTATCCGCAACAAACCGCGGAACGTCTTCCTGTCCTGGGTACGAAAAACATCACCATAGGTTGTGTATGCGAATACGATACGTTGTCCTGATGGTGAAAAATCGCTGCGCTCCACAGCTGCCCTCAACGCTCCTAAGGCATCGCGCGCGTATCGCCGCCCACCAAAGCGGCTTGTAACCGCCACGGTTATAATATGCTCCGTGGCAGAAAATTCGGTCACATCGGCTGGCCGGGTTTCATGCCGCTGCAACATCGCATACGGATGAATTGGCCTTTTCGTCTCATCATCGTAAATGCGCGCAGGGTGTCCAAATATCGAACGAACATCTGGGTCAGCTCTCAGGGCTTCTAGAACAGCTTCAGCGATATCGCCTTCGGCAGTTTTCGGCAAAATAGCACCATCCGCCATCAAAGACGCGCCTCCCGATAGGGGGCAAGCAGATCCGAAAGCGTGGTGATGGCATTTGTCTGAAATGCACCGTCACGATTGCGATAGGACTGACCGAGCAGAACACGCAGCGCGAGTTGCAAATCACCCGGGATATCCGCTGACGTTCCGAAGCCTGCTCGAAAGCGAATAACGAGTTCCGTATCATCTGCGAAGGTCGACAGGCTCTCACCTGATCGAACGCAAATCGACGAGACTCTCAATTCAAACAGTTGAGTTATGTCCTCAAGGGTCCCAGACCTCATGTCCCGATGTACGGACACAATCTCCACGACGGGACCGGGGTTCAGTTGAAGACCGGACTCGCTAATGGAGGAAGCCGCGGTGCGCACTTCTACAACTTGTTCAATCAGTGCTAATTCAAGTGAATTTTCAATATGTGATCTGCCACCGGCGAGAAGAGCGGCTATCAAATCGTCTTCGGCATCGTGACTAACCTCTAAATAGGTTTTCGCTGCTGAAAGCGACAATGGCTCTTCGGCGGGCGGTACGACTACCGTCCGTATCATGATTTTCTCCTACGGGATGATCCGGGTGAAAGGCTGCCCGACCGGCAAGACGACTGCGCGCCGGTCAGGCCACCATTAGATCAGGCCTCCATTAGAGTGCTAGAAGGTCATAACTTTAATGGCATCGAAGTTCTGGATGCCTCCACCCACGCGCTTCGTCGTATAGAAAAGCACAAATGGCTTTGCAGAGTACGGATCGCGAAGAACGCGTGTGCCGACGCGGTCGACAATCAGGTATCCACGGCGGAAATCACCAAATGCAATCGCAGCATTGCCGGGACTGATGTCCGGCATATCCTCAAGCTCGGTAATCGGATATCCGAGGAGTGTTGCACCCTCGCTGCCCTGGCTTGGTTGCCACAGATATCTGCCATCGGCGTCCTTCAGCTTACGGACTTCAGAAACCGTGCGGCGATTCATGGCAAAGCGGCCATTGGCTCGGAATTGCGACTTTGGAGCATAGATAAGATCGAGCAGACCGTCACCTGGATTGATCCCAGCAAAATCGCCTGTCACTGATCCAATCTGACCCCAAACGTGGCTCGCATCATCCACGATCACATAAGACAGGAACCCGCGTGGTTTATTCACGCCGTCACCATTTACAAATGCGGCGCTTTCCTGGGCAGCGAAGGCCCCTTCAACTTCATCAGCAAGCCAGGCATCCACATCGGAGAACGCATCATCAAGAAGGGTTTGGGTTGCCGCCGGAAGCGCATAGAGCTCGCCAGCTGGAAATTCGACCAAAGACAATCCATCTGTCTGGGTTTCAGTTCGAGCATCGGTCTCTCCCGCCCAACGGGCTTCCACACCAAGACCAATAGGCTTCCGGAACACCCCGGCAGATGTCTGCCTTATACTTGCGATCTGACGCATTGGACTTGCTGCCAGCAATCGGCTTTCAATCAACTGGTCAAGTTCAGGTGGCGCAACATACCCGCCTTGATCGTCAGTTCCTGTGCTGAGTGACTTTACATCCAGGCGGGCAAGCCCGCTTTCATCGCCAGATCTCATATATCTTTGCCAGAATGATGTATGCTCACTGTCAGTTGGCTCTGACTTGCCCGCCAGGTCTGCACGCGCCGACTTCAGGGTTAAGGCTTCCAGCCGCTTATCGATTTTGGCAAGTTTATCGTCGAGCAGAGGATCGGATCGACCGCGCTTTTCTATTTCCGACATACGCGCATCATTTGTCTGCTTGTAGGCTTCAAACACTGCCAGGATATCAGCAGCGACAGCCGTCCGGGATCGACCCTTGGCCATCTTGGTTTCCTTCGTCATTATGTTTCAATCTCCATGAACCTTCCCCGATCACGCCTCCCCATTGCGGGGAGGCGTGCCGCCGGATCAGCGAAGCGAGGGGACGCACCTTCGCTGGCGGAACTCTGTCTTACAAAATCAGTACTATTTGCTCAGAATACGGAATCTCGCAGCGCCTTGCATCGGCTCGCTCACCAGCGAGATCTCCACGAGCTCGATATCGATGAGCTCGCGTCCACCAGCAGCCAGCCGGTTCCACATGATTGGGCGAAATCCGATGGACAGTCCATCAAGTCCAGATGCAGAAAGCGTGATAGCTGTGTCACTTTCTATCAGTCCACGGACATAAAGGCCGCGACTATTCTCCACCATTCGGACCCATCGACCCGCAATGGCACCCGGACTGTGCTGCAAGAGCATCGGCCTTGGCGCGCCATCTCTCAAACTGCGTCCAAAGGCCCCTGCTCGAACCACATCGCCAGATTGGTCCTGCAGACCAAACAGCGCGGCGTAGCCTTCGATAAGGCTCGGTCTCAGCTTCTCCGCTGTAATCATGGCTCAACTCGCTAATTATCGTCGATTTTGCGTTCGATGCGGTCGAGTTGATGGCGTACCGCTTCGAGTTCTGCTTCAAGGCGCGCAAGGCGCTCCACCACATCGCGGCTTTGATCGATTTCGTTTTCCACCATTGCGAGGCGCTCACTCGCGGAGCCGGCCCATACGAGCGCACCGGCCGTCTGCACGAAGACCGCGAATATCACCGCGAGACTTATACGTCGGTCATACTTCATGATGTCTCTTCCGGCGGCAACCCCGCGAGGCTCCGCTTCTCTGCCCGAGACAGGAAGGTGGCTGCTTCCAGACGAGACCAAAGCTGATCCCGTTCAGCAGAGAATGCCGGCACATGATCGAGCTGAGCTTCTATGGATACTTCAGTTTCGACGCGCGCGGACAACCAACCCGCAATAGCTCCTGCCGCATACTGAACGAGTGGCAAGATCGTTAACCTCCAAAAAGCAAGGTTCGCTTCCCGGTAATTCGCATAGGTATTGTCTCCTCTAATGCCAAGCAGCATTGGCGGCACACCGAAGGCAAGCGCTATTTCGCGAGCAGCCGTATTGCGCGCTTCCAGGAAGTCCATTTCCGATGGCGACAAGCTCATCGGTTTCCACTCAAGCCCGCCTTCAAGCAGTAAGGGCCGGCCCGCATTGTCAGGCCCGGTATGGGCAAGTTCGAGCTCCGTTTTCAGCCGTTCGAACTGCGCTCCTGTTAGGTTGTTCCCGTTTTGACCGTAAATCAGCGCACCGGAGGGGCGAGCTGAGTTGTCCAGCAAGGCCTTCGCCCAGTCCGCTCCCGCATTGTGCAAGTCCAGAGCTTGCCGGGCGGCTGCTAACGGAGACAATCCGTAAATGTCATCATTCGGATGGAAAAGCTTCAGTTGGAGAATCGGACTCCATCCGCTCTCTGTTCTAAGTATCCGGCGCTCACGGCGATCCACCTTATACGACCAGGCCGTGATCCACCCCTTTGGATCCAGTTCGGCCTTCATCCGGTCGGGACGGAGTGTTTGCAACCCGACAGGCAGCACTTCCCCTTCCACGAGCACAGCCTCTATGTAGGCATTGCCGCTGATCTGCAGATGATGATAGATTCTCTCAAACAGAAAACTCCCGGCCTCCTCAGGCATTGGACGCCGCAACACTGCCTGCAGCCTGTCATCGGAAATCTGCAGGGGTACGGATGCGGCAGCTTCAGATATCATCCGCACACAGCGGTTCACCACGGCATTTCGCAGATACCCATCACGTGACAGGGCCATATGGTCCCGCCCACCCCATCGGGCAGACCCAAGCTGAGACAGGGCAACCATGAGTCCCGATACAGATTTCTCCTCGCGCTCTCGCGTCCAGGGCAGTTTCATTCCTTAGGCTCCAAATTGTCTTGGCCGCGCACCTAAAGGCTGCGGACACGTGGGTTGTCTTTTCCATCGAGCATCAGGGCCCACACCGCCCAGACAAGGGCATCCACCCTGTCTGGCGAACCGGTAAAGCCATCGGCTCCAAAACTGCACATCTGGTCTTCAAGTGCGCGCATGACGCCGACATGAAAGACGCGTCCCGCCTCATAAAGAGCCGCCACGGGCATGGCTCGCGCACGCTTGGATACCTTTGCATGCACAAGGCGCACGGGTATTTCGCATCCTGCGGTCATGAGCGCATGGCGCAACATTTCACCGCCCTGATTGGCCTCGGCAATGATGCTTGCCGCTCCAACCTCCCTTGCAAGCGCGACAGCTCGTCCGGCCCAGTTCAGTGGTGACAATCCCTGCACTGAGCCATCGGCTATAACGAATCCATGGAGATCTGCGGTTTCAAGTTTTTTGATCCCCACACCAACTATACCGCAAGTGTCTGCTTTGGGGCCAACGCTTGCTGGTGGATCAATGGCAACCACGATATTGTCCAGGTCCGGAGCAGTATTTATTCGTGATTTATCCAGATCATCTCTTGTCCAGAATGCGCCATCGGGATCTTCGATCAGCTCTCCATTTAATTCCTGCTGCCCCAGCGTGGATGTTCCGTAATGCCTTACCATGGCCGCCACAAATCCGGGGGCCAGATTTGCGGCGTTCTCCGCCGTCGTAGAATGGGTTATGGCTACCTCAGCCTCATCCACGAGCCTTTTTACCAGCGGCACGGGGCGCGGCGTCGTGGTTGCTATAGCTCTCGGATCATCGCCGAGGCGGAGCCCCATCTGCAGCATATTCCACGTGTCTTCACCCTTCGCCCAGGCAGCGATTTCATCACACCAGGCGATATCAAACTGCGGCCCGCGCAGACTGTTAGGCTCCTCCGCTGAAAATGCGAAGGCTTCAGCACCGTTTGGCCAGACCAGGCGGCGGCGGGAAGGTTGATAATCCGGTGCCGTACTTTCACCAGTCGAAATAGAGAGCAAGCCCGACGGCCCTTCAATCATCACTTCACGCACATCATGCAATGTCGGTCCGACAAGTGCTGCACGTTGATATCCGCCATAAACCATAGCGAACCGAATAAACTCAGCGCCTGCCCGGGTCTTGCCCGCGCCGCGTCCGCCCATGAACAACCAAGTCCGCCAGTCCAGCCCACAGGGTGGGCGTTGCGCTTGCCTTGCACTCAACAGGAATGGGGTCCGATAAAACCGTTCCAGCGCCGCGCGATCCAGCTTGTCCAGCTGCCCTGGCTTCCACGGGCGCAACTCCCAGTCCTGCCAGGCGTCTGATTTCATATCTCAACTCGTCCTCACTCATCGCGAGGGTCCGGCACCCGTCGGGGTCGCTTTTGCGTCGCATGGCATCGTCCTCTCAATAGTCGGAATGCTCGAAATCTCTCCGAACGACTCATCCGGCGATTTCGCTTTTCGGGAAGCGCGGCTGAAGGCCGTGGCCGACGGGGTATCTTTCGACAGTGCTGGTTTTACCGCAGTATCGATCCCAGTCGGATAGATTTATGGATAAATGCACCAAACATAGGATTATACTCCTATTTCGCGGGTATAGAGTGACACATATCCCCGCTCCGGCTTCTCATTGCCTTCTCAGCGACAAGATTATCAAACTATTAATAGGCATCGGCGCACTCTAAATTAGCCGTAAATCAGAAGGCTTTGCGCGGATGAAATTGGGGCCAATCCTCATCAACAGCAGAACGTTCAAGTTCGCAGCTTATGGTTTTGCCGGGCTGGCCTTTACAGGCGTTATCGGCGCTTTCTTTCTGTTTCAAGCGATCTATGGCGATATGCCGGATCTTCCGGATAATGATGATTTATGGGCCGTAAAGCGCGATCAGGCCTATGAGTTTCGGGACAGTGATGGCGATCTGATCACGGTGCGCGGCCCCCATTATGGTCAGGTGATCAAATCAAGCGAGCTTGCCCCCCATGTCGTCCAGGCTTTCATAGCGGCGGAAGACAAACGTTTCTATGACCATGACGGTGCCGATACGACAGCGATTGCTCGGGCCGCCTGGTCCAATTGGAGATCCGGCCGGACGGTCTCGGGCGCTTCCACCATCACGCAGCAAACCGTCAAATTCCTGCTCCTTGATTTCGGACAAACCATCAAAAGGAAGCTTCAAGAAGTTCGCCTTGCCCGGCAGCTGGAAAAGCAGATGTCGAAGGAAGAGATTCTGACCCTCTACCTGAACCGTATCTACTTTGGCTCAGGTGCCTACGGCATTGATGCAGCTGCCGAAGAATATTTCGGAAAGGAAGCGACAGAACTCAGTCTTGCGGAAGCGGCTCTGCTCGCCACGTTGCCGAAGGCTCCGTCTCGTCTCGCCTTAGACAGCAATCTTGAGGGTGCCCGCGAGCGACAACTGTATGTGCTGAATGAAATGGTCAATGCAGGCTATATTCGGGAAGCTCAGAAGGACGCAGCCTACGAGCAGGAAATCAGCCTGTCCCAGGCTTCGGAAAGCGGCGGCGATTTCGGACACATTCTTGATGCGGTGACAGAACGCATCGCGCAGATCCTGCCGGATGCCCCGGGTGATCTTGTCATTACGCTTTCAATCGATGCAGATGTGCAGCGCGCGGTTCAAACCAAGATTGCTGATGCAATAGAGACGAATAGTGAAGACATGAAAGTCTCCGAGGCTGCTGCCGTCATGATACGACCAAACGGCGCAGTTCTGGCCTTGGTTGGCGGCGTTGACTATGAGACGAGCAAGTTCAACCGCGCGCTTCAGGCAAAGCGCCAGCCCGGCTCCGCCTTCAAACCTTTTGTCTTCGCGGCTGCCCTGCAAACCGGCATCGATCCATTTAGTGTCTACAATGACGAACTCGTACGTTTTGACGATTGGGAACCCAAGAACTACGTGGATGGCTATGTCGGTCCCGTCACAATTGCCGAAGCCTTCTCGAAATCGCTCAATACTGTGGCCGCACAACTTGGTCAGGATGTGGGTGAGGAACGCATTATATCCCTTGCCCGCAGCTTTGGCATAACCTCGGATCTTCGTCCCCTGCCTTCAATCGCCCTCGGCAGTCAGGAGGTCAGCCTCTATGAACTCACGCGTGCCTATGGTGTGTTCGCCAAATCCGGCAATCGGTTAGACCCGTACATGATCCTTAAAGTCGAGGATTCCCGTGGTCAGCTTATCTATGAACGCCCGGAATATGAGCCCGTAGAGATTTTTCCAGCAAACCTCACCAAAGACATGAATGCCATGCTCGCCCGCGTGATACAGGGGGGCACAGGTGCCCGCGCAGCCATCCCCGGTTGGACGGCCGCTGGCAAAACTGGCACGTCCCAGGATTGGCGCGATGCCTGGTTCGTCGGCTTCACCTCGCAACTCATCGGCGGCGTATGGGTCGGCAATGATGATGACAGCCCGATGAACCGTGTTTCTGGGGGCGGGCTACCGGCTGATATCTGGTCAGACATCATGGCCATCGGTCTTGAGGGACAAAGCCCCCGAGCTCTTGCTGGTGCTGAAGGCATCGTCAAACTGTCACCCGCTGCGGAAGAACGGATCGCCTTCTATCGCGGCCTTTCTCAAGCCTTCGATGCTATTGAAGCTGGCACTCTTGCTGCATCAGCAAAAGATGCGAGCTTCCGGCGATAAAAGACAGCTCACGGAGCATTCGCCGAATACTCCGTACGCCTTCACTAGACCTTGTGCTATCTGATCAGTCGTCGCTATTCAGACCGAATAGACAAATTGCCAGGAGCAGTGTCGCCACAACGCCTGAAGCACCCGCAACGGGTGACGGCAAAAATCCATCTCGGCCAAACATCATCAGTATCGTATTCGCCGCGAAAGCTACGAAACCTGCCAAAGCCGTAAGCCCGCCAAGTGCCTTTCCGCCTTCGCCCATCTTGCCCATACCAATTACGAGCGCAGCGAGGCCGAGCAGCACTTTCGCCGCGTAGTAGGCAAAGAAAGAGAATGCGAAAATCGCCCCGGCGAGTGCGCCAAATTCAGCACCTGCCCCGGCAACCTCGCCGGCTGGGCCAAACTGCACCAGCCCGACGCCAACCTGCACGACGTTCAGCACTGCGCTGAAAGCAATGGCCGAAAAAGCGAGCGTGTAGCGTTTCGCCATAGCAAGAGCAGAGCCCGCCAATGCAGTCAGCACCACGAACAACAGCGCTTCCAGTCCCCAAAGGAATTGGCGCTCCACTTCCGGCGCGCTTATATAAAGCGCCGTGTAAATCGGTTGCGAAATAGCTGCCAGCAGTAGCAGAGCGGCAACGGCTTTGTTTGTGCCGCTTTGTGTGAGTTCCATGGTGAGCTCCCCAGATGAATAGAGCCTCTTGCAGCTCTGCGCCGGCGTAAAAGTCAAGGCAAACGCTAGTTCACATTCGCTTGATGAACACCCGCCTTCGCGGATATCGGTAAGGCAGGCGTTTTATAGGACCTGCGATAATGCCAAGCCCGCAATCAACAACGCGCCGATATAGGTAACGAGCGCACCGACCGCTTTCAGCACATGGGGCTTTTCGAGCGTGGAACAGATCAGGAAGCCCAGGGCATGTATTCCGCGCGATCCCGTAACAGCAATAATCGTCCAGGTGACAAGGCCGCCGAGGTCTCTTCCCTGATAGGCAAAACCGACCGTGAAAAGAGTGCAATCAGGAGCGCCGAATATTCAGCGGCATTGCCGTGTGCACGCTGGGCTTTGGCCATGGCCGATGCCGGGTCCAGCGGCGCGCCGTAAGCAATGGTACTGCTCGAACCACGCTGGATGCTGGTCCAGAAGGCCAGCAAAATCGTAAGAATAGCCAGGCTCGCAGAGCAAATAAGAATGATTGAATGCATGACAATGGCCTCTCCCAAGGACATTTTTATTCATCCTAATCAGGGTTTGCACCGTTGCAATGGCGAGAGGCAGGTGGCCTCCCTCAACTAAGCTATGCATGCTCGAATCGTCACTCCCACAGTCAGCAATGTCCGTAACGAAGAAGTGAAGCTGATTCAGGCAGTCTAGCGGGCGCTTCGCCGACAGCAAAATCCAACATAACAATTTGAGTGTCCCCCAGCCGTACTCTCAACATGAACAGAAACTCTCAGCGCGCCGAATCTGAGAGTCTCAAATTGAGAGTTTCAATACCGAATAGAGCGTGTCGGAGCGTCACACCCTCGATGAAAAAACGAGGGACAATCCAGCACAATCGTACTATCCACTGGCCATGGTCCAAACACCGATCCTGACAGCTACAGACCTTCGCCTGGCCTTCGGCGGCAAGCCCCTTTTTGAAGGGGTCGATTTCACTTTATCAAAAGGCGAACGGGCGGCCCTCGTTGGCCGAAATGGTGCCGGAAAATCAACGCTCATGAAGATTGTTGACGGCCGGATTGAGCCCGATGACGGTGAGCTTTGGATACATCCCGGCACCCATATCGTGACCGTCGAACAGGAACCAGATCTCTCGTCCTACAAGGCGATTTTAGACTTCGTGCTGGACCATGACGCACCGCGCGCAGCAGCCGGAGGCGGGAGGGTTGATCTGGAGACGGAGCAACACCGCGCCGAGTCGGAACTGATGGCCATGGGGCTCGACCTTGAAGCCAACCCGAAAACCATGTCCGGCGGCCAACAGCGCCGCGCTGCGTTGGCGCGTGCTTTCGCGGCGGATCCGGACATTCTGCTCCTGGACGAACCAACAAATCATCTTGATGTGCCGATGATCACGGCGCTGGAGAGCCGGTTGAAATCCTTCAAGGGTGCAGTTCTGCTGGTCTCCCACGACCGGGCGTTTCTGTCGTCGGTCTCCACCAACACCCTTTGGCTACGCCAGGGCATCGTCATGAAAAGCCCACGCGGATATGGCGATTTTGACAATTGGGCGAGCAGCATTGAGGCTGAAGAAGAAAAAGCACTTGCAAAGATGAAGACACAGCTCAAGGAAGAGCAGCGCTGGCTTGCAAGGGGCGTAACAGGACGCCGAAAACGCAATATGGGTCGATTGGAACGACTCAAGAAACTGCGTGCTGAACATGCCAGGCGGCGTTCGGCACTCGGTGAAGCCCGGGCAAATGCACCGCTTTCAGCTGAGACCGGTGATACTGCGAGCCGAAAAATTATTGATGTCCGGGGGATCTCAAAGAGCTTCGATACCCCGAGAGGCGAGCTTAACATCGCGAGTGATTTTTCTGTCCGTATACTGCGCGGTGACCGTATTGGCATTATCGGCCCGAACGGAGCTGGCAAAACAACGTTGGTCAGACTTATGCTCAAGGAGCTCGGACCGGATATGGGTTCGGTAAAACTCAATAAAACGATTGAAACGACCTTCCTCGACCAGACAAGGGAGACCCTTCGCAAGAAGGATACAGTGTGGGAAACGCTTGCACCCAATGGCGGCGATACAATCATGGTGCAGGATAGCCCGCGCCATGTAGGTGCCTATGCCCGCGACTTTCTTTTCAAATCAGATCAGTTGCGCCAGCCTGTCAGAGCCCTTTCGGGAGGCGAACGTAATCGGCTCACGCTCGCTGTCGCCCTTGCACGGAAATGCGACCTGCTCATTCTTGATGAGCCGACCAATGATCTGGACATGCAAACGCTCGACTTGCTGGAGGATATGCTAGAGCAGTTCGCTGGGACACTGATCATCGTTAGCCATGATAGAGCCTTTCTAGACCATACGGTGACATCCTGCCTGTCGCCTCTCGGCGGCGGAAAATGGGTGCAGACTGCTGGCGGATGGACCGATGCTCAAGAGCAGTTAAAACAGCTGAGAAAAATAGAACTAGACACGGCTAACCGTGCGAAAAAGTCCGAAAAATCCGGTGAAACAACACCTGCCGATGCACCGCTGAAGAAGCTTACTTTCAAGGATCAGTTTAGACTCAAAGAACTCGACGACCTCATCCCGGTACTGACAAAAGAAATCCTCTCTCTTGAGGAGGCGCTTGCTGATCCTGACCTTTACGCCAGCAATCCTGACACCTTTAACACGAAGTCTGCGCGTCTATCAGACGTCCGCACTGAATTGGACGCTGCTGAGATGGATTGGCTGGAGCTGGAGGAAAAGCGAGAAGCGATTGAGGAAGCGAAGAACTAGCGTTTTTTGCTTCCACCCTTGTTGGCAAAAGGGTTCGCACTCTGGCGAACAAACAGCCGGATCGGCGTACCCGTCATATCGAATGCCTCACGGATACCATTCACCAAGTACCGCTTGTATTGCTCGGGCATTTGATTGCCGCGGGACGCCATTAGGACAAATGTCGGTGGGCGAGCCTTTATCTGAGCCATGTAACGCGGCTTAATCCGCTTTCCTTGTACGGACGGCGGCGGATGACGTTCGATCACGTATCGTAGCCAGCGATTGAGATCGCCGGTCTTAACTCTTGCTGACCAATTATCATAAACGTCGACGACGGCAGGCATAAAACGCTTAGTGCCTTTCGCCGTAAGGCCCGATAATGCAATGAGCGGCGCACTGCCTGCATTCGGCAACAGGCGGGACACCTTGTCTCTCAAAGCGCTGCGAACTTCATCCGGATTTTTCACCGTATCCATTTTTGACGCCACGAGTACAAGCCCACGCCCTTCCCGTAATGCGAGATCGGCAATTTGCAGATCCTGTTTTTCGAGCGCTTCGTCTGCATCCATAATGAGAGCGACGATATCGGCGTACTTCAGTGAACGGATTGTCTCACCAGTTGACATGCGCTCCAACCGTTCCTGCACCTTTGCGCGCTTGCGCAATCCGGCTGTGTCCACAAGGCGGATATTCCGACCATTCCATGACCAGTCTATCGAAACCGAATCCCGTGTGATTCCAGCTTCCGGACCTGTCAACAAGCGTTCGGATTCAATCAGTGTATTGATCAATGTCGACTTTCCGGCATTCGGTCGGCCGACAATAGCGAGTCGGATAGGCTTGATCTCTGCCTCAGATATTATTTGATCCGTATCGTCTACCCCAGCCTCGGCTAACATCTCAGCCAGCTGACCATCGGTCAGGTTCGGATCATCAACGTTTATGTGCTCGAGGCGGGAAAGAATATCATTGCCTTCGGCGTTATTCTCCTCTTCGACATCCATGGCGTAAGCGGCCGCGAGCCCCTCTTCGCCAAGTGACTCCCTGAATGCTTCGAACAAATCGCCGAACCCTTCCCCATGCTCGGCCGATAAGGCCACTGGTTCGCCAAAACCGAGCGCAAAAGCATCATAGAGCCCAGATAGCCCAGCTTTTCCTTCACACTTGTTGGCGGCCAGGACGACCGGCATATCGGCCTGTCGCAGAACCTCAGCAAATCGCTCATCCATGGGAGTAACGCCCGACCTCGCATCGATCAGGAACAGTGCAAGATCCGCTTCTGCAATGGCGATCTCGGTCTGGGCGCGCATGCGGGCTTCCAGAGATCCATCGTTTACGTCTTCATACCCTGCGGTATCGATCAGGGTAAGCGGCAGATCCGCCAACCGACCGTCCGCCTCTTTACGATCCCGAGTAACACCGGGTTGATCGTCAACAAGGGCGATCCGCTTGCCAACTAGACGATTAAAAAGGGTGGACTTGCCCACATTCGGACGTCCAACAATTGCGAGCCTTAAGGCCATACATCACCAGCATTTCGTTCGAAATCAGCGAACGGAAATAAGCCGCCCCTTATCGGTGAGAATAATAAGCCGATCGCCGACGGCAATCGGCTCGATAAATATCGGGTCCTTGAGGTCAAGCCGTGAAACCTCTTCACCTGACTGCGGAGAAAGGCCTATCAGATCACCCTCCGAAGACGCTAGAACCACCCTGTTGGAGGCGATAATCGGACCAGCATAACTAATCCGTCCACGGCGCTTATTTTCTTTCTTGAATCGGGGTAGTTGCTCAGCCCAAATCACAGCACCATTATTCGACGCCATGCAGGCAACTTGTCCATCCACACCGGAAACAAAAAGATACTCGCCAACAAGAGCGGGAGCCTGAACAGTCCCAATAGGCTGGGACCACACCCGCTGCCCACTGCGGCCATCAATGGCGGCAAGTATGCCTGACTGGCTCGCAGCATAGACTACGCCAGCGTTAAGTACGGGCCGCGCGGCGATATCATTCAGTGCGGAGATTGGAGTAAAACGGCCAGACCGCGTCAACGCATCACTCCATAATCGCCGGCCATTGGAGCTCAGATAAGCGATGACCTCTCCAGATGAAAACGGTGCTACGACAAGATCCTCAATAGCCGCAACGCTCGGTGAACCGAGCACTCTTGCCGTCTCAGCAATCGCCTGATCACTCCACTCGACATCACCTGTTTCCATCGACAGCGCAAAAATCTCATTGTTCTGAGTTACGATCAGTATACGGTCGTCTTTAACTGTGGGAGATCCCGATACAGGGGCACCTAAATCGCGCCGCCATATCTCGTCGCCGGAGTTGCTGTCGAGCAAAGTTACGAACCCAAAACCACTGGAGACGACCAGACGATCACTGGCAATCGCGATACCGCCACCAAAACTGCGTTTGTCCCTTCTCGAACCCGATTTTAGGCTGACTGACCATTTCCGATCACCCGTCTCTATATCGAAGGCTTTCACCCTCTGCTCGCCATCAATGAGGTAGATAGTGTCCGCATTTGCCACCGGGGGCGAGGATATGGCCTTCTGCCGGTCACTGCCGTCAGCCGCTTTAACGCGCCATTCTATTTCGAAATCAGCGCCAGCCGACACATGGCCAACAACTTTGCTTGGCCCGGCTCCAGCCTCTGTCCATGTCGGTGTCGGCGCAGAAACAGGCAAAATAACCGGCACATCGACCATTTCAGGATCGGCTTCCAAAGGAAGGTCACCGATGGCGAGGGCAATCCGTCCGGCTCTGTCCTCTGCAGCTTCAGCCTCGCGGCGCGCGCGTCCGAAATCGAAAATGGAACATGCTGTCAGCGCGGCAAGACTGGCGATTACAATAATAAATTTTGGAAGCCCGATACTCACTGGCCATCCTCCTCGACAGGTTCGGATACGATCTCTTCAGCAGGTTGTTCGGGCATGTCCTCCTCATCAGCGCTGATGAAAGGAATGACTGACAGGGCAAGCTCGGCGCGTTGAGTGACGCCCTGCGGAGCGTTGGCAGCCAGACGAAGATAGGAAAACTCCTCTCGAGCCCGTTTTAGGTCACCTTCCGCAAAGGCCTTCGCCGCAACAAGCTCCAGCGCCAATACGCCCAGCGGACCGTCTTCAGTGTGGAGCCCCTGAAGCGCTGTTTCGAGCGCGGCAAGATCCATATCATCGGCCGTCAGATAAGCGGCCTTTAAGCGTGCAAGCTTTGCCAATGGCGCATCATTTCCGGCGACATTATTCAATTGCTCAGAGGCAGCTGCCGCATCCCCGCCGCCCTCGAAGAGAGCATTTGCGAGATAGTGCTGAGCAAGGGCAGAGACCTCTGCATCCGTCGATGCCAGCTCCCTAAAACCGGCTTGCGCCGCCGCGTAGTCACCCTCTTCCAGGCTCTCCCTTGCCGCTTCGAGGATCTGAATGCTCTCAAACTGAGCCTTCGCGACCTGTATCTTGTTGTATTCGAACCAGGCGACCCCGCCGATCAGGAGACCCGCAGCAATCCAGACAAATGGACCAACCCGCTTCCAAATCTCGGCAGCCCGGTCTCGGCGGTAGCCTTCTTCAACTTCCTCAAAAACATCGCTCAAAGCGCTAACTCCCAAGGGACATTACTATAAAAAAGACAAATAGCCTGCGCCGCAGGTCAGCCGCAACGCTCTTCAGCTGTCGGGACGCTTCAAATGATAGGTTTCATCCTTCCCAGGAAAGGATCTGGCACGAACCGCTTCAGCATATGCCTCTACAGCATTGGTGATTTCATCGCGAACATTGCCAAACTTGCGGACAAATTTCGGGACCCAGTCAAAGGTGCCGATCATGTCGTCAGTGACCAGAATCTGCCCGTCACAGGCCGGCGAAGCCCCAATGCCAATGGTGGGACACGACACAGTATTCGTAATTTCCTGTGCCAGATCCTCCGAAACGCCTTCGACGACGATAGCAAATGCCCCAGCCTCATCTGCGGCTGCGGCTTCGTCGAGCGCTCGTGCCCAGCCTGCCTTAGTACGACCCTTGGCGCGGAAGCCGCCGTCAACATTCACCGCCTGGGGGCGCAGGCCCACATGGCCCATAACTGGAACTCCCCGTTCGACGAGATGGGCAATCTGCTCACTGGCATATGTCCCACTTTCGATTTTTACAGCATGACATCCCGTTTCGCGCATGACCCGCGCGGCATTGAGAAAAGCCTGATCAGAGTTGGTTTCGTAAGAACCGAAAGGCATGTCGACGACAACAAATGCCTGTCTTGATCCCCGCATAACCGCCTGCCCATGCAGTATCATCATCTCAAGGGTTACACCGACCGTGGATGGCAAGCCATGAACGACCATTCCGACACTGTCACCAACCAGTATGACATCGCAGAACGGATCGAGAAGCTCGGCCATCGGAGCCGAATGCGCCGTCAGGCAGACCAAAGGCGTACCGTTTTTCGCAGCGGTAATGTCGCGGACAGTCTTTCGGCGGATTTGTATCTGAGTAGACATGGCGCGCAGTTAGCCCGTCCCAGCGCTCTATGCAATCAATTGTCCCTCGGGAATTTAGCTCTGGGTTGCCGAAAATGTCGCAAAGAAAGTCACAAACCCAACAATTGCGGTGGCCAGCCATTTCAAATCAATCTGAAAAGTACCCGAGTTTAGATGCTCGTAAGCCGTGGCAATCTCGCCGTTGAGGCCCATCATCTGATCAAGATGCTCGAAAGCTGCCGGTAGATTGTAAATCGCTAAAGCGCCACCGATTAGCGCACATACGCCCAACGTGATCCGGCGAAAAACTATTCGGTACTTAACCGCACGCATCACGCGCTCTGAGAACTGTTCAGCGTCATTGTCAAAACAAACATCAGCGGCTTTGAAGAGACGCTCCAGGTCGCGATCAAACTGATCTTCAATCATTTGTGCCTCCTATGCAGCACCATACTCTACCAACAACTTCTTGAGGGCATTTTTTCCCCGATTTACATGCGACTTCACCGTGCCAAGAGGCCAACCCGTGGCAATAGCGGCCTCACTGTGACTAAGACCCGCGCCTACACATAATGTAACGGCAATTCTCTGGTTTTCAGGTAGTTTTTCTAGCGCACGCTCCAGATCATGTGTGATGCCCATGGTGTCTGTTGGTGCGAAAGCCACG
The DNA here is from genome assembly GCA_039196965.1 of Pseudomonadota bacterium. Lineage (GTDB taxonomy): Bacteria > Pseudomonadota > Alphaproteobacteria > Caulobacterales > Hyphomonadaceae > CALLCD01. Next base: position 44,431 of record JBCCUK010000012.1, on the reverse strand, counting down.
TCTTCTGCCTCGACCTTCTCATGGAGATTTCGGCGAGATTTCTGCCCGCGCACATCCTGAAGAAATTCTCTGTAGGCTATGGTGCAAAGCCAACTTCGAAATTGCCCGCCCGCATAGGACGAAAGCTGGGTCCACGCTTTGAGAAAAGTTGCCTGAGCAAGATCGTCGGCATCTGTGGCGTTGCCGGAAAGTCGGAGCAGCATACCGCGAACGGTGCCCTGATGGCGACGCACCAGCTCCTCGAACGCCGACGAGTCGCCAGCAAGTGCCTTGGCAGCAAGGTCCGGATCTGACGTTAGTCTGGACTTCGACCTCTTCAATGGAAACTCAATCAGTTCTGCGACCATGTCCGAAACGCCAAAGACCAAGATAAGCTAAACCAATAACCGCAGGAAAAGACGATAGACCCAGCATTACACGCAGGACTTCTTCTTCAGTCTCCGACATAGCGAAACCAAAAAGACCTACCGCGAGCCCCAAGCTGAGGAGAATGATACCACGGCGAAGATCTGAGCTCTTTGGATCGTCTAGAATTGACAGGCGCTCGATCAGTTCAGGCGATAAAGTCTCACCCTTTTCAAGGATGAGCCGTACCGTTTCATGGGCAATCTGGCGCTTTCGGTGAGAAAAATGCATTGTCAGCCAAACTATAGCGCCTACCGTAATGAATGGCACAGTAAGTGCGAGAAAGGCTTCCATTTCGGTCTCCAATTTGGGCTTCGGCGTTTAGCCGAAAATGTCTGATATTGCTTGGATGCGTGGCATTGCCGGTTTGGATGCAAGCTATTGGAAAAATCAGCAGGGATGGACAAGACCGGCGGCAGAAATCACGTCGAGCGTGTGGGTAAGGAAAATCAAATGCCCGGCACCCTCAACCACTACAGGTTCGACACCAGCGAAGTCTGACCAATCTTTTACGCCATCGGCCATGTGTGCGAGATTATCTTCGCGCCCCGTCACGACAGCATAGGGTAAATCGGGTAGTCTGGGCGGATGAATGCTCTGGCCGTATGCCCGCCACTCTAAAAGCTGCCCTTCATATCCCTTGCTGATCGCGCTCTTTTGTTGACGCACGTGCATCTCCATCAGCGCGTCCTGCTTCAAAAACTCAAGATCGACGGGATTTGGTTCTAAAACCATACGCACACCCATGCGCCAGCTATCATCTGTCTGGCTCGCCGCCAGCGACTCCATCATCAAAGCACTCGCCTCAAGGGGCAAAGCCGCCACTTGGGCGATGTAACCGCCATCGTGTTCAGGTTCGATCTCAAAGGCCCGCGGAGATACAAAAGTTGCACCGGAAAAGCGGTGAGGATGGGTTGCAATTACCCTCGCAAGATCAAAATTACCGCCGGACGTCGCAAGACCGTGGACCTTATCAAAACCAAGATGGTCCAGAAGCGAAATCGTATCTGACATGATCGCGGCCTGCCGGTCGCCGATGGCGGGGTCGGTGAGCCCAACACCAGGACGTTCAACAATGATGAGACGGATCCCGTAGTCGTTCAACTGCCGGGCCGTAGGTTCCCAAACCCACCGACCACCAAAAGATGAGTGCATTTTCAGCACGACACGGCCATTCGGATCGCCGCAGTCGCTAAAGCAGACTCTACGACCATCCTCTGTCAGGAAAAAATTCGTCATGCGGCGATGGAGCGCCTGGCAAGGATTCTCAAACTCCTGGAGAGTACCAGCCATCAGGTTAAGCTCGCCGACCAACACGGCAAGATCGGTCTGCTTGTTAAGCTCGGTCCGCTCGTAAATTGCTTTGATATGATCCCTGACAGTATAGACACGGATGCCCATGTTGTCGGCGATCTCTGCCGCACTCAGGCCCTCACTAACCATCTGAGCGATTTCTGCCTGACGCGCTGTTAGTCCCAGCATACGCTGCAATATTGCCGGATCGCCTGCACTGTTGGGTTTTTTTATCGAGGGAAATACAAGGCGAAGCTTGGGTTGATCCGCGCCATACTGGCGGGTCTTACGCAGTATTGCGTTCTGGCGTTTCTGGTCTTTCATGATGAAGGATACGAATAGGGCCTCATTTTCATCATCGGGAAAGATGCGATCACCCCAGTTCGCCACCGCTTGCCAGCTGAGGGGTGCGGTTAAGTCCTCATGACCCGTCATGTGTACTTTGTGCGTATTTTCCAGCAGCTGATCCCACTCTTGCCCGTTTTCATCAATCAGCCCATTCTGCATACAGAGCTGTACATTAGGCAGCTCCACGCGCGTCGAACTTTGCCGGGACACTGCTATCTGGCGCGCACGTGCAATATGCTGCGCGAGACCGTTCTGCTCGTCTTCGAAATCTGCCAGGGCGGCATAGGCTGCCGTGAAGGATTTTCCGAACCGAAAATCCAACGCCAACGCATAAGCCGCGTCGATCAGAGCATCAACTCGTCGTCCCATTCAGCGAAGCTCGCAACCCTTTTAACAACCGGAGTATACTGACGGTTACTCAAAAAAATAGGTAAAAAACACGCGCAAGATTTGTGAATTCGCCGAGACATTACTCATGCGAGCACCGCATTCGAAGTCAAACCATTAGAGATTGAATTGGTAGATTGTACGCTTTGCCCGTAAAAACTAATCGTGCCATTTTGCGACTTATCGGTTTCATGGTCTAATAATTTGTCTTTGGGAGGACTAAATGGCTTACCATCATCTCGCCTTAGCGGCGAAAAACATGAAAAAAACGCATGAGTTCTACGAAGGCGTTATGGGGTTTGAACTTGTCAAAGTCGAGGTTGCACCAATCCCCGGCGGCGGCTGGGGCAAACACTTTTTCTATCGCATGAATGGCGATGACACCAAGTTCATTGCGTTCTGGGAACTCCACGACACAGCCAAGCAGAACGAGCTCGTTTTCGATATCAACAAGGCTGGCAATATGCCCGATGGCACATTCCACTTCTCATTTAATGTGGACTCGGTCGAGGAACTCGACAACTGGCGGACGCGATGGAATGAGGCCGGCCATGATGTCCTTGAACTGGATCACAACTGGTGCCATTCGGTTTATACAAAAGACCCGGACAACAACTTCGTGGAATTCTGCCTGACCAGTGGTGAATTCAGCGATGAAGACAGGAACCGCGCTCTGGCTGCACTCACTGAAACAGAAATGAATCCATCCCCGCCGCCCGCAAAAATGAAAGTCTGGACGGCCAGTGATGCAAAGCAGGCAGCGGCCGAATAGCGCGTCTAGAAAACGGACTGGCATACGTTTCGGTTTTCACCAGAGCTTCCGGCCCGGTGCCGCGATAGACGCGCATGCGTCCAGAAGTTCAAGCAGTTTCTGAACTTCATCGGCGTCCATGGCTCCTGTTAGCTCAGCCTCATAGCCGGCAGCCATGGGTACGATTTCATCGTACACACCGGCACCTCTTTCTGTCAGAAAAAGGCGCGATCGCCGACCGTCATCCTGGGTAGCCTCCCGGCGCACGAGCTTCATCTCGATCAGGGAAGACACCGCCCGGCTCACCGCCACCTTATCCATGGCGGCCCGCTCTGAAATGTCAGTGGCATTAAGTCCGGCAAACTCACCGAGGATTGCCATCACTCGCCATTGTCGCATCGAAATGCCGAATGCCGCCTCATACCGCTCGGCAATGCTCCTCGAAATTGTGTTGGAGAGCACAGACAGCCGGTATGGAAGATAGTCTGATAGCTTCAAAGGAACGCTCATTGTTTCGTCCATGGTGTGGCACCTCATGAATTTTCTCTTGCAAAAAGCAGCGAGCCATGTTTCCCATCAAACTAGTTACATATGAAACTTGTTTTAGCAATAGCGGTACTCGTATAACATGGCTGATCTTTTTGAAAATCCCGCCGGCCTTGATGGCTTTGAATTCATAGAATTTTCTGCACTGGAAAAAGGGATTCTGGAACCCGTTTTCGAGAGCATGGGCTTCACGAAGGTGGCTGTACACCGCTCAAAGGATGTCCAGCTTTGGCGTCAGGGCGACATCAACCTGATCACGAATTATGAGATCGGCTCGCCAGCATGGTTCTTCGCCCGCGAGCACGGCCCTAGTGCTTGCGGCATGGGCTTCCGAGTGCGTGATGCCCGCAAGGCCTACGCTCACCTGCTCGATAATGGCGCTGAGCCGGTCGAACTGGAAACAGGGGCCATGGAGCTCCGCTTGCCAGCTATCAAAGGTATCGGCGGTGCGATCGTCTATCTGATCGATCGTTATGGCGATGATCTTTCCATTTACGACATCGATTTTGAATATATCGAAGGCGTTGACCGCCATCCTGAGGGTGCGGGCTTCGAGGTCATCGATCACCTGACACACAATGTATATGGCGGCCGTATGGCTTACTGGGCGGAGTATTATAAGCGCCTATTCAACTTTCAGGAGATCCGCTTCTTCGATATTAAGGGCGAATATACCGGCCTAACATCGAAAGCGCTGACAGCACCCGACGGAAAAATTCGCATTCCTCTCAATGAGGAAGGCGAGAACGGCAAGGGTCAGATCGAGGAGTATCTCCGCGAGTTCGGCGGCGAAGGCATTCAGCATATCGCCTTCAACTGCTCGGATCTTTACGCCTGCTGGGACAATCTGAAGAAACTCGGCGTACCGTTCATGACCGCCCCGCCGGAGACATATTACGACATGCTCGAAAACCGCTTGCCAGGTCACGGCGAGGACGTTGAAGGCTTGAAGGCTCGCGGCCTGCTGCTGGACGGCACAACGGAGGGCGGTAGCCCCCGACTATTGCTTCAGATCTTTTCCGAAACACGTCTTGGGCCTGTATTCTTCGAGTTCATTCAGCGTAAAGGTGATGACGGCTTCGGCGAAGGCAACTTCAAAGCCCTGTTCGAGAGCATCGAACGCGATCAGATCAATCGCGGCGTTCTGAAAACCAAAGAACCTGCCTGATCAACGGCTCAAAGAGGTCAAGAAACGAGCCAAGGTCTGGCGGCGTCGGCCTTTTAGGGGGATAGAATTATCGCTGTCTGGCAATATTGCCGCCCAGCGATTCTTTATTGGAGGGAGCCGCGAACGTGTCCGATGATCTGAACTTTGACGATAAAACGGTGCTGGTTGTCGGTGGCTCAAGCGGGATCGGGAATGGTATTGCTCACGGATTTCGGACGCGTGGCGGAACTGTTTTCGTATGCGGAACGCGAGCGACCGCTGAGGACTATAAGGATGAAGCGGGATCGGACCTCTCAGGCCTCACCTATTTCCAGCTCAATGTTGCGGACTTCCGCGCGTTGGAAGCCTGGCAACCACCATTCGAAAAGCTCGATATTCTGGTCCTCTGTCAGGGGACAGTTCGTTACAATCGCGAGGAGTTTCAGAAGCATGGCTGGGACAGTGTGATGGATGTGAACATCAACAGCGTGATGCACATCGCCGCAAAACTGCACGGATATCTCACAGCAACGAATGGCTCGGTGATCATCGTCAGTTCTGTGGCGGGCTTCAACGCGAGTATCGGCAACCCAGCCTATAGCGCATCGAAGCATGCCGCTGTCGGTCTTACGAAAACGCTCGGCGCAGCCTGGGCGAAGGACGGCATCCGCGTGAACGGTCTTGCGCCCGGCCTCGTCGACACGAAGCTGACAAAGGTCACGACGGAGAACAAGGCCCGCCTCGAAGGCGCGCTGCGCACCATTCCCCAGCGGCGGCTCGGCACACCGGAAGACATGGCAGGCGTGGCGTTATTTCTCGCCTCACCGCTCGCGGCCTATTTAACCGGACAAACACTCATCGCAGATGGCGGCCTCAGCTTGTCCTGAGCACGATGGACCTCCCTGTCGACTTCGCAGGACATTATAATTGAGCGAGACATCTGGTTTATGTCCCTTGTCGGCAGCATTGTGAACGTCAGCGTGTAGCTTAGGATATCCTAAATAGAGCGCTCGTTATGCTTCCAGTCTTTCGTTTATGGCAAGATCATGTGCTTTTAGTTATTCGAAGCCGTATGCTGGTATGTTCGATCCTGCCTATTTCCCGGCACCTTTCATAAATGCAGCGATCCGATCTTGCATATCGGGTCCAACGCCTTCATTTTCCATAACTTCCCACTGAAGCCCGGCGTCAATGGGATCCATGTCTGTGGCCTCCAGCAGGCGCTTATTGGCTGCATGTGAAAAACTGGAGTTTTCCAAAATTCTTCGCGCTAATGCTTCCACATCAGCAAAGAAGCTGTCATCTGGATATACTTCTTCGCAAAGGCCCATTGAATGTGCTTTCGCAGCGCGAACCATTTCAGCCGTGAACATCAATCGTTTAGCCGTTGCTGTGCCGACGCGGCGTGGCAATCTCTGGCTCATACCCCAGATTGGAGTGAGCGCCCATTTGGCATGAGTATCGCCAAACTTGGCGTTGTCACTTGCCAAAATAAAGTCCGCTGCAAGCGCAACCTCAAGCGCGCCAGTATAGCAATGGCCGTGTACGGCTGCGATGATAGGTTTAGGAAGTTTTTCCATCATTCGTAGGGTTTCTGAATGCCATCCGGGGGACGGAACAGCTTCGCCTTCAGCGATGTCACCGAGATCATGCCCTGCAGAAAAACATCGCCCGGCACCCCGGAGAATAATGCACCTAGCCGTCTCATCTGCGTGAAGATCCTGAACGTGTCTCCGCAGCTCCTTGAACACGTCTACCGTAAGAGAGTTTAGCTTCTCTGGTCGATTGATTGTTAGCCAACACAATCCTTCGACATCTTCGCGCAAGACAAGGTCTGCCATTTGAGCACCTTTGTAAAAAACTTCTTAACAGATGTTACTTTGATATCGGTTCCAGACCACAGGTGAGTGACCTCAATTGCCATTGCAGGAAATTTCAACTGCACTGGCGGTGTCCTTTAGATATTTCTAGGTGAACGCCTAGATCAGCTGCAGAAGGCCCAGGTCAGCGCAGGGGCTTGAAAGTACTGCTGCCATCGTCCCAAGCTCGCCTCAGAACGGCTTTCGCCCTTCGACCGGAATTGACCAAAAGCGGTTATCAAAACCAGATATCAGCATTACTCTGCAGCTAAACCAATGCCTTCAGGAGTATCATTCAACTCCTCGGCAATCCGAGCAGAAAGACGGCGAGCGACATCCATTTTGTCGAGATCTGGCCAGCGGTCTATCCCCGTCGCAGTGATCAGAGCCACCTCATTGCGCGATCCACCCATAACATCACCTGATACGTCATTGGCGACAATCCAATCACACTTCTTGCGCTTCAGCTTCTCGCGGGCATGGGCTTCGATATTGTTCGTCTCGGCTGCAAAGCCGATCACAAGATTCGGCCGCTTTGTCCGCTTGCGGGCAATTGTCGCCAGGATATCGGGATTTTCGGCTAAAACCATCGCGGGCGTGGCTGTATCCTTGCCCTTCAGTTTAAGTTTCGTGTTCGCGCGCTTCGCAGGACGCCAGTCAGCGACCGCGGCAACCGATACGAAAACATCCGCTGGTAGTGCAGCTTCGCAGGCCGCGAGCATCTCTCGCGCGGTCTCAACCGGCACAAGATCGACATTTGTGGGCGGATTGATAGAGACAGGCCCAGAAACGAGCGTCACCCGCGCGCCAAGATCTGCCAAGGCAGCGGCTATCGCGTAACCCTGTCGTCCGGAGGAGTGGTTCGAGAGGTAGCGCACAGGGTCGAGGGGCTCGCGCGTCGGCCCCGCTGTGACCAGCACATGGCGGCCTTCAAGCTCTTGGCCACAGCTCAGCCTCCGCTCTATCTCAGCGGCGATCACATCGACTTCGGGCAACCTACCGGGGCCAAACTCCCCGCAAGCCATTGCCCCTTCGTCCGGCTCCATCACCGCCACGCCATCTGCGCGAAGCTGGGCAACATTCCGCCGGGTCGCGGCATGGTCCCACATTCGCACATTCATGGCAGGAACCATGAGAACTGGCTTATCCGTTGCCAGAAGCGCAGTTGAAGCAAGGTCATTTGCGAGACCGGCTGCTGCCTTCGCCATCAAGTCCGCTGTCGCCGGACACACAATAACTAGATCTGCTGAGCGAGAAAGCTGAATATGACCCATGTCGGCCTCGTCATCGAGATCGAAGAGCTCTGTGAACACCTTCTCACCGGATAGGGCAGAGACCGATAGCGGCGTTACAAATTCTGCGCCGCCTTTTGTCAGGATACAGCGAGAGGCAACACCTCTCCGACCAAGCTCCCGAACAAGTTCCAGGCTCTTATAGGCAGCAATACCGCCACCAATGATAAGGAGTATGCGTTTAGCGTCCATGTCTCGCTCAGATGCCAGTCCCGGACCAATAATACCAGTTAAACCTGAAGAAATGCATGACCAGCGATGTCAAATCCGCACGATCAGCAGGCGATCCGTGTACTTTCACGCTTTATTGAAGGATCCAGAATGGAAATGGCTGCGCGTGCCAGGTGGGAAAATGCCGCGTCAAAGGAGCTGTCCCAAGCACGTGTTCCAGCGAAGAAGATAGGTGGAGATCAGCACTCTGTGCCAATGCCAATCTCCACCAAAGTGATCAGAAGCCGCAAATCAGAGGGGCGGCGCGACTTCTACTACTAATATGCATGGGAGCCGAATTCGTTCCCGTTTTTTTCAAATTTTCTACGTTTTTGGACCCTGACAGATCCTTATCCACTGTATAAATTGAATTTTATATTTGAGCTCTACTTCGAGAATATTCTTATCGATGAGATCTGCTAGCTGACTACATCCAAACTCGTATCAGTTAGATACGAGCCGGCCACCCTTATAGATCTGCACATCAGAAACCGAACCACTATCGATACGCATATGATTGGAACGCAATGCGCGTCTTGAAGGCGCACCGGCAAGGCTGGCATCACCGTCACTAGTTCCGATCTCGGACACATCAACAATGATAAACGCCGCCCGTCGATTAACGATCTTTATGCCTTCAGGAGCAACAGAGAGGACTTGCGCGCCGTCCCCTTTGATAATCCGAACCGTTTGAGCTTCTGCAGGCAAAGGAACGGTCATCACGGCCAGAATAGCGGCACCAACAGCGCCCATCCAAAGGCGAATACGTTCCTGATTTTGCTCTTTGCGAAACCAGATCGTTAATCGTTTCGAAACCATAACCACAGGTTAATGGCGAAGCAGGTCCCCTGCCAACCTTGTTCGCGCAGTGCACGATTGTGGTTTTGGTTAATTCCCGAAAACGATGATGAGGGACATGGCGACGATGAGGCCGAACCATCCCCACCAGGGCGCAAATCTCTCCCGTACCGGCGGATCCGTCGGCATTGCATTTACCTTAGCGATGGCAGTTTCCATCGCATCCATTATTTGTGGCAGACGCTTCAGACGATCCGTCACCTCACGAACGTTTTCGCGCACCATCTTCGCAGCGCCCGCCGGGCCAAGTTCAGTTTTGATCCACTTCTCGACCACAGGTTCGGCCGCCCTCCAGATATTGTGGGTCGGGTCAATGTTCCGGGCGACGCCTTCAACCTGAACCATAGTCTTCTGCAGAAGGACGAGTTCCGGGCGAAGATGCATGCCGAAAATATGGGTAATGTCGAAGAGCTGCAGGAGCAATTTGCCCATGGACACATCATCCGCCGATTTGCCGTGGATTGGTTCGCCCACGGATCGCAGTGCCTGAGCAAAATCATCAACCGAACGATCTGGCGGAACGTATCCCGCCTCGAAATGCACTTCGGCGATACGACGGTAATCACGACGAAGAAAGCCGTATAATATCTCGGCGAGGAAACGGCGCTCCGGCGGTCCGATGCGTCCAACGATGCCGAAATCAACAAGAGCGATCTGGCCACCGGGTGTCAGGATCATATTTCCTTCATGCATATCAGCATGAAAAACACCGTGGTAAATTGCATGAGTCAGGAAGCCCTGCGTGACGGCACTGGCAAGAGCTGGCCGGTTGTTGACGCCGCGCATAACGTCCGGGTCGGTCATTGGTGTGCCGTCAATCCAGGAGGTTGTGAGCACACGGCGTCTTGATCTTTCCCAGTCCACCGAGGGCATGATGAAATGTCCGTCGCCTGACGTTCGGTCTTTCATTTCATCGGTTGCGCCAGCTTCTAGCGTCAAGTCCAGCTCCTTCTCCATGGCTGCCGCCACGGTATCGATGAAGGCCACGGGCTCGAGGCGACGGCTGTCTTGAGAGCGGCGTTCGACTTCTGCCGCTGCACGTTTCATGGCGCGGAGCTCGCGGCGAATCTGTTGCTCAACGCCGGGGCGGAGAATTTTGACGGCTCGGACACCGTCTTCGGTTTCCAGCTTATGCACCTGAGCAATCGATGCTGCCGCGATGGGTTCGCTCATGTTTGGAAACAGGGTCTGCGCTTTATCGTGCTGAAACTCGACATCAAGAACATTCCTTGCCTTCGCCATCTCAAAGGGTGGAAGCTTATCTTTCAGGCGGGAAAGATCCTGTGTTGTCTCCACACCAAAAACATCGGGCCGCGTGGCGATGAACTGGCCAAGCTTGATATAGGCTGGACCGAGACTTTCGAGAGCCTTGGCAAGGCGTTCACCTGGTCGCCCCCTTGCACCACCTGTCAGTAAACGGAGCAATTTTCCAAAGCCGAGCGCTGGAGCTGGCATACGTGATTTATACTCTTCAGGTAAAACCACATCGTGTCGAGCAAGGGACACGCCAGCCTTCATGAGGCGGCCATAATCGGCAAGCGCAGTGATCATCCGAGGGCCCAACCCGTATGGAGTGCCGCTATGCCTCCAGAAAAATTCGTCACCCCGATGCGGGAGAATCCGGCCTCCTTAATTTCGGCCGCAAAATCATTTTGTTTCGGGAAACGGCGGATCGACTCGATCAGATACCGGTAACTCTCTTTGTCGCCAGCGACGAGGCCACCCATAGTTGGGATGACATTAAAACTATAAGCGTCATAGGCACGCTGCAAAAGTGGTGCAGTCATATGGGAGAATTCGAGAATGGCGAGCCGGCCGCCAGGTTTCAGCACACGGCGGAAGTCCTTAAGGGCGTTTATGCGCCCGGAGACATTCCGTATACCAAATGCAATCGTGAGCGCATCGGCGGAGTTATCCAGAAATGGCAGTCTTTCTGCATCACCGCAAATCCAGTTCAATCGATCACCAAAAACCTCGAGATCCCTGCGTGTGCGGCCAGCAGCCAACATGGCATCATTGATGTCGCAAATTGTGGCAGTTGCCGCGCGAGACGTACCGCGGCGTTTCGCTACCCTGTCAGCACGCTGAAGGAATGCCTTGACAAGATCACCTGTCCCGCCGGCGACATCCACCAGGTGTTCGCCGGGTTGGGGGTTCAGCCGGGCCATCGTATCAGCCTTCCACAAGCGGTGTATACCGGCCGACATTAGATCATTCATTAGGTCATATCGCGGAGCGACGGAGCGAAATACGCCCTTGACCCGGGCGACCTTTTCCTCGCTGGTCACATCTTCGAAGCCGAAGCTGACCGTATTGTCTGTTATTTCTACCATCGCACGGGACCATATAGCTCGTTGGTTTACAAAGCTATATGGCGCATCTTATCAGGCGAGAAAGGCTTTGAGGCGGTTCGACGCACGACGTCCAATCTCGCATTGGCTAATGCCGAAATGCATTCAGCGCTGATTTGCCAATAAGATGATTTCTCTTCCCAATTTCAAGGTCTGTTTCGACACGCGGCCCGTGCAACAAAGCCCCTAGTTGCTTAGGGTTTGCCCTACTGGTCGTGTTCCTCTCGCGCGCATTCCAGATCGAGCAGAGCAGTGAGAGGATCTGTGCGTCGCAGGCGGAGACCAATCGCATGTCTGAGACTCGGATCCCGCCCCAGGCGATCAACGCGATCTATATCAATGCCTTCCCGCAAAAGATCTTCGGTAAGCCGATCGAAAGCGAGCCTAGCATGTTCGAGATCACACTTCCGTTCTATGTAGTCGGATTGAAGATCAACCACATCACCAGGACCAACCATCCTGAGTTTGATCCCTTTCACGATAAACCTGTCTTCAGTGGGCGCGATTTTGATCGGATCTGTTTCAACCTGCACAAAGCCATGCTGGCCGATGGCGGTAAGTTCATTGCCAAAATTGGAGGTAACAATTGCGCTGTCTTCGCAGATTCCGAAACCGAACCGCTCGTTCTCTTCACCGCAAGCGACAACCAGCCGACCCAAACGTTTCGCCGTAAGCATATTCTGATCAACGATGCCTGATGGAAAAATACCAAGGCCCTGCTGTACGACCAGTCCTTGATGCCCAAGATCAGAAGCCACGCCGTAGCGGAGCGCTTCCGATGTTGTACCTCCGGAAATCATTACATCGGACATAGCAGATGCCGCGCCGCTTGCTGCCACGATGACGGCACCGTTTGCATAGGCTGTGGCAACCGCGTGAAGCACTGGGCTTTCTTCCCCCCGATGCAGCAACGTGTCCACCAATCGGATCTGATTCCCGCCGCAAAGGAACAGCGTCTTGCTTGACCTGATTTTTTCCAGACAATCAGGATCCTTCGAGGTGTAATCGATAGTGTCATGCGTTATCGCGAGATCGACCGCATCGAGCCCATATCCTTGAAAGAATGTAACATGATCTGCCGCTGCCCTACGGGCTTCGAAAGAGGCGGCACCTATAACGCCGATAGGTCCCTCGATAAGCTCGAGGAATTCTTTCAGCTTTTCAGGCTGGTAATAGATGGGTGACGAACCAAGAAGAATAATCCGGCTGTCACCGGTTAGATTCAGCCCGAGGGTGCGGGCACCGCGCCCTAGCCGCGCTTCCACTGTCTCCGCATCCAGCACCTCGCGTCTCATGGAGGCGATCAGGTTAACTGCGGTAATGCGCATGCCTGAGCTAGGTGTTGAAACGTAGCAGCGGCTCTTTCGCTTAACGCGTTCTAATTCTACGCTTGAACCAATAAGCGATTTGGGATCAATCGAAACCAGCTCGTCTTTGTTGTATGTTCTGATGTCCCCCAGAACGAGACGGGCAACAAGATCGTATATCGCATAGGCACCAAAAGCATTGCGTGGTGATTTAGCTGGTGCCCCATACGCGATATCGTCCTTTTTGACTTTACGCTTGCTTTCACTGGGCTTGGTTGTGAAACGATCCAAATCCATCATGTCGCCATCGTCGAGATAGTCGACACGAATGTTCGAAAACGTGCTGTTTTCCAAATCTACTTCGGCATCTTTCATGTCGATGAAGAACATACCGTACTCGCCAATCACGCGCGCCGTAGATCCTTCGACAAAAAGAGCCGTATTCTCGTCTATCCCGAAGCCGCATCTTTGTTGGGAGTTGGCCAGCGCAACAACCAGACGGGCGAGGCGTCCGCGTTTTATGAAGTGCTGGTCGACCAGACCACGCTTGAAAAACCCGAATCCCTTGCCAAGCAACAAACCTGGCATTTCCGGCGTCGGCGCAATGCCCGAAGCAATGGCTTCAAATGATGTTCCGCCCATTATCATGTCGTCTGACATAATCGCAGCACCCGCGCTCGATCCTGACAAAAGCCCACCTTGGGAAGCTGCATGCCGAATGGCCTTCAGCAGAGGAGTATCCGCGCCGTTTTGCACCAAAGCATGGTAGATCTTCGCCTGATCTCCGCCCGTGAAGTAAACACTGCGATAATTGTCCACCTGTTCAATCAGCTTCGGGTCGAAAGCAGCTTCGTGGGCGTTTTCTGAACTTAAATGGGCGACACCGCATTCGAACCCATGAATTTGAAAGGCCTCGCGCGTCTCCTCACCGACCTCATAGGGCTCCGAGGACGCCGTGGGAAATATCAGTATACGACCTTCTGAAAGACGACGCATCTCACGATACACATCGCGATTGTCATCTTCCAAACGCCCGCCGATGATAGCAAGTCGGCGCAAAGCTGTATCCGAATGTGTACGGAGGGTTTTGAGCATATTGCTTTATCGGCTTTGCGTTATGGATTTGGTTCCAGTCGGACGCCCCGCTCATCACGGACAACCGTGAAGCCTTCTGGCACCTCAAATCTATCAATATCGTCGGTCAGTGATCTTGTGGTTGCTCCATTCGAGACTGGTTCGGGCTGCTCTGCCTCCGCGGGTGCGTGCCCGGTAATCTCTGCCCACGCTTCTTCAACTGCGGAGCAGAACATTAGCACTAGATCTCCGCGTTTTGCGAGGCTGAGACTAAGCTTAACTGATTCCATCTCATCTGGAATGATTGTGATGCGTTCAGGATCGACACCGAGCGAGATAAGCTCGTCCTGCATTATCCTAGGGAGTTCTTCAGGATCACGGCCGCGCAAATCCTCGTCCATATGGCACAAATATCTGTCGAATTTTCCAGCCGCTTTTCTTGCGATCGCCCTGGCGTCTTCATCCCGGCGATCACCCGGGCATGTCAGACAGACAGTACGTTCGCCTATAGGCTCTAATCTCTCCACAAGATCGACCATCGCGCCCACGGCCGCCTCATTGTGACCGTAGTCCAGGATGACGCGGAAGCCATTGCCATCATAAACGTTCATTCGCCCCGGCGACTGATAAAAGGAATTATCAAATGTTCTAAGCCCTGCTCTGATCTGGTCGGTCTCAAGTTCAAGGGCGTAAGCCATCGCAGCAGCGAACATCGCATTCTCAACATTGTGGCGGGCCTTCCCATCCACCGTCGCGGGAATAAGGTGACTCCAGAGCAGATCAATCCGCTTGCCTCCGTCATATAGAACAATCGCGTCACCACTTGGCCCTGGTTCCAGCATTACTGCCTGTTTGCCGAGTTCAATGTGCTCTTTTACAATCGGGTTGTCAGGATTGAGTGTGACATAACAAATATTCTCTGCCAGCGTGTGAGCTGCCATTTGCAGCGTATACTGATTATCAGCATTAAGAACAGCTGTCTTCTCGGCAACCTCTACAACCAACCGCTTCACCCGCGCGAGATCTTCAAGCGTGTTGATGCCACCCAGTCCCAAATGATCAGCGCTAACGTTTAGCACCGCACCAACATCACACTTCTTATAGCCCAATCCGGCCCGGACAATTCCACCGCGAGCGGTTTCGAGAACCGCAATATCGACGTCGGGATCCCGCAGGACAATGTTTGCAGCCACAGGGCCTGTCATATCCCCCTTCACAGTCACCGTCCCGTTGATCTTCACCGCGTCGGTACTCGTCTGACCAACGACATGTCCGGCCATCTTCAGAATGTGCGCCAGCATGCGAGAGGTGGTTGTCTTGCCATTTGTACCGGTCAGCGCCGCGATGGGAATTCGGGATGGCGAGCCCGGCGGATAGAGCATATCGATGATTGCGCCGCCGACATCCCTCGGTTCACCTTCGGACGGCGCAATATGCATGCGAATACCCGGGCCAGCATTCACTTCACAAATACCGCCTCCAATTTCTCTATAACTGCGCGAAATATCTGTCGTGAGGAAATCAACGCCGCCAATATCGAGCCCTATAGCTTTGACGGCGCGCTCAGCCATGACTTTGTTTTCCGGGTGAATGATATCGGTCACGTCGATTGCCGTTCCGCCAGTTGATAGGTTAGCTGTTTTTCTCAGAAAGATCTCTTCGCCCTCATACGGGACACTATCAACGGACAGACGCTGCTTTTTCAGAAGTGATATCGCACCATCGTCCAGACGAATGCGCGTCAGCATATTTTCGTGGCCCACACCACGGCGAGGGTCACGGTTAATATCTTCAACCAGCTCCTCGATTGTGGAACGTCCATCACCGACGACATGAGCCGGAACCCGTTTGGCAGCGGCAATCAATTTACCATCAACAACAAGCAGCCGGTGATCAACGCCCTGGATCATTTCCTCTACGACCACACCGCTGCCCTCTTCACGAGCGAGCGCATAGGCCTCGCGTACCTCTTTAGCAGTACTCAGATTGAGCGATACGCCGCGACCATGATTTCCGTCCACGGGTTTTACAACCACCGGGTATCCAATGTATTTTGCCATTTCGACCGCATCGGTCTTATTGCGAACGTAGTACTGCTTTGGCACGGGTAGTCCCAAATCGCCAAGCAACTGCAAGCAAAACTCTTTGTCCTTTGCTATATCCACGCCAAGCAGCGAGGTGTGGCATGACAAAGCTGCTTCAATGCGTTTTTGATACTTGCCAAACCCGAGCTGAACGAGACTGTCATTATTCAAACGAAACCACGGTATGTCTCTCTCGTCGGCCGCATTGACCAATGCTGTTGAAGATGGGCCAAGAGTTCGGGAGACCGCATAGTCAACGAAGTCTTCGATTTCATCCGCGATATTGAAAGGTTCTTCGGGGATCGGATCGATCAATTCGAGAATTGTTAAACGGGCAACATCGCCAGCGCGCAGTCCAATCTCTCGAGAATCGTATCCGAAGAGGACCTCCACGATGCCTGGCTCATCTGTTTTTATCGCTAGTGCGCTTGATACGGTAGCGGCGGCCTGGCGCTGCAATGACAAAGCGAGTCGAGCCATCAAATCGCCGAGTTCAAACTCTTCATCATCGCGAATAAGATCAACGACCCGGTCACCTTTACTGGTGATCTCATGCTCTAAATTCGGCATGTACTTCAGAAGAGGATCGATAAGCTCGCTACCGAAGCTACGGGTCGAACGCCCCTCAAAGCGCCCCATATCCAGCGTCATCCTGATCAGCGGTTTTCGATCATAGACGTTCGGGCCGACATAAACCCTGGATTTCTGAAGTTTCATGCGTAACGCTTACCTTGTTGGGTCTACAGTGAAATCCAGCTCGATTTCTTACGAGAATTTATCGCTTATTCAGAGTGCTAATGTATATGATCTTTGGTAGAGAGACCAAAGCGCTACCGCTTTGCGAATTCAATTGCGTAATGAGTGTGCACGGCGATCAAATAATGAGCAATCCAGAAGCGAACCCAGAGTCCCAGCCAGGCAAGCCGGCTTCAGACAAGGACGCTAAAGACAAAGGCGCTAGCGAGGGCTCCGGCGCGCATGTTGAGGCCAACAGGGCGGATAACCCCGACGTAGAACAACTAAAAAGAAGAGTGTTATCGAAGCAGTCAGAAGATCAACGAGCGTCAGATACTAAAACGCAAGCACATCAAAACGGAGCGTACGAGGTTTTTGCAAAGGCACTGCCGGACACAGTGTCTGGCGATGAGCATACGATAAAATTCTATCGCTTCGGGTCAGCAGATGCTCGGCCGAAAGCGTACCTACAGGCGGGGCTCCACGCCGACGAACTGCCAGGACAGCTTGTGCTTCGGATGCTGATAGAACAATTGGAAAAGGCCGCCGAGCGAGGAGATGTGATAGGGCAAATCGTAGTTGTTCCTGTGGCGAACCCAATTGGCCGAAGCCAGGTTGAGGGCGGTTATATGCAAGGTCGGGTCGAGAAAGAGACCGGCCGGAATTTCAATCGCGGCTTTCCGGATCTCGCTGCCCTGGCTCGCAAGCGTGTTGTTGGCCGCTTCGATACGGAAGATGAAACCGCGAACACAGCAAAGATTCGCAAAGGCATGCTGAAGGGGCTGGCAGCGATAGAGACCAATGATGCATTTGAAAGCATGCAGATCGAACTGCTGAGCGAAGCGTGTGACGCCGATATCGTTCTCGATCTGCACGCGGACAATGAAGCGCTGATGCATTTGTATACTCAGCAGGCATCTTGGCCCGAGGCTCAGGATCTTGCAGCGGAACTGGACGCCCGCGCGGTTTTGCTCGCAGATATATCAGGCGGCGAACCTTTCGACGAAACATGTTCTCGCCCCTGGTACACACTCAAGGAGAAACAACCCGACGCCGCGATTGCTCATGCATGTTTCAGTGCTACGGTGGAGCTGCGATCAAATAACGACGTCTCGACCGACTATGCACAAAATGATGCCCAAGGATTATTTCGGTTTCTGATGAGACGAGGCCTGATTGCTGGTGAAGCGGGTAGCATACCGCGCCTGCTTTGCGACGCCACAGATCTTCGAGCAATGCAGCAAGTAAGATCGCCCTGCGAAGGTCTGATCGATTACAAGCTGCGCCTTGGTGACAGGGTTCGCAAAGGCGATGTCATCGCTGAAATCATCCCAGCTGAAGGAGAGATCGAGACAATCTGTGCGATTACGGATGGGATACTCTTCGCCCGCCATAACCAAACCTGGGCGTGGACGGGCAAGGTGATCGGAAAAGTCGCCGGGAGTGAAGTATTGGAAGAAAGACAAGGGCATCTGCTCACGGATTAAACACTATATGAGTGATAGGCGCTCAAATCACCGGGGTAATGTTGGCGCACTCAACCGGACAGCTAAAAAACCTACTTCAAAATCAGCCTAGAGGTTTAGAAAAAACTGAATTACGAACGCATTCGTGATATCAACGAAGAACGCTCCCACCAATGGCAAGATCAGGAATGCCATTGGCGCGGGACCGTGGCTCTTGGTCACCGCAGTCATATTTGCAATTGCCGTTGGGGTTGAACCAAGCGAAAAACCTGCAAAGCCTGAACTTAAAACGGCCGCCGAGTAATTTCGGCCCATAGTCGGAAACAAGACGAAAATTATAAATAGAACCGCTGCGATGGCTTGGGCAGCGAGCAGAGACAAAAGCGGCAGTGCCAAATCGGCAATAGACCAGAGCTTCATACTCATAAGCGACATTGAGATGAACAGTGCCAGAGAGAGCTCGGCTATAAAAGCAAGCGATTTCGTCCGAGCTGGCCACCTCATATCTTTAAAAATCCGCGGAAAGATATTGGAAGAAAAAATACCTACCACGAGACAGGATACAAACAGCGGCAGATTGATACCGACGGAGTTCACTGCGATGTTGAGAAAGTATCCAATCAAAATGCACAGATGAATGACCAGCAGAGCGCGGAAAAAACCCTCCAAAGTCATCGATGTGCGCGCTTCGTCGTCTTCTTCTACGCCGACAATAAGCTGAACGCCGGGATCGTCTGTGCTCAGATCTTTGCGCTCGAGAAGCAGATAAGCAATTGGACCACCAAGGAAACTTGCCATTACGAGGCCAAGTGTCGCCGCAGCAACACCAACTTCGAGTGCGTTTTCAACGCCGTAGCTACTGGCAATCTCCGGTGCCCAGGCAATCGCGGTTCCATGGCCTCCAATAAGAGAGGCAGACCCTGCGAGAATACCGATGGCATCGGGTAAACCCAGTAGTCTCGCGCCTGCCAGCCCAACGACGTCCTGTATGACGATGTATCCAAGCGTTAAAACAAGAAGCAGTCCCAGGGGCCGCCCGCCACGGGCCAAATCTTCAAAACGAGCATTCAGTCCAATTGTTGTGAAGAAGTAGACCAGCATTTGATCTCGAGTGGCGAGCTCATAGGTGATTTCTAACCCTGAGACTAGAAATATTCCGAGAGTAAATAAAGATGCTGTTACACCGCCAGAGACCGCGTCGGGAATATTAAGTTTCTCGAGAATGTGAAAAACATCATTGAGCCAGCGCCCAAGAAAAAAAACGATCAATCCCATCGTCACTGCCAGGAAATCATTTACAAGAAAATCTTCAGTCATACCCTCTGTCTCCATTGAGGAAGAGTTTTTACTGCCAACAAGCAGACGCTACTTCAGCTAGGAAACCTTGACCTCTTCCTCTCTGAGCCGGCGAAGGACATCAAATAAAACGGCTGTATCAAGCCCGAATACGATGAAACCGTCCGCGGCGGCGAAGCCAGCGACAATCCGCCAGGCTTCAGGGGCCACAACATCGCCGTAACCTACCGTAGTCGCCGTCGCGATTGCGAAATAAAAGCTATCCTCAAGATGCTGAAATACACCCCCCCATTGAAACAGGAAGGCCCAGCTGAAAACAACGAC
Organism: Pseudomonadota bacterium; assembly: GCA_039196965.1. Taxonomy (GTDB): domain Bacteria; phylum Pseudomonadota; class Alphaproteobacteria; order Caulobacterales; family Hyphomonadaceae; genus CALLCD01. Next base: position 24,698 of record JBCCUK010000012.1, on the reverse strand, counting down.
AAGCACGCCGATGAGCATCCAGACAACGCTGATGGTCAAAATCAGCGCAATCCGCACAATATCTAGCAAACCTCGAACCCGTGCCAGTATCCAATCGAGCCCTTCTACCAGAACGGTAATAAAGCCTACGGCAATCGTCAGCGTGAAAACGGTCCACCCGAAACCGACTAGGATTTGTCCGGTCATGGACATGCTTTTCTCCCCTGCATCCGCTCGGCAAATAAACGAGCTTTGACTTTAAAGAACGCAGCAAAGTGATACGCGTTATCAAATGCTACGCGCAATCGTAGCGACGTGTATCTTTGGCGCTCAAACTACGGTTTTGCAGGTAGCCTGTCAGGTCAGATCAATTCAACTGATTTATTGGACAGATCGGCAGTTGAGGCACCTAGTGATATCGCTGGTATCTAGCGCGCGCCCTCCTGAGACGCCGTGCGATAGGCCATGGGTGCCACGCCATAATCGCGATGAAAGAACTTCGAAAGATGGGAGGAGGACGAAAAACCGCATGCCACAGCGATGGAAGAGACTGTGAGCGAGGTCTGGGACAGGAGCTGCGCGGCACGCTCCAATCGAATTTTCCGATAAAATGCCTGTGGCCCGGCACCAAGATAGCGTTTAAATACCCGGTCGAGATGGCGGTTTGACAGAGATAACCTCTGGCACAAAATCTGTATGGACAGCGGTTCTTCGATATTGGCTTCCATCAAATATAAGGCCCGAATTAGATCCGGGCTGCTGCCAGCGTGTTTTAAGACCGTACTCATTTTCTGGCGCTGGTCCTGGGTGCGAATTGCGTCGTGGTGGTAGTTTTCTGCCACCAATGAGGCCACATCGGCACCATGATCCGCGATTACCATGTTGAGAATGAGATCAAGGGCTGACGTTCCGCCAACACAGGAGAAAACCGGGCCGTCAATTTCAAACAGCGAGGAGCGGATATCGAGATCCGGAAACCGCTCCCGATATGCGTGCTGACATTTCCAATGGATGGTCGAGCGTCGCCCGTTGAAAAGCCCGGCCGCCGCCAGAATGAACGAGGCTTCGGAGAGGGCACCGATCTTCGCGCCCCTCTTTTTCGCCGCCCGCAGAATATTCGTCAGCGCCGGGTTTTCGAAATTATGCGATTGGTCACCGCCGCAGACTACAAGAACATCTGCATCGGCGGCCTCGATTAGTGGCCTACTTTGCAGGCTGAGACCGCAGGAGGCCTGGCCCAGTGCAGCGTCATTATGGGCACTGAATATGCCCCAGATATAACCCTTACGTTCCAAAACGACATTGGCGGCCCGCAAACCGTCAATCGCGCTGGCCAGCGCAAGCAGCGAATAGCTTGGCACCGTAATAAAAGCGAAGCTTTGCTGGCCGGATTGTAATGGCATCTATGTAGCCCTCTCCGAATGGCACAAAGGATTGTCAGAGAAAAACAGCCAGCCAATTCTGATAAATGTCCATTTTGTACTCTAATCTGTCCAATTTATTATTCAAGCCGGTATTTCTTCATGCCAACTAACAATGTGAAGAATATCCACTGATCAGAGAAGATACTTTGAGCACTGAAGGAAATACTATTGATGGCAAGAAGGCTGCACACTTCTGGCAAGAGGAAACCCGGCAAGCCATTCTCGCTGGAGGGGAAGGCAATGAGCCGCGGTTGAAAGTGATCCTGGTCGGCGATCATCCCGCGTCGCGGGCTTATGTGACCCGCAAGGCACGCATCGCCGAGGAGGTTGGCATTGATGCTGAACTGATCCGGTTGGATGAGAACACATCAACCCGCAACCTCGTGGATTTAATAGATGAGCTCAATCAGGATCCTCTGACCCACGGCATTTTGGTTCAGCTACCCCTGCCAGGCCATTGCGAAGAAGCAAAGGTCTTGAAAGCAATTGATCCTCGCAAAGACGTTGATGGTTTTCACGCATTGAATGTAGGCCGTCTGCATACGGATGCTAATGTCCCATCACTACTCACTCCTTGCACGCCTATGGGGTGCATACGGCTTTTAAGAGATGTCTTCGGCGATGAAGGGTTGGGCGGCAAAACAGCCGCTATCATCGGTCGGTCCAATATAGTCGGCAAGCCAATGGCAGCCCTACTGCTGGCAGCGGACTGCACCGTTATGCATCTTCACTCCCGGACCGCAGCGCCGGAAGAGATGGCACGTCAGGCTGACATTCTCGTCGCCGCAGTGGGCAGACCGCACATGATAGGCTCGTCCTGGGTCAAAGATGGTGCTGTTGTTATCGATGTGGGCATCAACAGAGTGCCAGTCGGCAACGGCAAGACACACCTGGTAGGTGATGTCGATTTCGACGAGGTTGCCCACAAGGTCCGTGCGATCACACCGGTGCCCGGCGGGGTTGGCCCGATGACGGTTGCCGGCCTCATGCACAACACCTTGCTCGCCGCTAGAGCACAATCTGCGGATGAAAATTCAAGGGCGCAAAGCACATGATGAAATATTCCGAGCTGACGCTTTTGCGCGAAGGGTTGCGCGGTCATACGGGCTGGCGGCGTGCCTGGCGCGCGCCGAAACTCAAGCCGAAGTATGACGTCGTCATAATCGGCGGCGGCGGTCACGGACTGGCGGCGGCCTATTACCTTGCGAAAATCCACGGCGTGAAAAACGTCGCCGTGCTTGAAAAAGGCTGGATCGGCGGGGGCAATGTCGGGCGCAACACGACGATAATTCGCTCCAACTACATGCTGCCCGTCAATACGCGGTTTTACGAGCATGCCCTGAAGCTCTGGGAGGGGCTGGAGCAGGATCTCAACTTCAACGTCATGGTGAGCCAGCGGGGCGTTTTGAACCTCTATCATTCGGACGCCCAGCGCGACGCCTTTGCCCGGCGCGGCAACGCCATGCGCCTCGCCGGGGTGGACGCCGAATTGCTCGACGCCGACGGCGTGCGCAAGCTGGTTCCGGGGCTCGATTTCGAAAATGCGCGCTTCCCGATCGAAGGCGGGCTGTTTCAGGGGCGCGGCGGCACGGTGCGTCATGACGCCGTCGCCTGGGGCTATGCCCGCGCCGCCGACGCTCATGGCGTCGACATCATTCAAAACTGCGAAGTGACCGGCATCGACATCGCCAACGGCGCCGTTCAAGGAGTTGAGACAACGCTCGGGTCCATCAACGCCGATAAGGTCGCGATCAGCGTCGCCGGCCACACCTCAGAGGTCGCGCGCATGGCGGGGATCGAGCTGCCGATTGAAAGCCATGTCCTCCAGGCCTTTGTAACCGAAGGCATAAAGCCGCTTATCGATACGGTGGTCACCTTTGGTGCAGGACATTTCTATGTCAGCCAATCCGATAAGGGTGGGCTGGTATTCGGTGGCGATCTCGACGGGTACAATTCTTATGCCCAGCGCGGCAATTTCCCGATGATGCACCATGTAATGGCTGGCGGCATGGCGATCCTGCCACAAATCGGCAGGTTACGTCTGTTGCGTCATTGGGGTGGCGTCATGGATATGACTATGGATGGCTCACCCATCATCTCCAAGACCAATACGAGCGGCCTCTATCTCAATGGCGGTTGGTGCTATGGCGGGTTTAAGGCTACCCCGGCTGCAGGATGGTGCCTCGCTCATACTATCGCGGAAGACAAGCCGCATGATCTGAATGCGGCCTATACGGTCGACCGCTTTTATACCGGCGATCTTCTCGATGAAAAAGGCGTCGGCCCCAATCCGTGGATTCAATAGGAGCAAGCAATGCACAGAATTCCTTGCCCATGGTGCGGCGCACGAGATGAGAGCGAATTCCAATATCAGGGCGACGCGTCGGTGCGGCGTCCGAATCCGGAAGCTGAAAACTCAGATATGTCCGACTACGTATATTTCAGAGAGAACCCGAAAGGCTGGCATTTGGAATATTGGCACCATGTAGGTGGGTGTCGCCAGTGGCTGGTGGTAGAGCGCAACACCGCGACGCATGAGATCAAATCAGCGCGCCTTGCCCGCTCCGGGCCGGAGGAACGCTGACATGGCTGGCTCTTCTTTTCGCTTACCCTCAGGCGGTGCGATCGATCGCTCCAGTAGCTTATCATTTGAGTTTGACGGGAAATCCTATAGGGGCTTTCAAGGTGACACCCTCGCCTCCGCCTTAATGGCGAATGGCGTACGCCTTTTCGGGAGAAGCTTTAAATATCACCGCCCGCGAGGAATCATAGCACTTGGCTCCGCGGAACCGAACGCACTGGTTGAGATGCGCGGTGATGCAAGGCGAGAGCCCAACATACAAGCGACAATGGTCGAGCTTTATGACGGCCTCGTCGCACGCAGCCAGAACCGGTTTCCGTCCCTGCGCTGGGACGTTATGGCAGTCAATCAGCTCGCCTCGCCGTTTTTGCAGGCCGGTTTCTACTACAAAACTTTCATGTGGCCCGCCTCCTTCTGGGAGCCGGTTTATGAAAAACTGATCCGGCGGGCGGCAGGACTCGGCCGCGCAGCCGAAGCTCCCGATCCTGACCACTATGAGCATACGCATGCGCATCCGGATGTGCTGGTGATCGGTGCTGGCGCGACCGGCCTGAGCGCTGCTACCAAAGCGGCTGAGACCGGCGCACGAGTCATGGTGCTGGACGAGCACGCAGCTCTTGGCGGTTGGTTAAACCACGAAGATGGGGAGATTGACGGCGCACCTTATAAAGCATGGCTCGACCGGCAAGTGTCGACCCTTGAGACGAAAGAGAATGTCGAAGTTCTTAAACGGACGAGCGCGCTCGGCCTTTACGATGACAATATGGTTCTTGCACTGGAAAGGGTAAGCGATCACCTGCCCGAACCGCTCGCCGGTTGCGCCCGGCAGCGGCTATGGATCATTCGCCCGCAAAAGATCATTGTTGCCGCGGGCGCGATCGAGCGCCCGCTGACTTTTGTCAATAATGACAAGCCGGGGGTCATGCTGGCATCTGCAGCGCAAGGGCTTGCTCGTTGCTATGGGGTTGCGCCAGGCAAGCGTATTATCATCGCGACCAATAATGATGGCGGACATAGAACCGCGCTGACCCTGCAACAAGCGGGTATTGACGTCGCCGCTGTTGCCGATGCGCGAGAAACGCTCAGCCTTTGTGCGGAAGAAAGCCAAAGTGCCGGCATTGCCGTTCATACCGCGACCATGCCGCAAAAAGCGCTCGGCGGTGTCGAAGTCAGCGGCGTCCGTCTCCGAGGTCTCACAAGCGAGAAAACTCTCGATCTCGACTGCGACGTCATCGCGATGGCGGGCGGGCTTAACCCCAACATCCAGCTTCTAAGTCAGGGTGGTAAGCGCCCTCTATGGCAAGAGGACATCCAGGCGTTCACCGCCGAACCGTCCGATGACGCGATCAGCACGGTCGGCGCATGCCGCGGCATTTACAACCTCGCAGCCTGTGTTGAGGATGGGCGTCTCGCAGGTGAGGCGGCGGCGCGGGACTTGGGCCTGTCCAGCACTGCAGCACCAAGCGTAAGGATAGAACCTTCCGCCATCGACATCGCGCCAGTTCTGGAAGCGCCGAAACCGCCCGGAACTCGAGGCAAGGCTTTTGTCGATTTTCAGAATGACGTGACCGCCGGTGACATCCGCCTTGCTGTTCAGGAGGGATATGAATCGGTTGAACATTTGAAGCGTTACACGACCCTCGGCATGGCGACCGATCAGGGCAAACTTGCAAACGTCAATGGACTCGCCGTTCTGGCTGATGCGCGCAACGAGGCGCTCCCCGACGTGGGCGTCACGCGGTTCAGACCGCCCTACACTCCTACATCCATCGGTGCCTTTGCCGGCCACCATCGCGGCAAGACCTATCAGCCGATCCGGCGTACGGCGATGCACAGCGCTCATGAGGAATGCGGCGCGACCTTTGTTGAAGCCGGACAATGGCTCCGCCCGCGCTACTATGCCCGCCCCGGCGAAGACATGCTGACCGCCATCAAGAGAGAGGCAACAGCAGTGCGCGCCTCGCTCGGCGTCTGCGATGTTTCAACGCTGGGCAAGATTGACGTATTTGGTCCGGATGCGGCTGAATTTCTCAACCGTATCTATATCAACAACTGGCTGAAACTGCCCGTCGGCAAGGCGCGTTATGGAGTAATGCTTCGCGAGGACGGCCACCTCTTCGACGACGGCACCACGTCCCGGCTTTCGGACGACCACTTCTTTGTCACCTGCACAACTGCGAATGCAGGCCGAGTCCTCGCGCATATGGAGCATGCGTCTCAGGTTCTATTCCCGGAACTGGATGTCGTTTTCTGCTCTGCAACCGAACAATGGTGTGGGGTTGCACTGGCCGGACCAAACAGCCGCGCTGCTCTTTCAAAACTTGTCGACGGTGCCGATGTGTCAAACGACGCCCTGCCCTTTATGGGGGTTACGGAAACAACCATTGAAGGGGTGCCCGCCCGGCTCTTCCGGATCAGCTTTTCCGGAGAACTTGCATACGAGATAAATGTCCCGTGGGGTGCCGGAAACATGCTCTGGCGGCGGATTATGGAGGTTGGTGCGGAATTCGACATCACGCCCTACGGCACCGAGGCATTGTCGGTTTTGCGCATCGAAAAGGGTCATATTGCAGGTTCTGAAATTGATGGGCGCACCACCGCGGCAGACGCCGGCTTAGGGCGCATGATGGCGAAAAAGGCATTCATCGGAAAAGCAATGGCGAACCGCCCCGGCCTGACGGCAGCCTCCCGTCCCGCATTGGTCGGTGTCAAACCTATCTCGACGCATGACCGCCTTAGAGGCGGTGCGCATTTCGTCGCCGCTCCAAAAGCTAGGGAACAGGAAAGCCTAGGCTGGGTAAGCTCAACTGCAGACAGTCCAGCGATGAAAGGCTGGATTGGTCTCGGCTTTCTGAAGGGCGGCACTGCGCGGATCGGTGAGAGACTGTTCGCCACTTATCCGCTTAAGGACGAAATGGTTGAGATTGAAATCTGTTCGCCGATTTTTGTCGATCCGGAAGGGGAACGTGTCCGTGGCTAAACCTATTTACTCATCTCCACTATCTCACCTGTCTCTTTCACCTCGACCGTCCGAGCAGACGGCTGAGACGAGCCTGGCGGATCTCGGCCGGGTAGGCTTTTTTCACGTGCTTGCGCGAAAAGACAAAGCCGCTGAAACGGCAGTGCAGATGGGGGTCTCGATAACGCCGGGGCAGGCTGCGCATCTGGAGGGCGGCGGCGTTGCTTTCCCAACCGCCCCTGGTGAATGGATGATCATTTGCGCAGCATCAACTGCGAACGAAGAACTTTCGAGATGGCGCGTGCAATTAGAGGGCGCAGCTTATATCTCGGATCAAAGCCATGGTCGCGCGGCCTTGCGCCTGAGCGGACCATACGCCGCGCGCCTGCTCGCAAAAGAGTGCACTGTAGATTTGCATCTATCCCACCTTCCGACAGGGAGTTTTGCTCAAACCCAGCTCGCCGGGATCGGCGTATTGATCCATAGGATTTCTGACACCCCGAGCTTTGATCTTTATTGCTATTCAGGTTTCGCCGACAGTTTCTGGCATTGGCTTACAGATGCGGGTGCTGAATTCGGACTTCAAACATATCAAAAGGACCAAGCTGATGGGTGACACAAACCAGTACATTCTCAAACTATCATGCGAAAATCGGCCGGGCATTGTCGCCGCTATTTCCAATGAAATCGCTCAGAACGATGGGGACATTCTGGAATGTCAGCAATTTGATGACATGGAGACTGGCAGGTTCCTGATGCGCCTGCGGTTTTCAACGTCCATTATCGAAAAGATGACGGCGGCCCTCGCGCCGGCTTTCGAGCGTTTTAAAATAACTGCCGAACTCACCCCGAAATCGGAAAAGCAGAACGTTCTGATCATGGTTTCCAAGATGGATCATTGCATGAACGATCTTCTCTATCGTTGGAACAAGGACAATCTGAACATGAATGTGGTCGGCATTGTCTCCAATCACGAAACCACTCGCCCGCTGGCTGAGCGCTATGGACTGTCTTATGATGTCTTGCCTGTCACCAAAGAGAACAAGGCCGAACAGGAAGAAAAGCTGCTCAAGATTGCTGAAGAGAAGAAGGTCGATCTGGTCATCCTCGCGCGCTACATGCAGATTCTCTCAGACGAATTGTCCAAACGACTTTATGGCAAGGTGATCAACATTCATCATTCGTTCCTGCCTAGCTTCAAGGGAGCGAGACCCTACCACCAGGCCCATCGCAGAGGTGTGAAACTTGTCGGTGCCACAGCGCACTACGTTACGCCCGATTTGGACGAAGGTCCGATCATTGAACAGGAAGTGGCTCGGGTAAAACACTCCGACACCGCTGAAGAACTCGTACGAATGGGGCGTGACACCGAATGCCGCGTGCTTGCCCGCGCAGTGCGATGGCATTTGGAGGGCCGCGTATTTCTAAACGGCGATAAAACTGTCATCTTTACGTGACTCAAAATGCCACGTCCGAGCCCATCTACGCATCGGTGCTGCGCTCGCTCAAAAAGAAAGCATGATGAGCGAAGATGAGAGGCTTCGCCACCCCCAGCTGCCTAGCAATCATTGCTACGACGTTGGTCGTAAGTTGCCCAGCTTGCCTAAATTTTGATCAGAAACTCGATCATGTCGCTTCAGAAGTATTTTTCTTGTGAAGAAAAAGATTTTCTTTTTATTGACAGATCAATCGCGCCTGATCGATAAAACGGCATTGGATTGCAACAGCGAGCGTTTTGAATATGTGCGGCATTGTAGGTTTATTTTTGCGAGACACATCGTTGGAACCGGAGTTCGGTGCCATGATGTCGACGATGCTTGAGACCATGACTGACCGTGGACCGGACAGTGCAGGTTTTGCTGTCTACGGACAGGGTTCCGACGGGGTCACTAAGGCGACCATTCGCGGTCAAAAAGGTGTAAACTTTGAAGCGATGGTAGCGCGTCTATCTAAAGAAATAGGCGAAACAATTGAACTAACCGAGCGCAGTACGCACGCAGTCTTGAATGTCTCAACAAAGAGCTCGGACGAACTTCGCAAAGCCATTCGCGAAGATGAGGCTCAGGTCGAGCTTGTCTCGATGGGCGAGCATATGGAAGTCTACAAGGAAGTTGGCCTTCCAGCCGATGTCGCAAGCCAGTTTGAACTGGAATCAATGTCTGGCACCCACGGCATTGGCCACACCCGTATGGCAACGGAGTCCGCTGTCACCACAGCGGGGGCTCACCCATTTACAACTGGGCTAGACCAATGCCTCGTCCATAATGGCTCTCTTAGCAATCACCATGATCTTCGCCGACGTCTGGCGAATGAAGGCGTGGTTCTCGAGACGGAAAACGATTCTGAAGCCGCAGCAGGTTATATTAGCTCGCGCTTGAGGCAAGGAGACGCCTTGGACGCGGCGCTTGAAAGTTCGCTGGATGCGCTGGACGGATTTTTCACCTTTGTCGTCGGCACAGCTTCCGGCTTTGGGGTGTTGCGTGATCCAATTGCCTGCAAACCTGCTGTCATGGTCGAAACGGATCAATATGTCGCTTTCGGATCAGAGTACCGCGCACTGGTCGACCTGCCGGGGGTTGAAAGAGGACGCGTCTGGGAACCGGAACCTGCAACAGTTTATTTCTGGGAGCGATAGGAATGGCTAGAATCGATCTCTCAGAACAAAGCGTCCGTGAGCTGAATGCTGATTTACATAAGCTCGCCCCTGATGCCGGCAGTAATGGTTGGGAAATAGTCAACCCCAAAGGACGGCACTCCATCGCAGTAGGTGTCGATGCGCCAATCGATATCGAGATACTCGGCCATGTTGGCTATTATTGTGGCGGGATGAATAAACAGGCCAGCATTACGGTAAATGGTTCCGCTGGCGTGGGTGTTGCCGAAAACATTATGTCGGGAACCGTGCATGTCAAAGGCGATGTGAGCCAATCGGCGGCAGCAACAGGATGCGGTGGTCTATTGGTCGTCGACGGGTCGGCTTCGGCGAGATGCGGCATTTCCATGAAGGGCGTTGATATTGTCGTCAAAGGCAATATTGGGCATATGTCAGCCTTTATGGCACAGGCCGGGAACCTTGTTGTGCTGGGGGATGCTGGCGATGCACTCGGGGACTCCATCTACGAGGCTAAACTGTTTGTACGCGGTACAGTAAAAAGTTTGGGTGCGGACTGTATCGAAAAAGAAATGGGTGATGAGCACCATTCATTATTGCGCGAGCTCTTAGACAAAGCTGGGTTGGAAGAGGTGGAGACTTCCTCCTTCCGGCGCTACGGCTCAGCGCGCGAATTATACAATTTCAAAGTCGACAATGCGGCGGCGTATTAGGACGTGGGTGACGGTATGAAGACCAATTCTATTCCAGTTACGACTCCGCGAAAGTCAGCGGTGCTCAATGACTTCTCTAACTCTGAAATCCGCCGGGCAGCGGCGACCGGTATCTACGATATTCGCGGTGCAGGTGCTAAGCGAGCACTACCTCATTTTGACGATCTTGTCTTCCTTGGTGCATCGGTTTCCCGTTACCCACTGGAGGGATATCGCGAAGCGTGCGGCACGGATGTGGTTCTGGGTTCGCGGTTTGCAAAGAAACCGCTTCATTTGAAAATCCCCGTCACCATCGCCGGTATGAGCTTTGGATCATTGTCCGCTCAAGCAAAAGAGGCGTTGGGACGTGGTGCTTCAGCTGCAGGCACATCAACAACCACCGGCGACGGCGGTATGACACCTGAAGAACGTGGGCAATCTGAACACCTTGTATACCAATTGCTACCATCCCGGTATGGTATGAACCCTGACGATTTGCGCAAAGCCGATGCAATTGAAGTTGTTGTTGGACAGGGCGCAAAACCTGGTGGCGGCGGCATGCTGCTTGGTCAAAAGATCTCTGATCGCGTGGCAGAAATGCGCACGCTACCAAAAGGCGTTGATCAGCGTTCAGCTTGTCGCCACCCTGACTGGACTGGGCCGGACGATCTTGAAATCAAAATTGAAGAGTTGCGGGAAATCACCGACTGGGAAAAGCCGATTTACGTCAAAGTGGGTGCAACGCGCCCCTACTACGACGTCGCTCTCGCAGTAAAAGCTGGGGCCGATGTGGTTGTACTCGATGGGATGCAGGGTGGTACGGCAGCGACACAGGAAGTCTTTATCGAGCATGTCGGCATTCCAATTTTGGCCGCGATAAGACCGGCGGTTCAAGCGCTTCAGGATCTGAATATGCACCGCAAAGTGCAATTGATTGTCTCCGGTGGTATCCGGAATGGTGCAGATGTAACCAAAGCGCTCGCCCTCGGTGCGGACGCTGTTGCGATCGGGTCCGCTGCCCTCATCGCACTCGGAGACAATCATCCGGATCTTGAAGCCGAGTACCAAGAGCTCGGATCAACGGCCGGTGCATACGATGACTGGCATCAAGGCCAGGACCCAGCGGGAATTACGACACAGAACCCAGAATTGGCGGCACGACTAGACCCAGTTGCAGCTGGGCGACGCTTGTCGAATTATCTCGCTGTTCTGACACTTGAAGCACAAACGATCGCTCGGGCGTGCGGCAAGAGCCATTTACATAATCTGGAACCAGAAGATCTGGTCGCATTGACCATCGAAGCGGCCGCCATGGCGCGAGTACCGCTCGCAGGCACAAATTGGGTTCCGGGACAGCCCTTCTAATAGAAATTTTATCAGGGGAATAAAGAGAATAAAATGACCACATCACTTTTAGAGGTCGCCAAAACTAAAGGCATAAAATACTTCCTAATCTCCTTTACTGATTTATTTGGAACTCAACGGTCAAAACTCGTACCAGCCGCGGCAATAGATGGAATGGTGGAAGACGGCGCAGGTTTCGCTGGATTCGCAACTTGGCTCGATATGTCTCCGGCAGATCCGGACATGTTTGGCCTTCCGGACCCAGACAGTCTGATCCAGTTACCATGGCGTCCAGAAGTTGGCTGGCTGGCAGCAGATCCATACATGAATGGTGCACCAGTCGCCCATGCACCTAGAAACGTTTTAAAACGAGCAATCGCGGAGGCGGCCGAGTCCGGGTATCAAATGAAAAGCGGCGTTGAATGTGAGTTTATGCTCATCGCTCCGGATGGCGAAAGCATCTCTGATCCCGCTGATACGCAAGCCAAACCCTGTTATGATCAGCAGGCCCTTATGCGACGGTATGATGTTGTCGCTGAGATATGCGACGCCATGCTGGAGCTAGGCTGGAATCCCTATCAGAACGACCACGAAGATGCGAATGGCCAGTTTGAGATGAACTGGGATTATGCCGATGCCCTGATCACCGCCGACCGCCATGCTTTTTTCAAGTTCATGACGAAGTCGATCGCAGAAAAACACGGGCTTCGCGCGACCTTCATGCCGAAACCGTTTATTGATTTGACGGGCAATGGCTGCCACATGCACTTTTCGCTTTGGTCGACCTCAACGAGTGAGAATGTATTCTGCGATGACGCTGGCGAACTTGGCCTTTCGAACATAGCATATTCTTTCCTCGGCGGCGTTCTGCACTCAGCAGAAGCGATTGTCTGCATGACCAACCCGACCGTGAACAGCTATAAGCGGATCAACGCGCCAGCAACGACGTCAGGCGCGACCTGGGCCCCGCAGGCAATTTCTTATACGGGCAACAATAGGACCCATATGGTACGGATACCGGAGGCCAATCGGTTTGAGTTTCGCCTTGCTGACGGTGCCGCCAATCCGTACCTCTTGCAGGCAGCCGTTCTGAATATGGGGCTTGATGGATTGGCCAACAATCGCTCGCCGGGCTCACGCTCGGATATCAATATGTACACAGAGTTCAATACAGTCGAAAATCTGCGGAGGCTGCCGCTCAATCTACTCGACGCCATGCGTGCTTTTGAAGAGTCAGATGTTGTCGCTGAGAAGTTCGGCGCTGAATTCGTGACTGCATATACGAAACTCAAGACCGCTGACTGGAACGCCTATGCCGGGCACCTTACGGGTTGGGAGCGCGAAACAACACTGGATTGTTAAAGTCGCCACCCCCGGCACAGGCGGGAGGTACACATAATACACTCCAGCAGATCAGAACTTAAACAGGAGACCATAGCGTGACAGCATCATGGAGATTTTCAGCACTAGCAGACCGTCACCGCGCCCTCGGTTCAGAATTGGAAGACTGGTCCGGTATGGGTACGGCCTGGTCCTACAATAAGAACCAGGAGGAAGAATATCTCGCGATCCGAACCAGAGCCGGTTTCATGGATGTATCGGGCTTGAAAAAAGTCCATCTGGTTGGTCCGCACGCAAGTCACATTATCGACCGCGCCACAACGCGGAACGTGGAGAAAATCAAACCCGGTCGTTCCAGCTATGCCTGTATGTTGAATGATGCAGGCAAGTTCATTGATGACTGTGTTATTTATCGGATGGGACCGAACAACTTTATGGTTGTACACGGTTCTGGCCAGGGTCATGAGCAGCTTACCATGGCTGCTGCTGGCCGCGATGTATCAGTCCAATTCGACGACAATCTGCATGATATATCTCTGCAAGGCCCACTAGCTGTAGACTTCCTGGAAGACTACGTACCGGGCATCAGAGACGTAATTTATTTCAGTCATATCCACACCACCTTGTTCGGAAAGCCGGTTACCATTTCGCGGACAGGCTATACAGGAGAACGCGGATATGAGATTTTTTGCCGGGGTCAGGACGCACCGCATATTTGGGATGAGCTGACGGAAAAAGGAGCACCGTTGGGGATTATTCCCACACGGTTCACCACGCTAGACTGGCTCCGTGCAGAAAGTTATCTGCTTTTCTTCCCCTATGATAACTCGGAAATGTATCCTTTCGAAAATGATACGACGGGCGATACGCTTTGGGAGCTCGGTTTGGATTTCACGGTATCGCCGGGAAAAACTGGGTTCAGGGGTGCTGAAGAACATTACCGACTAAAAGATAAAGAACGTTTCAAAATTTATGGCGTTAAACTGGAAGGCACCGTTGCAGCAGAGGAAGGTGCGCCGCTTTTGAAAGACGGACAACAGGTCGGCGTTGTCACAATCGGTATGTACTCATCACTTAACAAACACAATATTGGCATTGCGCGTATGCCTGTCGACTGCGCGATTGCCGGAACGAAACTGGTCGTTAAAAACGAAGCTAGCGAGGTCCCGTGCGAAGCGCATCCGATGCCGTTTTACGATCCCGATAAAAAGCGACGCACAGCGAAAGGGTAAGCATCACCAATAGCCGCAGGCATAAGTACTTCACGACAAGGTCCGCAAGGTGGAGACGGTCTTAAATGTCAAAATTTGCATTTCCCCCCTCGATTAGAAGTCGGCCAGTCTATGGCGAGTTGAGCCCGGTAGCAGCGGATCGTCACCTTATGATCGCGGACGCCGAGGGGGCGGAAGCTCTGATAGACCTCGCTAGAAGAGATCCAGCCTTAATAAGAAAGGCGCATGTCATTTTCATCCAAAAGAGCACGGGAGGGAAGTATGTTGATGATCTGAAGTCACTACAACCGGAACAGCTTTATATCGGCCCCACCTATGGTGCGGCCCTGCAGCGAATCCAGCATGTCTTGTCCGAGCTGCACATGGGCGCGCAGCTTTATCTCGCAGGCACCGAAGGCCTCATCGGCCAGGCCATGAATGAAGCGACCCAGGCTGGCATTCCTCATATGTCCATTCAGACGGAACATCGTGGATCGACCGCGCGGCGCGTACAGTGTGTTCATTGCAAAGGCGTAACTGAAGACGTCGCGACGGATCCATACAAGTGTTCACATTGCGGACTCAACCTTTTTGTCCGCGATCATTATTCGAGGCGGCACGCCGCCTTTCAGGGTGTCCGCATTGATGCGGAAGACCATGGAAATGTTCCGAAAGCAAAGGGGCTATACTCATGAGCTCTGCTACCCAATCGATCCCCGTCATCGTATCCGACATCATTGAGGTTAACACGCTGGTCAAGCGGTTCGTTTTCAAGCCAAAATCGCAGGAGCGCCTGCCAAGTTTTTCGGGGGGTGCCCATACGGTTGTTCTGATGCATGACGGAGGGCGGGTTCGCCGCAATCCCTATTCCCTAATGTCAGATCCGAATGATCAGAGCCAGTATGCTATTTCGGTGCGTCGGGATGATGCGGGACGCGGCGGATCCCTCTTCATGCACAACAAAGTCCAGATTGGGGACGAATTGGAGATCAGCTATCCGGTCAATCTGTTCTCACTAGATTTAACAGCACACAAACAATTGTTCTTCGCTGGTGGAATTGGCATCACACCTTTTCTTGCACACATCAAGCAACTTACCCGGCTCGGTGGAGATTGGGAGCTTCATTATGCATCCAGATCACAAGCGCTAGCCTCGTATTCTGATTGGCTAAGCGATCATTACGACGACCGGGTTCATCTCTATTTTGATGATCAAGATCAAAAAATAGGCTTGGATGCTCTGCTTGGTGGTCAGACAGTTGGAACACACCTTTATGTTTGCGGCCCTCGCGGCATGATCGAGTGGGTTTGCGAAAGCGCTCGGCGGCTCGGATGGCCGGAAGGGACTATTCATGCTGAAGAGTTCCTCGCACCGCAACCCGGTAAACCGTTTAACGTTCAGCTCGCCTCATCATCCAAAACTGTCGAGGTGGGCGCACAGGAGAGCCTTCTTGAAGCCTTGGAGCGCATTGGTGTAGATGCACCTTATCTTTGCCGGGGCGGTGCGTGCGGTCAGTGCGAGACCCGCGTTATCGATTATGACGGCAAGTTTCTTCACCTCGACCATTGGCTCGATGATGATGACAAATCACGCGGTGACAAAATCATGCCCTGCGTAAGTCGCTTCGAAGGCAAAACTCTCATTCTCGATCGTTAAGGAGGCGGATCTTATGACCATTCAGTTTAATGAAGAAACATTCCGAGACGATTATACATTCCACAATTCAGATAAGGCCATAAGGCGCTTTCCATTTCCTTTCCATGAAGACAGCTACATTTACTCGGTGAATATGGAGCGACACCGAGGCGGCCCTGAAGGTTCGGTCTACGAAAAGCGTTTTGATGTTGATGAACACTATATATCGGAGATGAGGGATCGCGCACTGGTCCTTACAGAAGACCCTCTTCGATGTCAGTCGCTACCTCATATGGAATTGGCGGGATGGGACTTACTCGAACTAATTATGATCTCGAAATCGGAGGATTATCCGGATCTGTTCGAATTGCATCGCGATGGCGATCGGTGGCGGTGGATTAACAAACCGCTTGAGATAGACGATACGTTCAGATTTCTGGATGCAACCACCCTCCCCTATCCACCACTGGAATATATCGCTCGCCAAACTCAAGGCGATCACTGTGTCCTCGACCAGAGAGAAGGAAATCTCTGGATGGACGCGGGTATGGTCACCACGCAAGCTGACTGGTCGCTCGACTTTGATATCGGAATGAATTTCTTCGAATGGCACGCTCCCGTGCCAATGGCTCATGAAATGGGTATCTTTCAGCGCGCTCTGAAATTCCTGCTCAATATCCAGCAGGGCAGCCCTGCACGAAGGCTGAACTGGACCATGACCGTAAATCCGCTCCTTGATACGAGCCCGGAGAATTATCATAAATGGGGTATTCAAAAGACAACTCTTACACCTGAAAATGTCGGTCAAAAACAGCACTTGCGCGTTGAATTACAAACCTTTTATCGGTTGCCGCGATCAAACGCCCTCGCCTTTCCGATCCGCTGTTATCTGATTTCACTAGAAGATCTGGCCACAATCCCGAAATGGGGATGTCGCCTCCACCGGGTGATCCGCGATTTGCCCGCGGAACTTGCAACTTATAAGGGGTTCATCGACAATCGGCCTCTTATCGTCGATTACCTATCTCAGTTTGATGATGGAAAACCAACCTCCAACGGGGTTTGGCCGGACCTCCACCTTGAAAACTAGACCTAACAGCTTGCCGATTTGTGCGCACTTGCTGTGCAATGATGCATAAGACTGAAGCTAATCTTCGAAGGTGAAGAGACACAGCACTGCCGGGATTGACAAATTTCTTACAAAGAAAAATCTTTTCCCTAAGAGACTATTTGAGTAAGCCGTGTAGTGCTCTTTCAAACGCTTCAATGTTGCCTGGGGAGAAATTCAGTGGACGAACAAACAGCAGACTTGCTCGCTCGTATCGAGCAGCTAGAAGCATCGTCGCAAATGCTCGGCACAATTGATACAGAGATTTTCTATTTCTGGACTGTAGCCTTTATGATGATCATTCATGCTGGCTTTTTATCATACGAGATGGGTGCCTCCAGAGCCAAGAACGTGCTCGCCTCCGGTATAAAGAACATTCTTGCGCTTGCATTTGTTGCGCCCACATTCTTCTTATTTGGATGGTGGATTTATCTCGCTATGCCGAATGGATTTATTCCAATCAGCGATGGCGATGCCGGGCTTCCCTGGGCCAACGCGATGGGCCCAAATACAGCTGATAATGCAACCGGCGTGTTTTGGGCGGCGTTTACCCTTTTTGCGGCGACCACGGCATCGATACTATCGGGATCTGTCATTGAACGGATAAGAACAGGGGCATTCGTGGTACTTGCGATACTATTGGGGTCAGTCGTTTGGAACCTCGTCGGTGCCTGGGGCTGGCACCCCGATGGTTGGCTACTCACAAAATGGGGATTTCACGATTTCGCTGCTGCTGGCGTTGTTCACCTTGTTGCAGCCTCATTCACGCTCGGAGTTCTAATCAATCTTGGCCCAAGGGTCGGTCGCTTTGATCTCGCTGGACAGCCAGTCGATCTTCATGCGCACAATGTGCCGATGGTTTTGATCGGTCTCATGCTTATAATTGTCGGCTTTTTCGGATTTTTGGCGGCATGCGTTATCATGAATGCTGGCGATCAGTGGACTAACATTTATGGACAACCGATGACCCTGTCCTCCGTGGCGTTCAACGCCCTGATGGGTTTCTCCGGCGGCGTAATTGGTGCCTGGATGTTTACTCGCGATCCCTTTTGGATGATGTCGGGCGGCCTTGCTGGCATAATCACTGTTGCGGCCGGTATGGATATTTGGTTTCCGCCACTTGCCTTCCTGCTTGCTTTTGTTGGTGGCGCAACCATCAAACTGATCGATAGTTGGCTTACTCGGTTGGGTATTGACGATGCAGTAGGTGCCGTCGCCGTCCATGGCTGGTGCGGTATTCTTGCTCTTCTGGCTGTTGGTGTCTTTGGCGCTGGATATGCGAATGTCGCAGATCTGCCGGCTGTCTCATTACTTGGCCAAATTGTCGGTATCTTTGTCTGTGCGTGCGCAGGCTTCATTCCTGGCTTTACGATTTCGCTGATCATGAAAATGATGGGCGCTCTTCGTGTTCCCGATGTTGCCCAAGATCTTGGTCTGGACGCAACCAAAGTTCCCGTTCCTGCCTACCCTGAACGCGCAATCTACTAACTGCTCAAGGAGCTTAAGCTATGTCAGTCTCACCTATCTTTGTCTCTGTCGGCCCCATATTCACATTTGCAGATTTTCCGATAGCATTGGGGGTGATTATCGTATTGGCTTCCACTCTCATACTGGGGGCGATTTATTCGGGTAGTAGCCACGAAAATCATGCTTATAGATCAGCCCGAATAGATGACGAAAAATAGTCACTCGAAGAAGTAGCTAGCTGGGCAGCCTATCGACAGCCGTGAACGTTCAAGCGTCGCGATTGTAAATAATAATTGATAGGTATCTGATTGTAGGCGAAAGCAACTCCTCAGGGCCATGTAAAGCCCGTGAGTCAAACAGCATTGTATCTCCCGGAGCCAATTTGTAGGTTGATCCGGCGTGATGATAAATTATCTCACCCTCGAGCATATAAATTAACTCCAAAGTCTCGTGGCGGAAGCGCGTATAAGGTGCGGATTCTTCATTAAGTGTGATGAGGTAAGGTTCGACAACGAGCTTGCCGTGGGGAATATGTCCGAGCAGTGTATAGACGTGGCCGAGTTTGCTACCTCGTCTTTCAATTTTAACTCCGCCGCCGCTTTCGACAATCGAACAATCCCTGTTCTCTTCAGCTGACGTAAACAAGGATGAAATCGAAACTGACAGAGCATTCGCAATTGCCTGAAGACTTGTCAGCGACGGCGAAATCTGGCCATTTTCAATCTTTGAAATCATGCTAACGGAAACCTGTGCTCCGCTTGCGAGATCTCCTACTGAAAGGTCCCGTTGACGCCGAAAATGCCTGATCTGCGCCCCAATAGCACGCTCCAATGTACGCTGGGATTCTCTTGGAGCAGCTGAAACCGTTGAAAGATTTCCACTATTTTCCAGCAGACTTTCAGTTTTTTTGCGGGACATTGCAGTGACCTTGTTCATCGGCGGCGCTTACTAGGTTCCATGAAACCACTATCTGGCGATATCAGCAAATAAGTTGAAGCAAGTTCCGCAAGATTATTTGACCAATAAGCTAACACGGCGCTCTCAGTCATCAGATGATCATACAAGCTCATACAAATTAATATAAGAGCATTGCAGTAAGTTGCTCATCAAAACAGATAAGGGGCTGACCGCTCTTCACTTTCGGTAATAGTCACAAAGCCTAGTAATGCACCGAAAGGCGATCAATTGGCTTTTTTAGAGGCGGAGCAAACTTGGTTAGGTTAATTCCCTCCACCGCAGACTTGTACTCATCCATCGTCGGTGTCCGTCCAAGAACCGCGGAAAGAACAACTACCGGCGTCGACGCCAAGAGGGACTCTCCTTTTTTCTCTTCAGAATCCTCAACGACACGTCCTTGGAACAAACGCGTCGAGGTCGCTAGAACAGTGTCGCCTTTTTCCGCCTTTTCCTGATTGCCCATACACAGGTTACATCCGGGCCGCTCAAGATAGAGAACATTTTCATATTCCGTCCGGGCCGAACTTTTAGGAAGCAAATCATCGAACTCAAAGCCTGAGTATTTTTGCAAGACGCTCCAATCACCCTCTTCTTTCAATTCATCGATAATATTGTATGTCGGAGCCGCCACGACGAGTGGTGCTTTGAATTCCACTTTACCGTTTTTCTTTTCTAGGTTCTTCAGCATTTGAGCGACGATTTTCATATCGCCCTTATGAACCATGCAGGAACCGACAAAACCAAGGTCTACTTTCTTCTCGGCATTATAATAAGACACTGGCCGAATTGTATCATGGGTATATCGCTTGGACACATCGGCATTGTTTACGTCAGGGTCTGCGATCATAGGCTCTACAATTTGATCAAGGTCGACGACAAACTCGGCGAAATACTTCGCGTTATCATCCGGAGCCAACGCGGGATTTTCACCTGATCGGATCTCCGCTATCCGCTTGTCGGCAATCTTGATCAGACTGTGCAGGGTCTGGGCACTATTCTCCATGCCCTTATCGATCATAATCTGAATTCTGCTCTTCGCAATTTCGAGAGACTTAATAAGTGTTTCGTCCTCTGAGATACAGATCGACGCCTTGGCCTTCATCTCGGCCGTCCAGTCTGTGAAGGTAAATGCTTGATCGGCGATAAGCGTACCTATGTGGACCTCGATAACGCGCCCTTGAAAAACATTGTCGCCGAATTTTTTCAACATTTGTGCCTGGGTCGCATGAACCACATCACGGAAATCCATATGATCCTTCAGCGTCCCTTTGAAGGTCACCTTGACAGACTCCGGGATGGGCATGGTCGCCTCGCCGGTGGCGAGAGCCAAGGCAACAGTTCCGGAGTCGGCTCCGAAAGCGACGCCCTTGGACATTCGTGTATGTGAGTCGCCGCCAATGATCACAGCCCAATCATCAACTGTAATATCATTCAGGACCTTATGAATAACATCGGTCATAGAATGATATACGCCCTCGGGATCCCTTGCGGTAATCAGACCGAACTGGTTCATAAAACTCATCAGCTTCGGAATATTCGCTTGAGCTTTCTTATCCCATACTGAGGCCGTGTGGCAGCCAGACTGGTAAGCGCCATCGACCGTTGGAGAGATGATTGTGGCCGCCATAGCCTCCAATTCCTGGGACGTCATCAATCCGGTCGTATCTTGCGATCCGACAATATTCACCTTGACTCGGACATCAGATCCGGCATGCAAGACAGTTTCCTTCGTCACACCCATAGCGTTTTTATTGAATATCTTTTCGACCGCTGTAAGACCTTGCCCCTCATGCGATATTTCTTTGGATACTGCATATACAGGCGGCAGTTTTATACCCAGTGTTTCAGCTGCAAAGTTCTGCAGCTTCTTGCCGAAGACGATTGCGTAGGATCCGCCCGCTTTTATAAATTCTACCTTTTGTGGTGTTAGGGAAGAAGAGATATTAACAAGCTCTTTGCTGCCATCCTCATTATATAACTTTTTGGTTTTCGTATTAATTGTCAGTACAGTTCCGGTATCTACAGAATAAACCTGCTCCAAAACAGGATCGTCATTTTCATCAAGGACAGGCTGACCTTCTGCATCTAGTTTTTTGACCCAATTTCTCAGGTCGACACCAATACCCCCGGTAACGCCAACGGTTGTAAGGAAGATCGGCGAAATGCCATTGGTGCCTGCAACAATTGGTGCAATATTTACGAAAGGCACATAGGGACTGGCCTGCTTACCTGTCCACAAAGCCACGTTGTTTACGCCAGACATTCTTGAAGATCCGACGCCCATGGTCCCTTTCTCGGCAATGAGCATAACTCGCTTATCGGGATGCTGTCTTTGCAAGTCGTGTATTTCGGCCTGGGCCATTTCAGAGATCATACACTTACCGTGCAGCTCCCGGTCCGATCTGGAATGCGCTTGATTGCCGGGAGATAGTAAGTCGGTCGAAACGTCACCCTCGGCAGCGATGTAGGTCACAACCTGGATTGTCTCATCAATATCCGGAAGCTTGGTGAAGAACTCAGCCTTGGCGTAGCTTTCCAGAATTTCCTTGGCGATTTCACTTCCGCCAGAGTAGGCGACCTCGAGTCGCTCAGTGTCGGCTTCATAGAGGAAGACTTGGGTCTTCAATACATCCGCAGCCTGTTGGGCAATCGAAGCATTATCCGCTAGCGCAAGATCAAGCAGAACTTCGACTGATGGGCCGCCCTTCATATGAGAGAGCAGTTCGAAGGCAAAAGGTGGAGATAGCTCTTCGACGATAGAGTTATTGAGTATGATGTCCTTCAGAAATTTAGCTTTTTCCCCCGCCGCGCTCGTTGTGCCCGGTAGCGTGTTGTAAATGAAGAAATCAAGAGACTGCGCCCGGTGCTCGTTCTCTAGGTCTTTAATCTGCGCAATAAGTTCGCTGACAAGCTCACTGCTCTCAATCGGCTTGGGATTCAGGCCTTGATCCTTGCGCGTGGCAATTTCGGATAGATAATCTTCGTACAAACTCATCGTCGTCTCTACCAATGGTGCGGCGCTTCGGAACAGCGCCAGCTGTGAAACTCTTAAGCAATTTTAGTGGCTCTATGCTGCGTAGGTATTTAAAATGTGGTTGAGTTTCAAGTTTGTCGCAATTGGTTGAAAACCTTGTGAACATTTTGAATGCCCCAACCAAGCATGCGCAATCATCCCCGATTTGAACATATATTCATAAAAAACAAAGATTTATAAGTTATTATTCAGGCATATTCGACCAGTCAGAAGCGCCTTTTACGCTGTTTTCCCAGACAGAAGCGATCTGTTGTCCTACTTTTAAGGCGGAAAACACATCATGATCAGCCTTACAAAACATCATTTTCTACAGAAAAGTCTCGATTCGAGCCATTAAAGAGGCTCTGAAGTAGCAACACATCAGGAAATAGGGCGCAGATAGCCTCCGGCTTAACGCACGTCCAGCCAGTTGACCCTATTCCCCATGAATTTCCTTCAACGATTCATTCTATTTTGGATGAGGTCATTGACGACGTCTGGTTCTGCGAGGGTTGAGGTGTCTCCGAGGTTGGAGAAATCGTCCTCGGCGATTTTGCGCAGGATGCGGCGCATGATCTTGCCGGACCGGGTCTTGGGCAGACCCACGGCAAACTGCAGGAGGTCGGGCGTCGCGATCGGGCCGATTTCCTTGCGGACATGGCGGACAAGCTCGACGCGGAGCTCAGGGCCGGCCTCAACCCCTGCCACCGGGGTGACATAGGCATAGATGCCCTGACCCTTGATGTCGTGGGGATAGCCGACCACGGCGGCCTCGGCCACCGCGTCATGGGAGACAAGGGCGCTTTCCACCTCGGCTGTGCCCATGCGGTGACCGGAGACATTGATCACATCATCGACGCGGCCGGTGATCCAGTAAAAGCCATCCTCGTCCCGCCGGCAGCCATCGCCGGTGAAATAGTAGCCTGGATAGGTGGTGAAATAGGTGTCGATGAAGCGCTGATGGTCGCCATAGACCGTGCGCATCTGGCCCGGCCAACTGTCACCGATGACGAGATTGCCTTCGGTGGCCCCGGAGAGCTCAGCCCCCTCGGCATCGAGGAGTTTCGGCTGCACCCCGAACATGGGATGGGAGGCTGCGCCCGGCTTCATCTCCGTCGCCCCGGGAAGCGGCACCATCATCGAGGCCCCGGTTTCGGTTTGCCAATAGGTGTCGACAATCGGACATCTGCCCTCACCGACCGTGTGGAAATACCACTCCCAGGCCTCCGGATTGATCGGCTCACCGACCGTGCCCAAAAGGCGGATGGAGGACCGGCTGTGCGCCTTCACCGGCCCCTCGCCTTCCCGCATCAGGGCGCGGATCGCCGTCGGCGCGGTGTAGAACAGGGTCACCTTATGATCATCGCAGACCTGCCAGAAGCGGGAGGCATCGGGATAGGTCGGCACCCCCTCGAACATCAGGCTCGTCGCCCCGTTCGCCAGCGGTCCGTAGACAATATAGGAATGGCCCGTGACCCAGCCGACATCGGCGGTGCACCAGTAGACATCGTCTTCCTTCAGATCGAAGACATATTCATGGGTCATCGAGGCCCAGACAAGATAGCCACCGGTCGTATGGAGGACCCCCTTCGGCTTACCGGTGGAGCCTGACGTATAGAGGATGAAGAGCGGGTCCTCGGCACTCATCGGCTCCGGCGGGCAGTCATCGGAGACGGTTGCCGCCACCTCATGGAGCCAGTGGTCGCGGCCGTCCTGCCAGGCCACGTCATTACCGGTACGCCGGATGACGAGCTGGGTCAGCTCGGTGCCGGCAATCTCGGCGGCAGCGTCGGCATTTGCCTTCAAGGGGACAATCCGCCCGCCCCGCATGCCTTCATCGGCGGTGATGACAAAGCGGCTGTCGCAATCGGTGATGCGCCCGGCCAGGGCCTCCGGAGAGAACCCGCCAAACACCACAGAGTGCACCGCCCCGATCCGGGCGCAGGCGAGCATGGCATAGGCGGCCTCCAGGATCATCGGCATATAGATCGTCACCCGGTCACCCTTCTTGACGCCGAGTTTTTTGAGGACGTTGGCGAACCGGGAGACTTCCCCCAGAAGCTCTTTATAGGTTACCGATTTGACATCGCCCGGCTCATCGCCTTCCAGGATCAGGGCCGTCTTGTCACCGCGGGTCTCGACATGTCGGTCGATGCAATTGGCCGAGACATTGAGAACCCCATCCTCGAACCAGCGAATGTGGAAGTCCTCCAGGGCGAAGCTTGTGTCCTTCACCTTCGTATAGGGCGTGATCCAGTCCAGCCGCGCACCCGCGCGCCGCCAGAACCCCTCCGGATCAGACACCGATGCCGCATAAAGCTCCGAATACCCATCCGAAGACAAATTCGAAGAAACTGAAAATATCTCGGGAACTT